>NZ_JAGPYD010000017.1:0-226310 GCF_018070255.1 Streptomyces sp. RK62 | reverse complement strand
CGGTGGTCATAGCGTGAGGGAAACGCCCGGTTACATTCCGAACCCGGAAGCTAAGCCTTACAGCGCCGATGGTACTGCAGGGGGGACCCTGTGGGAGAGTAGGACACCGCCGAACAATCTTTGGGAAGGACCCCTGGTCACCAGCGTTCAGCTGGGACCAGGGGTCCTTTTGTTTTTACAATGCTTGCAGTACCGAAGACAGGAGTCACCATGTCCACCAACTCTCCCGACGATCGACCGGAGCGCGACCAGCGGCGACGGGACAGTGGTGACCGTGGTGGTTACCGAGGTGACCGTGGTGATCGGGGCGGCTTCCGGCGGGACAACGACCGGCGCGACGACCGCCGTGACGACCGTCGGAACGACCGGGGCGGTGACCGCGGAGGGTTCCGGCGTGACGACAACCGCGGTGGTGGCACTGGCGGCGGCTACGGCCGGCGTGACGACCGTCGCGATGACCGCAGGGACGACCGCCGTGATGACCGTCGTGACGGAGACCGTGGGCAGCGTCCCGGGTTCCGCCGCGACGACCGGCCTGGCGCACCGCGCCGTGACGACCGAGCCGGCGCTCCGCGCCGTGACGACCGGGACCGAGACCGTGGCTTCCGCCGGGACGGTGACCGTCCGGCCTACCGACGTGACGACAACCGTGGTGGCGGCAGTGGCGGCGGCTACGGCCGACGCGATGACCGCCGTGACGACCGCAGGGACGATCGCCGTGGCGACGACCGCGACCGTGGCTTCCGCAGGGACGACCGGGACCGGGACCGCGGCTTCCGTCGGGATGACGACCGGGACCGCGGGTTCCGTCGTGACGACCGTGCTGACCGCGGTGACCGTGGTGGCGACCGCGACCGCGGCTTCCGTAGGGACGATCGCCGTGATGACCGTCGTGACGGTGACCGCGGTGGCTTCCGGCGTGATGACCGACGCGACGGCGACCGTGGTGGGTTCCGTGGGCGTGATGACCGGGACCGCGGGTTCCGTCGTGACGACCGTGCTGACCGCGGTGACCGTGGTGGCGACCGCGACCGTGGCTTCCGTAGGGACGACCGGCGTGACGATCGGCGTGATGACCGTCGTGACGGTGACCGTGGTGGCTTCCGTGGGCGGGATGACCGACGCGACGGCGACCGTGGCGGGTTCCGCGGGCGCGACGACCGTGGTGCTCGTGGGCCGCGCCGGGACGACCGCGGTGGGCGCCCCGGAGGGTTCCGTGGGCGTGACGACCGCAGGGATGACCGGCGCGACGACCGGCGTGACGACCGTCGCGGTGGCGGGCGCCCCGGTGGGTTCCGGGACGACCGGGACCGTGACCGTGAGCCGATCAAGCGGCTGCCGATCCCCGAGGACGTCACCGGCGACGAGATCGACAAGGACGTGCGGCAGGAGCTTCAGAGCCTGCCGAAGACGCTCGCCGAGGATGTCGCGCGCAACCTGGTGATGGTCGCGCGGCTCATCGACGAGGACCCCGAGGGCGCGTACGGCTACTCGCGGGTCGCGCTGCGGCTGGCGTCGCGTGTCGCGGCCGTACGGGAGGCGGCGGGCTTCGCGGCGTACGCCAACCAGAAGTACACCGAGGCGCTGGCGGAGTTCCGGGCCGCGCGGCGGATGACCGGCACCGTGGAGCTGTGGCCGCTCATGGCGGACTGCGAGCGCGGGCTCGGGCGTCCCGAGAAGGCGCTGGACATGGCCGGTGCGCCCGAGGTGCACAAGCTCGACAAGGCCGGTCAGGTCGAGATGCGCCTGGTCGCGGCCGGTGCCCGGCGTGACATGGGACAGCTGGACGCGGCGATCGTGACGCTGCAGAGCCCGGAGCTCGCGTCCAACTCCGTGCAGCCGTGGACCGCGCGACTGCGGTACGCGTACGCGGACGCGCTGCTGGCCGCCGGGCGGCAGGGCGAGGCGCGGGAGTGGTTCGCGAAGGCCGTGGAGGCCGACAAGGACGGCAGCACGGACGCCTCGGACCGGCTCGCGGAGCTGGACGGTGTCGAGTTCGTCGACGCCTTCGACGAGTCTGAGGACGACGGCGAGGGTGAGAGCGACGGCGGTGCCGCGGCGGCGCCGGCGGACGACGAGTGAGTGACTGACGTCTGAGGAGGGGCGGGATCCCGGCAGGGGTCCCGCCCCTTCGGCGTTCTCAGACGTCCAGGACGCGCAGCACCAGGCCCGAGGCCGGTTTCGGGCCGAACGACGTCGACTTGCGGGGCATGGTGACGCCCTGGCGGGCGAGGTCGCGGACGACGTCCTCGCGGACAGGGTGCATGAGCACGGCCGTGCCGCCGTCGCGTTCCGCCTTGCGCACGGTGGCGGCGGTGTCGTGGATGTAGGCGATACGGGCCGGGTCGTCCTCGGGGATGCGCCAGATGTGCGCGAGGAGCGTGGCGTGCAGGACGGTGGCGTCCAGGGTGCGCCAGGCGGCCGGGCGGTCGGCGGGGACCGTGCGGTCGAGCAGGGCCGGGTCCGGCCGGTCGACGAGGTGGAAGCCGCCGTCGCCGGCGAGGAGGTACGCGTTGCCCTTGTCGGCCGCGTCGGCCAGGTGGTCCAGCGCCTCGGCTAGGGGCACCTTGAGGCGGCGTACGCGGAAGTGGCCGTCGAGGGCGGCCAGGGCGTCGGCCGGCGCCAGGCCGTGCAGGAGGCGGTGGATGGCCCGTACGCGCAGCGGGTAGCGGGCCGTGTCGACCAGGAGGACCAGGCCGTGGTCCCAGGGGCTGGGGGAGGGGTGCTCGTCCCGCAGCCGCAGATAGGTGGCCCAGCGGTGGTGGCCGTCGGCGATCAGGGCCTGGCGGGGGGCCAGGTCGGAGCGGACGTGGGCCACGTCGGCGGGGTCGGTGAGCGACCACAGGCGGTGGCGGTAGCCGTCCTCGGTGGTGGTGGCGAACAGCGGCGGCAGGGTGGCCGTGCGGTCGATGACCGCGCTGGTGTCGGTCTCGGTGCCGTCGCCGCGGTAGGTGAGCAGCAGGGGTTCGAGGTTCGCCGAGGTGGCGCGCATCAGGGCGGCGCGGTCGGCGACCACGTGCGGCATGACGTCCTCGTGCGGCAGGACGACCCCCTCGGACGGGTCCGACAGGCGCAGGGCGCCGATGACGCCGCGCTGGAGCATGCCGTCGTCGGAGCGCTGCTCGTAGACGTAGAGCGCGGGTTCGGGGTCGGCCCTGAGGATGCCCTCGGACAGCCAGTGACGCAGCGTCTTCGCGGCCTGCTCGTTGCGGGCGGCGGGGCTGGCGGCCTGGGGCAGGATGAGGCGGACGATGTTGTACGGGTCCGCGTCCTGGAGGTGGTGCAGGCCGTCGGGCCGTACGACGACGTCGTACGGCGGGGATGTCACGGCCGCCAGACCGCCGACCCGGTCGGGGTCGTAGCGGAGGCCGCGGAACGGGGTGAGTTCCAGGCCGGGGCCCGCCGGTGGTTCCGGGTGACCTGCTGTGTTCATCCCGGCATCGTACGGGTGTCGGTGGCATGGGGGATGATCGGGGGAAAGCCGTCGAACGAGGAGCGATGCGGGATGAGCCAGAGCGTCAGGACGAGGCCCGAGGCGTGTGGCCGGGTGCTGAGCGAGGCGTACGACACGGCGCTGCTCGACCTCGACGGTGTGGTGTACGCCGGGGGTGACGCGATCGCGCATGCCGTGGACTCGCTCGCGGCGGCCAGGGCGGGCGGGATGCATCTGGCGTACGTCACGAACAACGCGCTGCGCACGCCGGACACGGTGGCGGCGCATCTGACGGAGCTGGGCATACCGACCGGCGCGGACGATGTCATCAACTCGGCGCAGGCGGTGGCGCGGCTCATCAGCGAGCAGGTGCCGCAGGGCTCCCGGGTGCTGGTGATCGGCGGGGAGGGGCTGCGGGTGGCGATGCGCGAGCGCGGTCTCGTGCCGGTCGACTCGGCGGACGACGACCCGGCGGCGGTCGTGCAGGGGTACGGCGGGCCCGAGCTGCCGTGGGGGCGGTTCGCGGAGGCGTGCTACGCGATCGCGCGCGGGGTGCCGTGGTTCGCGTCCAACACGGATCTGACGATTCCGGGCGCGCGCGGTATCGCGCCGGGCAATGGCGCGGCGGTGGAGGTCGTACGGATCGCGACCGGTGCGGAGCCGCAGGTGGCGGGCAAGCCGTTGCCTCCGATGCACCGGGAGACCGTGCTGCGGACCGGTGCCGAGCGGCCGCTGGTGGTCGGGGACCGGCTGGACACGGACATCGAGGGCGCGTTCAACGGCGAGGTGGACTCGCTGCTGGTGCTGACCGGGGTCACGGACGGCGCCCAGTTGCTCGCGGCGCCGCCGCAGCACCGGCCGACGTATGTGGACGCGGATCTGCGGGGGCTGCTCACGGGGCAGCCGGAGGTCGCCGGTGACGAGGGCGGCTTCCGGTGCGGCGGCTGGACGGCGTCGGCGCGGGGCGAGCGGCTGGAACTCGACGGGGACGGCGCGCCCTTGGACGGACTGCGGGCGCTGTGCGCGGCGGCCTGGACCTGGGCCGGGGACGGCGTGTGCACGCTGGACGCGGAGAAGGCGCTGGCGCGGCTGGGGTTGTGACGCCGGGGGTGTGTCGCCGTGCGGGAGGGCATCGTCGCTGATTGGCAGGCTAGGCTAACCTAACTGCGTGTTGGTCGACAGTCCTCCCCAAGAGCGCGCCCCGTCGGTGCCCGTGTCACCGAGCCGTCGGGTGGCGCGTGCCGCCGGGCTGCTGCTCTCCGCCCTGATCCTGGTGGCCGTCGTTCTGGCGAGCATCGCGATCGGCGCGAAACAGCTGTCGCTCGGCGAGGTCTGGCACGGGCTGTTCGGTAGCACGGGCACCTATGCCGACGTCGTCGTGGACGACCGGATCTCACGGACCGTCCTCGGGGTGCTCGCCGGTGCCGCGCTCGGGCTGGCGGGAGCCGTCCTCCAGGCACTCACCCGTAACCCGCTCGCCGACCCGGGGCTGCTCGGTATCAACGCGGGCGCGTCCGCCGCGGTCGTCACCGCCATCACCTTTCTCGGCGTCACCAGCCTGAGCGGGTATGTGTGGTTCGCGTTCGCCGGCGCCGCGGGGGTCGGCGCGCTCGTCTGGTTCCTCGGCGGCAGCCGGGGCGCCACACCGGTCCGGCTGGCGCTCGCGGGTACGGCCATCAGCGCCGCCCTGTACGGCTATCTGCAGGCCGTGATGATCCTCGACAACGCGGCGCTCAACAAGATGCGCTTCTGGACGGTCGGTTCGCTGACGTCGGCGACGGACTCCACCATCCGGCAGGTCCTGCCGTTCCTGGTCGCCGGCATGGTGCTCGCGCTGTGTCTGGCCCGGCCGCTCAACGCCATGGAGATGGGCGACGACACCGCCCGGGCCCTCGGCGCCCGGCTGAACCGCACCCGTGTGCTGTCGATGCTCGCCGCGACCGTGCTGTGCGGTGCGGCGACCGCCGCCTGCGGGCCGATCGTGTTCGTCGGTCTGATGGTGCCGCACGTGGTGCGTTCGTTCACCGGCCCGGATCTGCGCTGGATCCTGCCGTACGCGGCCGTCCTGTCGCCCGTGCTGCTGCTCGGCGCCGACGTCATCGGCCGGGTCGTCGCTCGGCCCTCGGAGCTCCAGGTCGGCATCGTCACCGCGATCCTCGGCGGACCGGTCTTCATCTTTCTCGTACGACGGCGGAGGACGGCCCAGCTGTGAGCACCGCATCGAAGCAGGCACCGCGGGACGTGGCGGCCGCCACCGCGCGGCGCGGGCGTGCCGCGCGCGCCCTGCGCACCCCGGGCGGGCTCTCCCTCCGCCTCGATGTGCGGGCGCTGACCGTGGTCGTCGTCCTGCTGGCCGCCGCGCTGACCGCCGGCGTCCTGCTGATCGGCACCGGCGAGTTCCCGATCAGCACCCGGGACGTGGTCAGGACGCTGCTCGGGGACGGCAACCCGGGGCAGGAGCTCGTCGTCATCGACCTGCGGCTGCCGCGGGTGCTGGTCGCCCTGCTGGTCGGCGCCTCGCTCGGGCTGGGCGGCGCGCTGTTCCAGGCGCTGTCCCGCAACCCGCTGGGCAGCCCGGACATCCTCGGGCTCAGCCAGGGCGCCACGGCCGGGGCGCTCGTGGTGATCGTGCTGGTCGCCGGGGACGCCCGCCAGGTCACCCTCGGCGCCCTCGCCGGCGGGCTCGCGACCGGTCTGGCCATCTATCTGCTCGCCTGGAAGCGGGGCGTGCACGGCTACCGGCTCGTCCTGGTCGGCATCGGCATGTCGGCGATCATGACGGCGGTCAACGGCTATCTGCTGACCAAGGCCGACATGGTCGACGCGGCCCGTGCCGTGGTGTGGATGACCGGGTCGCTCAGCGGCCGGGACTGGGAGCAGGTCTGGCCGCTGCTCGCGCTGTGCGCGGTGCTCGTCCCGCTCGTCCTCGGCAACGGCCGCGCGCTGCGCATGATGGAGATGGGCGACGACGTCTCGTACGCGCTCGGGGTGCGGGTCGAGCGGGTGCGGCTGCTGCTGATGCTGGCCGCCGTGCTGCTCACCGCGGCCGCCACCGCCGCCGCGGGACCGGTCAGCTTCGTGGCGCTCACCGCGCCGCAGCTGGCCCGCCGGCTGACCCGTTCGCCCGGCCCGAACCTGCTGCCCTCACTGTGCATGGGCGCGACCCTGCTGGTCACCGCCGACTGGACGTCCCAGCGGGTCTTCGGCGCCGACCAGCTCGCGGTGGGCGTGGTCACGGGCGTGCTCGGCGGCGTGTATCTGCTCTGGCTGCTGGTCACCGAGCGCAGGGCGGGCCGGATATGAGCGCCGGCACCGGCCTCGGCAGCGAGGCGACCCACGGGCCGAACAACCGAAGGAGCACAGTGAACCGCCTGTCCGCCGACAACGTCACCCTCGCCTACGACCAGCGGGTCATCGCGGAGCAGCTGTCGGTGGAGATACCCGACCACTCCTTCACCGTGATCGTCGGGCCCAACGCGTGCGGCAAGTCCACGCTGCTGCGCGCCCTGTCGCGGATGCTCAAGCCGGCCGAGGGGCGGGTCCTGCTGGACGGCAAGGCCATCCAGTCGATCCCACCGAAGAAGGTCGCGCGCACCCTGGGCCTGCTGCCGCAGTCCTCGATCGCTCCCGACGGCATCACGGTCGCCGACCTGGTCGGACGCGGCCGGTACCCGCACCAGGGCATCCTGCGCCAGTGGTCCGCCGAGGACGAGCGGGTCGTACGGGAGTCCATGGAGCAGACCGGGGTCGCCGAGCTCGCGGACCGTTATGTCGACGAGCTGTCCGGCGGACAGCGCCAGCGGGTGTGGATCGCCATGGCGCTGGCCCAGCAGACCCCTCTGCTGCTGCTCGACGAGCCGACGACCTACCTGGACATCCAGCACCAGATCGATGTGCTGGACCTGTGCGCGGAACTGCACGAGGAGCAGGGCCGCACCCTCGTCGCCGTGCTCCACGACCTCAACCACGCCGCCCGCTACGCCACCCATCTGATCGCCCTGCGCGAGGGGCGGGTCGTCGCCGAGGGCGCGCCCGGGGACGTCGTCACGGCCGAACTGGTCGAGGAGGTCTTCGGGCTGCGCTGTCAGGTCATCGACGACCCGGAGACGGGCACGCCCCTGGTGGTGCCGGCGGCTCGCAAGGCCCGTACGAAGGCCGCCGTCACAGGAGCTTCCTGAGCAGCAGCAGATCGCGTACACCCGCGTGCAGCTTCACCCGGCCCGCGCCCCAGGCCTTGGCGAAGTGCAGCTCGCCGGCGACCAGGGCGACCAGGTCGTCGCCGGTCATGCTCAGGCGGATCTGCGCCTTGTCGCGGGGTGGGCCCTGGAGGGTGTGGTCGACGTGGATGCGGCCGCCGGTCATCCGGCCGGTGAACGTCACGTCCAGGTCGGTGATGTGGCAGCTCACCGAGCGGTCCAGGGCGGTCGCCGCGCGAACGTCCCCCTCGGCGCGCTGCATGGACTCCGAGAGCTTCTCGAGTGCGACGCGGCACTCCTCGATCGTGGCCATCGTCATCGACGGTACCCCAGGGGTTCGCGGTAGCGTCTGCGCATGAACGACTCTGCGCCCGAGGCCACGACACCGGCCGGCGAGGAGGCCGTGGAGGCCGTCGACGAGCACGACCCGGCCGCCCCCGCCCCGCTGGCCGTCCCGCGCACCCCCACCGGGAACGCCGACGTCGACGCCTGGCTGGAACGGCTGGGTGACGCCGACCACCTCGCGACCGACGGGCACCTCGAGGTGTACGAGGATGTACACCGAGGGCTGCGCGACGCGCTCACCGCGCTCGACGCCCGCCCGGGACCTCCGGCGCCCTCTCCGCCGTATGGAAACAGGAGCTGAACCGAACGTGGCAGGAGTCGCACGCCGCCGTCTGGACGCGGAGCTGGTCCGCCGCAAGCTGGCGCGCTCGCGCGAGCACGCCAGCCAGCTGATCGCGGCCGGGCGGGTCACCGTCGGCAAGACCGTGGCGACGAAGCCCGCCACCCAGGTCGAGACCGCCGCCGCCATCGTGGTACGGGCCGACGACGGCGATCCCGACTACGTCTCCCGCGGCGGGCACAAGCTGGCGGGCGCGCTGGCCGCGTTCATGCCGCAGGGACTCGTCGTGGAGGGCCGGCGGGCCCTGGACGCCGGCGCGTCCACCGGCGGTTTCACGGACGTGCTGCTGCGGGCGGGCGCCGCGCACGTCGTCGCGGTGGACGTCGGATACGGACAACTCGCCTGGACTCTGCAGAGTGATGAACGCGTCACCGTCAAGGACCGTACGAACGTACGCGAGTTGACGCTCGATGCGATCGATGGGGAGCCAGTGGATCTTGTCGTCGGAGATCTGTCCTTCATCCCGCTCGGTCTGGTGCTGCCCGCCCTGGCGCGGTGCGTGAAACCGGACGCCGATCTGGTGATGATGGTCAAGCCGCAGTTCGAGGTGGGGAAGGAACGCCTGGGGAGTGGGGGAGTCGTACGGAGTCCGCAGCTGCGGGCGGAGGCCGTGCGGACGGTGGCCGGGAAGGCGTGGGAACTCGGACTCGGGGTGAACGGGGTCACCGCCAGTCCGCTGCCCGGACCGTCGGGGAACGTCGAATACTTTCTGTGGCTGCGTGCCGGGGCGCCCGCTCCGGACCCGGCCGACATCGACCGTGCAGTGGCGGAGGGGCCGCGTTGACACCGAACCGAGCTCGTACTGTTTTCCTGCTCGCCCACACCGGGCGGCCCGCGGCCATCCGCAGCGCCGAACTGGTGGTCGGCGGCCTGCTGCGTTCGGGGATCGGCGTACGGGTGCTGGAGGCCGAGGCCGAGGACCTGCCGCTGCCGGACGAGGTGCAACTCGTCAAGGAGGCGACCCCGCAGTGCCTGGACGGCTGCGAACTGCTCATCGTCCTGGGCGGTGACGGGACGCTGCTGCGCGGCGCCGAGTTCGCGCGGGCGTCGGGCGTGCCGATGCTGGGCGTCAACCTGGGGCGGGTCGGGTTCCTCGCGGAGGCCGAGCGCGACGACCTGGACAAGGTCGTCGACCGGGTGGTGACCAAGGCGTACGAGGTCGAGGAGCGGATGACCGTCGACGTCGTCGTCCACCAGAACGGCGACATCGTGCACACCGACTGGGCGCTGAACGAGGCGGCCGTGCAGAAGGTGTCCGCCGAGAAGCTGCTCGAGGTGGTGCTGGAGATCGACGGGCGCCCGGTCACCGGGTTCGGCTGCGACGGCATCGTGCTGTCGACGCCGACCGGATCGACGGCGTACGCCTTCTCGGCCGGCGGGCCCGTGGTGTGGCCGGAGGTCGAGGCGCTGCTGATGGTGCCGATCAGCGCGCACGCGCTGTTCGCCAAGCCGCTGGTGACCTCGCCGGACTCGGTGCTCGCCGTGGAGGTGCTGCCGCACATCCCGCCGGGGGTGCTGTGGTGCGACGGGCGCCGGACGGTGGAGCTGCCGCCGGGGGCGCGGGTCGAGGTGCGGCGGGGTGCGGTGCCGGTCCGGCTGGCCCGGCTGCACCACGCCTCGTTCACGGACCGGCTGGTGGCGAAGTTCGCGCTGCCCGTCTCCGGCTGGCGCGGGGCACCGCACTAGAGACCCCGGGGGACCTGGGAAAAGGGCCGGGGAAAGGCCACCCGCCCGGGTGACAAGGTGGGGTCCGTACCCATTCGTCACCTGGACCTTCACAGGACTGGGACCGGGGCCCGTCGCATCCCCGGCCCCGGACCTCGTAAGGTCGTGTCCGTGTTGGAGGAGATGCGGATACGGTCGCTCGGAGTCATCGACGACGCGGTGGTCGAGCTGTCGCCCGGATTCACCGCCGTCACGGGTGAGACGGGCGCCGGCAAGACCATGGTCGTCACGAGCCTCGGGCTGCTGCTCGGCGGGCGCGCCGACGCGGCGCTGGTGCGGATCGGGGCCGAGAAGGCGGTCGTGGAGGGACGGATCACCGTTCCCCCGGACGCGTCGGCCGCCGTACGGGCCGAGGAGGCGGGCGCCGAGCTCGACGACGGCGCGCTGCTCATCAGCCGTACCGTTTCCGCCGAAGGGCGGTCCCGTGCGCACCTCGGGGGGCGCAGCGTCCCCGTGGGGATGCTGGCCGAGCTCGCCGACGAGCTGGTGGCCGTCCACGGGCAGACCGACCAGCAGGGCCTGCTGAAGCTGACCCGGCAGCGTCAGGCGCTCGACCGGTACGCCGGGGACGCCGTCGCGGTGCCGCTCGCCAAGTACGGCGAGGCCTACCGGCGGCTGCGGGCGGTGGCCACCGAGCTGGAGGAGATCGTCACGCGCGCGCGTGAGCGCGCCCAGGAGGCCGATCTGCTGCGGTTCGGGCTCGACGAGATCGCGGCGGTCGAACCGCGCGCCGGTGAGGACGTCGAGCTCGCCGAGGAGGCCGAGCGGCTCGGGCACGCCGAGGCGCTGTCGTCGGCCGCCACCGCCGCGCACGCCGCTCTGGCGGGCAATCCGGAGGACCCCGAGGGCATCGACGCGGCGACGCTCGTCGCGGGCGCCCAGCGGGCCCTGGACGCCGTCCGCTCGCACGACCCGGCGCTGTCCGCGCTGGCGGACCGGATCGGGGAGATCGGCATCCTGCTCGGCGATGTCGCCGGGGAGCTGGCCGGTTACGCCGACGATCTGGACGCCGACCCGCTACGGCTGGCGGCCGTCGAGGAGCGCCGGGCCGCGCTGACCGGCCTCACCCGCAAGTACGGCGCGGACGTCGCCGCCGTGCTCGCCTGGGCCGAGGAGAGCGGCCGGCGGCTGACCGAGCTGGACGGCGACGACGAGCGCATCGAGGAGCTGACCGCCGAGCGGGACGCCCTCCGCGCCGAGCTGGGCGGACTCGCCCAGGCCCTGACCGACGCGCGCACGGAGGCCGCGGAGCGGTTCGCGGCGGCCGTGACCGCCGAACTCGCCTCGCTCGCGATGCCGCACGCGCGCGTGTCGTTCGCCATCCGGCAGACCGAGGACCCGGAGGGCGTGGAGGTCGGCGGACGCACCGTCGCCTACGGTCCGTCCGGCGCCGACGAGGTCGAGCTGCTGCTCGCCCCGCACCCCGGGGCGCCGCCGCGTCCGATCGCCAAGGGCGCCTCCGGCGGTGAGCTCTCTCGCGTGATGCTCGCCGTCGAGGTGGTCTTCGCCGGGACCGATCCGGTGCCGACGTATCTCTTCGACGAGGTCGACGCGGGCGTCGGCGGCAAGGCGGCCGTGGAGATCGGCCGCCGGCTCGCCCGGCTGGCCAAGTCGGCCCAGGTGGTCGTCGTGACCCATCTGCCGCAGGTCGCCGCGTTCGCCGACCGGCAGCTGCTGGTGGAGAAGACCAACGACGGGTCCGTCACCCGGTCCGGTGTGAAGGTTTTGGAAGGCGAGGAGCGCATCAAGGAGCTGTCCCGGATGCTCGCCGGCCAGGAGGACTCCGAGACGGCCCGGGCGCACGCCGAGGAACTGCTGGAGACGGCCCGCGCGGACGGATAGCGGGTCCGGTGGCGGGGGCGTTGTCAGTGGGGCCGCCTAGGCTTGCCGCATGATCGAACGCTCCGGCCGGATCCCCGCCTTCGCCCTCGCCGCGGCCCTCACCCGTGCCGCGGGGAGCGTGCTGCGCGCCAAGTCCCCCGGCGGGCCGAGGCTGTGGGGGCGGAAGAACTACGCGGGCCGGGCCGTGACGCTGCACGCCGGGCCCGCCTGCGCGCTCGCCGCCGCGCTCGGGACCGCGCGCGTGTCGCCCGCCGCCGGGTTCGCCGTGGCCGCGGCCGGGGCGTGCGGGGCGTACGACGACATCGCGGGGGCCGGCGATCCCCGCCGGGGCTTCCGGGCCCATCTGTCGGCCCTGCGGGACGGCGAAGTCACCAGCGGCCTCGTCAAGTTGGCCGGGATATCGGCGGCCGGGCTCGTCGCGGGCGCCTTCCTGAAGGAGCGGCCGCTGGACCGGCTGCTCGCGGGCGTGGTCGTCGCGGGAGCCGCGCACGCCGTGAACCTGGTCGACGTACGGCCGGGGCGGGCCGCTCTCGGGGTGCTCGCGCTGGGCGCGCCCGGGCTGCTGCGCCCCGGTCCGGGGGCGCGGATCGCCGCCGGTGCCATGGGGGCCGCGGCTGCGGTGCTCCCCGACGACCTGGGGGAGCGGGCGATGATCGGTGACACCGGTGCCCACGCGCTGGGCGCGGCCCTGGGCGCCGCCGTCGTCGCGGGCAACGGCCGGGCCGGACTGGCCGTCCACGCCGCCGCCGTGGTCGCGGCGGCCGTGTACGGCGACAAGGTCAGCGCCGTCGCGCGAGGTGCGAACCTGGTCTGAGATGGCGTCGGCGACGGGCCGGCGCGCGGCGGGGCGCGGGGGCGTGATCGCGGGCGAGAGCCGATCCGGCGCATGGGATCACGCCGAGTGTCGAAAAGTGCGCCACGCGCGCGTGTTCGTGGACCGTGCGCCACTCGCCTCACTCGTGCAGGTGACCCACCGCGCCGCGTTGCCCGGCCGCCGCCCTCCCACCGTTCCCGGAACGGCCCCGCGTCCTGGCATCCTTGGCGTAAACATGTCGTACGCGTAGGGATTCAGGCGGTACACCCCCTCCGCCCGATCCTTCTGTACGTTCTTCGTGACTGCCCGACCCGAAGCAGGAGACCCGGCCACGTGACCCCCGTGAGCAGCCACTCACCGCACGGCCAGCCGTCGCTGCGCACCGTGCAGGTACTGGGCGGTGGCAACGCCGGCAGTAGCGCGCATGTGCGATCGCTGTCCTCGGGGCTGGTCGCGCGGGGCGTGCGGGTCACCGTATGCGCCCCCCTGGAAGCCGATCACCTCTACGACTTCAAGGGCGCGGGCGCCGAGCATGTGCACGTGCCCCGCAGCAGCGATCCCGCCTCGGTGGCCGCCCTGCGGGCCGCGTGCGCCGACGCCGACCTGGTGCACGCGCACGGGCTGCACGCGTCGTTCCGCAGCGTCCTCGCGCTGAGCGGCCGGCGCACCCCGCTCGTCGTCACCTGGCACGACCGGGCCCACGCCGAGGGCGCCCGGGCCCATCTCGTCCGGCTGCTGGAGCGACGGGTCGTCAGAAACGCGTCCGTCGTGCTCGGCACCACCTCCGCCCTGGTCGACCGGGCCCGCCGCACCGGAGCGCGGGACGCGCGGCTCGCCGCGGTCGCCCCGCCCCGGCCGCGCCGCACCCCCGAGCACGACGACCCGGACCGGCTCACCGGCAAGGCCCGCGCCGAACTCGGCGCCACCGGAAGCCCGTTGCTGATCGCGGTCGGCGCCCTCGAACGGCACCGCGGGTACGACGTGCTGCTGGACGCCGCACGGGCCTGGCGCGCCCTCGATCCCGCGCCGCTGGTCGTGATCGCGGGGGAGGGGCCGCTGCGGGCCGAACTCCAGCGGCGGATCGAGGACGAGGCGCTGCCCGTACGTCTCATCGGGCGCCGCGACGACGTCACCGATCTGCTCGCCGCCGCCGATGTCGCGCTGCTGCCGAGCCGGTGGGAGGCGCGCTCCGTCCTCGCCCAGGAGGCCCTGCACGCGCGCGTGCCGCTCGTCGCCACCGAGACCGGCGGTGTGCCCGAACTCGTCGGCGACGCCGCCGAACTCGTCCCGTACGGCGACTCCGGAGCCCTCGCCGACGCCGTCGTACGGCTCCTCGGCGATCCCGCGCGGCGCGACCTGCTCAGGGAGCGCGGGGTGCGGCAGGCCGCCACCTGGCCGACCGAGGACGAGACGGTGGCCCAGGTGCTCAGCGTCTACGACGAGTTGACGCAGCCCCGGCCCATGATCTGAGCCCCGGCCCTTACGGCACGTATCGCCGGGCCCGCAGCGCCAGGCTCAACGCCAGGACCGTCTGCGGGTCGTCGAGGTCCGTGCCGAGCAACTCCCCGATCCGGGCGAGGCGGTTGTAGAGGGTCTGCCGGTTCAGATGCAGTTCACGGGCCGTCTCCGCCTTGCGGCCCGCATGCGCCAAGTACGTCTCCAAGGTGGGCAGCAGAGGCGGCCGGGAGCGGTCGTCGTGCGCGCGGAGCGGGCCGATCGCCCGGTCCACGAACGCCGCCAGACCGGGATGGTCGCGCAGCCGCCACAGCAACAGGTCGATGTCCAGCCGCCGGGCGTCGTACCAGGGCACGTCCGGCAGCCCATGGGCGGCCGTCGCCGTCTCCGCCGCGTGCCGCAGGGACACCGCGGCCGCCGCCCAGCCGCCCGCCTCCCCGACCACCACGACCGGCGGCGGGGTGCCCGGGCGCAGCATCCCGGCCCGCTCCGCGCCCGCCCGCAGCGCCGCCGCGACCCGGTCGGCCACGGCCGACCGCTCCGACTCCGCGCGCAGCCCCAGCAGCAGCGGCACCCGGCCCTCCACCGGCCGTACGCCCAGCAGCACCGGCACCCCGACCGAGGCCAGCTCCTCACCGACCGCGCGGGCCAGCACCGCCCAGCCGCCGCCGCTCTCGACCCCGCCGGGGCGGGACGTGCCGCCGTGCCCGGTCAGTGTGTCGCCGAGCCGCATCACCACCGGCAGCAGCGGACCGGACCCCGGTTTGAAGCCCAGTACCCGGGCCTGCGCAGGGGCGTCCTCCGGGCCGACCCGGCCCTCCGCCAGGTCGGTCAGGAAGTCGCCGCGCCCCCGGGCGGCCAGCTCCTCCTCCTGGCGGGCCTGCATCAGCACCACGGCCAGGATGCCCGCGGCCCGCTCGGCGGCGATCCGGTGCACCGGCGCCAGTGGCCCGCGCACCGGGAGCAGGGCCAGCCGGGCCCGCACCGAGCCCGTGCCCGCGCCACCGCCGGGGACGTCCACGAGCACCGACCCGGCGGGCGGCGGCGCCTCCTTGTGCTGGCCGCGCAGCCCCTCCCACACCTGGAGCGGATCCGTGCCCTCGGGCCCGGCGCCCGCCGCGTACAGCAGCCTGCCGTCCGGTGTCTCCAGGAAGACCGGGTTCCCGGCGAAGTCGGCCAGGATGGCCAGGACCTGAGGCACCCCGCCCCCGCCGAGGAGTGCCTCCGTGCACCGGCGGTGCACCTCCTCCGCCCGCTGCAGCAGCGCGTAGTGCCCGTTGACGATCTCGGTGTGGATCTCCTCGGTGACCGTGACGAACGGCACCTCGCGATGGAGCTGGACCAGCGGCAGCCCCGCCGCGCGCGCCGTGTCGACCAGCGCGGCGGGCAGCCGGGTGAAGCGCGCGCCCAGCTCCACCACCAGGGCGGCGATGCCCCGGTCGGCGAGGGTGCGCACGAACGCCCGCTGGTCGGCGGGCCGGGTGCCGAGGCCGTAGCCGGTCGTCAGCAGCAGTTCGCCGCCCTTGAGCAGTGAGGCGATGTTGGGCACCTCGCCCGCGTGGACCCAGCGCACCGTGCGGCCCAGCCGGTCGCCGCCCGCGAGGACCTCGGGCAGCCCGCTGCGCAGTCCGGGCAGCTCCAGGGCCCGGCGCACGGTGATCCCGGCGCTGTGGGTGTCGAACGCGCTGTCCCTGCGGCTGTCCATAGCCGGACGCTACCCGCGGGCACGCCCCCGCGGCACATCCGCACCCACGGTGACCGGCCCGCCCGTCACGCGGGCGCGATGTTGTGGTTGAAGCGGAACACGTTGTCCGGGTCGTAGCGGCGTTTGAGCGCGGCGAGCCGCCGGGTGTTCTCAGCGCCCAGCCCGGCCTCCACCCGGTCCGCGCCCTCGTCCCCGATGAAATTGAGGTAGACGGCGCCCGTGCTGTACGGCCGCGCGCCGGCGCGCACGTCCCGCACCCACTGGATACAGCGCTCGTCGTCCGCCGGGTCCTCCCAGATGGCGAACGGGTGCACCGCCCAGGGCGCGTCCCGGTAGGGCACCGGGTACTCGTGGGGGCCCGCCGCGATCGCCCCGCCCTGCGGGAACAGCACATGGATGGTGCCGCCCGGCGGCAGGGCCTCGCCGCCCGCGCAGAACACGTCCAGATACTCGTCGGGAGCGCCCGTCAGATACTCGGCGGACCAGTAGTTCCGCATCCCCGGCGGATCGTCGATCATGCACTGGACGTCGGCGTACGGCATCGCGCCGACGAGCTCCGACTCGTGCGGCAGCGCAAGGAGCGGCTCGGCCAGCTTGCGCAGATCCTCCTCGGGCCCGGCGTACGTGAGCAGCGCCGCGCACAGCAGCGAGCCCACCAGGTGCGGCGGCACGAATTCCTCGGGCGGGCCGGCGAGATACAGCACGCCTCCGCTCGCCTCGTCCGGGCCGGTTTCGATCAGCTCGCGGTAGGTGCGGGCCGCCTCGCGGCCGTGCTCCGGCAGATACAGCAGCAGTGCGATCGAGAAGTCGGGCAGGGGGTGCAGCTTCAGGGTCAGCCCGGTCGCGACGCCGAAGTTGCCGCCGCCGCCGTGCAGGCCCCAGAACAGCTCCGGGTTCTCGTCGGCGCTCGCATGGACCCGCTCGCCGTCGGCGGTGACGAGTTCCACGCCGAGCAGATTGTCGACGGCCAGCCCGAAGCGGCGGTCCAGCCAGCCGGTGCCGCCGCCGAGGACGAAGCCGCCGACCCCGGTGGTGGAGGCCCGGCCGCCCGTCGTGGCCAGGCCGTACGGCTGACAGGCCCGGTCCAGGTCGCTCATCGTGGCACCGCCCGCGATCCGTACCGCCTCGGCGGCGGGGTCCAAGGACACCGCGCGCATGTGCCGCAGATCGATGACGAGCCCGTTGTCGTTGACGGCCGAGCCGGCGACGCTGTGCCCGCCGCCGCGCACCGCGATGTTCAGGTCGAGGTCCCTGCCGAACCGCACGGCCCGCACCACGTCGTCCTCGTCCACACACTGGGCGATGACGGCGGGCCGCTTGTCGATCATGGCGTTGAAGACGGCGCGGGCCTCGTCGTAGCCCGCGTCCGAAGGGGCGAACACGTCGCCGACCAGTTCCTCGCGCAACGCGGCGAGGGCCGCGCCCGCCTTCGATGGGGAGGCCATGAGGCGCCCCCTTCCGTGCAGAGGGCTGATGGTCTCAGCTTAAGGGCTGTCCCGTGATTCCCGGCGGGCGCGCGACGACGGCTACGGCACCTCGCCGCGTTGTCGGGCCGTCCGCATACATCCAGTATGCGGACGGCCCTCCGCCTTGCGATGCACCCATCCGACGCCGCGCGCTGATCCACCGGGAACTACGGGACAGCCCTTAGGCAGGCGCGGGCCGTCCTTCCTGTTCAGCCGCCGTACGCCCCGGACGCCGTCAGACGCAGCGCCGTGTCGATCAGCGGGACGTGGCTGAAGGCCTGCGGGAAGTTGCCGACCTGGCGCTGGCGGACCGGGTCCCACTCCTCGGCGAGCAGACCGAGGTCGTTGCGCAGCGACAGCAGCTTCTCGAACAGCTTGCGGGCCTCGTCGACGCGGCCGATCATCGCCAGGTCGTCCGCCATCCAGAACGAGCAGGCCAGGAAGGCGCCCTCGTCGCCGGGGAGACCGTCGACGCCCTCGTCCTCGCCCTCCGTGGGGTAGCGCAGGATGAAGCCGTCCGACGTGGACAGCTCGCGCTGGATCGCCTCGACGGTGCCGATGACCCGCTTGTCGTCCGGCGGCAGAAAGCCCACCTGCGGGATCAGCAGCAGGGAGGCGTCCAGCTCCTTCGAGCCGTACGACTGCGTGAACGTGTTGCGCTCCTTGTCGTAGCCCTTCTCGCACACGTCCCGGTGGATCTCGTCGCGCAGCTCCTTCCAGCGCTCCAGCGGGCCGTCCGCGTCACCGGACTCGATGAGCTTGATCGTCCGGTCCACGGCGACCCAGGCCATCACCTTGGAGTGCACGAAGTGGCGGCGCGGGCCGCGCACCTCCCAGATGCCCTCGTCCGGCTCGTCCCAGTGGTCCTCGAGGTAGCGGATCAGCTTCAGCTGGAGCAGGGAGGCGTAGTCGTTGCGGGCGAGACCCGTCATGTGCGCCAGGTGCAGGGCCTCGGTGACCTCGCCGTACACGTCGAGCTGGAGCTGGTGCGCCGCGCCGTTGCCGACCCGCACCGGGGCGGAGTTCTCGTAGCCCGGCAGCCAGTCCAGCTCGGCCTCGCCGAGCTCGCGCTCACCGGCGATGCCGTACATGATCTGCAGGTTCTCCGGGTCGCCGGCGACCGCCCTGAGCAGCCACTCGCGCCAGGCGCGGGCCTCCTCGCGGTAGCCGGTGCGCAGCAGCGACGACAGCGTGATCGCCGCGTCCCGCAGCCAGGTGTAGCGGTAGTCCCAGTTGCGGACGCCGCCGATGTCCTCGGGCAGGGAGGTCGTCGGCGCGGCGACGATGCCGCCGGTCGGGGCGTACGTCAGGGCCTTGAGGGTGATCAGGGAGCGGATGACCGCCTCCCGGTAGGGCCCGTGGTACGTACAGTGCTCGACCCACTCGCGCCAGAAGTCCTCCGTGGCCTCCAGCGACTGCTCCGGCTCGGGGAGGGCCGGCGGCTGCTTGTGCGAGGGCTCCCAGGAGATCGTGAACGCGATCCGCTCGCCCGGCGAGACCGTGAAGTCCGAGTACGTGGTCAGCGACTTGCCGTAGGTCTCGGCGTCCGTGTCGAACCACACGGAGTCCGGGCCGGCGACGGCGACCGTACGCCCTTCGTGCTTGTGCACCCACGGCACCACCCGGCCGTACGAGAAGCGCATCCGCAGGGTCGAGCGCATCGGCACCCGGCCGGAGACGCCCTCCACGATCCGGATGAGCTGGGGCGCGCCGTCACGCGGGGGCATGAAGTCGATCACCCGGACCGTGCCGCGCGGGGTGTCCCACTCGGATTCCAGGATCAGGGAGTCGCCCCGGTAGCCGCGCCGGGCCGCCGTGGGCGGCTCGGAGTCAGCGGCGTGCGCCGGTCCGAGCCGCCAGAAGCCGTGCTCCTCGGTGCCCAGCAGGCCGGCGAAGATGGCGTGCGAGTCGAAGCGGGGCAGGCACAGCCAGTCGACTGTGCCGTCCCGGCAGACCAGCGCGGCGGTCTGCATGTCTCCGATGAGTGCGTAGTCTTCGATGCGCCCGGCCACGTGCAACTCCAGTCGAACGGCCACGTCACCCCCTCTTTTCGTACTCACTCGTACGACAAGGGGGCTCTCGCTAGTGCGGTCAAGGGGTGGTTGTAAATCGGGGTTGAGCGGTGAAGCAAAGCAGTCGCTCCGGCCATGAGGCAAAACGGTGGGGACTGCTCGGCGATCTCTGCTCAACGAACTGACGAGCTCTCGTTGTTCCGGTGCTTACGGGCGAGGGGTGGTGCCGTATTGCCGGCCGGGCTCGGCAGCGAATGTCCGAGCAGGATACGACGCACGTAGATGATCTGCGTGCCGCTCCGGGCAACCCGGGTCGGCCGAACGGGTGAGCAATGGGTGACCGGCCGGTGGGGGGCCGGTGAAGTGTGCTCATGCGTGCCGGAGCGTACGCGGAGCGTGGCCGGAAGCCATCGGTCCCGGTCGCTGATACCCTGGTAGCCCGTGGACCGGTGGGCGTGAAGACCCCCGAACCGCACTTCAAGATCGCGACCACGGGAGCCCCCTCTTGGCCATGCCGCCCGCTGCTTTCCGAACCAACGCAGCCACGACGACCAAGCACATCTTCGTCACCGGGGGTGTCGCCTCCTCGCTCGGCAAGGGCCTGACGGCCTCCAGCCTCGGCATGCTCCTGAAGGCGCGCGGTCTTCGCGTCGTCATGCAGAAGCTCGACCCGTACCTCAATGTCGACCCTGGCACGATGAACCCCTTCCAGCACGGTGAGGTGTTCGTCACCAACGACGGAGCCGAGACCGACCTGGACATCGGCCACTACGAGCGCTTCCTCGACCGTGACCTGGACGGATCGGCCAACGTCACCACCGGCCAGGTCTACTCCACGGTCATCGCCAAGGAGCGGCGCGGCGAGTACCTCGGCGACACCGTCCAGGTCATCCCGCACATCACCAACGAGATCAAGCACCGCATCCGCCGGATGGCGACCGACGAGGTCGACGTCGTCATCACGGAGGTCGGCGGCACGGTCGGCGACATCGAGTCGCTGCCGTTCCTGGAGACCGTCCGCCAGGTCCGGCACGAGGTCGGCCGTGACAACGTCTTCGTCGTCCACATCTCGCTCCTGCCGTACATCGGCCCCTCCGGGGAGCTGAAGACGAAGCCGACCCAGCACTCGGTTGCGGCCCTGCGCAACATTGGTATCCAGCCAGACGCGATCGTGCTGCGCTGCGACCGTGAGGTCCCCACCGCGATCAAGCGGAAGATCTCGCTGATGTGCGACGTCGACGAGGCGGCCGTGGTGGCCTGCCCCGACGCGCGGTCCATCTACGACATCCCGAAGACGGTGCACGGCGAGGGCCTGGACGCCTATGTCGTCCGAAAGCTCGACCTGCCGTTCCGCGACGTGGACTGGACGACCTGGGACGATCTGCTCGACCGCGTCCACAACCCGGACCACGAGGTCACCCTCGCGCTGGTCGGCAAGTACATCGACCTGCCCGACGCCTATCTCTCGGTCACCGAGGCGCTGCGCGCGGGCGGCTTCGCCAACAAGGCCCGCGTCAAGATCAAGTGGGTCACCTCCGACGACTGCAAGACGCCGGCCGGCGCCGCGGCCCAGCTCGGTGACGTCGACGGCATCTGCATCCCGGGCGGCTTCGGCGAGCGCGGGGTGAACGGCAAGGTCGGCGCGATCAAGTACGCCCGCGAGCACAAGATCCCGCTGCTGGGCCTGTGCCTGGGCCTGCAGTGCATCGTGGTCGAGGCGGCCCGCAACCTGGCCGACATCTCCGACGCCAACTCCACCGAGTTCGACCCGGCCACCTCCCACCCGGTCATCTCCACGATGGCCGAGCAGATGGACATCGTCGCCGGCGACGGCGACATGGGCGGCACGATGCGGCTCGGCATGTACCCGGCCAAGCTGGCGGAGGGCTCCATCGTGCGCGAGGTGTACGACGGCAAGGAGTACGTCGAGGAGCGGCACCGTCACCGGTACGAGGTGAACAACGCCTACCGGGCCGAGCTGGAGAAGAAGGCGGGCATCCTGTTCTCCGGCACCTCGCCCGACGGCAAGCTCGTCGAGTACGTGGAGTACCCGCGCGAGACGCACCCCTACCTGGTGGCCACGCAGGCCCACCCGGAGCTGCGGTCGCGCCCCACGCGCCCGCACCCCCTGTTCGCCGGGCTGGTGAAGGCCGCGGTCGAGCGGAAGATTTCGAAGTAACACGAGAGTTGTACGGTGGCCGGGGCGCAAACCTTCAACGGTGGGCGCCCCGGTTTTCCTTTGCGCACGTGGAAGGGCAGGGCATGACGATCAAGGACACCCCCGAGGAGTGGGAGGTGCGGGCGACCGCGACCCCCTTCGTGGGCAACAAGACCTCCGTCCGCACGGACGACGTGGTCATGCCGGACGGCTCGGTGGTGCGGCGCGACTACCAGGTCCACCCCGGCTCGGTCGCCGTGCTCGCCCTGGACGACGAGGACCGCGTCCTGCTCATCAAGCAGTACCGCCACCCCGTCCGCCACAAGCTGTGGGAGATCCCGGCCGGCCTGCTCGACGTCCCCGGCGAGAACCCGCTGCACGCCGCCCAGCGCGAGCTGTACGAGGAGGCGCACGTCAAGGCGGAGGACTGGCGGGTCCTGACCGACGTCTACACCACCCCCGGCGGGTGCGACGAGGCCGTACGGATCTTCCTCGCCCGGGAGCTGTCCGAGGCGGAGGGCGAGCGGTTCCTGGTGGAGGACGAGGAGGCCGACATGGAGCACGCGCGGGTGCCGGTCGACGACCTGGTCCGGCGCGTCCTCGCGGGGGACGTGCACAACAACTGCCTCGTCGTGGGGGTGCTGTCGCTGGCGGCCGCGCGCGCCGGCGACGGGCTCGACGCGCTGCGCCCGGCGGAGGCGCCCTGGCCCGCGCGGCCCTTCACGTCCTGAGGGAGCACTCACTCCTCCGACGGAGCCTCCTCGGCGGTGTGAAGATCGGCTGATCCGATCGGGGGATGTCCCCGCCGTGCCCGCCGCACTCCGCCCGGAACGTACCAGAGCGTCAACTAGGCTCTGAGCACGCCCGAACCGGAGTCCCGGCGGGCTTGCGCGTGCGTGGGACGGGAGTGTGGCCCGTGACGGACCAGGTGGTGGACACAGGCGGCGTGCGGACGTCGGCCCGGACCCCCGACGGCAGTCAATTCCTGGGCCGCACCCGCGAGTTGAAGGAGCTGCGCGCGGACATCGAGCGCGCCGGCCTCGACACCCTCTCCGGCCGCAAGGCGCCCCGCGCGCGTGTGCTGCTCATCGCCGGACGCCCCGGCTCCGGGCGTACGGCACTCGCCGAGGAACTGGCCCGCCAGGTCGGCGACCGCTACCCCGACGGGGTGCTCCGCGCCCGGCTCAGCGAACCCGACGGCACCCCCGTCCCCGTCGCGCGCACCGCCCGCGATCTGCTCACCGACCTCGACGTGCCCGCTCCGCCCGGAGCCGCCGAGGACGATCTGGCGGCGGCCCTGCGCGAGGCGCTGGCCGACCGCCGGGTCCTGCTGCTGCTCGACGACGCCGCCGACGCCGAGCAGGTGGACGCCCTGCTTCCGGACACCCCCGAGTGCCTGGCCGTCGTCGTCTCCGGCGGGCCGCTGACCGGGATCTCGGACGTCAGACCCTGCACGCTCGGCGGCCTCGACACCAAGTCGGCCGTGGAACTGCTCACCCGGCTCTCCGGGGCCGTGCGCATCACCGTCGACCCGAGGGCCGCCGAAGGGCTCGTCGAGGTGTGCCAGGGGCAGCCCGCCGCGCTGACCCTGGCCGGCGGCTGGCTCGCCGCCCGCCCCAAGTCCGCCGTCTCCGACCTGGCCAAACAGCTGCGGGCGGAGGGCGAGGAGGGCACCGCGCTCGGCCGGTTGCTGCGCCTCGTCCACGCCTCGCTGCCCGCCCCCGCCGCCCGGATGCTCCGCCTGCTGACGCTCGCCCCCGCGGGACTCGTCGACCCGCACGGCGCCTCCGCCCTCGCCGGCTGCTCGGTCGACGGCGCCCACACCACCCTGGACGACCTGGCCGCCCTCGGTCTGCTGCACCGTCTCGACTCGCCGCTGCCGCAGTACCGCGTCCCGGGCTGTCTGCACCCGCTTCTGAAGGCCCTCAGCGAGACCCAGGACCGGCCCGCCGAGGTCCAGCTCGCCCGCGCCCGGATGCTGGAGCGGACCGTACGGCTGCTGCAGTCCTGCCGGGCCATCACCGAGACCGACAGCCCCGAGACCCGGCAGAAGCTCCTCGGCGTGCCCCGCGCCCTGCGCTTTCCGAACCCCAGGGCGGCCGCCGACTGGCTGCGGCTGCGCCGGCCCGCCCTGCTGGCGTCCGCCCGGGCCGCGGTCGCCGACGGGGAGCTGGACACCCTCGCCCGCCGGCTGATGTCGCAGCTGGTCAGAGCGATGGCCGCGCACTTCGGAACCCAGGCCGCCGCCGGGGACCTGTACGAGATCCACGGCCTCGTCCTGGACGTGGCCGAGCGCAGGAACCTTCCGCGGGAGAAGGCGGCGGCCCTGCTGAACCTCGGCGACCTGGACGCCCGCACCGGACGCACCCGTGCGGCGCTGGCGCGTTTCCGGGCAGCGCTGGACGCCGGACGGGAGGCGGACGACCCGTACGCGACCGGCCGCGCGATGGAATCCGTAGGCGGTGCCCATCTGGAGCTGGGGGACTACGACCGGGCCGCCGACTGGTTCGGCCGGGCCCTCGCCCAGCGGCTGGCCCGCGGAGAGCGCGCCGAGACCGCCCGGCTGTACGGCAGGACCGCCGAGGCGCACACCTACGCCGGCCGGTACGGCGAGGCCCAGCGCAACTGGCGGGCCGCGGTCGCCGTGCACCGCAAGAACGGCGACGTCGCAGGTCACGCGCGTGCCCTGAGTGAGCTGGCCCGGGTCCAGGAGTACGCGGGACGGCCCGAGGACTCGCTGCGCACCTGCCAGGAGGCGATCGAGGGGGCGCGCCGCGCGGAGGACGTACGGCTGCAGGGCGCGCTGTATCTGCGGCTCGCCGACACCCTGGACCGGCTGGGCGATCCGGCGGCCGCTGAGCTGCACCGGGGGGCCGCGCGGCGGATGCTGGTGGAGGAGACCGATGCGGCCGAGACGGCCGGGTCCGGGACCGCCTCCATCACCGGTCCGGGGACCGGTTCCGGGGCCGATGACAAGGCCATCGAGCCGGAACACGGCGGCAACGCCTGCGAAATCCGTAGCGCATCGAACGAAGATTGATGCAATGAAAGGCTAGACAGCGGGAACACCTTCATTAGACTGGCTCTGCCGCACCTTCTCCTGCGGTGTCTCCCGGTATGCCGCTGCATGCCTGGGATGTGTAGCAATGTTCCACACCCCCTGAGCCAAGGACCGTGATCGACGTGAAGGTCGGCATCCCCCGCGAGGTCAAGAACAACGAGTTCCGGGTGGCCATCACCCCCGCCGGCGTGCTCGAGCTGGTGCGCAACGGCCACCAGGTCGTCATCGAGCAGGGCGCCGGCCTCGGCTCGTCGATCCCGGACAGCGAGTACGTCGCCGCGGGCGCCCGGATCCTGCCCACCGCGGACGAGGTGTGGGCCACCGCCGACCTGCTGCTGAAGGTCAAGGAGCCCATCGCCGAGGAGTACCACCGCCTCCGCAAGGACCAGACGCTCTTCACCTACCTGCACCTGGCCGCGTCCAAGGAGTGCACGGACGCCCTCATCGAGTCCGGCACCACCGCGATCGCCTACGAGACGGTCGAGCTGCCCACCCGCGCGCTGCCGCTGCTCGCCCCCATGTCCGAGGTCGCGGGCCGCCTCGCCCCGCAGGTCGGCGCCTACCACCTGATGCGCGCCAACGGCGGCCGCGGTGTGCTGCCCGGCGGCGTCCCCGGCGTGCTCGCCGGCCGCGCCGTGGTCATCGGCGGCGGTGTCTCCGGCTGGAACGCCGCGCAGATCGCCATCGGCATGGGCTTCCACGTCACCCTGCTCGACAAGGACATCAACAAGCTGCGCGAGGCCGACAAGATCTTCGGCACGAAGATCCAGACGGTCGTCTCCAACGCCTTCGAGCTGGAGAAGGCCTGCCTGGAGGCCGACCTCGTCATCGGTGCCGTCCTCATCCCCGGCGCCAAGGCCCCGAAGCTGGTCACCAACGAGCTGGTCTCCCGCATGAAGCCCGGAAGTGTCCTTGTCGACATCGCGATCGACCAGGGCGGCTGCTTCGAGGACTCCCGCCCGACCACGCACGCCGAGCCGACCTTCCCGGTCCACAACTCGGTCTTCTACTGCGTCGCCAACATGCCCGGCGCGGTGCCCAACACCTCCACCTACGCGCTCACCAACGCCACGCTGCCGTACATCGTCGAGCTGGCCAACAAGGGCTGGGTCGAGGCGCTGCGCCGCGACCCCGCGCTGGCCAAGGGCCTCAACACGCATGACGGCAAGGTCGTTTACCGCGAGGTCGCCGAGGCGCACGGCCTGGAGCACGTGGAGCTGGAGTCGCTCCTCGGCTGAGCCGGACCGGCAAGTCACTTTCTGGTAAAGGCGATACGTCAACACAGGTCGTCAACCGCGCGCATCCAGCCGGACCTTGCTCGAAAAGGTCCGGCTGGATGTGTGTATGGTCACTTTGCGACGCTCGGTCAACTCGCCTCGAACGCAACCCTTCGACCGATTCGTACACCGGTGAAACCTGCTGTGCGACGGCCGTACGCCCTTGACAGCGCGATGTTTCATTGTCGACACATCTGCCCGGTCCGGTGGATTGTGTTGCTGCGGACCGCCGACACGCCATAGAGTCGCCAACCGTCGGCATGGTGCCACGCTGACCTGTCTAGAAGTTTCCTGGTCACCAAGGAGGTAAGACGACTTGTGAATGAGTCGACATTTTCTCCCGGGGGTGGTCAACCAGGAATGCCTGTACGGGGCCAGGGTCCCGCGGGATTCGAGGCTGTCGGCTCCGTCGCTGTCCGAACCTTCGCAGCCCACCAGAGCCAGACCAGCCCCCACACGGCTCTGACAGCAAACAAGAGCATGGATGGCCATCACGTGAACGCCATGGCCGGCGACGGAAGTGGCGCGCCCCGCAACCACTTCGCCGACTACGACGAACTGCCCGAAGGGCACTTCTACGACCCCGACGCGGAGTACGAGCCCGACCCCGAGTACGCGGCCACGCTCGCGCCCGACGCTGCCCGGCAGCGCCGCGAGCGCATCGGCCCGACCGGACGTCCGCTGCCGTACTTCCCGATCCCGGGTCCGCTGACCGACCACGGTCCCGCGAAGATCATCGCGATGTGCAACCAGAAGGGCGGCGTCGGCAAGACGACGTCGACCATCAACCTGGGTGCCGCACTCGCCGAATACGGTCGCCGCGTGCTGCTCGTGGACTTCGACCCGCAGGGCGCGCTGTCGGTCGGACTCGGCGTGAACCCGATGGAACTCGACCTCACGGTCTACAACCTGCTCATGGAGCGGGGCATGTCGGCCGACGAGGTCCTGCTGAAGACCGCGGTCCCCAACATGGACCTGCTGCCCAGCAACATCGACCTGTCGGCCGCCGAGGTCCAGCTCGTCAGCGAGGTCGCCCGGGAGTCCACGCTCCAGCGCGCCCTCAAGCCGCTGATGGACGACTACGACTTCATCGTCATCGACTGCCAGCCCTCGCTCGGCCTGCTCACGGTCAACGCCCTGACGGCCGCGCACAAGGTGATCGTGCCGCTGGAGTGCGAGTTCTTCGCGCTGCGCGGTGTGGCGCTGCTGACCGAGACGATCGAGAAGGTCCAGGAGCGGCTGAACCCGGAGCTGGAGCTCGACGGGATCCTCGCCACGATGTACGACTCGCGCACGGTCCACAGCCGTGAGGTCCTGGCGCGGGTGGTCGAGGCGTTCGACGACCACGTCTATCACACGGTCATCGGGCGCACGGTCCGCTTCCCGGAGACCACGGTCGCCGGTGAGCCGATCACCACGTACGCCTCCAACTCCGTCGGTGCCGCCGCCTATCGCCAGCTCGCCAGGGAGGTGCTCGCCCGGTGTCACGCCGAGTGAGTCTGCCGGGGGCCGACGAACTGTTCCGCACGACAGGGGGTATGGCGCTCCAGCCGTCCACTCCCCGGCGCCCGGCCAACGGCGAGGCCCGGGTGCCGGCTCCCGCGGGGGAGAGCGACGCCGCGGCCGCCGAGGACACTCCGCAGTCGGTGCCCGCACAGGGCGGCGACGGCGAGGGCGCCGAGCATGTGGCGGCCGACACCGAGCAGGCCGAGGCGGGGGAGTCCCGCAGCCGGTCCGCCTCCGGTGAGCGCTCGGCGCGACGCCAGGGGGCGCAGGAAGGTTCTGCCGGGTCCGCCGCGGCGGGCGGTACGGCCGCCGGCGGGTCGCGCAAGCGGGGGCGTGCCGCCGCACGCCGGCCCAGCGGCCGCGAACGGCACGACGAGAAGATCACCGTCTACGTCTCCGCCGAGGAGCTCATGGATCTGGAGCACGCGCGTCTGGTGCTCCGCGGTGAGCACGGGCTCGCCGTCGACCGCGGGCGGATCGTCCGCGAGGCGGTCGCCGTGGTCCTGGCCGATCTGGAGTCCCGGGGCGACGCCAGCATCCTCGTACGACGGCTCCGCGGGCGGTAGCGGTAGCCTGCGGGGGCCATGACCTCGAACGACGTTCCCGCCCCGCGCGCCGGCGCCCCCGCCGGCCGCCGGCGCGCGCTGGGCCGGGGACCGGGGGCGGCGCCGGTGGCTCCGCCGGAACCCGAACCGGCACCGGAGCCGACACCGGCACCGGATCGCGCGCCCGTCGAGCCGGAACCGGACCCGGGTGTCCCCGAGACCCCGGCAACCGCTTCGGTACCCGCGCCCGCGCCGACGCTCGCCGCACCTGAGCCCCCCGCCCCCCAGCGCGACCCCGACGTTGAGGCCGACACGGACGGTGTCTTCAAGGTCCGGCTCGCCAACTTCGAGGGCCCCTTCGATCTGCTTCTCCAGCTGATCTCCAAGCACAAGCTGGACGTCACCGAGGTCGCCCTGTCCAAGGTCACGGACGAGTTCATGGCGCACATCCGGGCCATGGGACCGGACTGGGACCTGGACGAGACGACCGAGTTCCTGGTGGTCGCCGCCACCCTCCTCGACCTCAAGGCGGCCCGGCTGCTCCCGGCCGCCGAGGTGGAGGACGAGGCCGACCTGGCGCTCCTGGAGGCGCGGGACCTGCTGTTCGCACGGCTCCTGCAGTACCGCGCGTACAAACAGATCGCCGACATCTTCAACGCCCGGCTCGACGACGAGGCGCGCCGCTACCCCCGTACCGTCGGACTGGAACCGCACCACGCCGAGCTGCTGCCCGAGGTCGTCATCAGCATCGGGGCGGAAGGATTCGCCAGGCTCGCGGTGAAGGCGATGCAGCCCAAGCCCAAGCCCCAGGTCTACGTCGAGCACATCCACGCCCCGCTGGTCAGCGTGCAGGAGCAGGCCGGCATCGTCGTCGCCCGGCTCAAGGAGCGCGGCGAGGCCAGCTTCCAGGAGCTGGTGGCGGACACCGAGGACACCCTCACGGTCGTGGCGCGCTTCCTGGCGCTGCTCGAGCTGTACCGCGAGAAGGCCGTGGTCCTCGACCAGGAGACGGCGCTCGGCGACCTCCTGGTGCGCTGGACCGGCGGTGACGGGGACGCGCAGCCGAGGGTGACCGACGAGTTCGACCGGCCGCCGGAGGCGCCCGAGCAGGAGGAGAAGAAGGCGTGAGCGAGACCACCGGGCTGCCCGCCGGGACGCGTGCCGTCGCGGACCTGGACCTCAAGCCCGCCCTGGAGGCCATGCTCATGGTCGTGGACGAGCCCGCGGCCGAGGAGCACCTCGCCAAGCTGCTGGAGCGGCCGCGGCGGCAGATCGCGGACGCGCTGCGGGAGCTCGCCGACGAGTACGCCGTGCAGGGGCGCGGCTTCGAGCTGCGGTTCGTCGCGGGCGGCTGGCGTTTCTACACCCGGCCCGAGTACGCGGCCGCCGTCGAGCGCCTGGTCCTGGACGGGCAGACGGCCCGGCTCACCCAGGCCGCCCTGGAGACCCTCGCGGTCGTCGCGTACCGCCAGCCGGTCAGCCGCAGCCGGGTCTCGGCCGTGCGCGGAGTGAACTGCGACGGCGTGATGCGGACCCTGCTGCAGCGCGGGCTGGTCGAGGAGGCGGGCGCGGAACCCGAAACAGGTGCGATCCTGTACAGGACGACGAACTACTTCCTGGAGCGGATGGGCCTGCGCGGCCTGGACGAGCTCCCGGAGCTCGCGCCCTTCCTCCCCGAGGCGGAGGCGATCGAGGCCGAGACACTGGAAGCGGTCCCGTCGTTCGATCCGGACGCCCCGGATTCCGAGGACGCAGACGACAAGACGGAACTTTGATGCGAAGCAGCAGCGGCAAAAACAGCAGCGGAAACAACGGCGGGAGCCGTGGTGGCAACAGCGGCGGCCGCGGCGGGAGCGGCGGTGGTCGCGGTAATCACCGCGGCGCCGGCAACAACCGCGACGACCGGCAGGGCGGTCGTCCGAAGAAGCCGCGCCCGGAGGAGCGGCGCTACGACGTAGGCCCGGGCGCCACCCAGGAGGGCCCCAAGTCGGGCCGTGGGCCCACGGCCCGCGGAGGCGCCAAGGGCGGGCCGAAGAAGCCCCTGCAGCGGGGACGCTCGGTCCCGGCCACGTCCCGCGAGTACGAGGCGCGTGCCGAGGAGCGCAACCGCGAGCGGTACGCGGGCAAGAAGGACGTCAAGCTGCCCAAGACGTTCCCGGGCGCCGAGCAGGAGGGCGAGCGGCTGCAGAAGGTGCTGGCGCGCGCCGGCTACGGCTCGCGGCGCTCCTGCGAGGAGCTGATCGAGCAGGCACGGGTCGAGGTCAACGGCGAGATCGTCCTCGAGCAGGGCCTGCGCGTGGACCCCGAGAAGGACGAGATCAAGGTCGACGGGCTGACCGTCGCCACACAGTCGTACCAGTTCTTCTCGCTCAACAAGCCCGCCGGTGTCGTCTCCACGATGGAGGACCCCGAGGGCCGTCAGTGCCTCGGCGACTACGTCACCAACCGGGAGACCCGGCTCTTCCATGTCGGGCGGCTCGACACCGAGACCGAGGGCGTGATCCTGCTCACCAACCACGGTGAGCTGGCGCACCGCCTCACCCACCCCAAGTACGGCGTGCGCAAGACGTACCTCGCGCACATCGTCGGCCCGATCCCGCGCGACCTGGGCAAGCAGCTCAAGGACGGCATCCAGCTGGAGGACGGCTACGCGCGCGCCGACCACTTCCGGGTCGTCGAGCAGACCGGCAAGAACTACCTCGTCGAGGTCACCCTGCACGAGGGCCGCAAGCACATCGTGCGCCGCATGCTGGCCGAGGCCGGGTTCCCGGTCGACAAGCTGGTGCGGGTCGCCTTCGGGCCGATCACCCTCGGCGACCAGAAGTCGGGCTGGCTGCGCCGGCTGTCGAACACCGAGGTCGGCATGCTGATGAAGGAAGTCGATCTGTAGGTCGATCCGTAAGTCGACTTGTGCGCACGCGGGCGTGCGTGCACACCGGCCGGTTCGGGGACTCCCCGGGCCGGCCGGTGTGTTTTCCGCGCCCAGCGCGTCTGTGGCGGCCCGGGAGGGAGTGGAGTCCCCTGGGGGCGCGTGAAGCCTCGGAGGGCCCCAGAGGGGCGCCTGAGGGCCGTGCCGGGGGACTTGCGGCGGGCCGGTGGGCCCTTGGGGGTTGCGGAATCACACGCCGCGCCTTTATGGTCAGAGTGACTAATAGTCGTACTGACCATTAAGGGGGTGGCCCGGTATGCCCGGACCCACGGTGCCCGACGGGTACGACCGGCACGCGTACGAACCCTTCGCCGTCACCGCCGACCTCGCCGTCCTCACCCTCCGCGACAGCGCCCTGCACGTGCTGCTCGTCGAGCGCGGACAGGAGCCGTACCGGGGCCACTGGGCCCTGCCCGGCGGCTTCGTGCAGCCCGACGAGTCCGCCGAGACGGCCGCCCGGCGCGAACTCGCCGAGGAGACCGGCCTGTCGGACGTCAGCGGTCTGCACCTCGAGCAGCTGCGCACCTACAGCGAGCCGGACCGCGACCCCCGGATGCGGGTCGTCACCGTCGCCTTCACCGCCCTGCTGCCCGACCCGCCCGAACCGCAGGGCGGCAGCGACGCCGCACAGGCCCGCTGGGTGCCGTACGACCGGGCCCGGCCGCTCGCCTTCGACCACGACCGGATCCTGGCCGACGCCCACGAACGGATCTGCGCCCAGCTGGAGAACTCCGGTCTCGCCACCGCCTTCTGCCCGCCCGAGTTCACGCTCGGCGAGCTCCAGCAGGTCTACGAGGCGGTGTGGGGGACCTCCCTGGACCGGCCCAATTTCCGGCGCAAGGTGCTCGGCACGCCCGGCTTCGTCGAGCCCGTCCCCGGCGCGGCCCGGCTCACCGGCGGCCGGGGCAAACCGGCCGCGCTGTACCGCGCCGGCACCGCCGCCACCCTCCACCCGCCCCTGCTCAGGCCCACCCCGGACACCCCGGAAGGACGCCCCGCATGACCGCCACCACCGTCCGCAAGCGTGCCGCCACCGGCTCCCTGCTCGGCCTCGCCCTCGGGGACGCCCTCGGCGTCCCGACGGAGTTCAACGACGTGCCGTCGATCCTCGCCAAGTGCGGGCCGTGGCGCGAGATGGCGCTGCCGAAGCCCGCGATCGTCACCGACGACACCCAGATGACCCTGGCCCTGGGGAAGGGGCTGCGGACGGCGATGGACCGGGGCCCGCTCGGACCCGAGCGGCTGGAGCGGCCCGTGCGCGAGGAGTTCGTGGACTGGTACAGGTCGCCCGAGAACAACCGGGCGCCCGGCCGGACCTGCCTGGTCGCCTGCGATCTGCTCGAGGACGAGCGCAGGCCCTGGCAGGACGCCTCCCAGATCGGCTCCAAGGGCTGCGGCGCCAACATGCGCGTCGCCCCCCTCGGTCTCGTCCCCGGGCTCGACGACGAACAGCGCGCCGGCGCCGCCCAGTTGCAGTCCGGGCTCACCCACGGGCACCCCACCGCGCTCGCCGCGTCCGACCTGACCGCGCACGCCGTGCACCTCCTCGCGCGCGGCGCCGACCCGGCCGGACTGGTCGGGCTGCTGCGGTCGTACGCCTACGACAACCGCACCCGCTACCACGAGCGCTGGCTCGGCGACCTGTGGACCCGCTCCCAGGACCCCTCGCCCGAGCACTTCATCGCACGCGGCTGGGACGAGTGCCTGGCCGTGCTGGAGCGGCTCAAGGAGGCCGTGCGGTCCGTGTCGCCGGAGACCGACCCGTGTCTGGCCACCGGTGAGGGCTGGATCGCCGAGGAGGCCCTGGCCACCGGGCTGCTGTGCTTCCTGTGGTTCGTCGACGAGCCGCTGACCGCGCTGCGCCGGGCCGCCTGCACCGCGGGGGACTCGGACTCGATCGCCTGCCTGGCCGGGGCGTTCGCGGGCGCCCACCTCGGCGCCGACGCCTGGCCCGCCGACTGGGCCGACCGCATCGAGTACCGGGGCGACCTGCTCGCCCTCGGAGCGCTCTGGGACGCTTGACCGATGCTCGACGCCCTCGCCCTCGACCTCACGCCGGTCGTCGCCGAACAGCCCGACCCCGTGCTGTTCGCGACCGTCTCCGGCGCCCATCTGTACGGCTTCCCGTCGCGCGACTCGGACGTCGACCTGCGCGGGGTGCACCTGCTCCCGGCCGCCGACCTCGTCGGGCTGCGGGAGCCGGACGAGACCCGCTCCCGGATGTGGGTGCGCGACGGCGTCGAGATGGACCTGGTCACCCACGACCTGCGCAAGTTCGTACGGCTCATGCTGCGCCGCAACGGCTATGTGCTGGAGCAGCTGCTCTCCCCGCTCGTCGTGCACACCACGGACGCCCACCACGAGCTGGCCGGGCTCGCGCCGGGCGTGCTGACCACCCACCACGCCCACCACTACCGGGGGTTCGCGACCACCCAGTGGCGGCTGTTCGAGCGGACCGGCGAGCTCAAGCCGCTGCTCTACACGTTCCGCGCGCTGCTCACCGGCATCCATCTGATGCGCGGCGGCGGGATCGAGGCGCATCTGCCCACCCTGCTGGAAGCGGTCGACGCACCCGCCTATCTGCCCGAGCTGATCGCGGCGAAGGCCGAGCGGGAGCACGGGGACGCCGGTGTCGAGCACGCGCGCGTGGCCGCCGACGTGGAGCGTCTGCACGCCGTGCTCGACGAGGCGCAGACCGACTCAGCGCTGCCCGACGCCCCGAGCGTCCACGACGCCCTGCACGCCTTTGTCGTCCGCATACGGCTGGAGGGCTGAGGCGCGCCGGACCCGGACCAGGAAGTCCTCCACCCGGCGGCGGTCCGGCTCGGCCGGCAGCGGAGTGCGGTGCAGCGCCTCCTCCGCCTCCGCGGCGAGACGGGTCATCCGGGCCTCCACCTCCGGCCACGGCACCTCGCCGTGCTTGACCTCCAGCAGGGACGCGCGCGCGTCGCCCACGTCGAGCGTCATCCGGCCGGTGCGCAGCAGGTCGCGGGCGCTTCCCAGGAGGCGCAGCAGATGCATGGCGTGCTTCCAGCGCGGGGTGCCGTGGGCGCGCAGGCCCGCCTCCAGCTTTCTGCGCTGGCCGAGGGCGTACCGCGTGAACGTCTCGTACACCTGCCGGGACAGGAACGCCTCGCGCAGGGCGAGCAGTTCGTGCCCGGTGGCGTCGGCGTACTCGACGAGCGGGGAGTGCAGGCACTCCAGGATGTTCGGGTTGGCGCGCAGGGCCAGCTCGCAGAAGCGTTCCAGCTCCCAGCCGAACTGCTCGGGCAGCGGTCCCTCGACATGCGTCGGGGGCTTCTCGAAGCGCCAGAACAGGGCTGTGGGGGCGAGGAACACGCCCCGCCGGTCGGTGTCGCTGCCGTCCGTCGCCAGACCGAAGGCGCGCGACCCCATGACACAGGCGTAGATCGTGTGGTCGCGGACCAGGGTCTCGGGGCGCATGCCCGGCAGCGTACGGGCCCGGTCACACCAGGCGGATCGAATTTCCCTCCACCACGATGTTCTTCGGCGGCAGCGGCCGGGTGGCCGGCGGGTTCGCCACCGCACCGTCCGTGATCTTGAACTTGCTGCCGTGGCACGGGCAGTTGATCGTGCCGTCCGAGACGGTGGAGACCAGGCACTGCTGATGCGTGCAGATCGCGGAGAACGCCTTGAACCGGCCTTCCTCCGGCTGGGTCACCACCACCTTCTCGTCGGAGAAGATCTTGCCGCCGCCCACCGGGACGTCGTCGGTCGTGGTGAGCTCCTGGCCGGGGGTCTCGCCCGAGCGGCCGGGGGAGACGCTCGTCGACGAGTCGCCGTCGCCGGAGTCGCCGCAGCCGACGGCGAGCGCCGCGGCGCCCGCCGTGCCCGTCGCGATGAGGAGGTCGCGTCGCGTCGGACGGTTGGTCATGTCGTCACTCCGGGGTGTGCGCGAGGGGGAAGAGGCCGTGGGCGACCCGCTCCGGGCGGAGCAGCAGCATCTTCGCACCCGAAGCGCCCAAGGAGTGGTAATTCAGGAACAAGGCGATAAACCGAGCATTCGCCCTGTCCGGGCGGTGTCTCACCGTACGGGCGCGGTACGTGGGCCGCGTACGGCCTGACTAGGCTGGACCGGCACGAGATGATCGGTACGTCGACGAGGAGCAGCGCCGTGGCGGTACGAGCGGTCCGGGGGGCCGTCCAGCTGGAGCGGGACGAGCCCGGCCACATGGACGAGCGGGTCGGAGCCCTGCTCACCGCCATCCTGGAGCGCAACGACCTCACCGCCGACGACCTGATCAGCGTCTGGTTCACGGCCACACCCGATCTGCACAGCGACTTCCCCGCGGCCGCCGCCCGCAAGCTGGGGATCGTGGACGTCCCGCTGATCTGCGCCCAGGAACTCGACATCGAGGGCGCCATGCCCCGGGTCGTCCGGGTCCTCGCGCACATCGAGTCCGACCGGCCCCGCGCCGACATCGCGCACGTCTACCTCGGTGCCGCGGCCGCCCTGCGCAAGGACATCGCCCAGTGAGAACCGCACTCGTCATCGGTACCGGACTCATCGGCACCTCCGCCGCCCTCGCCCTGTCCCAGCGGGGCGTCGCCGTCCACCTCGCCGACCGCGACCCCGAGCAGGCCCGTACGGCCGCCGCGCTCGGCGCCGGCACCGACGAGATTCCCGACGGCCCCGTCGACCTCGCGATCGTCGCGGCGCCGCCCGCCCATGTCGCCGGGGTCCTCGCCGACGCCATGCGCCGGGGCGTGGCCCGCGGCTACGTCGACGTCGCCAGCGTCAAGGGCGGACCCCGCCGCGACCTGGAGGCGCTGGGACTCGACCTGTCCGCCTACATCGGCACCCACCCGATGTCCGGCCGTGAGAAGTCCGGCCCGCTGGCCGCCACCGGCGACCTCTTCGAGGGCCGCCCCTGGGTGCTCACCCCGACCCGTGACACCGACACCGAGGTGCTGAACCTCGCACTCGAACTGGTCTCGCACTGCCGCGCCGTCCCGGTCGTCATGGACGCCGACGCCCACGACCGCGCCGTCGCGCTGGTCTCCCACATGCCGCACCTGATGTCCAGCATGGTCGCCGCCCGCCTGGAGGGCGCCGAGGAGGCGGCCGTACGGCTGTGCGGCCAGGGCGTACGGGACGTCACCAGGATCGCGGCCTCCGACCCCCGGATGTGGATCGACATCCTCTCCGCGAACCCGGGACCGGTCGCCGACCTGCTCACGGACGTCGCCGCCGACCTGGAGGAGACCGTCCGGGCGCTGCGGGCGCTGCAGTCCTCCGACGAGGACAAGCGGCTCCAGGGCGTCTCCGGCATCGAGGACGTGCTGCGCCGCGGGAACGCCGGCCAGGTGCGGGTCCCCGGCAAGCACGGCACCGCCCCGCGGGTCTACGACGTCGTGGCCGTGCTCATCGACGACCAGCCCGGACAGCTCGCGCGGATCTTCGCGGACGCCGACCGGGCCGGCGTCAACATCGAGGACGTCCGCATCGAGCACGCCACCGGGCAGCAGGCCGGTCTGGTCCAGCTCATGGTGGAGCCCAAGGCGGCCCCGGTACTCACGGCGGCCCTGCGGGAGCGGGGCTGGGCGATCCGGCAGTAGCCGGCGTCACCGCCCGAGCCGTCCGCCCGGTCCGGGCGCGGCCGGACGAGTGACGCGCGCCCGGTAACCTTGTGCGGGGCGCCCTCGCGTCCCCACACTCCCGCCCCACAGCACCAGGAAGGTGTCCTCCCGTGGAAAACGGTGCCGCCAAGCCCGTGATTGTTGCCATCGACGGCCCCTCCGGCACGGGCAAGTCGAGCACCTCGAGGGCCGTCGCCGCGCAGCTCGGACTGAGCTACCTGGACACCGGCGCCCAGTACCGGGCGATCACCTGGTGGATGGTGACCAACGGCATCGACATAGAGGACCCGTCCGCGATCGCCGCCGTGGCCGGCAAGCCCGAGATCGTCTCCGGCACCGACCCGTCCGGCCCGACGATCACCGTCGACGGCGTCGACGTGGCCGCCCCGATCCGCACCCAGGAGGTCACCTCCCAGGTCAGCGCGGTCAGCGCGGTCCCCGAGGTGCGCGCCCGGATCACCGAGCTGCAGCGCTCGATCGCGACCTCCGCCGAGCACGGCATCGTCGTCGAGGGCCGTGACATCGGCACCACCGTGCTGCCCGACGCCGACCTCAAGATCTTCCTCACCGCCTCCCCGGAGGCGCGCGCCGCCCGCCGCAGCGGTGAGCTCAAGGGCGCCGACGTGCACTCCACCCGTGAGGCCCTGCTGAAGCGGGACGCGGCCGACTCCAGCCGCAAGACCTCCCCGCTCGCCAAGGCGGACGACGCGGTCGAGGTGGACACCACCGAGCTCACCCTCCAGCAGGTCATCGAGTGCGTCGTCACGCTCGTCGAGGAGAAGCGGGCCGCCCAGTGACAGCAGCATCCGAGCGCGGTGCCGACATCGGGCGGCGGATCGGCGTCGGCCTGATGTACGGGCTGTGGCGGCCGCGCGTCCTGGGCGCCTGGAAGGTGCCCGCCACCGGGCCGCTGATCCTCGCGGTCAACCACAGCCACAACATCGACGGCCCCATGGTGATGGGCGTGGCCCCCCGGCCCGTGCACTTCCTGATCAAGAAGGAAGCCTTCGTGGGCCCGCTCGACCCCTTCCTGACCGGCATCGGCCAGCTGAAGGTGGACCGGCACACCGCCGACCGCACCGCCATCACCCGGGCGCTCGACGTGCTGGGCCAGGGCGGCGTCCTCGGCATATTCCCCGAGGGCACCCGGGGCGAGGGCGACTTCGCGTCGCTGCGCGCCGGACTCGCGTACTTCGCCGTGCGCGGCGGCGCCCCGATCGTCCCGGTCGCGGTGCTGGGAAGTTCTGAGCGGCGCGGACGGTTGATCAAGGCACTGCCCCCGCTGCGGCACCGGGTGGACGTCGTCTTCGGCGACCCGTTCGACGCGGGCGACGGCAGCGGCCGGCGCACCCGTCGCGCGCTCGACGAGGCGACGGAGCGCATCCAGAAGGAGCTCACCGCACACCTGGAAAACGCCAGGCGACTGACCGGTCGCTAGGCGACACTGAGTAGTGGATCAGCGGGTGGACCACCCGCCGCTCCACCGATCACCACGATGAACGAAGGTACGGACTTCATGAACGACCACATCCACTCCGAGGGCTCGGGCGAGGAGCACGACCACGGAGCGCTTGGCGACGCCGAGTACGCGGAGTTCATGGAGCTCGCCGCGGAAGAGGGCTTCGACCTCGAGGACGTCGAGGGGGCGATCGAGGCGGCCGGGCACGGCCCGCTGCCCGTCCTCGCCGTCGTCGGCCGGCCCAATGTCGGCAAGTCGACCCTCGTCAACCGGATCATCGGCCGCCGCGAGGCCGTCGTCGAGGACAAGCCCGGCGTCACCCGCGACCGCGTCACCTACGAGGCCGAGTGGGCGGGCCGCCGCTTCAAGGTCGTCGACACCGGCGGCTGGGAGCAGGACGTCCTCGGCATCGACGCCTCCGTGGCCGCCCAGGCCGAGTACGCGATCGAGGCCGCCGACGCCGTCGTGTTCGTCGTGGACGCCAAGGTCGGCGCCACCGACACCGACGAAGCCGTCGTACGGCTGCTGCGCAAGGCCGGCAAGCCCGTCGTGCTGGCCGCCAACAAGGTGGACGGCCCCAGCGGCGAGGCCGACGCGGCCTACCTGTGGGCCCTCGGGCTCGGCGAGCCGCACCCGGTCTCCGCGCTGCACGGCCGCGGCACCGGCGACATGCTGGACGCCGTCCTGGAAGTGCTGCCCACCGCGCCCGCACAGACCTTCGGCGGTACGTCCGCCGGCGGGCCGCGTCGTATCGCCCTCATCGGGCGTCCCAACGTCGGCAAGTCCTCCCTGCTGAACAAGGTGGCGGGCGAGGAGCGCGTCGTCGTCAACGAACTGGCCGGCACCACCCGCGACCCGGTCGACGAGCTCATCGAACTGGGCGGCGTGACGTGGAAGTTCGTCGACACCGCGGGCATCCGCAAGCGCGTCCATCTGCAGCAGGGCGCCGACTACTACGCCTCGCTGCGCACCGCGGCCGCCGTGGAGAAGGCCGAGGTGGCCGTCATCCTGATCGACGCCTCGGAGTCCATCTCGGTCCAGGACCAGCGCATCGTGACGATGGCCGTCGAGGCCGGCCGCGCCATGGTCATCGCCTACAACAAGTGGGACAACCTCGACGAGGAGCGCCGCTACTACCTGGAGCGGGAGATCGAGACCGAGTTCGGCCAGGTCTCCTGGGCGCCCCGGGTCAATGTGTCGGCCCGCACCGGACGCCACATGGAGAAGCTGGTCCCGGCGATCGAGACGGCGCTCGCCGGCTGGGAGACCCGCGTCCCCACCGGCCGGCTGAACGCCTTCCTCGGCGAGCTGGTCGCCGCCCACCCGCACCCGGTCCGCGGCGGCAAGCAGCCCCGCATCCTCTTCGGCACGCAGGCCGGCACCAAGCCGCCGCGGTTCGTGCTGTTCGCCTCCGGGTTCATCGAGGCGGGCTACCGCCGCTTCATCGAGCGCCGGCTGCGCGAGGAGTTCGGCTTCGAGGGCACGCCGATCCATATCTCCGTGCGCGTGCGCGAGAAGCGCGGCAAGAAGAAGTGACCACATGGCGAAGGGGCGGTCCCGACCCGGGACCGCCCCTTCGCCATGCCGTCAGCCCCGGCGTGCCGGTGGCAGTGCCGCGGGGACGTGGTGCATCCCCCCGGTCTGGGGCCCGATGTGCCCGACGCGCTGCCACTGCGGCTGCGGACCGCCGCCGCCGTGGTGCCGGGCGCTGTGCGCTCCCGCGCTGTAGGCGCTGTACGAGCTGCTGAACGATCCCGGGCGGTGGCCGCCGTAGGTGCCCGTACCGCGCTGGATGTTCCCGAAGGCGACGAACCCCAGATCCTCCTCGCCGCTGCGGTCTCCCGGCAGGGAGCGGAAGGACTTGACGTACTCGGCGTAGAGCGCGTCGTAGATCGGGGTGGGCGAGGAGCCGCCCTGGCGGCGGGGAACGTCGTATGCATGCACGTATGTCCAAACGACCCGGCACCGGAAGGGATGCGGCCGGTGAACGCACCAAAGAGGCGCGCGCCGGCACCGTCCTGAAGCAGCGCGGGCCGCACGGTGACGGGTCCTCGGGACGGGCGCGGTCAGGTACCGGCGAGCGGCAGCGCGGCCGCCACCAGCTGCCCGTTGGCCGCGGCCTTGTCCAGCGCGCCGCGCAGCAGGTCCTCCCGGGGCTGGCGGCCGATGGAGCCCACCGGCGCCGCGAACATCAGCACCTGCTGGTGCTTGTTGGCGGCGGCCCGCCAGCCCTCGGTCACCTGGAGCGGCTGGTGGGCCTGCCACCAGGCCACCGGCTGGCCGCCGTTCGGCCCCGGCTGCAGGACGGCGTGCAGCTGTCCCATGGCCAGCAGCACGGACCAGCCGTGCAGCACCGGCGGGACCTCAGCCAGCTCCGACGCCGGCATGAACCCCTGCTCGATCAGCAGCGGCAGGAAGTCGTCGCCCGAGCCGGTCGCGCCGGGCCGGACGATCGGGCCGGTCGGCTCCACGACCAGGGCGGGGTGCAGCTCCCCGGCGATCAGCACCAGGCCGCTGGTCACGCCCAGCACCGCCTGCTCGGGGGCGACCCGCTCGGGCTCCGGGTCGACACGGTCGCCGGTGATGGACTTCACCGCGCCCCGCAGCTGGTCCTCGGTGACCTGGACGACCTGGGAGGGCAGACAGGTGGCGTGGGCGAAGGCGAGGACGGCGGTCTCCTCACCGATGAACAGGACGGTGCTGGTGCGCTCCTGTCCGGAGTCGCCCGGGGTGCGGCAGGACGTGCAGTCGTAGCTGCCCGGGGCGTTCTCCCCCGCGAGCAGCCGGTCGGCTTCCTCGTCGCCGATCTCGGCACGTACCTCGTCGCTGACGTCGAGCATGCGCGGCACGGATGGCTCCCTGGATGTGGCGTGGCGGGGCCGGGTGGCTCCCGGCCCGTGAACCGGGCGGGTCCCGGGCTCATGAAGAAGACAACGGGCGATCTGTGGCGGGAGTCACGCATCAGGGCGAACGGAATCGAACCATCCGACGCACTCGGTCACCATCGGTCCGGAATCGCCTACTCACCGTCAAGTGGAGGGAAATGTACGCGAGTTGGTTGCGTGGGGTGCGTCACAGGCGGGCGCGGGTGATGGTCGACAAATCCCGAAATCACGGAATGAAGTGGGTGGCCGAAAATCGCCGATACCTGAGGTAACGGCGAACTGGCCTGGCACGACGAGGAGTTGGTTGATGCCGGGCGGCCCGGCTCCTTAGATTCCTCCGCCGTGTGCAACGAGCACCGCCCGGGCAAGTCCGCCGACCGGCCTGCGACATCGGCCGGAACCCAGCACCACCCTCACGGCGGACGGGACGGGCGCCGGCCACGCGTCCCATGGCGCGTACGGCGGCGCACCGCCCGAGGACCCCGGGTCCTCGGAGAGGGAACCATATGTCCGAATGTGCCGATACCACTCACCACGACGTCCGCAAGGCGCCGAAGGCTCCGGGCGGAAACCGGACCCGCGCGAAGGCGGTCCTCGCCGGAGCGGCCCTGCTCGCCCCGCTCGGACTGCTGACCGCCACCGGTGACGCCACGGCGGCGGACAGCGGGGTGTGGGACCGCATCGCCCAGTGCGAGAGCGGCGGAAACTGGCACATCAACACCGGCAACGGCTACTACGGCGGACTCCAGTTCGCCCCCTCGACCTGGCGTGCCTACGGCGGCACCGCGTACGCGCCCACGGCGGACCGCGCCTCCAGGGAACAGCAGATAGCCGTCGCCACCAAGGTCCAGCGGGCTCAGGGCTGGCAGGCCTGGCCCACCTGTTCGGCCCGCGCCGGCGCCAACGGGAGCGCCCCGGCGGCCTCCTCCCCGTCCGCCCAGGCCAAGAAGGCGGCCCCGCCGAAGAAGACGGCGCCGTCGACTCCCGCGCGAACGCCGGACCGTGCGCCCGGGCACACCGCGCGCGACTCCTCGCGCGGCGACTACACCGTCCGCGCGGGCGACACGCTGAGCGGCATCGCCGCCCGGCACGGCACCACCTGGCAGCGGCTGCACGCCGCCAACAAGGCCGTCATCGGCGACGACCCCGATCTGATCGTGCCCGGGCAGCGACTCGAACTCTGATCCGCGCACACCCTCGTACGGGGCCCCGCCCGGTCCGCCGACCGGGTGGGGCCCGGCCGCCCTCGGACGCGCCGCGCCGGGACCGCCGCGATGAGCTGCCTAGCGTGCTCATATGAAGAACGCACCGCTGACCATCGCCCTGGCCGCCGTCCTGCTGACCGCCGTCACCCCGGGGACGTCGCAGGCCACGTACGCCCCCCGGGGGACCTCCGCACCACATATGTCCGGGCCGCCGCCCAAACCGGCGTCCCTGTCCTGTGCCAAGGACCAATGGCCCTGGGGCTGTGTGGCCCAGTGCGAGAGCGGCGGCGACTGGCACATCAACACCGGCAACGGCCACTACGGCGGGCTGCAGTTCTCGCAGTCCACCTGGGAGGCCTTCGGCGGGCTGAAGTTCGCCCCGCGCGCGGATCTCGCCTCCCGCCACGAGCAGATCACCATCGCCGTCAAGGTGGTGGCGGTCCAGGGCTGGGGCGCCTGGCCGCAGTGCTCCCGGCGGTACGGGCTCGCCGGCCGGATGACGCTGGAGAAGCCCGCCGCCAAGAAGCCCGCGAAGCCGGCTCAGACCACCAAGCCGGCGAAGCCCAAGACCGAGAAGCCCGCGACCGAGAAGCCGAAGAACGAGAAGCCGGCCAAGAACGAGAAGCCCGCGAAGGCCGAGAAGCCCGCCAAGGGTGACGCGCCGACAGCGAGCAAGCCGAAGAAGCCGGCCAAGCCCGCCGAGTCCACCACCGGTACCGGGACCGGCAAGTCCCCGAAGACCGAACAGGCGGTCGAGCCCGGGCGGGAGACCGGCGCGCACCAGCCCGCCTACCCCGACCGGAGGCTGGAGGACCTGCTGATCCCGGGCGCGCTGCTGCTCATGCCGAGGGGGTCGACCCTCCTGCCCGTGCCGCAGAACGGCGCCGGTACTCACTGGTCTCACCACTGAACACGACCGTGCCACGGCGCAGTTCGTGCACCACTGCCGCCCGCTCCCGCAGGGCGGGCGGCAGTCGCTGCTCGGCGACGACCACGCACGCGTCAAGGCCGGCCAGCAGTTCGTACGTCCGGGCGGCCACCGCCGGTGACATGCCCTGCGCGGGCTCGTCCACCAGGACCACCCGCGCGCGGGACAGCAACGCGCGCGACAGCGCCAGCATGCGCTGCTCGCCCCCGGAGAGCGTGCCGGCGCGGCGCGCGAGGAGCGGGACGAGCGCGGGATAGGCGTCCAGGGCCGGATCGGGGGAGGGCGAGGCGAGTTCGAGGTTCTCGCGCACGGTGAGCGAGCCGAACACCGCCCGGCGCTCCGGCACCAGGCACATGCCCCGGCGGGCCCGCTCGTACGCGGGCGTCCGGGTCACGTCCACGCCGTCCCACACCACCGTCCCCGCCGCGAGGGGCACGACCCCGGCCAGGGCGCGCAGCACGGTCGTACGGCCGCTGCCGTTGCGGCCGAGCAGCACGGTGACGCCCGGCCCGGCGGCGGCGAGCGTCACGCCGTGCAGGGCCTCGAGCGGGCCGTAGCGCACGCGCGCGTGCCGCAGGGAGACGGTCGTCATGCGGGGGCCTCCAGGGCTTCCGCCGCGTCCAGGACCCGGCCGGGCGGGCCGGAGGCGACGACGCGGCCGGCCGCCATGACGTGCACGGTGTCGGCGAGGTCCGCGACCAGGTCGAGGTCGTGCTCCACGACGAGCAGGGCCGTGCCGTCGGCGGCGAGGGCCCTCAGGATCCGGGCGAGCGCGGCGACCTCCGCCGTGTCGAGTCCGGCGGCGGGCTCGTCGAGCAGGAGGACGCGCGGGCCGCCCGCGAGCGCCCGGGCGAGTTCCACACGCCGGAGCGTGCCCGTGGGCAGACCTGCGGCGGGCAGCGCCCGGACGGGGCCGTCCAGGCCCAGCAGTCGCAGCGCCCGCTCGACGGCCGCCGGGTCCGGCACCCGGCCCTGCTCGGCGCCGACACGGACGTTGTCGGCCACGGTGAGGGACGGGAACACGGCCAGCTGCTGGAAGGTCCGGGCGACCCCGAGCCGGGTCCGGGCGTGCGCGGGCAGCCCGGTGATGTCCCGCTCGCCCAGGAGGACCCGTCCACGAGCGGGGTGATGGGTGCCGGCGAGACAGTGGAACAGGGTGCTCTTTCCAGCGCCGTTGGGCCCGACGACCGCGGTGACGGAGCCTGGCGGCACGGTGAGGCTGACGTCGTCGAGGGCGACGAAGCCGCCGTAGCGGGCGCGGAGGCCGCGGGCTTCCAGTACGGCCGGGGCGGGCGGCGCTACGCGCGCGTGCTCACGCCGTGCGGTCACGGCCGGCTGTGCGTGGACGGCCCGTGAGGGGGTGAGTCCGGCCGGCGGGGGAGCCGTCGCGGGCGCCGGTGCCCGGCGCAGCCGGTCGCGGGTCCGGGTGCCCAGATCCGTCAGCCGGGCCGTCCCGTCCCTCCGTCGTCCCGCCGTGCGCAGCGTCTCGTACAGGCCTCCGTGCAGGCGCCCCACCAGTACCGCCAGTACGCCGATCAGGGCCGCCGCGAGGCCGCCCCGGGTGCCCGCGTCCAGGCCGACCAGGAGGGCCGCGGCACCGAGGGCGCCCAGGGTGCTGTCCGCGCCCAGCACCATCACCGCCGCGAACCACAGCAGGCTGCGCACCGGGTCGTAGGCGCCCGGGTCGAAGGCGCGCAGCCCCATGCCGAGCATGCCGCCGCCCAGGGCCGCCAGGGCCGCGCCCGTGACGAAGGCCAGGAGCTTCAGGGACGGCACCCGCACGCCCGCCGCCGACGCCCCGGACGGATGGTCCCGCATCGCCGCCAGCGCCCGGCCGGTGCGCCCCCGGCGCAGCAGCCAGGCCGCCAGCAGGGCGGCGGTCAGCAGCACCAGTTCGAGGACGTAGTAGGCGCGGTCGTCGTCGAAGCCCGCCGGGCGGCCCAGGGAGAGCCCGGACACGGCGTACGGCTGTGCGAACACGAACCGGCTGACGCCCACGCCCACCGCGAACGTGACCAGCGCCAGCGCCAGCCCCCGGCGGCTGATCGCCGGCCAGCCCGTGAGGAGGCCCAGTGGGGCCACCAGGACCACCGCCACCAGCAGGGCGGCGAGTTCCGGCAGCCGGGGCAGGCCCGGGAAGCGGCCCGCCGCCAGCAGGGCCGTGAAGAGGGCGCCCAATCCCGCGTAGGCGGCCTGCCCGAGCGAGATCTGGCCCCCGCGGCCCGTGACGACGACCAGGGAGAGCAGCACGACCGCCAGGGCCGGCACCTGCACCGACGTGTGCAGGTCGGAACCGGCCAGGCCCAGCGGGAGGAGGAACAGGACGCCCGCCACGATCCAGACGCCCACCGGGACCGGCCGGCGCGCGGCCGCCGGGCGGGGGAGGGCGTCGCGGGTGCCCACCCGGGGCAGCGCCAGGGCCGCGACCAGCAGGGCGACGACGAACAGGTTCGTGGAGACCGCCTGGACGAGCGGCGCGGCCCAGCCCGACGGGTGCAGCCGGGTCAGCTGGCTCTGCGCCACACCGATGAGGAGCGCCACCGCGACCGCCACCGGCAGGCTCCGCATCCGCGCGGCCACCGCGACCGCCACCACCTCCATGACGAGCAGCGGCAGTCCGTACGGGTCGAGGCGCACGGCCGGGGCGAGCAGCACCCCGGTCAGACCGGCCGTGAACGCGCCGAACGCCCAGCCGGCCGCGGCCACCCGGTCCGCGTCGACGCCTGTGAGGACCGCCAGCTCCCGGTCGTCCACGACCGCCCGCAGCTCCCGGCCGAACCGGGTCCACCGGACGACCGCGCCCACGCCCGCCGCGAGCACCAGCGCCGCCCCCAGCTGCCCCCACGGCTCCGCGGGCAGCAGCCGGGGCGCGTCCTCCCGCGCGCCCTGGCCCCACAGCAGTGCCGCCCCGCCGACGAGCAGCACGAACACGCCGATGGACGCGACGAGCGTCCGCGCGGGATCGTTGCCGGCCATCGCCGGGGGCCGGAAGACCAGCCGCTCCAGGACCATGCCGATACCGGGGGCGAGGACCAGGAGCGTGACGGTCGCGCCCGCCCACAGCGGCCAGCCCCACTCCACCACGCACTGCCGCAGCACATAGGCGCACACCATGGCGATCGCGCCGTGCGCGAAGTTCAGCACACCGGTCGCCCGGTAGGTGACGACCAGGCCGATGCCGGTGAGCGCGGCGGCGGCGCCGACGGACAGACCGGCCAGCGTGAGGTCGTAGGTCAGGCCGGACATCAGTCGTCCGCTTCGGCGGGCTCACAGATCGGGCAGGGGCTCAGCTCCCCGCCGCGCACGAGCTTGGCGTCCACCGGCACGGCCTCCGCCTTCCCGGCGACCAGCGGGCAGTCCGCGCGGTGCCACAGGGTGCCGCCGGGCACCATCAGCAGCTCCCCGCTGACCGCGAGCGGCGCCGCCGCCGACGCCGTGCCCGGCTCCGTGCCCTCCGGCTCGGCGGCGACCAGCAGGCCGTACAGCTCCTCCACGCGCGCGGCGGCGAGCGCGCCCCGGCCATGGGTGATCAGCACCGAACCGGCGACGATCAGGGCGGCGCCGGGCACCGTGCAGGAGGCGAGGTACGGCAGCTGCCGCTCGGCGAACCGCTCGCCGGAGACGCCGTACCAGCCGAGGACGCACAGCACCGCGCCCGCGGCGAGCGCGGCCCAGCCGGCCCACAGGACGGGGTGCACGGTCCGCAGTCGCATCGTCCGCATCGCTGGCTCCCACACGTCGCCTCGGTGTGCATGCGCCGGCTCTCCACGCATGTGCCTGTCCATGTCAGCCAATGGCTTGCACTATGCCTCCTGCAAGCCGACCCTGAAAGCACCGGGCGTCCACGGCCCGGATCGACACCCCGGTGGTGAGCCAGATGGTTCTCGGGAGCGACCTCAGGCACAGCGGCACACGCAGGGGACGGGGGACCGCGGCCGCGGCCGCCCTGCTCCTCGTCCTCGGACCGGCCGTCGCGGCGTGCAGCGACGACGACGGCGGAGGCGGCGGCGCGACCCCGCCGTCCCCCACCGCCGAACGCACCGGACGGTCCCCGGCGGCCACGGCACCCGCCGACGCGCAGGCCGCCGTCGCGGAGATCAAGGGCAACTGGCAGAAGTTCTTCGACCCGAAGACGTCCCTGGAGGACAAGCAGGCCGTCCTGGAGAACGGCGACCGGATGGGGCCGGTCCTGCGGGCGTTCAGCGGCGACGAGCGCGGCGGCCAGGTCCAGGCGAAGGTCTCCGAGGTCGAGTTCACCTCGCCGACCGAGGCGAACGTGACGTACGACCTGACCCTGAAGGGCACCACGGCCCTGCCGGACGCCTCCGGGACCGCCGTCGAGCAGGACGGCACCTGGAAGGTGTCCACGAAGACGCTGTGCGCGCTGGTCCAGATGAGCGGCAATGGGTCGCCGATCCCGGGGTGCTGAGGCGGCGGTCGCCGTGATGGTGCTCGCCCTCGGGACCGCCTGCGGCAGCCGGCTGCCGGAGAGCGACTTCGAGCACCGCGACCGGGACGGCCCGTCCCGGCCCGCCGAAAGCACCCCGATCCGCGTCGGGATCATCACCAGCGCCACCAGCCCCGTCGGCGGCAACGCCTTCACCGGCCCGCGCGACGGCGCCCGGGCCTGGTTCGACCGGCTCAACGCACGCGGCGGCATCGACGGCCGCCGCGTCGAGGTCCGGGTGTGCGACGACGGCGGCAGCGGCGTCGGCAACAACGAGTGCGTGCACCGCCTCGTCGACGAGGACGAGATCGTCGCCCTGGTCGCGACCACGGCACTCGACTACGCGGGCGCCCCACGGGTCTCCCGCGCGCGCGTGCCCGACATCGGGGGCCAGCCCATCGGAGCCGCCTACGACACCTACCCGCACCTGTACGGCATCTACGGCAGCCTCGCGCCCCGCGACGGCACCACCGGCTGGGACGGCGTCCAGTACGGCGGCACCGAGGTCTACCGCTACTTCAAGCGCGAGCACGGCGCCCGGACGGCCGCCGTCGTGTCGTACAACCAGCCCGCGTCCGCCGCCTACGCCCGGCTCGTGGAACGCGGTCTGAAGGCCGAGGGCTACAAGGTGGTCACCGAGCAGGTCGACTTCGCGCTGCCCAACTTCCGCGCGGCGGCGGCCGATCTGAAGGAGCAGGGCGCCGACCTCGTGTTCGACGCCATCGACGGGCACGGCAACGCCCGGCTGTGCGAGGCGATGGACGACGTCGGCGCCGACGTCACCGCCAAGGTCACCAACGTGCAGAACTGGACGTCCACCGTCGCCGAGGACTACAAGGACGCCCCGCGCTGCCGCAACGCGCTCTGGGCGACCGGCTCGTCCCGCAACTTCGAGGACTCCGGCCACCCGGCCGTGCGCGAGTTCCGGGACGCGACGAAGAAGCTGCCGGCGCGTTCCCAGTGGCAGCTGGAGGGCTGGGCGGCGGCCCGCTGGTTCACCGACGCGGCGAAGGCGTGCGCGGCGCGGGGCGTCACGCGCGCGTGCGTGGACGACCACATGAACCGCGGTCAGGGGTTCACCGCCGGCGGGCTGTTGCTCCCCGTCATGTTCGAGCGGCTGCCCGAGCCGCCCAAGACCCGCCGCACCTGTCTGTCGGTGGCCCGCTGGGAGGACGGCGAGGGCTGGGTGTCCCAGGGCGACATGAACCGCACGTGCTTCGAGGTGCCGCAGCTGCCGTACCGGCCCTGAGGGGCAACCAAAGGGCGTTGTCGCCGGTCCAACCGACGAGCCCCGACCCGAGGAGGAACCGCAGCGCATGACGACCGTGCCGCAGGCCGCACCACTGCGCGCCGACTGCATCGCCGATTCGGCGGGCGGCCTGACGTTCGACGTCACCGCGCCCCAGGCGAACGACACGGCCCATCTCGTGCTGCGGCACCGCGAGGGGCCGGAGGAGGTCACCCTGCCACTGGCCCCGGCGGCCCGCGGACGGCTGCGCGCGGCCCTGCCCAGCAGCGTCGTCCTGCCGGAGGGCCACTGGGACGCCTACGCCAGCGTCACGGCGGAGGACCCGGACGCCCGGGTGGTGTCGGGCGCCATGGACGTCCACCCGTCGGCCTCCCGTGTGCCGTACGTGACCCGGCAGGGCAATCTCAGTGTGGAGAGCCGGTTAGGGCGTGTTCAGGAGGACGCCGCCTGATGGGACGGCGGTTCGGGCTGCGGCGCCTCCAGTGCGTGCTGCGGATGGTGCAGGTCGAAGGCCGGTGACTCGGAGCGGATCCGCGGCAGGGTGTAGAAGTTGTGCCGGGGCGGCGGGCAGGAGGTCGCCCACTCCAGCGAGCGGCCGTACCCCCAGGGGTCGTCGACTTCGACCTTCTCGCCGTACCGGGCCGTCTTCCAGACGTTGTAGAGGAACGGCAGCGTCGACAGGCCGAGCAGGAACGCGCCGATCGTCGAGACGGTGTTCAGCGCGGTGAAGCCGTCGGCGGCCAGATAGTCGGCGTACCGGCGGGGCATGCCCTCCGCGCCCAGCCAGTGCTGCACCAGGAACGTGGTGTGGAACCCGACGAACAGCGTCCAGAAGTGGATCTTGCCGAGCCGTTCGTCGAGCATCTTCCCGGTGAACTTGGGCCACCAGAAGTGGAACCCGGCGAAGATCGCGAACACCACCGTGCCGAAGACGACGTAGTGGAAGTGGGCGACCACGAAGTAGGTGTCGGACACATGGAAGTCCAGCGGCGGCGACGCCAGGATCACCCCGGTCAGACCGCCGAACAGGAACGTCACCAGGAAGCCCGTCGCCCACAGCATCGGGGTCTCGAAGGACAGCGAGCCCTTGATCATGGTCCCGGTCCAGTTGAAGAACTTCACCCCGGTGGGGACCGCGATCAGGAAGCTCATGAAGGAGAAGAACGGCAGCAGCACCGCCCCCGTGACGAACATGTGGTGCGCCCACACCACGATCGACAGCCCGGTGATCGACATGGTCGCGCCGACCAGCGTCAGATAGCCGAAGATCGGCTTCCGGCTGAAGACCGGGATGATCTCCGTGACGATCCCGAAGAACGGCAGCGCGATGATGTAGACCTCGGGATGCCCGAAGAACCAGAACAGGTGCTGCCACAGCAGCGCCCCGCCGTTGCCCGCCTCGAACACCACCGAGCCGAACCGGCGGTCCGCCTCCAGCACCAGCAGCGCGGCGGCCAGCACCGGGAACGCCATCAGGATCAGGATCGACGTGAACAGCGTGTTCCAGGTGAAGATCGGCATCCGGAACATCGTCATCCCGGGCGCGCGCATGCAGATGATGGTGGTGATGAAGTTGACGGCGCCCAGGATCGTGCCGAAACCGGCCAGTGCCAGGCCCATGATCCACAGGTCGGGGCCGATGCCGGGGGAGCGTTCCAGGCTGTTCAGCGGCGCGTAGGCGAACCAGCCGAACGACGCAGGCCCGTCCGGCACGATCAGCGAGCCCATCACGATCAGCCCGCCGAACAGGAACAGCCAGTACGAGAACATGTTCAGCCGGGGAAAGGCCACGTCCGGCGCGCCGATCTGCAGCGGCATCAGCTCGTTGGCGAACCCCGCGAAGGTCGGCGTCGCGAACAGCAGCAGCATGATCGTGCCGTGCATGGTGAAGAGCTGGTTGAACTGCTCGTTGCTCACGATCTGCGTCCCGGGCCGGGCCAGCTCGGCCCGCATCAGCAGCGCCATGGCACCGCCGGCCAGGAAGAACACGAACGACGTGATCAGGTAGAGATGGCCGATCTTCTTGTGGTCCGTCGTGGTCAGCCAGTCGACGACCACCCGGCCGCCGCCGGGCCTCTCGCTCCGCATGGGTCGTGCCGTCGCCGGTACGGTCTGCGTCCCCATCGCTCGCTCGCCCCTTCGCTCGCCGTGCCCCGGGCCCGCTGAACCCGCGCCGCACGCGCCGACGCGAGCTCACGCCATGATGCTCGCGCCGGCGGTGCCGCGACAGAGGGCGTACGGAGGTTCTGTGGTAGAACCATGTACTTTTCGTGCGGCACCGGCTGCCGGAGCCCACGCGAAATCCCGGGAAAAGGAGTGCCGAGGCAGTTCTGCCGGAACTCTCGCGCCGCACTTCCGGGGCCCTCGCACGACACGCGGGAATTACGTTCGAATGCCCGCGCAGAACCCCGGAAATCCCTCGTTCGTGTGACGGCTCATCGTGTCCGCCACCGCCGTTCCGGTGACCGAAACGCGTGTCGTGATGCTGTGACAAAAGCGTGACCCCGAGGGGACGCGGGCGGGGGACGGGCGTGCCAAGGCGCAGCCGGGCACCCCTGGCCCGATCCCGTGCCGAGGCCCTAGCGTGGGCCGCATGGCACCCATTCCGCATCCCCCCACCGAACCCCAGGACGACCCGGAGACCTACGTCGGACTCGACGCCGGCGAGGCCGAGCGGCGCGCCCAGACCCGTGGGTGGTCCACGGTGCGCGCGCTGCCGCCGGGGGCGATCATCACGATGGAGTACCGCGCGGGACGGCTGAACTTCGAGGTGAAGGACGGCCAGGTCGTACGGGCCTGGAAGGGCTGAACACGCCGAAGGCCCCGGTTCCCTTGGAGGGAGCCGGGGCCTTCGTGATGCCGCGGGGCGCTGTGTGTGTACCGAAGCCCCCGCGGCCCGGATGTCAGGCGCCCGTCACGGGGCGGGCCGTCGAGGCGGCGCCGCGCGTGGTGCGCTCCGTGTGCGGCGGCCGGCGGCTCCCGGTCGGCGTCCCCGGGGCGCGCTCGGCGCGGGCGGTGTGCGGGCCGGGCGCCAGATAGACCGGCGCCCGGGGACCACGGGCCGCGAGGCCCGCCTCCCGCGCGGCCGCCGTCTCGTCCTCCGTGACCGGGTGGCGCGAGGTGACCAGCACCGGCGCCTCGACCGGCGTGACCGGCACGGACGCTCCGGCGGCCCGGCGCTCCCGCAGACGGTCGCGCAGGTCGAGCAGCCAGGTCTCGGCGCGGGCGATCAGCGGCTCGAACCACGGCAGGGCGAGCAGGATCAGCAGTCCGGCGGCCCAGCCGAGCAGCACGTCGCTCAGCCAGTGCGTACCGAGGTAGACGGTCGACATGCCGACGCCCAGGGAGGTCACCGCCGACACGGCGGACAGCCAGCGGCGGGCTCTCGGGGTGGAGGCCAGGTAGGCGAGGATGCCCCAGGTGACCACGGCGTTCGCGGTGTGACCGCTCGGAAATATATCGCCGCCGAGCCACATCTCGTTCGAGCCGATCGTGGTCGCGTAGTGCGGTCCGAGGCGGCCCATGCCGAGCTTGGCGGCGCCGACCGTCACGTTGAGCAACAGCAGCGAGACGCCGAGCGCGAGCAGCGGGCGCAGGGTGTGCTGCCGCCAGGAGCGCCAGCCCAGCCACGCGGCGACCATCACGGCGGTGGGGCCGCGCTGGCCCAGCACCACGTAGTAGTCGACGAAGGCGTGGATCTCGGCCCACTGCTGGTACGGCCGGAAGAACATGACCTGCCAGTCCAGCCGGACCAGCCATGAGGTGACGACGACGGCCCACACGATGGCGCCGTAGAAGGCGAGGGTCGCCGCGAACAGCACCACCCGGTGCGGGGTCATCCGCGGCACATCGATGTGGGCCGGGCGTTCGGGCTCCCGGTCCAGCCTGGCGAAGACCCGGTCCAGACGGGTCAGCTTTCGTTCGGTACACACCCAATCGACGTTACAGCGAGTGAGCGCGGTACAACGGCGATTCCGCGGCTTTGTGATGACGATGTGATGTGGCATTCCTCTCAACGCACCCCGCAATTCCTGAGAATCGCTAATCCCGGAGCCCTCGTCCCTTCAATTCCATTGATCGCCGCGGCGCTTTGTTATTCGGGTCTTATGAATTCGTTCATCGGAGCCTCGGGTGACCTTCGTCCGGCGATCACCCTCCGGGGTGGGCCGGACGGGGACCGGTTCGGCCGACCGTGTGGCGTACACCACAGGGATGCGGGCGGAGGTCTGAGAGGTCCGCCACTCGGTGCCCCCGCGGACTCGCGTACTCTGACGAGTCACTCGCCCTTCGTCGCGCGGGCCGGAGACACCGCTCCTCCGGCCGAGTCTCGGGGAGTCCCCACCCCGTGAGCCCGCCGGGGCGAGGGAACATCTGGGAGGTACGTACATGTCCGGGACGACCACGGCCGCCGCTGCGCTGCGCCGTCGGGCGGCCGGGGCCGGTGCCAACCGCTGGGTCGTCCTCGTCGTCCTCTGCGTCAGCCTGCTGCTGGTCGCCGTCGACGCCACCGTCCTGCACGTGGCGGTACCCGCCGTCACCGAGGACCTCAGGCCCGGCGCGATAGAGCTGCTCTGGATCGTCGACATCTACCCGCTCGTCTGCGCCTCGCTGCTGATCCTGTTCGGCACGCTGGGCGACCGCGTGGGCCGCAGACGCGTTCTGCTGCTGGGGTACGGCCTCTTCGGCCTCGCCTCCGGTCTCGCCGCCCTCGCGCACGATCCACAGGTGCTGATCCTGGCCCGCGCGCTGCTCGGCGTCGGCGGCGCCATGATCATGCCCGCCACCCTGTCCATCCTGCGCCAGGTCTTCCCCGACCGGCGCGAGCGTGCCCTGGCCATCGGCATCTGGAGCGCCGTCGCCGCCGTGGGCGCGGCGGTCGGGCCGCTGCTCGGCGGCTTCCTCCTCGAGCACTTCTGGTGGGGCTCGGTCTTCCTCGTCAACATCCCGCTGATGCTGGTCAGCCTGCCGGTGGGACGGCTGCTGCTGCCCGAGTCGAAGGGCGACGGCCGGGGCCCCTGGGACGTGGTCGGCGCGCTGATGGCGGCGGCCGGACTGTTCGGCGTCGTCCTCGGCGTGAAGCGGCTCGGCGGCGGGGAGCCCGTGGTCAGCGCGCTCACCCTGGCGCCGCTCCTGCTCGGCGCGGTCCTGCTCCTCCTCTTCGCGCGCCGGCAGCGGCGGCGGACGTATCCGCTGGTCGACCTCACGATGTTCGCGCGGCCCGCGTTCAGCACCTCCGTCGGGTGCATCGTGCTGGCCATGCTCGCCCTGGTCGGCCTCGAACTGATCGCCGCGCAGTACCTCCAGCTGGTGCTCGGCCTGTCCCCGCTCGAGACCGGGCTGCGGCTGCTGCCGCTGACCTTCGCCGCGATGGCGGCCGGTCTGGCGGGAGCGCGGATGCTGCGCCGGTTCGGGCCGCGGGCGATGGTCTGCTTCGGCTTCTGCCTGACGGCCGCCGCCGTCGTGCTGCTCACCTTCATGGGCCGCACCGACAACTCCGCGCTGATGGTCGCCGGATTCATGCTGCTCGGCTTCGGGCTGGAGACCACGCTCTTCGGGGCGTACGAGTCGATGCTCTCCGAGGCACCGCAGGAGCAGTCCGGAGGCGCGGCCGCCATCGGCGAGACCTCCTACCAGCTGGGCGCCGGCATCGGCATCGCGCTGCTCGGCAGCGTGATGAACGCGGCCTACGCCCCCGGCCTGACCCGCGTCGAGGGCGTCCCGGCCGCGGCCTCCACCTCCGCCTCGCACTCACTGGGCGAGGCCTACGAGGTCGCCGCGCAGCTGGGCGGGCCCACCGGCCTGGCCCTGCGGCACGCGGCCCGCGACTCCTTCGTGCACGGACTGCATGTGACGCTCCTCGTCAGCGCCGGACTGCTGCTCCTCGGAGCCGCGATGGCGCTGAAGCTGCCCCGCGTCATGCAGTGCGAGACCCCGCCCGTGGAGCTGCCCAAGCCGCGCGAGGCCGTCGAGCGCCGCGTCTCCGCCTGACCTCGTCTCCGGGCGCGCCCGGTGCGCACTGGACGTGCGGAACACCACGTCGTAGCGTCGGGGCCAGTCGATGATGATGAGCGGTGCTAGTTTTCGTGCTGCCGGAGGGTGTCCCATGTCCGCGTCCGTGAAGTTGCCCCCGTTCGACCCCGCCGACCCCCTCGGCATCGACGACCTCCTCGACCCCGAGGACCTCGCGGTCCGGGACATCGTGCGGCGCTGGGCGGCGGACCGGGTCCTGCCCCATGTCGCCGAGTGGTACGAGAAGGGCGAGCTGCCCGAGATCCGGGAGCTGGCGCGGGAACTCGGCGGGATCGGCGCCCTCGGGATGTCCCTCACCGGCTACGGCTGCGCCGGCGCCTCCGCCGTGCAGTACGGCCTCGCCTGTCTGGAGCTGGAGGCCGCCGACTCCGGCATCCGCTCCCTGGTCTCCGTGCAGGGCTCGCTCGCCATGTACGCCATCCACCGCTTCGGCAGCGAGGAGCAGAAGCAGACCTGGCTGCCGCGGATGGCGTCCGGCGAGATCATCGGCTGCTTCGGGCTGACCGAGCCCGACCACGGCTCCGACCCCGCTTCCATGCGCACGTACGCCAAGAAGGACGGCTCCGACTGGGTGCTCAGCGGCCGCAAGATGTGGATCACCAACGGCTCCGTCTCCGGGGTGGCCGTCGTGTGGGCGCAGACCGACGAGGGGATCCGCGGCTTCGTGGTGCCGGCGGACAGCGCCGGGTTCTCCGCACCGGAGATCAAGCACAAGCTGTCGCTGCGGGCCTCGGTCACCAGCGAGCTGGTCCTGGACGACGTACGGCTGCCGGCCGACGCGGTGCTTCCGGAGGTCGTCGGGCTGAAGGGCCCGCTCAGCTGTCTCTCGCACGCCCGGTACGGGATCGTGTGGGGGGCCATGGGGGCGGCGCGGTCCTGCTTCGAGGCCGCCGTCGACTACGCGAAGACACGGGAGCAGTTCGGCCGGCCGATCGGGGGCTTCCAGCTCACCCAGGCCAAGCTCGCCGACATGGCGCTCGAACTGCACAAGGGGATTCTGCTCGCCCATCATCTCGGGCGGCGGATGGACGCCGGCCGCCTGCGTCCCGAGCAGGTCAGCTTCGGCAAGCTCAACAACGTCCGTGAGGCCATCGACATCTGCCGTACGTCCCGGACGATCCTCGGTGCCAACGGGATCTCGCTCGAATACCCGATCATGCGGCACGCGACCAACCTCGAGTCGGTGCTCACCTACGAGGGCACCGTCGAGATGCACCAGCTCGTGCTGGGCAAGGCGCTCACCGGGCTGGACGCCTTCCGGTGAACCCCATGAGAGGCAGGGCCGGCGAGCGGCCCTGCCTCAGCTCTGGTTGTAGAAGCCGTCCGCGCGGTGCGCCGCCGGCTCGCCGCTGACGATCTCGGTGTCGGCGGGGGACAGCAGGAACACCCGGTTGGACACGCGGTCGATCGAACCGCGCAGACCGAAGATGAGCCCCGCCGCGAAGTCGACGACACGCTTGGCGTCGGCGGGCTCCATGGCCGTGAGGTTCATGATGACCGGGACGCCTTCCCGGAACAGCTCGCCGATGGCGCGGGCGTCCCGGAAGCTGTCCGGGGTGACCGTGCCGATACGGCGGCCCTTCTCCTCGGCGACGTCCGTGGCCACCTTGACCCGCGGGTCGGTGACCCAGGCATCCCCGGACTCGGTCCCTTCGGAGTAGTCGTCGTCGTAGTAACGCTCGTCATCGTTGTCGTCAACGAGGCCCAGCCAGGCACTCGCCTTGCGCACCGATCCCATGGACGCCTCCTCTCACAGCGGTCTTTCTTTCCATTCCGCATCCCTATGGTCATCCATGATGCGGACGTCGCGCCAAGTGGATAGACGCCGCGCGGGGGGTTTGTGACGGTACTGGTGCACAGCGAATCCGTCGAGAGTCCGTGTCCCCCAAGGGACGTGCCACAAACGGCTGCTGACTGTGAGTGAAATATGATTCTTCACGGCGTCCGGGTGATGAGGGGTGCGTCCGGGTGAACGACGCGCCCGGGGGGAAAGGCACGGCGGCCGGTACGATGCGGCAGCCCGGCACAGTGGAACAACCTCGGGGGAGCGTCATGTTCGGAATGGTCAGGCCCTGCCGGCACCGGCTCGGAGAGCGGTTCACCACGGAATGGATGGCGCATTTGTGCGGGCTGTGTCTCGCCCTGCGCGGGGACCACGGACAGCTCGCCAGGGTGGTCACCAATTACGACGGGCTGCTGATATCCGTCCTGACGGAGGCTCAGTCCGACCGGTCGGGGGCGCTGCGGCGTACGGCGGGACCGTGCCCGTTGCGCGGAATGCGCACCGCGTCCGTCGCTCAGGGTGAGGGCGCCCGGCTCGCCGCCGCCGTCTCGCTGGTGCTCGCCTCCGCGAAGGTACGGGACCACGTGGCCGACGGGGACGGGCTGCTGGCCCGCCGGCCGGTGGCGCTCGCCGCCCGGCGGGTGGCCGCGGGCTGGGGTGCGGCGGGGCTGCGCTCCGGCTCGGCCGTCGGCTTCGACACGGCCGTCCTCGTCGACGCCGTCGACCGGCAGCTCGGCATCGAGACCCTCGCCGGGCCCGGCACACCGATCCTCACCGTGACCGAGCCGACGGAGACCGCGACGGCCGCCGCCTTCGCGCACACCGCCGTCCTCGCCGGACGGCCGGGCAACGCCGGGCCGCTGGCCGAGGCCGGCCGGCTCTTCGGACGGCTGGCGCACCTCCTGGACGCCGTGGAGGACCTGGCCGCCGACGCCGAGGCCGGTGCGTGGAACCCGCTGACCGCCACCGGGACCTCCCTCGCGGAGGCGCGGCGGCTCGCCGACGACGCCGTGCACGGCGTGCGGCTCGCGCTGCGCGAGGTGGAGTTCACCGAGCCCGGGCTCGCGCACCTGCTGCTCGTGCACGAACTGCGGCGCTCCGTGGACCGCGCCTTCGGCACGACGCCGGTCTGCGCGTCCCATCAGCCCGGCCCTTACGGGCAGCCGCCGCAGCAGGGGCCGTACGGGGGCGTGCCGCAGAACCCGTACGCCGGGGGCGGGAATCCGTACGCCGGGGGCGGGGGCGCGGCGGGCGGGAGCGGGAGCGGGGGTGGCTTCGGCGGGTTCGGCGGGTTCGGGGAGGGGCCGGCGCCGCAGCCGCCGAAGGGGCGGCGTGGATTCTGGGCCGGCTGCGGGATGTTCTGGCTGCTGTGCTGCACCTGCAAGCTGTGCTGCGCCAAGGAGTACGAGGGCCCGTGGTCCCGTAAGAAGCGCGAGGGCTGCTGCCGCGACTGCGACTGCGACGGGTGCGACTGCTGCTGCCCGTGCGACGGCTGCTAGGCGCGAACCGGGACCCGGGACCCGTGAACCGCGAACCGTGAACCGCGAACCGCGAGCCGGGACCCGCGAACCGTGAACCGGGACCCACGAACCGCGAGCCGGGGAGCCGGGGAGCCGGGGAGCCGGGAACCGGGAACCGGATATCGGGAACCGGAAGCCGGCTATCCGGAGGGGCTACTTCCGGCCATGCGGCGAGGAGTGGGCGGCGTGCGCGGGGGCGGGCGTCAGATGTGTCGAGGCGTTCCGGGGCGCGGAGCGCGCGGGCCCGGGTGAGGGGACGCCGTGCGCCCCGGTGCGGTACCGGCCGCCGGTCCGTCCCCCGGTCCGACCGTGGCTCGCGCCCCTCTTGCGGGGGCGCCGCATGCCCGGCCGGCCCCTTCGACGGCGTCGGGGGCGCGTCGGGCGAGGGGGCGCGCAACCGGCTCTGACCGGCGCCGATGCGGACAGCCTCGGCCAACGTGCACACATGGTTCAAATGTTGACGGCCGAAAGGCACCCTTGTGCCGACCGGTCGTTCGGCCGAATACTCCCCTCAGCGCTTGTCAGGAGCACGGCATGTTCGGAATCCGGACGATGACCCCTCCTGCCTGCGCCTCACGGGCCCCGACCCCACGCGGGCCCCCGACTTCCCTTGGAGGGAACGAAACGTGAGGATCAAGCGCACCACTCCTCGCAGCGGCATCACGAGACGGACCCGGCTGATCGCCGTGTCCTCCGGCCTCGTCGCCGCGGCGGCCTTCGCGATCCCCAACGCGACCGCCGCAGAGACCCCCACCACCTTCAGCGCCGCCCAGCTCAAGAGCGTCAGCGGCTCCGTGCTGAAGGCCGACGTCCCCGGCACCGCCTGGGCCGTCGACAGCAAGACCAACCGCGTCACGGTGACCGTCGACAGCACGGTCTCCCAGGCGGAGATAGCGAAGATCAAGGAGCAGGCCGGCTCCGGCGCCGACGCGCTCACGATCAAGCGCACCCCCGGCAAGTTCCAGAAGTTCATCCAGGGCGGTGACGCCATCTACGCGAGCAGCTGGCGCTGCTCCCTCGGCTTCAACGTCCAGGACAGCAGCGGGAACCAGTACTTCCTGACGGCCGGCCACTGCACCGACGGCGCGGGGACCTGGTACTCCAACTCCGGGCGCACTACGGTGATCGGCTCGACCGCCGGCTCCAGCTTCCCGGGCAACGACTACGGCATCGTGCGCTACACCGGCTCCGTCAGCCGGCCCGGCACCGCCAACGGCGTGGACATCACCCGCGCCGCCACGCCGAGCGTGGGCACGACCGTCATCCGGGACGGCTCGACCACCGGTACGCACAGCGGCCGGGTCACCGCCCTCAACGCGACCGTCAACTACGGAGGCGGCGACATCGTCTCCGGTCTGATCCAGACCACGGTCTGCGCCGAGCCCGGCGACTCCGGCGGTTCGCTCTACGGCAGCAACGGCACGGCGTACGGTCTGACCTCCGGCGGCAGCGGCAACTGCTCCTCCGGCGGCACGACCTTCTTCCAGCCGGTCACCGAGGCCCTGTCCGCCTACGGCGTCAGCGTCTACTGACCGGCTGTGCCGCCCCGGCACATGTGAGGTCCGCACGGCATCGGGAAGAGCCCCCGCACGCGATCGCGTGCGGGGGCTCGTCGTCGTGTCCCCAGGTATATCCAGTCCTCAGGGGCGATTTCAGGACAGGAGTAGACCTCACCCGCTGCTGATGCCGTGCTCGCTCGCGGTGTTTGCTGAGCGAAGACCATGAGTGTGACAGTGCATGGTCAAGATTTGGGGGGTGTGTGCGTGTGTTCTGTGCCCGTCCTGAAGTCGACCTTGTGTCCTCCTGTCGAACATAGGAATAGTGAGGCCTGTTCAACCGGCGCGGGTGTGGCTTTTGTTGTGAGTCGTCCCCGTGGCCGTACGCCTTCCGGTCCGACGAGGTCCCCACAACCTTTCGGACCGACCCCCCACAGGAGGACGTGAGTTGAAGCACCGACGCATACCCAGGCGCCGTGTCGCCGTGGCAGGTGCGGGCATCGCCGCACTGGTCGCCGCCGGCGTGACGTTGCAGTCCGCGAACGCGAGTGAGACGCCGGAGGCCTCCGCGCCGAAGACCCTGTCGGTCGGCGCGGCCGGAAAGCTCGCCTCGACCCTCGTGAAGGACCTCGGCGCCGACGCCGCGGGCACCTACTACGACGCCCAGGCCAAGAGCCTCGTCGTGAACGTCCTCGACGAGGCCGCCGCCGGCGCCGTCGAGGCGGCCGGCGCCAAGGCGCGGGTCGTCCAGAACTCGCTCGCCGAGCTCAGAAGCGCCCGCACCACGCTGAAGCAGGACGCCACCATCCCCGGCACCGCCTGGGTGACGGACCCGACCGCCAACAAGGTCGTGGTCACCGCCGACCGCACGGTCTCCAAGGCCGAGTGGGCCAAGCTCACCGAGGTGGCCGACGGACTGGGCGCCACGGTCGAACTGAAGCGCTCGAAGGGGGAGTTCAAGCCCTTCCTCGCGGGCGGTGACGCGATCACCGGCGGCGGCGGGCGGTGCTCGCTCGGCTTCAACGTCGTCAAGGGCGGCGAGCCGTTCTTCCTGACGGCCGGGCACTGCACCGAGTCCATCTCGACCTGGTCCGACTCCAGCGGTCAGGAGATCGGCACCAACGCGGACTCGAGCTTCCCCGACAACGACTACGGCCTGGTCAAGTACTCGGCCGACGTCGACCACCCGAGCGAGGTGAACCTCTACAACGGTTCCACGCAGGCCATCAGCGGTGCCGCCGAGGCCACCGTGGGCATGGCGGTCACCCGGAGCGGTTCGACCACCCAGGTGCACGAGGGCAAGGTGACCGGCCTGGACGCCACCGTGAACTACGGCAACGGCGACATCGTCAACGGGCTGATCCAGACCGACGTCTGCGCCGAGCCCGGCGACAGCGGCGGCTCGCTGTTCTCCGGCGACAAGGCGGTCGGCCTCACCTCCGGTGGCAGCGGTGACTGCACCTCCGGCGGCGAGACCTTCTTCCAGCCGGTGACCGAGGCGCTCTCCGCCACGGGTACCGAGATCGGCTGACGCCGCTTTCACGAGAGCCCCGCCCCCGCTGTCGGGGGGCGGGGCTCTTCGCCGTCCCCTCACGGGGTGGCGGCGGTCTCCGTCCGGTCCCGGTCCCGGCCCCTGCCCCGCAGTACTGCCGTCAGCAGGGCGACGACCGTGCCGCCGACCGCCCACGCCGACAGCACCAGCAGGGAGCCCGTGGAGTCGTTGCCCTTGAAGTAGGCGATCGAGCGGGCCGCCCAGGTGCCAGCCCCCGGGGGCAGGGCGGGCCCGATGTCCCGCCAGAACGGGGGGAGGAGCGGGGGCGGGAGGGCGCCGCCCGCGCTGGGGTTGCCGAGGATCACCACGATCAGGATGGCCAGGCCGATGCCGGCCATGCCGATGAGGGACTGGAAGGCGAGGGTGGCCGCGCCGACCGCGAAGACGGTCAGGGCGCCCAGGCCCCACAGCGCGGCGGTGCTGCCCGGGAGCGCGCCGAGGATCGGCCCGACGATCAGCGCGCCGCCGAGCCCCGCGACGACGGCGACGACGGCCATCGAGAGCAGCCGGATCAGGGTGCGCCGTGGGGTGGGGCTGCGGGCACCGGAGCTGATCGTCATGATCGACGCGCAGAGATAGCCGCCGACGCACCAGCCCACGACCAGATAGAAGGACGTGAGCCCGTTGGCGTCCTGCGGGTCGGCCGGGACCACGTCGACGGTGCGCAGGGTGCGGTCCTGGGTCCGCTCCAGGTCGGTGAAGACGGTCTCCAGTGTGAGGGCCAGCACCCGCCCGGCCCCCGTCGAGACCAGGAGGGTGTCCCGGGTGCCGGCCGGGTCGATCACCAGGGCGCCGTAGATGTCGCGGTTCACGATCTGGGCGCGGGCCGTCTCCGCGTCGGGGAGTGCCCGGGGGTCCAGGGGGCCGTCGGGCAGCGCGGACAGCCGGTCCACCGTCTGCTCGGCGACCGCCGGGGGCGCCACGACACCGACGGGGACGTCCTTGGGTTTCGGGTCGTGGAGGGCGCCGACGTACGAGGTGATGAAGAGCAGGCTGAGGGCGAGCACACCGGCCACGAGCAGGGTGGCCCGGGGGGTGACGGCCTCCTTCACCTCGGCGAGGAAGGGGCTGGGCTGCGTCATGCCTCAACGCTCCGGGGGGAGGGGTGTCCGCGCAGGTGGGGGAGGACTGAATGAGTGTCGTACGGGTGTTCGATAAGGGCCCGGAGATGGTCTATGGTGAGGGAGTAGGGAACTGATGTTCGAGGGTCGATCTCGGGCCCGCCAGGGAGGTGCGTGTGTCGGGCTTCACGCATCTGCACACCGTCTCCGGGTTCTCCCTGCGGCACGGCGCCTCCCACCCGGAGCGGCTGGCCGAGCGGGCCGCCGAGCGGGGCATGGACGCCCTGGCCCTCACCGACCGCGACTCGCTCTCCGGCGCCGTCCGCTTCACCAAGGCCTGCGCCACGGTCGGCGTACGTCCGCTGTACGGCGTCGAGCTGGCGGTGGAGGAGTCGGCGCCGCGCGAGGAGGCGCCGGGGCGCCGGCGGACCCCGGTGCGCGGCGGCGCGTTCGTCGACGAACCCGCGCAGCGCGTCACCTTCCTCGCCCGGGACGGGGCCCGCGGCTGGGCCGACCTGTGCCGGCTCGTCTCCGCCGCCCACCGCGGCGACGGCCCGCCCCTGCTGCCCCGCGCCGACAACCACGGCGACGGGCTGACCGTCCTGCTCGGCCCCGCCTCCGACGTGGTCCGCGCGCTCGCCGCGGGACGCCCCGACCGGGCGGCCCGGCTGCTCGCCCCCTGGCGGGAGGTCTACGGCGACGCCCTGCGACTGGAGGCCGTATGGCACGGACGGCAGGGCACCGGCCCGGGGTCGCTGCGGCTCGCCGCCCGCACCGTGGGCTTCGCCGCCGAGCAGCGGATCCGGCCGGTGCTGAGCAACGCCGTGCGGTACGCCGACGCCGGCCTCGGGCCGGTCGCCGACGTGCTGGACGCCGCGCGCCGGCTCGTGCCCGTCGACGCCCTCGGGGAACGGGACTCCGGTCAGGCCTGGCTCAAGGGCCCCGAGGAGATGGAACGGGCCGCCGAGCGGATCGTGGAGGCGGCGGGCTTCCGACCCGGCACCGCGCGCCGGCTGCTGGAGCAGACCGCGGCGACCGCCGCCGAGTGCCGCGTCGACCCCGAGGACGACCTCGGCATCGGCACCGTCCACTTCCCCGAGCCGTATCTCGTCGGCGCCGGCCGGCGCACCGCCCAGCGGGCGCTCGCCTCCCGGGCGGTGGCCGGAATGGTGCGGCGCGGCTACGACGGGCGGCGGGCGTACTGGGAGCGGATGCACCACGAGCTGGACATCATCGCCCACCACGGGTTCGCCTCCTACTTCCTGACGGTCGCCCAGGTCGTCGACGACGTACGGGCCATGGGCATCCGGGTGGCCGCCCGGGGGTCCGGCGCGGGCTCCCTCGTCAACCATCTGCTCGGCATCGCGCACGCCGACCCCGTCGAGCACGGGCTGCTGATGGAGCGGTTCCTGTCCAAGCGGCGGCTGGTGCTGCCGGACATCGACATCGACGTGGAGTCCGCGCGGCGGCTGGAGGTCTACCGCGCGATCATCGACCGGTTCGGGAGCGAGCGGGTCGCGACCGTCTCCATGCCGGAGACCTACCGGGTGCGGCACGCCATCCGGGACGTGGGCGCGGCCCTGTCGATGGACCCGGCCGACATCGACCGCATCGCCAAGTCCTTCCCGCACATCCGGGCCCGGGACGCCCGCGCGGCCCTGGACGAACTGCCCGAGCTGCGCCGGCTGGCGGGGGAGCGGGAACGGTACGGCAGGCTGTGGGAGCTGGTGGAGGCGCTGGACGCCCTGCCGCGCGGCATCGCCATGCACCCGTGCGGGGTGCTCCTGTCCGACGCGACCCTGCACGCCCGGACGCCCGTCGTGCCGACCAGCGGCGAGAACCTGCCCATGTCGCAGTTCGACAAGGAGGACGTGGAGGACCTCGGGCTGCTCAAGCTCGACGTCCTCGGGGTGCGGATGCAGTCCGCGATGGCGCACGCGGTCTCCGAGGTGGAGCGGGCCACGGGCGAGCGGATCGACCTGGACGGGGTGCCCGACGGCGACCCGGCGACCTACGGGCTGATCCGGTCCACCGAGACGCTCGGCTGCTTCCAGATCGAGTCGCCGGGCCAGCGGGACCTGGTCGGACGGCTCCAGCCGGCCACCTTCCACGACCTCGTCGTGGACATCTCGCTCTTCCGGCCCGGACCGGTCGCCGCCGACATGGTGCGGCCGTTCATCGAAGCCCGGCACGGGCGGGCGCCGGTGCGCTACCCGCACCCCGACCTGGCGGAGCCGCTGCGCGACACGTACGGGGTCGTCGTCTTCCACGAGCAGATCATCGACATCGTGCACCTCATGACCGGCTGCGGACGGGACGAGGCCGACCGGGTCCGGCGCGGGCTCTCCGACCCGGAGTCACAGGCGCGGATCCGGGTGTGGTTCGCCCAGCATGCGGCGGCCAAGGGGTACGACGCGGAGACCATCGGGCGCACCTGGGAGATCGTCGAGGCCTTCGGCTCGTACGGCTTCTGCAAGGCGCACGCGGTCGCCTTCGCCGTGCCGACCTACCAGTCGGCCTGGCTGAAGGCCCATCACCCGGCCGCCTTCTACGCCGGGCTGCTCACCCACGATCCCGGGATGTACCCGAAGCGGCTGCTGCTCGCGGACGCGCGGCGGCGCGGGGTGCCGATCCTGCCGCTGGACGTGAACGTCTCGGGCGTCACCCATCGGATCGAACTGGTGTCCGACTCGGGGAAGTCCGGCGGCACCTGGGGGCTGCGGCTCGCCCTCTCCGACGTGCACGGCATCAGCGAGGCCGAGGCGGCCCGGATCGCGGCCGGACAGCCGTACGCCTCCCTGCTCGACTTCTGGGAGCGGGCCCGGCCCAGCCGTCCGCTCGCCCAGCGGCTCGCCCAGGTCGGCGCGCTGGACGCGTTCGGCGCCAACCGGCGGGACCTGCAACTGCATCTGACCGAGCTGCACCGGGGTGCCCGGGGCGGCGGCGGGGACCAGCTCCCGCTGGCCGGCGGACGGCGGACGGCCGCCGCCGGACTCCCCGACCTGACCTCCGAGGAGCGGCTCAGCGCCGAGCTGGGAGTGCTGTCGATGGACGCCTCGCGCAATCTCATGGACGACCACCGGGAGTTCCTCCAGGAGCTGGGCGTGGTCGGCGCACGCCGGCTGCGGGAGGCGCGGCACGGGGAGACCGTGCTGGTCGCGGGCGCCAAGGCGGCCACCCAGACCCCGCCGATCCGGTCCGGCAAGCGGGTCATCTTCAGCACGCTCGACGACGGGACGGGCCTGGTCGACCTCGCCTTCTTCGACGACTCGCACGACGCCTGCGCCCACACCGTCTTCCACTCCTGGCTGCTGCTGGTGCGGGGCGTCGTGCAGCGGCGCGGGCCGCGCAGCCTCAGCGTCGTGGGCTCCGCCGCCTGGAACCTCGCGGACCTGCTGGAGGTGCGCCGGAGCGAGGGATTGGAGGGTGTCGCCGCCCGGCTGGCCGGGGACGGCGGCCCCGTGGACGGTTCCGACGGCGAGGGAGCGGCGCGGCGCCGGCTCGCCGGGTCCGAGGGGGCGCCCGCGCCGGCCGGCTCCGCGGCCCAGGACGGGATGGAGCGGCAGCGGACCATCCGGATGTCCACGGGGTACGAGATGCACCCCTGGGCCGATCTGCGTCCCGCGGGTGAAGGGCCCGCCGGAGGGCGGAAGTTGTGGCACCAGAGCCCGGGGAGCGCGGGATGACCGCGCCGGCCGGTCTCCCGGGAGCCGGGTGAACCTCAGCGGGCCCACGGGGGAGCGATGCGTGTCCCGTCCGCGAGTTCCGCCTCCAGGCCGACGAGCGTGGTCACCCAGGTGATCGCGGGACGTGTGCCCGGGTTCTCGACGGTCAGGGTGGCGCCGGCGTTGACGATGAGCGTGTCGCCCGCGGTGACGTCGGTCGTCTCCCCGTCGAGGGTGACGCGCAGACCGCCGTCGAGGATGTGCAGGATCTCCTCCTTGCTGACGGTGTGCGCGGGGGCGCGGGTGCCGGCCGGCACCTCGCCGCGCCAGGCGCACAGCTCCCGGCTCCCGGTGAGCGGGGTGGCGTACGAGACGAAACGGGCGCCGTGCATCTCGTGCACCACGGCTTCGGACGGACGGACGACAGGCATGACGGACTCCTCCATGACGATCCACGATGGTCAAGCAGCTTGACTATGCGCCTATATGGTCAACCTGCTTGACCAATTGGTCAAGGGTGTTTCAATGCCCGTGTGCAGAACTCCGACGCCATGGCCCTGTCCGCCGCCCTGCTCTCCGCCGCCGGCGACCTCACCCGGCGCATCCACGACGGCGTGGTCGGCCGGGGGTTCGACGGGGTGCGGCCCGCGCACGGGTTCGCGTTCGCCCGGCTCGCCCCGGACGGCGCCACGGTCACCGAGCTCGCCACCCATCTCGGGGTCACCAAACAGGCCGCGAGCCAGCTGGTCGACGAGATCGTGCGCAAGGGGTACGCCGAGCGCCGGCCGCACCCCGGGGACGCCCGCGCCCGGCTGATCGTGCTCACCGAGCGGGGGTGGGCCTGCACCCGCGCCGCCGAGGAGGCGGCGGCGGAGGTCGTGGGGGCCTGGGGCGAGGTGCTGGGCGAGGACGGCCTGCGGGCCCTGCTGCACGCGCTGACGCGGATCGCCGTGCACGGTCCGGTCCGTCCCAGTTGGTGACGTCCTGTCAGGGGCCTTATCAGATACCGCGGTTACCGCTGCGGTTATCGCTGGAAGTTTTTACCGACGCGTAACTTCCCACCGCCTGCTACTCGCCCGTAACTTGACGAGTGAACAGCATCCTTCGTGATCCGGATCACAGGGCGTAAGGCCGTCGTACCTCCCCCGAGTCGCGAGGAGATCACCCGATGCTGCCCTGGAAACGAATGCTCAGACCGCTGGCCGCGCTGCTGCTGACCGCCGCGGTCGCTGTCGTCCCCGCCACCGCCGCCCAGGCCGCCCCGACGGCGGCAGCACCCAGCAGCGGCTGGAACGACTACTCCTGCAAGCCCTCCGCCGCCCACCCCCGCCCCGTCGTCCTCGTCCACGGAACGTTCGCCAACTCCGTGGACAACTGGCTGTTTCTCGCGCCCTATCTGACCGACCGGGGCTACTGCGTCTTCTCCCTGGACTACGGCCAGCTGCCGGGCGTGCCGTTCTTCAACGCCCTCGGCCCCATCGACAAGTCCGCCGAACAGCTCTCCGCCTACGTCGACAAGGTGCTCGCGGCCACCGGCGCCGGCAAGGCCGACCTCGTCGGCCACTCGCAGGGCGGCATGATGCCCCGCTACTACCTGAAGTTCCTCGGCGGCGCCCCCAAGGTGAACGCCCTCGTCGGCATCGCGCCCAACAACCACGGCACGACCCTGTCCGGGCTCGCCAACCTGCTGCCGTACTTCCCCGGCGCCGGCGACCTCCTGAACGCCGCCACCCCCGCCCTCGCCCAGCAGGTCGCCGGGTCCGACTTCATGGAGCGGCTCAACGCGGGCGGCGACACCGTCCCCGGAGTCCGCTACACCGTCATAGCCACCAAGTACGACGAGGTGGTCACCCCCTACCGCACCCAGTTCCTGTCCGGCTCCTCCGTCAAGAACGTCCTCATCCAGGACAAGTGCGCCCTCGACCTGTCCGAACACGCCCTGGTGGGCCTGACCGACCGCATCGCCTTCCACGAGGTGGCCAACGCGCTCGACCCGGCCCGCGCCACCCCCACGACCTGCGCGTCCGCGATCAGTTGAGCGGCTGACCGCGGACACACCGCCGGGGCCTGACCGGCCTGAGCCGCCGTTCAGGCCCCGGAACCCGAGGGATCAGCGCCGGGCGCCGCCCGCAGCCCGCCGGCGCACCGACGCGAACAGGACCGCCGAGCCGAGCGCCAGCGTGGCCGCGCCGCCCACCGCCAGATACCCGGTGGAGGCGTCCCCTCCCGTCTCCGCCAGGTTCTCCCCGGCGGAGGCCGCCTTCGGCCGGTTGGCCTGGGCGGCGGCGGGCGTCGGATCGGCCGCGGCCGGCTCCGCCGACGTACGGGCGTCCTGGTCGCCGTGGCCGCCGTGCTCGACCGTCGACTTCTCCGTACCCGCCTCGATCTGCTCCTCGGAGGGCGCGGAGGCGCTCGGGGCCGCCGGCTCCTGCGAGGCCGGCGCCTCCGGAGCCTGGTTGGAACCGTCGCCGAAGGTGACGTCCGAGCAGGAGTAGAACGCCTCCGGGCTGTCCGAGCGCTGCCAGACCGTGTACAGCATCTGCTTGCCGGACCGCTCCGGGAGCCGGCCGGAGAAGGTGTAGAAGCCGCCCTCGGCCGCCGGGTCGGTGGCGGTCGCCACCGGGTTCGCCAGATCCAGGTCACCCCAGGCCAGCGGCTTCGACGGGTCGTAGCCCGGCTTGGTGACGTACACCTTGAAGGTGCCCTTGTGCGGGGCGGTGACCCGGTACTTGAAGGTGTACGACCCGCTGCTCACGCTCGTCGCCGGCCAGTCCGCGCGGGCCAGGTCGAGGCCCTTGAACTCCGCGTTGTTCGCGCTGCACAGCTTCCCGTCCGGGATCAGCTCCTGGTGCCGGCCGCCCGCGTCGCCGATGCGGATGCCGTTCCAGTCGTACAGGGCCTGGGTGCCGCCGGCCGCGACGGCCGCCTTGCACGCGGCGGACTTCGGGCTCTCCGGGCCCTCCGCGTAGCACTGCGAGACCCGGCTGACCGGGTCCCCCAGCGAACCGTGCGCCGAGGCGGGCGCGGCGGCGAGAGCGGTCAGGGCGAGCGGCGTCAGACCGAGCGCGGCGACTGCGGCGGCCTTGCGGCGTGCGGGCATGGCTGATCTCCTCGTGGGGCCTGGTGCAGGGGGTGAATCCCGTGGGGGCGATCAGAAGTTAGCCCGGATGAACGCCGAAATCGCCTGCCGGAGAGGGCTGATGGCGATCTTTAGGGTCGCCTTAAGGAAGCGCTCAGACTGGGATCAGGTAGCTACCGTCGTCCCATGACGAGCGAGCTGATCCGGCCGGCCACGGCCGCCGACGTACCGGCCGTGCAGGCCGTGATCGACGCGGCGTTCACGCCGTACATCGAGCGCATCGGGGTGGTGCCCGTGCCCATGGAGGCCGACCACGCGGCGAATGTGGCGGCGGGGAAGGTGTATGTGACGGGGCGGCCCGTGACCGGGCTGGTGGTGATCGAGGCGCACCCCGACCATCTGTACCTGGACACCGTCGCCGTGCACCCCGGCGCCCAGGGGCAGGGCGTCGGGGGACGGCTGCTGCGGTTCGTCGAGGCACACGCGCGTGCCCTCGGCCTGCCGGAGGTCAGGCTCTACACGAACGCGATGATGTGGGAGAACCAGAAGATCTACCCGAAGTACGGCTACGAGGTCGTCGAGCGGCGCGTGAGCGGGCCCTACGACCGCCTGCACTACATCAAGCGGCTCGGCTGATCCGGTCCGGTACGGCGGACGGCGCGGCGTCTCAGCCTTCCGGCCACCAGGTGCGGGCGATGTCCTTGCGGATCTCGGGTCGTCCCGACGGGGACTGATCCGCCTCCTCGCGAACCCTGCGAGCATCCGACTTCTTCAGGGGCTTCTGCACGGTTGTCCGGCGCATGGCTGCCTCCTTCGGTGCAGTGCCTACCGTGTTCCGCGTTGGCACGGAGGTAGACGCGTCCGGGGAGAGTTCCTCATCGCCGCAGGTCCTGTCAGTGGCGGCCGTCACGAATCCCGTTGTCAGTGGCGGGTGTCACGATGGGCCCATGACGAACGGTGAACAGTCTCTGAGCAGTGCGTACACGGACTGGGACGCCGCCGCGCCCACCTTCGACGACGAGCCCGACCACGGTCTGCGCGACCCCGAGGTGCGGCAGGCCTGGGCGGACCGGCTGCGCTCCTGGCTGCCCGCCCGCCCCGGCGACGTCCTCGACATCGGCTGCGGCACCGGCAGTCTGTCGCTCCTCGCGTCGGAGCAGGGACACCGGGTGACGGGGGTCGACCTGTCGCCGGCGATGGTGGAGCGCGCCCGCGCCAAGCTCGCCGGGCGTGACGCGGTGTTCCTCGTCGGTGACGCGGCGGGGCCGCCGGTCGGCGAGGACCGGTTCGACGCCGTGCTCGTCCGGCATGTCCTGTGGACGCTCCCGGACCCCGCGCGCGTGCTGCGGCACTGGGTGGGGCTGCTGCGGCCGGGGGGACGGGTGGTGCTGGTGGAGGGCGTGTGGGGCACGGTGAGCCCGGCCGGCATACCGGTGGACCGGCTCACGGGCCTGCTCGCCCCGCTGGCCGGGGACGTCCGCGTGGAGCAGCTGTCGGACGACGCCCGGCTGTGGGGGAGGAGCGTCACCGACCAGCGGTACGCGGTCGTCGCCGTTCCGCGGTGACCTGCCGGCGGTCGTCGCCGTTCCGCGGTGACCTACCGCAGGAGCGACTCCAGGCCGCCCTCGCCCCTCGCGCGCGCCTCCAGCTCGTCCAGGGCGGCGACCGCCGCGGCGGCGGCCCCGGGGTCGGTCTCGGCCAGGCAGCTCTCGGCGAACTCGTCCTCGTCGAGCCGGCGCACCTGCGTCCCGTCGGCCGAGCACCACAGGTCCAGGTCGAGGTCCTCCACGACCAGCTCGCCGCCGGCCAGCGCGGCCGGGCGGGTCACGTCGCAGTACCAGCCCTTGCGGGTGCCCGAGGCGGCGCGGACCTCCTTCACCGAGTACCAGCGGTCCCGCCAGTAGTACTCGGTGAAGACGTCGCCCGGCTCGAAGCGCACGAAGCCGAAGTCGCGGACCCCGGAGCCGGCCCACGGGGCGCGGACGGCGACGCGGACGCCGTCGTCGTCCAGCAGCTCCGCCGCGTAACGGATCTTCGTACGCCCGCCCTTGACGAGCACCACGTCCAGCCGGCCGGGCCGGTCAGCCGAGTTCGCGGACATGCCGCACCTCCGTCGCACAGATCTCGTAGCCGAGCCGGCGGTTGATCGCCAGCATGGGCGCGTTGTCGCTGTCGTTGCCGGTCAGGGCCTCCGTGTACCCCGCCGCGCGGGCGCGGTGCAGGGAGTGGGTCTTGGCCAGTTTGGCCAGGCCCCGGCCGCGATGGGCGCGTGCCGTGCCGGTCATGGCCGTCGCGTAGCGCGTGGCGCGGTCCGTGTGCGCGACGCTGAAGGCGACGGGACGGCCGTCGGCCACGGCGACCGTGGTGAGGTCAAGGTCGAGGAGGGGGTGCTGCCAGGTCTCCCGCAGCCAGGCCTCGTAGTCGGTCAACTCGGCCTGTACGTCGCTCGGTTCGTCCGACGTGGCCTCGGTGTCCAGCAGGAACAGCGGGCGCGGGTCGTCCGCGAAGTCCGCGGCGGTGCGCAGTTCGACACCGGGCGGCGGGTCCTGGAGCGGGGGAAGCGCAGCGCCGGCCAGGTCCAGGCGCAGGAAGTGGGAGGAACGGCTGGGCCGGTAGCCGCGGCGCTCGGCGAACGCGCGGTGCCCGGGCTCGTCGAGGACCCAGGAGAACAGCCGGGTCGCGCCCCGCGCCGCCAGATGCTCCTCGGCGGCCCGCACCAGCAGCCGGCCCGCGCCGCGCCCCGTGCGGTCCGGCCGTACATAGACGTTGAGGTAGCCCTGGCCGGGCTCCGGGCTGTCGTACGCGAGTCCGGTCTGGGCCGTGCCGATGGTCTCACCGTCCTCCTCCGCCACCAGGGACCGGTAGTGGGCGTGGGGGTGGGTGTGCGTCTGGTGGTGGCGGACCGCGTCCGCGTTCCACAGCATGTAGGGAAGGCCGAGGTGGCGGCAGTGGACGAACCGCTCGACGTCGTCGGGGTCTTCGCCGCGCAGGTCGCGCACGATCACGGTCATGGCGCGCACGCTAGACGGGGAACCGCCGGGGGTGCCTCTCATTTTCCGGCGGGTACGGGAGAATCGGCCTGTGACCTTGAAGATCCACATCGACGACAGTGCCGTCGCGCCGTACGAGCAGGTGCGGGCGCAGATCTCCGAGCAGGCACGGTCGGGGGTGCTGCCGGTGGGCTACCGGCTGCCGACCGTGCGCGGGCTCGCCCAGTCGCTGGGCCTGGCGGCCAACACCGTCGCCAAGGCGTACCGGGCCCTGGAGAGCGACGGGGTGATCGAGACGCGGGGCCGCAACGGCACCTTCATCGCCGCCGCCGGCTCTGCCGCGGAACGGGAGGCGGCGTCGGCCGCCCAGGTCTACGCGGAGCGGGCCCGCCGGCTCGGCCTGGACGAGGACGCGGCGCTGCGGACCGTACGGGACGCGCTGCGGGCGGCCTACGAGGACTGAGCCGCCTTCTCGGCCGGGCCCGGCAGGCGCTCCGGTGTACGGGTCGGCTCGCGGCCCGCCCGGCGCGCCGCCCGCGCGAACGTCATGGCGTCCTCGACCGCCGCGCCCGTCGGGTCGTTGTTGAAGTACGCGTACACGTCCTCGTCCGCCGACCAGGTGTCGGCGATGCGCCGCACCCAGGTCTCCAGCGCCTGCCGGCCGTAGTGCGGCCAGTGCCGGGCGCGGCCCACATGGAAGCGGACGTACCCCCAGCCGGCCGTGCGCCACAGCGGGGTCACCGGGCGGGACTGCACGTCGGCCCAGCACAGGGCGGCGCCCCGGGCCTGAAGGACGTCCCGTGTCCCGGACGTCCACCAGCTGTCGTGCCGGGGCTCGACGGCGACCCGGACGCCCGCCGGGAAGCAGGCCAGGCAGGCGTCCAGCAGTCCGGTGTCCGCCCGCAGTGTCGGCGGCAGCTGCAGCAGGACCGGGCCCAGCCGGTCGCCGAGGCCCTCGGCGTGGGTCATCAGCCGCTGCACCGGCTCCTCGGGGTCCCGCAGCCGTTTGATGTGGGTCAGATAGCGGCTCGCCTTCACCGCGACCACGAAGTCGCCGGGCACCCGCTCCCGCCACGCCTCGAAGTTCTCGCGTGACGGGAGCCGGTAGAAGGCGTTGTTGAGCTCGACCGCGGCGAAGTGGGCCGCGTACTCCTCCAGCCAGCGCCGCATGGGCACGTCCGCCGGGTACAGGACGCCGCGCCAGTCCCGGTACTGCCACCCCGAGGTGCCGACGAACAGGGTCATACGTCCACTAAAACACCTACAGGTACAGCCCGGCGTCCGCGCCGTCCCGCGGGTCCGGGAGCGATGTCGGCGAGGTGCCCCGCTTCAGCGCGTACAGCTCGGCCAGGGTGGCGCCCTCGCGGCCCACGCCCTCGTCCGTGCCGAGCCAGCCGATCGCCTCCGGGCGGGTCAGCGGCCCCACCTCGATGCGGGCCAGACAGCGGCCCGGGCGGACCACGGCCGGGTGCAGCCGCTCCAGGTCCTCGTTGGTGGTGACGCCGACCAGGACGTTGCGGCCCTGCCCGAGCAGGCCGTCGGTGAGGTTCAGCAGCCGCGACAGCGCCTGGCCCGCCGTGTGCTTGGCCTCGCCCCGGATCAGTTCGTCGCAGTCCTCCAGGAGCAGCAGCCGCCAGCGGCCCTTGCCGGTGGAGTCGTCCTCGCCGATCGCGATGTCCATCAGATACCCGACGTCGCCGAACAGCCGCTCGGGGTCCAGGACGCAGTCCACCTGGCACCAGTCGCGCCACGAGCGGGCCAGCGTCCGCAGCGCCGACGTCTTGCCGGTGCCGGGCGGGCCGTGCAGCAGCAGGAGACGGCCCGCGATGTCCTCCGGCGTCGTCTTCATCAGCCGGTCCATCGCGTCCGCCACCGGCGCCGTGTAGTTGGGCCGCACCTCCTCCCAGGTGCCCGCCGAGATCTGCCGGGTCGTGCGGTGCGGGCCGCGCCGGGGGGAGACGTACCAGAAGCCCATGGTCACGTTCTCCGGCTGCGGTTCGGGCTCGTCGGCGGCGCCGTCCGTCGCCTCGCCCAGCACACGCGCCGCCAGCTCCTCGCTGGTGGCGGTCACGGTGACGTCGGCGCCGCGGTTCCAGCGCGAGATCAGCAGGGTCCAGCCGTCGCCCTCCGCCAGCGTGGCGCTGCGGTCGTCGTCGCGGGCCGCGCGCAGCACCCGCGCGCCCGGCGGCAGCAGGGTCGCCCCGGACCGGACGCGGTCGATGTTCGCCGCGTGCGCGTACGGCTGCTCGCCCGTCGCGAAGCGGCCGAGGAACAGCGCGTCGACGACGTCGGACGGCGAGTCGCTGTCGTCGACGTTGAGCCGGATCGGCAGAGCGTCGTGTGGGTTCGCAGACATGCGGCCATGATCCGTCACAGCCGGTCGCCGTGCACCCGGTTTCCCCGTCGCGTCCCCGTCCCGTGCCGCCGGTGGACCGTGTGCCGCCGAAACCTGCCCAGGCGGCGGTCACCCCCGTTACCGTTGTCCTTGATGGGACGTCATGGGTGGAATTCGGGGGCACGGCGGTGGCGGCTCACCGCGCTGCTCGGTGTGGGCGCGGCGGCTCTGGCCCTGCTGGTGACCCTCCTCAGCACACTGCCGGGCAACGGCGTGGACACCGGCGGCACCACACGCGACGGGGACAAGGTGCACGGCACCCCCACGGCCGCCCCGCACGCGAAGGACCCGGAGGTCGGCTGGGGGTTCACCCACACCCAGCACAGCGCCGACGAGGGCGCCCCGGCCGCCGTGGCACGCGTCGAGCGCCGGATCGCCGGCGACGGGGGACTGCCGCAGATCCAGCACCTCATGGGCTGGGGCGCCGACAACCCCGAACCGGTGCGCGGGCGTTACGACTTCGAGGCGATGGACCGGCGCATCGACTTCGTCCGCGCCTCCGGCGGCACCCCGGTCGTCACCCTGTGCTGCGCACCGGACTGGATGAAGGGCGGAGAGCCCGGCGTCGACGCCACCGACTGGAGCCAGGCCGCCCTGGAGACCGCGCCCGACCCCGAACACTTCGACGACTACGCGGCGCTCGCCGCGACCGTCGCCAAACGCTACCCGGACGTACGGCACTTCATCGTCTGGAACGAGTTCAAGGGGTTCTGGAACGACGCCGAGGGCCGCTGGGACCACGAGGGCTACACCGAGCTGTACAACCTGGTGTACCGGGCGCTGAAGAAGGTCGACCGGGACATCATGGTCGGCGGGCCGTACCTGGTGATGGACAGCGTCGACCCGCGCGCGCACGAGGCGTCCAAGGCCGTCACGGGCCCTTGGGGCGCCCTCGACCGGCGGACCGTCGACGCCTTCCGGTACTGGAACGAGCACAAGGCGGGCGCCGACTTCGTCGTCGTGGACGGCTCCAGCTACACCCGCGACGACGAGCTGCTGCCCGACGAGTTCACGGCCACCGGGAAGTTCACCGACGTCAGCCGCTGGGTGCGCGAGCAGACCGGCGACCTGCCGCTGTGGTGGGCGGAGTACTACGTCGAACCCGCCGACGGCGACGACGAACGCGAGGGCTGGTCCGAGGCCCGCCGGGTCGCCGTGCACGCCACCGGGCTGATCGCGCTGGCCGAGGGCGGCACCACCTCCGCCTTCTACTGGAACCCGGAGAACGAGACGGGCACCGACTGCGCCGGCTGTCTGTGGACGCCGACGGACACCGCGCGCGGCGGCGCCGAACTGCCCATGTACGGCCTGCTCGCGCGGTTCGGCGCGGAGTTCCCGCCGGGGACCCGGTACCGGAAGGTGTCCGTGGACGAGCCCGGAGTCCGGGTGCTCGCCGCGGACGAGGTGATCCTCGCCGTGAACACCCTCGACCGGCGCACCACCGTGAAGATCGACGGCAGGAAGACCGAGCTGCAGGCCTACGAGGTCAGGTGGCTCGGACGCTGAGCCACCCCACCCCGCCTACTCGATCGTCAGGAACCGCTGCACCAGCGAGGCGAGCAGCACCGCGAGCAGCGGCAGCGAGAACCAGAAACTGCTCTGCAGCCGGCTCAGCTGCCGCACGCCCGGCGGCGTCGCCACCCGCACGATCTCGCGGGCCGCCAGCAGCAGGATCAGCGCGACCGCCGCGATACCGCCGACCACCGACCACGGCGTCCATGTCACCTGCGGCCCGATCGGACCCGGATCGGCCTTCGGCACCGCGCCCTCCGGCTGCTCGCGCAGTGCGTACATGGTGACGTCCGCGTTGGCGAAGACCCGCTTCAGCTCGGGCCTGGCGTCCAGGTTCTTCAGCAGCCGGGTCTCCCAGGTCGGCGAGTAGCCCACGTCCAGCCGCAGGAACGTCACCTGCCCCCGGTTGACCATCAGATACGAGTTCGGGCCCGCGTCCTTCAGCGCCTTCACCAGGCCCGACACCAGGACCGGGTCGGCCGGCGCCTGCGTCGGCAGATAGGAGACCTTCTCCATGTCCCGGGCGCCCCACGGCATCGCGGGCGTCACGTCCTCGACCGGGTCGCTGCTCAGCCACAGCAGCCGCAGACTCGGATCGTCGTGGGCGTACACGTACTCCATGGCGGCGACCTCGCCGGGCCGCACCCGCTCGAACGGCTCGTTGCCCCACCGGGCCACCAGGAAGCCGCCCATGAGGACCAGGCCCGCCATGAGCGCGGCCAGCGGGGCGAGGCTCACCCGGTCCTTCTCGCGCTCCTCGGCGGTGACGCCGGTGCGCGGGAAGAGCGCCAGCCCGGTGAGCAGGGCCGCCCCGGGCAGGGCGAACATGAAGACCCGCAGAGCCATCTCACCGCCGTACGACTGCATGCCGAAGCCGAGGAACGGCACGAAGGTCAGGACGAGCAGCGAGCGCTCCCGGTAGTGGTGGAAGCGCCGGCGCCACCAGCCCCAGCAGGCGAACGCCATCACGCCGCCGGCCAGCAGGACACGGACGTACAGCACGAGCTGGTGGGTCGAACTGCCGCCCTCGATCCGGCCGGAGACGGAGGAGGTGACATTCCCGCCGACCCCGCCGACCCCGCCGAACAGCTCGTCGAAGTGCCCCGACCAGTACGGCTCGGCGAGGAAGCCGATCCACGCGGTCACCATCACGCCGAACAGGACGGGCAGCCCACGCAGTTCGCTCCGGCCGACCAGCACCAGCGCCGTCACCACGCCCAGCATCACGAACGGGGTCAGCTGGTGGGCGGGGACACTGGCCGCGAACAGCCCGATCACCACCGCCAGCAGCACGGCCCGCTGCCGCCGGTCCGCCGGCTCCACCTCCAGCTCGCCGGGCCGGCGCCGCGTCCAGATCACGCGCGGGGCGCGGAACCAGACCAGCAGGACGGCCGCGAAGGCCAGATACAGCAGATACGTGAAGCCCTGCGGGGAGAAGTAGTCCTGGCCCACCCAGCCGGCCAGCACGAAGACCCAGACGCCGGTCCACTTGGCCCGCCAGCTCGCCCGCATATGGCGGACCAGCAGGAACATCGGCACCAGGTACAGCAGTTGGATGGCCGTCGGCCACCAGCGGACGACCTCGGTCAGGTCCTCGACCCCGCAGGCCCGCGCGACGAACGCGGCCGCCGCGAAGAAGCCCGGCCAGCTCCAGCGCGCGTCCAGGTCGGGCACGGCGGAACCGGTGCGGTCGATGTAGTCGAGGAAGCCCAGATGCTGCCAGGCCGTCGCGAACCGCGGCTCGGTCTCGATCAGCGCGGGCAGGGCGTGCAGCGACACGACCGTCGCGAGCAGCGTGACCAGCAGCAGCGCCCGGTGCTCGCGGTTCAGCCACAGCAGCGAGGCGAACACGACGGTCAGCAGGGCCGCGCCCAGCAGCGTCGGCGGCGGCAGCACCGAGATCAGCCCGAGCCCGCCCATGCCGTCCAGGTCGCTCTCCCCGAGCCGCAGCGCGGGCACCCAGTACAGCAGCAGCGCCGCCACCAGCAGACAGCCCAGCACGACACCGACCCGGGTCGGCGGCAGCAGCTTCCGCCGTCCGGCCGCGGCGGGCCGTCGTACGGACTCCTCGGGCACGGACTTCTCGAGTACGGCCTCCTCGGGTGCCGCTTCGGGTTCCTCCACGGCGGCCGTCACCTCGCCCTTGCCCGCGTCGAAGGCGTCCTCGAACGGCGCGTCCACCTCGCCGGGACCCGCCGACGCCTCCGCGCCCGGCTCCCGCCCCGACTCCAGCGGCAGCCCCGCCTCCGCCGCGCGGGCCCAGGTGGGCCGGTGCTGAGGGCGGATCCGCGGGGTGCCCGTGGGCGGGGTGCCCGGTCCGGGCCGGACGTCGGGCCGGCGTTCCAGATGGTCGAAGTCGACATGGATGCCGAGCGCGAGGGTGTCGCTGTCCAGCGCCCAGCCCTTGCGCGCCCCCGTGGACGTCTCGCGCGCCCCCAGGTCGGCCAGATCGCCGTCGGGGGCCGCGTCCTCGGGTACCTCCGCGCCGGAGCCCCGCACTGTCCGGTACAGCCGGGGCGCGGCGATCGCGACGATCACCGAGAGCGCGGCGATCTCGGCGACACCGGCGCCCGTCAGCCCCATCCGGGGCAGCAGGAGCAGCGTCAGACCCAGCACCAGGGCGCACAACAGCCCCTGCAGCCAGGCCAGTCCCGCGGTACGGCTCTGCGCACGCAGCACCGCGAAGTACGTCTCCATGACGACCCGCAGCAGCCCGCCCACCGCGAACCAGCGCAGCAGCGGGGTCGCCGCGTCCGCGTAGCCCGCGCCGAACACGCCCAGGATCCAGGGCGCCCCGAAGAACAGCACCGCCGAGACCGGCACCATGATGCGGGCCATGCGGACGAGCGCGGCACGGGTGTCGCCGGCCAGCCGTCCCGGCGCGTGCGAGCCCTCCACGGTCAGCGAGGCGCCCATGTTGATGGCGAGCAGGTTCACGGTGCCGCCGATGGTGGCGGTGATGTAGAAGTACGCGTTGTCCTCGGCGGAGACCCGGGCCGCCACGATCACCGGGATGAGGTAGACGACGGCGAGGGAGAACAGGGAGCCGGTGTAGTCCCCGGCCAGGAACCGGCCGACCTCCCGCAGCGACGGCGGCCGCGCGTGCTCCTCGGTCGCCGCCATGTGCCGGGGCACCAGCCGGCGGAACACCAGCCAGCCCAGCGGCAGCACCGACACCGCGATCGCCGCCACCCACGACACGAAGACCCCGGCGGTCGGGATCGCCACCGCGAACGCCACCAGCAGGCCCAGCTTCACCGCCGAGAACACGGTGTTGCCGACGGGCACCCATACCGCGCTGCGCAGCCCGGTCAGCACCCCGTCCTGCAGGGTGAGCAGATTCCAGGCGACGACCGCCAGGACGAAGAACAGCCCGTTCAGCGGGCCCTGCAGGAACCGGTACGACGGCCCCCACAGGTCCAGCGTCAGCAGGAACACCCCGGCGGCCAGCGCCACCACTACACAGCTTCCCGCGTACGTACGGAAGATGAGGCGGCCCGTCGTCCGCCCGGCCACCGGTATGAACCGGGCCAGCGCCCCGGTCAGCGCCACCGCCGTCAGTCCGGCGAGGAACTTCATCGCGGCGATCGCCGCCGACCCCTGGCCGACGGCGGACTCGGAGTAGTAGCGGGCGGCGGCCAGCCAGAAGCCCAGCCCCAGCACCGCCGACACCCCGGTGTTGATCATCAGGGCGTAGGCGTTGCGGAACAGCTGGCTGCCGCCGCCGGAGGACCTGCCCAGGCCGGGCAGGCGAAGGCGGCGCCCCGGCTTCTCGGGCGCCGTCGCGTCGGCGGGGGCGGGCTCGGTGGTGGTCGTCGTGTCAGACACGGGTACGGATGGCCTTCCGGCGGACCTGACGGGCTCTGCGGACCACGGCGTACCCCTTGGTCAGGGCACGGTCCCTGGCGAACGTACGGGCGATGGCACGGCCCTCGACCAGCCGCCCGAACTCCTCGGCACCGGTCGTGCGGCGCACGGTGAGCCGGGTGAGCCGGTACGGGCCCTGCCGGCGCCGGGCGAGGCCGTTGCCGACGGCGAGCGCCTGGGCGTACCCGGTCTCCCGCACCGCCTCGCGCACCCGGCGGCTGGAGTAGCCGTACGGATAGGCGAACGAGACGGGAGCCGTGCCCAGCTGGTCGGAGACGATCTCCCGGCACAGGATGAGCTCCGAGCGCAGCCGGTCGTCGGGGAGCTGGTCGAGCTGCGGATGGGTGTGGCTGTGGCCGCCGATCTCCACGCCGGCGGCGGCCAGTTCGCGTACCTGCTCCCAGTCCAGCATGGTGTCCAGGCCGCCGCCCATGTCGTGCGGGCCCTTCAGCCAGCCCGTGGAGACGAACACCGTGGCCGTGAAGCCGTGGGCGCGCAGCACGGGCAGGGCGTGCCGGTGCACGCCCGCGTAGCCGTCGTCGAAGGTGATCAGCACCGGCCGCTCGGGCAGCGGCTTCCCGGAGCGCCAGTGCTCGGCGAGCTCAGCCGTCCGCACCGGCGTCAGCCCCAGGTCGCCGATCAGGGCCATCTGCTCGGCGAACGCCTCCGGCGCCACCGACAGCTCGCGGGTCGCGTCGTTCGGCGCGGTGGAGACCGCGTGGTACATCAGGATCGGCACCGGCGTATCGCTCATCCCGTCCCCCCTTCGGCGCCCGGCGATCCCTCGATCCCGGCCACCGCGTACGTGGCGCCGCCCCGGCGCACGCGGACACTCCCGACGACGTACCCACCGGCCGCCGTCAGCACCCCCGCCACGATCGCGCCCGCCCGCCCCGCGCCCCCCGGCCGGGTGAGCAGCGCGTCCCGCAGGCCGCGCGCCACCCCGGCCGGCAAAACCCGGGTCGTGTACCGGCGTTCGGACTCCAGCCCCTTGTCCGCGCCCACACTGCGGGCCACCAGGGCCTTCGACAGGCCCTCCGCGTAGGTGCGGGTGCGGAAGTACCGGAAGCGCTCCCGCGGCCCGGGCACCCGGTGGTGGATGACCGCACGGTCGTCGATCAGCAGCACCGCGTCCGGCCGGGCACGGGTGAGCCGGATGCACAGCTCCGTCTCCTCGCAGCCCAGCGGCAGCCGGTCGCCGTCGCGGCCGATGCCGGTCGCGAAACCGCCCGCGACGTCGAAGGCCGTACGGCGGAACGAGGCGTTGCCCCCGAGGACGTTGCGCACCTTCGTCCGGCCGCCGGGCAGGCCCCGGTAGGTGCAGCCGACGACCCAGTCGAACTCCTCCGGGAACCAGTCCGGGCGGCGGCCGGACGCCCAGATCGGCTCGGTGCGCCCGCCGACGGCCATGACCCGCGGATCGTCGTACCCTTCCGCGAAGTACTTCAGCCAGTCCCGCTCGGCGACGGCGTCGTCGTCGAGGAACGCGACGACCTCCCCGCGGGAGGCCGCGATCCCCGTGTTGCGGCCGGCCGACAGACCGCGCGGACCCGCGTTGGCCAGCACCCGCACCTCGGGCGTCTCCTTGTACTCCTTGGCCAGCCGGTCCAGGAGCGCCTGGTTGTGGTCGACGACCAGCAGGGTCTCCAGGGCCGGGTACGCCTGCGCCCGCACCGAGGCGACCGCGGCGAGGATGTCCTCCCAGCGGTCCTCGGTGTAGACGCAGATCACGACGGAGACGCCGGGACCGCTCAAGACGTCTCTCCCCGGACCGAGGAGCGCGAACCGACCGAGGTGAGCACGGGGGAGTGCGCGGCGGCGCTGCGGCGGCGCAGCGCACGCCGGTTGGAGCGCTCACTGAGGATGACCCGCAGCACCCGCAGGCCGTCGCGCACGGCCCGCAGATTGCTGGTGCCGTGGATGCGGAGGTACTCGTGGCTCGGTATCTCCTGCACCTTCAGCCCGGCCTTGACGACCCGGATGTTCATCAGGGTCTCCACCTCGAAGCCGGTGCAGTCGAGGTCGATCTTGTCCAGGCAGTGCCGCCAGAACGCGTTGTACCCGTAGCAGAGGTCGGTGTAGCGGGCACCGAACTTGCGGTTGACGGCCGTGCACAGCGCCCAGTTGCCGAGCTTGCGGATGAGCGTCATGTCGTCGGTGCCGCCGCCGTTGGCGAACCGCGAGCCCTTCGCGAAGTCCGCGCCCGAGACCAGGGCGGAGACATAGCTCAGGATCTCGTTGCCGTCGGCGGAGCCGTCCGCGTCGACCATGACGATGATGTCGCCGGTGGCCGCCTCGAACCCGGTGATCAGGGCATCCCCCTTGCCCTTGCCGCGCTGGCGCACGACCTTCACCTCGGGCCACAGCTCACGGGCCACCTCGACGGTCCCGTCGGTGGAGTTGCCGTCCACCAGGACCACCTCGTGGATCCAGTCCGGCAGGGTCTTGAAGACGTACGGAAGGTTCTCCGCCTCGTTCATGGCCGGGATCACCACGCTCACGGGCGGTGCGATGGCCAGGTGCGAGGAGACGGGCCGGTAGCCGGCCGGTGACGGATCGTGGCCCGGGACCGCCGGGCGCAGCACAGAACTCATGAGTCGGTCCCTCTCGTCCGGTGGACCGCCCGCCCCTGGGCGGCCCGGTGAAGTGTCCGGTTCGAAAGGGGGGTTGTCTCACCCCGGCACGGCGACTGGCTCCGGCCGTGTCCGTGGTGAGCTGGCATGTCTGGCCGGCCACCCGAAAGAGCGGCGGCCGGTCGCGCGGCACGACTCGGTCGAACATGCGGACACGTTCACCGAGCACCCCCCTACCGCGTCCCGCTCCGGTGCCGTCCTGCGGTCCCTCGGTCCCTCCCCTGGAGCCGCGGGCCGACCGTCCGATGCGGGTGAGATGTACGACGGTATTGACGATTGACACTGTATGGCAAGAGCTGGAACCAGCTCCCACGTTTTTGTTGTTTTGGCCGTTACGTACGTCCTGACCGGATCCTGCCCATACGTTTGAGCAACCGGTCCGCCGGTTCGAAGAGCTCCGGCCGGGACTGCACGGTGTTGCGCAGCGCACGGACCGGGGCACGCCGTGCCCGGTGTCCGAACGCGACCGGGTGACGCCGGGTCACCCACCCCTCCGACACGGTCAGCTCCCGTGTCTTCAGGGAGTCCTTGTACTCCTTCTGGCCCCGGCCGAGATCCAGGTGGGCGATGCCGTCCGCGGCCGCCGCCTCGGCCATCCGCAGATGCAGCACCAGGCCCGGCGAGTACTTCGAGAACGCCGGGTCGTACGCCGGGAACCAGCACGCCAGGATCCGCTCGCTGCGCAGCCCGAAGTGGGCGGCGACCGGCTTGCCGTCCGCGTACAGCACGGACAGGACACCCGCGAAGGAGTCGGAGCGGGTGTGGAAGAGCTGCTCCACGAGCCGGGTGATCCACTCCTGTGCGAAGCGGTCGCTGCGGCCCGTCCTGCGGTACTGGGCCGACTTCCACGCCATCAGGGTGCGCAGCGCGGCCGGATCACGCTCGTCGTGCACGTACCGCACGTCCTCGTGGTCGCGGGCCAGCTTGCGCTCCTTGGCCAGGGTGGTGCGGGTGAACTTGGGCGCCCGCGCCCGCAGATGCGCCAGATACGCGTCGTAGCCCTGGTCGACGTCCATGACGGGCGACGGGAAGCTGCCGGTGGCGGCCGGCGCGAACGCCGTCTGCCCGTCCACCAGGTGGTCGAACTCCCATACGGCGAGCCCGCACGCCTTCAGCAGCTCCCGGGCGTCGAAGGTGAAGCCGGGCCGGTGCACGACGCCCTGGGCGTCCGAGACGCCGAGACCGATGGCCCGTCCGACACCGGTGGCCGTCCGCTGGAACGGGAGGAACGCGACCGGTTCCCCGCCCTCCCGGACGACCGCGATCCGCACCCCGCGCCGGCAACGGCCCACGGCGAGCGCGAACTCGGATGACAGGAACGGGTTGCCCAGCTCGGGCGCGCCCTGGAGATGGGCCTTGGACTGGATGGAGGTCCAGGCCGCCCGGTCGGCGGCGGTGAGCTCGCCGGGGCGGTACACGCTGATGTCCACGTCAGACCGTCCGCCTTCGCATGATGACGAGCAGGAGGATGAGCGCGCTGATCGCGGTCACCGCCACGATCCCGCCGCGTACCGACCACTGGTGCAGGGCCAGCATGGCCTGGGCCACCAGCATGTCGAGGACGACGGCGCCCGCGACCGAGGCCACGAGACGGCCGAAGGGATCGAGGCCGCGCAGCGCGGCGCCGATGGCCGCGGCCGGTGCGGCGAGGAGGAAGAACAGGGTGAACGGGCCGCGCAGCGGCGAGTCGGAGCCGGTGAGCGCGAGGACCGCGCCGATCGCCCCCACCGCCGTCGCGGCACCGGCGAGCAGCGGCGTCAGGTCCCTCCCCGGTCCTTCTCGCTCGCGCTCGGCGTCCTCGGACGTCGTTGTCGTGCCATGGATGGTCTGCATTGGCGACTTTGCCCCCCGAAGCGCCGGATGCCAGGCTTCAATGTGGCTCAGGGGCATATCGGCCGTCAAGATGCGGATGGCCCCTTGACAACCGTTCGTCCCCCGTTCACAGCCGGACGGCCCCCGGGGGCTGTGACGCCTCCGGGGGCCGGTGGTGCGGATGGTTCAGGGGTGGGTCAGCGCACCAGCTTCAGCAGCCGGTTGGGGGAGCCGCTGCCCGGGCTGGTGACCACGTTGGTGGTGGCGCCGGACGTCAGGGCCGAGGCGACCGCGGCCGGGGTGGCCGAGGTGTGGCCCGCCAGATAGACGGCGGCCGCTCCGGCGACGTGCGGGGTCGCCATCGAGGTGCCGGAGATGGTGTTCGTCGCGGTGTCGCTGGTGTGCCAGCCCGCCGTGATCGAGGAGCCCGGCGCGAACAGGTCGAGCACCGAACCGTAGTTGGAGTAGCCGGCGCGGGCGTCCGTGCTGGTGGTGGCCCCGACGGTGATCGCCTGGGTGACCCGCGCCGGGGAGTACGAGGAGGCGTTGGCGCTGGAGTTGCCGGCCGCCACGGCGTAGGTCACGCCGCTGGAGATGGAGTTGCGGACGGCGGTGTCCAGGGCGGTGGAGGCGCCGCCGCCGAGGGACAGGTTGGCCACCGAGGGACCGGAGTGGTTCGCCGTCACCCAGTCGATGCCCGCGATCACGCCCGCCGTGGTGCCGGAGCCGTTGTTGTCCAGCACCCGGACCGCGACGACCTTCGCCTTCTTGGCCACACCGTAGGTGGAGCCGGCGATGGTGGTGGCCACATGGGTGCCGTGGCCGTTGCCGTCGGAGGCGGTGGTGTCGCCGTCGACGGCGTCGTAGCCGTAGGACGCGCGGCCGCTGATCTGCTGGTGGGTGATGCGCACACCGGTGTCGATGACGTAGGCGGTCACCCCGCTGCCCGCGCTGTCCGGGTAGGTGTAGGTGCCGGAGAGCGGCAGGGCGCTCTGGTCGATGCGGTCCAGGCCCCAGGGCGCGTTGCTCTGGGTGGTGTCGGCCAGGCGGACGGTCTGGTTCTGCTCGACCGACGCGACGGCCGGGTCGGCCGCGAGTCTCTTCGCCTCACCGGCCGAGAGGGTGGCGGAGTAGCCGTTCAGCGCCGCGCCGAACGTCTTCCTGACCGTGCCGCCGTACCGCTTGACGAGGTCCTTGCCCGTGCCGGAGGCGGCCTTCAGCCCGGCGGTCTTCTTCAGCGTGACGATGTAGCTGTCCTTGACGGCCGTGGGGGAGCCGGCCGCAAGAACGGTGCCCTCGGCCGGGGCGGCCTGGGCGGGCAGGGAGCCGAGTCCCGCGACGAGTGCGGCGGCCAGGCCGGATATCGCGGCGTACCGGAGCGTGGTGTTACGCAGTGGTGCCATTGCGAGGGAGTCCTCCTCCAGGCGGTGCGCAGGGGTGGTGCGCGCACATGTGGGGGGTGTGTGCGGTCGTCGCACACACGGCCGGACGGCGGGTGCCGCGCCGGGCCGAGATCAAGGCTCCGCAACCCCTGGCGACCCGACAAGGGAGTTGACGACCTGTCAATGACCTTGTCATGGCCACGAAATAAAACACGCCGCCTCGGATGCGTGATGCCCGAAAAAGTTTTGGCATGAACACTTCCACTCAACACGCGTAGTTGGTACGACGGTTACGGCAGAGATCCTGCTATAGGGAGGTTCCATGAGACGTTCCCGACTTTCCGTACACGTCGCCTCACTCCTCCTCGCCATCGGCACCGCCCTCACCGGGGCGGCCACGGCGCAGGCCGCCGACACCGCAGCAGCGGGCGGCTATGTGGCGCTCGGCGACTCCTACTCCTCGGGCCTCGGCGCCGGCAGCTACATCAGCTCCAGCGGCGACTGCAAGCGCAGCTCGAAGGCGTACCCGGCCCTCTGGGCCGCCGCCAACTCACCCTCGTCCTTCGACTTCACGGCCTGCTCGGGCGCTCGTACGGGTGATGTCACCGCGAGTCAGCTCAGCCCGCTCACCGCCTCCACCGCCCTGGTGACGGTGTCCATCGGCGGCAACGACGCCGGATTCGCCGACATCATGACGACCTGTGTGCTGCAGGGCGACAGCGCCTGCGTCTCACGCATCAACACCGCCAAGGCGTTCGTCGACACGACCCTGCCGGGCCGCCTGGACGCCGTCTACAACGCCATCCGCTCCCGGGCACCGGCCGCCAGGGTCGTCGTGCTCGGCTACCCCCGCTTCTACAAGCTCGGCGCCTCCGGCTGCGTCGGCCTGTCCGAGACCAAGCGCCGGGCGCTCAACGACGCCGCCGACCACATCGACGCCGCCATCGAGAAGCGGGCCCGTGACCACGGCTTCGCCTTCGGCGACGTACGGACCACCTTCGCCGGGCACGAACTGTGCTCGGGCAGCTCGTGGATGCACTCCGTGAACTGGCTCAGCATCTCGGAGTCGTACCACCCGACGGCCGCGGGCCAGTCGGGTGGTTATCTGGCCGCCCTCAACTCCGCGAGCTGAACGGCCCCTAGGCGTCCGGTGACTCGCCGGACGACGGCGAGGCCCCGCCCGACGGGGTCTCGCTCGTACACGTCACCGAGAACGGCACGGACGCCGACTTCGTTTTCACCGGATCGCGCACCTCGACGGAGATCGCGCTCTCGAACGTGCCGCTCTCGTCGTACGTCGTCAGAAACACCCTGTCCTGCTTGGTCCGGTCGCCGCCCGCCGGGAAGGACAGGGTCTTCCAGCCCTGGTCCATGACGTCGCCGTCCTCCGCCACCCAGCGGTAGACGACCTGCGCGGGCAGCCGGCCCACGGTGAACGTCGCCGTGAACGACGGGGCCTGGCCGCTCGGCGGCGGACAGACGCCGTCGTAGTCCGTGTGGGCGCCGGTCAGCGTCACCCGCACGGACTGCGGCGTGGACGACGGGGACGCGCTCCGGCTCGGACTCGGACTCGGCGTCGGCTCCTCGGTGGCGGGCTCCTCCTTCGTCCCGGTCGCCGCCGTCCCACCGCCCGTCGCGGTGGCGGTCTCCCCGCCCGCCCTGCCCCCGTCGCCGTCACCGCGGTTCAGCAGGGCGTACGTCAGACCTCCCACCGCGAGCGCGAGCACGATGACGCCCGCGATCAGCACCGGCCCGGCCCGGCGGTCACGCTCGGAGCGCATCGGAGCCGTGCCGTCCACCGGGGTCCCGGTGGGCCGGGTGGGGCCGGGCGGCGGGACCGGGGCCGTCGGAGCGGTCCGTTCGGGCGCCGGGAACGCGGCGATCGTCGGGGCGTACGCGGACGCCCCCGCGCCGGTGCCGGGGAGGGTGCCCCCGGCCGCGACGACCCGCAGATCCTCCTGCGCCCGCGCGGCCGGCAGCCGCTCGGCCGGGTCCTTGCGCAGCAGCCCCTCGATGACGGGGGTGAGCGGCCCGGCGCGGCGCGGCGGCGGCAGCTCCTCGTCGACGATGGCGCGCAGGGTGCTCAGCGGAGTGTCCTGACGGAACGGCGAGTTGCCCTCCACGGCCGCGTACAGCAGCACGCCGAGCGACCACAGGTCGGACTCCGGGCCGGGCGTGCGGCCCAGCGCCCGCTCCGGCGCGAGGAACTCCGGGGAGCCGATGACCTCCCCGGTCATGGTCAGCGCCGAGCTGCCCTCGACCATGGCGATACCGAAGTCGGTGAGCACCACCCGGTTGTCGTTCGACAGCAGCACGTTGGCCGGTTTCACATCCCGGTGCAGCACTCCCGCGTCATGCGCGGCGCGCAGCGCGGACAGCACCCCGGCACCGATGTGCGCGGCCCGCTGCGGGCTCAACGGCCCTTCCGCGTCGAGCAGTTCGGCCAGCGAGATGCCCCGGACGAGCTCCATCACGATCCACGGCCGGCCGTCCTGCGTGGCCACGTCGTACACCGTGACGACATTGCGGTCGGCGACCCGCGCCGCCGCCCACGCCTCGCGCTCCAGCCGGGCGTACATCCGCTCGACGTCCGAGGTGGGCAGTCCGGCGGGCGCGCGGACCTCCTTGACGGCCACCTCGCGGTGCAGCAGCTCGTCGCGGGCCCGCCACACGGTGCCCATGCCGCCCTCGCCGAGCGGGGAGAGCAGCCGGTAGCGACCCGCGATCACCCGTTCATCGCCATGGTCTTCGGACACGGGCGTCCCCCCTTCGCATCCGTGCGCATTCTCCACAAAAGTAGCTCAGCCGAGTGCGGATGCCGCCCCCTGGACCACGAGTCCGGCCCCGATCAGGACGACGAGCACCGCGGACGCCAGCGGCGCCGTACGGCGGACGAGGACCGTCACGGGGTGGGTCAGCGCGCGCGGACGCCTGTCGAGCACCCGCATCGCCCCTGTACCCAGCCGGACGACGGCGAACCCGGCCGCGCCGAGCGTGAGCGCCAGCCCGGCGCCGTACGCCACGACGAGCAGCAGCCCGAACCAGGCCTTGCCGAGCGCGGCGGCGCCGACCAGCACGACGACGGCGGACGGACTCGGGACGAGCCCCCCGGCGAAGCCGAGCAGAATCGTGCCCCGCAGGGTGGGGGCGGTGGGGTGCGTGTGGGGGACACCGCCGTGGGTGTGGGTCAGCGGGGCCGTTTTCCCGTGCTCCCGGTGCTCGTGCACATGGTCGTGGGGGTGCGGGTGGGCGTGGTCGTGCGGATGGGGATGGGGATGGGGGGCCGGGGCGGTGCCGGGGGAGGCGCCGACGAGCACCGGATGGCGCTCGTGGGCGTGCTCGGGGTCGGACTCGCCCGGGTGGGGGTGCGGATGGGGATGCCCGTCGTGGTCGTGGGGGTGCTCGTGGCCGTGCCCCGACGCGTGGCCGTGCCCGGAGGCGCGCAGGTGCCAGGCGCGGCGGGTCAGGGTCACACCCGCCGCGATCACCAGGGCGCCGCTCGCGACCCCCAGCCAGGTGATCACCGAGGGTGCCGCCGCCGAGCCGGCGGTGACCAGCAGGCCGAGCGCCACCACGCCCAGGGTGTGGGTGACGGTCACCGAGGCGGCCAGCGGCAGGACGTCCCGCATCCGGGCCCGCCCCCCGCGCGCGGTCGCCACGGCCGCCATCATCGTCTTGCCGTGCCCCGGGGCGAGCGCGTGCAGCGCGCCGAGGAAGACCGCGAGCAGCAGGGCGAGCGCCGCGAAGCCCACGGTCAGCTCACGGCGGGAGACCAGGTCGTCCAGGGCGCGCGTCCAGCGGTCGGCGCCGCGCGGCAGGACGGAGGACGCGCCGTCCTCGGTGTCCGCGTTGGACGCGCCGGACGCGGCGAGGGCCGGACCGCCGGGCCGCACCCGCAGGGACGCGGACCGCGTGTCGGCGGGGGAGGACAACAACTCCTCCGGATACTCGCTCAGTTCACCGGAGACCGACGTCCCCGGTACGTCCGAGGCGGTCAGCGTCATCCGGTCGCCGCGCGCCGTGATCTCCCGCCAGCCGGGCCCGGCCTCCCCGCCCGCAGCCGTGAACTCCACGGTGTGCGCGGCCTTTTCGGGCAGTGGTGCCGTCAGCGCGCACTCCACCCGCAGGGTGTCGAGCCCCGCCTGTCCGGGCCGTACCCGCGCCCGGCTTGCCGTCACCGTCAGCGGGGCCTCGCGGCCGTCGACCGTGACCTCGCCGTCCCGGGCCGCGCTCGCGCAGCGCTCCCGGGCCCAGGCCGTCAGGCCCGCCTTCTCGATCGCGGGTTCGGCCTGGGTCGCCGGGATCTCGGCCAGGTCCTCCACGTGGGCGACGCGCAGCTCGCCGGGGGCGACGACCAGGCCGTCGTACCGGTTGACGGTGAAGTTGCCGAGGGGGTGCGCGCTCGCGGGCGGCGCGGTGAACAGGGCGAGCGCACAGGCCGCCGTGAGGACGGCGGCGCCGGAGGCGGCCACGCGGCGCGGGCTCATCGGTCCGCCTCCAGGTCCGCGAGGGCCGCGCGCGCGTCCCGGGCGCCCAGCGGTGCGAAGCCCGGGTTCAGCTTGAGGGCGGCCCGCAGATGGGTGCGCGCGTCGTCCGTGTGGCCGGTGGCCCGCTCGATGATCCCTTGGTGGTACAGGAACACGGCGTTGCGGTAGCCGGTGGCCGTGGCCCGGCGGGCGTAGGACAGCGCCTCGTCGTCCTTGCCGTTGACGTGCAGGGCCCAGGCGAGGGCGTCCGCGGTGTGCACGGTGCGGCGGCGTTCGTACTCGGCGCGGGCGGCCCGCAGGGCGGCCGCCTTGTCGCCGTGGTCGGCGGCGGCCAGCGCGGTGTCGAGGTCGGCGTTGACGCCGTTCGCGCGGGCGAGTGACGTCCAGGCGTCGACCAGGGCGTACTGGTCGTCCGCGGCGGCCCGGTCGCCGGCCGCCTCGTACAGCTCGCCGAGGGCGACCAGCGGACCGGGCAGCGGGAAGCGGGTGACGACGTCCTTCAGGCCCGCGATCGCACCGGCCCGGTCGCCGTCGGCGGCCCGTGCCCGGGCCCGGCCCTCCAGGGCGGGGAGGTAGTTCTCGTCGGCGGCGAGCGCGCGGGCGTAGTGGGTGAGGGCCGGCTCGTACTCGCCCTGGTTCCAGGCGAGCTGGCCCAGCTGGGTGGCGACGTAGGCGATGTCGCCGGGGGCGGACGCCGAGGACAGCGCCTGCTCCAGCACGCGCCGGGCCGTACGGACGTCGCCGCGCAGCTCGTGGACGTACGCGTACCGCGTGAAGACCGGGATGCCCGGACGGCGGTCGTCGGCGGTGTCCGCGGCCTCGGCGGCGGCGTCGTAGCGGCCGAGCTCGACGAGGGCGTCCACCCGGACGCACAGGGCGCGTTCGCTGTACGGGTTCTCCTTCAGGGCCCGCTCCGCGAGGGCCAGGGCGTCCTCGAAGTCGTGCCGGGCGGCGGCGAGCGCGGCCCGGCCGGCCAGCGCCTGGTCGTTGCGGGGCGACAGCGCCAGCGAGCGCTTGAACGCCCGCTCGGCCTGCGGATAGCGCGAGGGGTCGCCTTTGGTGCGGGCCTGCTCGACATAGGCGAGGCCCAGCGTGGCCCAGCCGCCGAAGTCCCGGGGCTGATCGCGCAGATGGGACTGGAGGGCCGTGATGCCCGTGTCCAGGTCGCCCGAGGCGAGCAGCCCCGGCGAGACGGCGGCCGAGGCGGGCGCGACCCGCGGGGCGTCGCCGCCGGCGCCCAGGGCCACGGAGCCCCCGGTGACGGCGACGGCCAGCAGGGCGGCGCAGCCGGTGAGGTGCAGGGCGCGCCGGCGGGCGGCGGCGAAGCGGCGCAGCGCCGCGACCCGGCCGCCGTCCTTCGCCCCGGCCCCGTCCTGCGGGGGCCCCGCCCCCTCACCCCCGGCGGGGGCCGCCGGGTCCGGGCCCGCGCCACGCTCGGGCGTGGGCTCCTGCGGGGTGTCGTGCGTGGGCGGGACCATGCCCTCTCCTCGATGGGTGTCGTCGACGGTGGTGGTCGGGTGGTGCGACGCGGCCCGCGCCGTGGGGGATGAGTACGTTCGCGGGCCGCGCCGGGTCGATGGCCGGTCGGGTCAGGGTCTTTCGTTTGGATCAGGCCGGATCAGGCCGAGCCCGGCATGATCCGAACGAGAGGCCCTAGTAGGCCCGGTCCCGCATCCGGCGCCACCACAGGAGGGCGCCGCCGATCAGCATGATGCCGAGGGCTCCGGCGCCCGCCGATCCGGCGATCAGCGCCATGTCGTCCGTGCCGCCGGACGCGCCGGCCGGCTGGAGCGCGTCGCCGAGCTGGCTGCGGACGTCTGTCTCGCCGTCCGTGCCCTTGGCGAGCGGGCCGCGCGAGCCCTCCGTCGGCAGGGCGACGTACGGGAAGGACTTCTCGAACTCCTTGTCGTTCTTGTCGACCGCGTCGCCCAGGTCGTTCTTGGCGCCCAGCAGCTCGCCCTCCACGACCTGGAGGGAGGCGTCGATCACGTCGTCGGTGAGCCGGCGGCCGTTCGGGAAGCCCGCGTTGTCGCCGTCGAGGACGCCGAGCCGCTTGGGCTTGTCCGTCGGCTTGATCGACGTGTTCAGGCGCAGCATCTCCGAAGGCGTCACGTGCGGCGGCTGGTTGAGGCCCTTCACGCCCTTGAGGAAGACGTCGACCAGGTCGTTGCGCGGCTCGTCGGGTGCGGGGATCTTGTAGATCGCCTCGATGAGCTTGGGCAGTTCGGGGTTGGTGACGTTCTTCAGGAACTTGGCGTCGTCCCAGGGCGAGGACGCGTTGAACCGGTCCTTGTCCTTGATCGGGTTGACGACCTCGTTCACCAGCGGGCTGCCCAGGCGCGAGACCTGCTCGAAGTAGCCCTTGGCGTTCTTGCGCTGTGTGGTCGACCAGATGCCGACGATCGGCTGGTCCGCCGACTCGGCGAGCATGTGGTTCGGGACCTGGAGGGCTATGGAGTTGACGTTGTAGCCCTTGAGGGTGTCGTTGCCGACCTCGGAGAGATTTCCGCCGTACAGCAGGTCGAAGACCCGCAGGTCCAGGAAGAACGGGTCGTCGGCCTGACCGGCGAAGGTCGTGGTGCCGCCGTGCAGTTCGTGCACGGCCTCCTCGCGCAGCTTCGCGTAGTCGGGCATCGACGCCTTGCCGACGTTCGACGGCGCCACGGGGACGTCGTTGGCGATCTTCGTCTTCGAGACCAGGTGCTGGTCCTTCAGCTTCAGCAGCTCGATGTCGTACGTCTGTGTGATGTTGAGGTCGGGGTCGTCGAGGCTCTCGACGGGTCCCGTGTTGTAGAGGAACGTCTTCTTGTTCTTCGTGTGCGTGTCGAACGTGAAGCGGTACAGGAGCTCGCCCTGCGCGTCCCCGTTGTTGTCGACGTGGATGTCGTACTGGGCGTCCTCGGCGAACGGGAAGAAGTTCGGTCCGCCCGCGGGCTCCTCGAACGGTATCCAGTTCGCCACGATCGTCGTCGTGTCCGGCTTGTCCGGGCTGACGAACGCGTACACGTCCGTGTTGTCGTACTGCGGTGTCCCCGAGATGAGCGGGGCCTCGCGGTGGCTGGAGGCGGAGGCCGCCCCCGGTTCCAGCGCGGTCACACCGGCGGCTGCGAGCCCGCCGGCGGCCAACGCACCACATACGAGGGTCGCGAGTCCCCTGCGTCCCGCCCCGCTCCTGGAAGTAGGTGTCATGCCGTCCGTCCTCAGTGCCAACTTGCCTGACGCACCGGGATTCGGAGTGGGGGCGGGGGCGGATTGGTCGGACACGAAAAGAATTTCCGTGCCCGTCCGACCCGCTTTTTCAGCTCTTTGATCCGTACCCCATCCGGAGGTGTGTCTGTTGCGAAGACCTCGTGGGACGGGACGGCCGAGATGCGGTCTGGCTGGAGGGGGAGACACGGTGGACGCGGACGAGCTGCTGGTGCTCGTGGCGGGCGGTGACCAGAAGGCGTTCGAAGACCTGTACGGGCTGGTGTCCGGTCCGGTCTACGGACTGGTGCGCCGGGTCGTGCGCGATCCGGCGCAGTCGGAGGAGGTGGCACAGGAGGTGCTGCTCGAACTGTGGCGGTCGGCCGCGCGGTTCGACCCGCGCCGGGGCAGCGCCCTGTCGTGGGTCCTCACCCTCGCCCACCGCCGCGCCGTCGACCGTGTGCGCAGCGCCCGCGCCGCCGGGGAACGCGAGCAGCGCGAGGCCATGCGCTCCGGGCAGCCCGCCTTCGACCACGTCGCCGAGGAGGTCGAGGCCGGGCTGGAGCGAGAATGGGTGCGCCGCTGCCTGGAACGCCTCACCGCGCTGCAGCGCCAGTCGGTCACCCTCGCCTACTACGACGGCTACACCTACCGTGAAGTGGCCGAGCGGCTGTCCCTGCCGCTGGGCACCGTCAAGACCCGGATGCGCGACGGACTCACCCAGCTGCGCAAGTGCCTGGGAGGAGTCGCGTGAGTTTCGTCGCCCGCCTGATGAGGCGCGAGGACCTGCACTCCCTCGCCGCCCCCTACGCCCTGGACGCCCTGGAGCGGGCCGAACGGCAGCGTTTCGAGAAGCACTTGAGCACATGTGAGGTCTGCGCCGCCGAGGTGCGCGCGCTGACCGAGGACGCCGTCCGGCTGGCCTGGTCGACGGCCGCGCCCCCGCCGGCCGCGCTGCGCGAGCGGGTGCTGTCCGCCGTACGGACGCTGCCGCAGGAGGGTGCCGGGCGGCCGGCGGCCCGCGCGCGGGTGCCCCAGTTGCCGCCGCATGTGTGGGGCGGCCAGCCGCCGCCGCGCCGGGCGGGCCGCCGTCCGCTGTTCGTGCCGTTCGCCACCGCCACGGCCGCCGCGGCCCTCGTCGTCGCCTCCCTGTTCGCCGTCCAGGCGAACGAGGCGCGGGACGAACTGGCCGCGCAGCGGGCCCGGGCGAGTGAGATCGCTAACGTTCTGGGCGCCTCGGACGCCCGCGCGAGCACCGGCGAGGACGCGAAGGGCCGACGGATCGGAGTGGTGGCTTCCGCATCGGAGGGGCGTGCGGTCGTCACTCTGAGCGGATACGGCGAGCCGCCCGGCGGCCGTGTGCATCAGCTCTGGCTCATGCGCCCCGGCGCGCAACCGCGCTCCCTCGGGCTCTTCGAGGGCGACACGCCCCTGATCGCGTCCGATCTCGAGACCTCGGCGACGTCACTGGCCGTCACCGTCGAGCCAGGCGGCGGCTCTCCGCAACCGACCAGCCAGCCCATTGTCCAACTCGCCCTGAAATCGGTCGGATTCGGAGAGTAATCGTCTACGGGTCGTCAACACCCTTACGGGGAAGGTGAATCCTGTGACCGCGATACACGCGTGCTCCACCGGGACGATAGGGTTAACCTGCCCGGGCCGGGTGGACTCGTACGGGTGGGGAGTGACATGGATCAGATAACAGTGCGCAGCAGGGCCAGGGTCCCTGCGATCACCTGCGGGAGCAGCGCGACCAGTTCGCGCCTCGACCGCCATCTCGCGGTACTGGCGGGTCCCGCCGTGCCGCAGCGGGAGGCGGCAGAGGCGACCTCGTTGATGCGTGAGCTGACCACGCGGGACACCGTGCGCGAGCGCAGCGACCGCACCGCGCGCGTACGCCGTGTCTCGCTCTTCGCCCCGCTGCGCAGGCTCCGTCGCTCGCTGTTCGGCGGACACTGACCCGCACGGGTCACCGCCGAGCGACGTCCCGAGGCCCGTACCCGGCCGGCCCTCCGTCCTGATGCCGCCGCGCTGTCGCCGCCGTCATCCCCACGGCACCGCGGCGGCGTCCCGGAGTGCCACCCGGGTGCGGGCAATTCCCCCGGAATCCACCCCGCGCTCCCCGGCCCCGTCTCACCCGTGCCACGGCCCGGCCCCGGCATGGATCCCGACGGGGCCTTCGCCGTGCCGTGCGCCCGCGGCCGCTCACTCCCCGTCGCGCGCGTACCGGCGCACCGCGAGCGGCACGAACACCGCGAGCAGCACCGCGCACCAGGCCAGCGACCCGGCGACCGGGTGCGCCACCGGCCAGGCCGCCCCGTCCGGCACCGGCGCGTTCCCGAACAGCTCCCGCAGCGCCGTCGTGACCGCGCTGATCGGATTCCACTCGGCGACCGTGCGCAGCCACCCGGGCAGTCCGCCGGCCGGGATGTAGGCGTTGGACAGCAGCGGCAGCAGGAACGTCGCCGCGCCCAGCTGGCCCGCCGCCTCCTCACTGCGGGTGAGGAGCCCCAGGAACACCCCGATCCACGTCATCGCGAACCGGAACAGCAGCAACAGCCCCAGCGCGCCCACCGCTTCGAGCGCCGACCCCTCGATCCGCCAGCCCACCAGAAGCCCGGTCAGCAGCAGTGGCACCGTCCCCACCGCCGTCACCAGCAGGTCCGCCACCGTCTGGCCGAGCGGTACCGCCGCCCTGCTCATCGGCAGCGTCCGCAGCCGGTCCGTCACCCCGCGGTGCGTGTCCTGCGCGGCCTGGAACATACCGGTCATGATCCCGTTCGCCGCGGTCGCCACCAGCAGGCCCGGCACCAGGAAGGACCGGTACTCCTCGCCCGGCATCGCGAGGGCGCTGCCGAACACGTACCCGAAGAACAGCAGCATGTTGATCGGCATGGTCTGGGTGAGGATCAGCAGGCCCGGGTTGTTGCGGACCCGCCGCAGCTGCCGGCCCAGCATCGCTCCGCCGTCGTACACCAGTGTGCTCATGCCGCACGCTCCTCGGTGAGGCGCAGGAAGACGTCGTCGAGAGTCGGCGGCCGCAGGCTCGCGTCGACCAAAGGCACACCCGCCGCGTCGAGTTCGCGCACGAGGCGCGGAAGGGTCAGGGTGCCGTCCCGGGTGAGCGCGCCCACGGCACGCCGTTCGCGGTCGAGCGAGGGTTCGGCGCCGGTCAGCCGGTCCAGCACGGCCGCCGCGTCCACCATCGTGTCCACGTCCCCGACCACCACCTCGATCTGGGTGCCCAGGACCGCCTTCAGCTGGGCGGGTGAGCCCGTCCGCGCGACGCGCCCCCGGTCCATCAGCGCGATGTCGTCGGCGAGTTGGTCCGCCTCCTCCAGGTGCTGCGTGGTCAGCAGTACGGCCGTGCCGGCGGCGGCCAGCTCCCGCACCGCCTCCCAGATCCGGCCCCGGCTCGCCGGGTCGAGTCCCGTCGTGGGCTCGTCCAGGAAGAGCACGTCGGGGCGGCGGACGAGGCTCGCGGCCAGGTCGAGGCGGCGGCGCATCCCGCCGGAGTAGCCGGACACCGGCCGGTCGGCGGCCTCGGTCAGACCGAAGCGGTCCAGCAACTCGTCGGCCCTCTCCGCCGGTCCGCGCACCCGGTGCAGCCGGGCGAACAGCCGCAGATTCTGGCGACCGGTCAGATCGCCGTCCACGGAGGCGTCCTGGCCGGTGACCCCGATGTGGCGGCGTACGGCCGCCGGGTCGCGGAGCAGATCGTGCCCGGCGATCCGGGCGGAGCCGGCGTCCGGCCGCAGCAGCGTGGTGAGCAGCCGTACGGCGGTCGTCTTGCCGGCGCCGTTCGGCCCGAGGAGGCCGCAGACCGTGCCCGGCGCTATCGCGAGGTCGAGCCCGCGCAGGGCGTCGACCTCGCCGAACCGTTTGCGCAGACCTTCACTAAGTACAGCGTACGTAGAAGTCATGGCTCGACCATAGCGCACTACGTACGGTGTACGTAACTACGATGGAGGCCGAGGTGATGTTCCATGGCGGGCAAGGCGTCCGTGCCGAGCGTGATCTGGGCGCGACCGGAGCGGACGGGGCGCGGTCCCAGACCCGCGTTCACGCGCGCGGACATCGCGGCGGCCGCGGTGCGCCTCGCCGACGAGGGCGGGCTGGACGCCGTCTCCATGCGGCATGTGGCCGCGGAGCTCGGCTGCGGCACGATGTCGCTCTACAACTACGTCCCCCGCAAGGAGGACCTGTACGAGCTGATGATCGACGCCATCGGGGCCGAGCACGAGATCGCCGAGCCCTCCGGCGACTGGCGGGCCGACATGGCCCGCAACGCGCTGGAGACCCGGGCGATCATGCACCGGCACACCTGGGCGCCCCGGCTGATGTCCGGGGTGTACGGCTTCAGCCCGAACAGCCTGCGCTACCTGGAGCACTGCCTGGCCTGCCTGGAGCCGCTGGACGTTCCGTACAGCGAGAAGATGGAGCTGGTCGCGCTCCTGAACGGCGTGGTGACGACCTACACGGCCAACGAGATCGCCACCGCCGAACGGACCCGCTCCATGCCGTGGACCGAGGAGGAGGAGAACGCGGTCCGCATCGCCTACCTCGGCGGCCAGGTCGCCACCGGCGCCTATCCCCGGCTGGCCGCGGCCTTCATGGAGAGCAGCGGCCCGATCGACCTGGAGGGGGTGTTCCGCCGGGCCCTGGACCGGGTACTGGACGCCTTCGACCCCGACCGCTGACCCCTCAGATCAGCGCGAGCTGCCCCTCCGGGCCCTCCTCCTGGCCCTCCAGCACCGACGCCGGCCGGCGGGCCCTGGCCGGGACCGGCAGCACCCCCGCCGCCCGCAGGTCCGCCGCCGTGACCGTGGAGGGCAGGTCGTCGCCCAGCGGCGCGGTCTCCGCCAGCAGGGCCAGGACCGTGATGAGCTCCAGCAGTTCGGACGTCCACTCCTGCGGCCAGGACGCCGGGCGGATCGCGGCCAGGGTGCCCGGCTCGGCGTCCGCCGTACGCGCCGTGAACCACTGCTCCAGCACCCGCACCCCGCCCACCGCGAAGTCCCAGGCGGCCACGGGCACCGGCGAGATACGGCCCTCGCCGAGAAGGAGGACCTCCTCGTCGCGGTCGTACTCCAGGGCCGGCGGCCGGGACGGCAGGGGAGCGCGGACGTACGGGCGGCGCCCGCCGGGCAGCTTGGGCCGGTCGCCGTCCCGGCGCAGCAGCCACAGGATCCGCCGGCCCGACTCCACACCGCGCGCCCACAGCGCCGGATCGTCGGTGAGCGGCACCCGCAGGTCCGGGCGGACCGCGGCGAACGTCCAGGCCAGCACGTCATACGCTTCGACGGGAACCCCCAACCGGCTCTCCAGGTACGGCAGCAGGCCGGGCGCGAGATTGGGTTCCGTGCCGTGCGGGCGCCGGTAGAGCGGGCGGACGCGGCCCGGCCGGACCAGCGGGAGCAGCGAGGTCGCCAGCAGGCCCGTCTCCGGGCTCTCCACGACGAAGACCTGGCGTGTGTCCGCCACCCGCCACAGCTCCGGGCGGGCGGCGTCGATCAGCCGGTGGTCGGGGATCAGCCACTGCTCGTCGAAGGGGGCGGCCAGCACCCGGACCGGCTCCGGGCAGGGACCGGAGGCGCGCAGCAGCTTGCCGGTGCCGGTGGACTGGCCGGGCAGCTGGGCGGCCGCCGAGTGCAGGGTGCGCGAGCGGGTCGGCTCCAGCAGGGCCTCCCGGTCGGGGCCCTCGGCCTTCACGAACGCGTCCCAACGCGCTTTCAGGGACGCCGCGTCGGGGCCCGCCGGCCAGCCCCGGCCGAGCCGAGGCGGTGCGACGGACCACGGCATGAGGTCCGCCAGCGGCGGAGCGTCGTCGTGCGTCACGCCCGGCATCGTACGGCCTGGGCGCCGCCCGGCGGTCAGGTGGCCTCCAGGGTCACCGTGAAGGAGAAGCGGTCGCCCCGGTAGTGGATGACGGCCGCGTCCAGCACCCGGCCCGCCGCGTCGTAGGTCAGGCCGGTGTAGTGCAGGATCGGGCTCAGCAGCGGGACCTGGAGCAGCTTGGCCGTCTCCGGGTCGGCGAGCCGGGCCTCCACGGTGTCCGTGATCCGGCTGATGTCCGCCCCGACGACGTCCCGCAGCACCTTCGTCATCGGCCAGCGCAGCAGATCGTCCGGGTCGATGCGGGAGGCCAGCTCGGGACGGACGTAGTTGCGGGCGTGGTTGGTCGGTTCGCCCGTCGCCCCGTCGCTGCGCAGCCGGTGGTACGCCGCCACCTCGTCGAGGTCCGGGAAGTGCTCGGCGACCTCGGCGGGCACCGGCGCCGGTCCGTGCTCCAGCAGTTCGGCCGTCATGCCGGACTGCTGGGCCACGATCGCGTCCACCGAGCCGAGCAGCCGCACCGGGGCGCCCCGGCGGGCGTCCGGCTCGATGAAGGTGCCGCGCCGCCGGTGCCGGGTGATCAGGCCCTCGTCCTCCAGCTCCTTGAGGGCCTGGCGCATCGTCAGCACGCTCACGCCGTAGTGCTCCGCGAGCTGCTCCTCGGTGGGCAGGCGCAACGGGTCCTGCGGCCGGCGGCCCAGTATGGAGGCGCGCAGCGACTGCGACACCTGGTACCAGAGCGGCAGTTTGCGGTTCAGGACGATGGAGTCCGGGGCGAAGGGGGTCACGGGCTATCCGTACCTTCCGCGGATCGGTCAGCGCAACGGACGGAAGTGACGCTCCAGGCCGTCCCAGACGTCGTCGTACCGCCGCTGCAGGTGCTCGGCGCCGGCCGCCTGGGGGGTGAGCGTCACCGGCCAGCGGGTCTCGAACATGAACGCCAGACCGTCGTCGATCTTCTGCGGCTTCAGCTCGGCGGCGCTCGCGCGGTCGAACGTCTCCCGGTCCGGGCCGTGCGCCGACATCATGTTGTGCAGCGAGCCGCCGCCGGGCACGAAGCCCTCCGCCTTCGCGTCATACGCGCCCTCGACCAGACCCATGTACTCGCTCATCACGTTCCGGTGGAAGTACGGCGGCCGGAAGGTGTCCTCACCCACCAGCCAGCGCGGAGCGAAGACCACGAAATCGACGCCGGCCAGACCGGGGGTGTCCGACGGGGACGTCAGCACCGTGAAGATCGACGGATCGGGGTGGTCGTAGGAGATGGTGCCGATCACATTGAAACGGCGCAGATCATAGACGTACGGCACATGGTTGCCGTGCCAGGCGACCACGTCGAGGGGGGAGTGGCCGTAGGTCGCGGTCCACAGGTTCCCGCAGAACTTGTTGACCACCTCCACGGGACCCTCGGTCTCCTCGTACGCGGCCACCGGCGCCTTGAAGTCCCGGGCGTTCGCCAGGCCGTTGGCGCCGATCGGGCCGAGGTCGGGCAGCTGGAACGGCGCACCATAGTTCTCGCACACATAACCCCGGGCGGAGTCGTCCAGCAGCTCCACACGGAAGCGCACCCCACGGGGGATCAGCGCGATATGTCCCGGCTCCACATGCAGCATCCCGAACTCGGTGCGCAGCAGCAGCCCGCCGCGCTCCGGGACGATCAGCAGCTCGCCGTCGGCGTCGCTGAACACCCGCTCCATCGAGGCGTTGGCGTGGTACAGGTGCACGGCCATCCCGGCGCGCTGAGTGGCGTCGCCGTTTCCGCCGAGCGTCCACAGCCCGGCCAGGAAGTCGGTGCCGGGCGCCGGGTCGGGCAGCGGGTTCCAGCGCAGCCGGTTCGGGTCCGGGACCGTCTCGGTGAAGGGCGCCGTGCGGATCGCGCCGTTGCCGGTGCGGGTGAACGCCGGGTGCTGGGCCGAGGGGCGGATGCGGTAGAGCCATGAGCGGCGGTTGTGCGCCCGCGGCTCGGTGAAGGCCGAACCGCTCAGCTGCTCCGCGTACAGGCCCAGCGGGGCGCGCTGCGGGGAGTTGCGGCCCTCCGGGAGGGCGCCCGGCACCGCCTCCGAGCTGTGCTCGTTGCCGAAGCCGGACAGATACGACAGGCCCTCGGCGGTCTTCCGCGCGTCCGCGCTCATGCTCGCTCCCTTGCGATCCGATTCCTATGCTTCACCGTAGGATTGCGATTTCCCGGGCGCAAGAGATCCGCCCGGACTCGTCGGGGAAGATCCGCCGGGCCCGGTCCGTCGTACGACGTGAGGCGGAGACGGACCAGACTCAAGGGGGATCCCCGCTGTCGGACCCGTGTTCTAGTCTCCGGACATGTCGTGGAGACGGTCCCTTCCCGCGGCCCTCGTGGCCGCCCTTCTGCTGGCCGGGGCGGCCGGCTTCGGCTCCGGCACGCCCGGCGGGCAGGACGGCATCGCGTCCTCGCCGGTCGGCAAGGTCCTGGACGACACCGACGGCGAGGGCCGCCACTACCGCGAGGTCGACGAAGGGGACGCGCCCGGTGTCGGCATCGAGGTCGAGCCCGACCCGGCCCGCGCCGGCGACTGGGACGTACGGCTGACCCTGCGCAACTTCCGCTTCTCGCCCGCGGATGCCCGGACCGAGCCGGCCCCGGGGCGCGGACTGGCCCACCTCTTCGTGGACGGCCACCGCGTCGCCGAGCTGCGCACCGACCGGTACCGCATCCCCGCGTCCCTCGTCCCGCGCGGCACGCACCAGGTCACCGTCCGGCTGTACGCCGACGACGGCACCGTGTGGGCCGTGGAGGAGGCCCCCGTGGAGCGGACGGCCGACATCACCGCCTCGGAGGCGGAGGGCGCGGAGGCGACGGGTGAGCCGGCCCCGTGACCCCGGGGGCCGATGTTCACCGGGTCGTGCCCGAGAGGCATCATGAGACCGTGCCCCATCCCGCATCGCTCCGCCGGGCGCCCGTGCAGCGGCGCAGCGCCGAACGGCTGACCAGGATCCTGGACGCCTGTGCCGACCTCCTCGACGAGGTCGGCTACGACGAGCTGAGCACCCGGGCCGTCGCCCAGCGTGCGGGCGTGCCCATCGGCTCGGTCTACCGGTTCTTCGGGAACAAGCGCCAGATGGCCGACGCCCTGGCCCAGCGCAACCTCGAACGCTTCAGCGACCGCGTCACCGAGCGCCTGAAGGAGGCGGGTGACGGGGGCTGGCGGGCGGCCCTCGAGGCCCTCCTGGGCGAGTACGTCGCCATGAAGCGCACGGCGCCAGGGTTCTCCCTGGTCGACTTCGGCAACCAGATCCCGGTCGGCACCCGGGGCGAGCCCAACCGCCGTGTCGCCGACCGGCTCACCGAACTGCTCGCCGGCCACCTCGGCCTCGAACCGGACGACGATCTGCGCCGCACCTTCCTCGTCGCCGTGGAGACCGCCGACACCCTGGTCCACCTCGCCTTCCGGATGGCGCCGGAGGGCGACGAGCGGATCCTGGGGGAGGCGCGGGAGCTGCTGGAGGCGTATCTCCGCAGGGTGCTGGACTGAAAGCGGCGGCCTGGGGCTGAGGGCGGCGGCCCTCGGGGCGAGGGCTCAGCGCGGCGGTCTCCGATCCAGGGCCGAGAGCCAGGGGCTCCCCACCGTGCGTACCGGTCGGTATGCTCGGCGCACGGCGACGCGCACCGCCGCCGTCACCCACCCCGGGAGGACCCGTGTCCCGCACCGCACTGCGCATCTGCCCCCTGTGCGAGGCCACCTGCGGCCTGACGCTCACCATCGAGGGGACCGAGGTCACCGGCGCCCGCGGCGACCGCGACGACGTCTTCAGCAAGGGGTTCATCTGCCCCAAGGGCGCCGCCTTCGGCGCCGTCGACGCGGACCCCGACCGGCTGCGCACCCCGCTCGTGCGCCGGGACGGCGTCCTGCGCGAGGCCACCTGGGAGGAGGCCTTCGACGCCGTCGCCGCCGGACTGCGCCCGGTCGTCGAGCGGGACGGCCCGAACGCGGTCGGCGTGGTGCTCGGCAACCCGAACGTGCACACCATGGCCGGCGCCCTCTACCCGCCGGTCCTCATCGCCGGACTGCGCACCCGCAGCCTCTTCACCGCCTCCACGGTCGACCAGATGCCCAAGCACGTCTCCAGCGGCCTCCTCTACGGCGACGCCAACGCGATCCCCGTACCCGATCTCGACCGCAGCGACCATCTGCTGCTGATCGGGGCCAACCCGCTGGAGTCCAACGGCAGTCTGTGCACCGCCCCCGACTTCCCCGGCCGGCTGAAGGCGCTCAAGGCGCGCGGCGGCACCCTCACCGTCGTCGACCCGCGCCGCACCCGCACCGCCCGGCTCGCCGACCGGCACATCGCCGTCCGGCCCGGGACGGACGCGCTGCTCCTCGCGGCCGTCGCGCACACCCTCTTCGAGGAGGACCTTGCCGACCCGGGAGACCTCACCCCGCACCTCCAGGGCCTCGACGAACTCCGGGACGCGCTGCGGGACTTCACCCCGGAGGCCGTCGCCGAGGCGTGCGACGTCGACGCCGGCACCATCCGCGCCCTCGCCCGCGAGCTCGCCGCCGCCCCCGCCGCCGCCGTCTACGGGCGCATCGGCAGCTGCACCGTCCCGCACGGCACCCTCGCCAGCTGGCTCGTGGACGTCTGCACCATCCTCACCGGCAACCTCGACCGCCCCGGCGGCGCCCTCTTCCCGCAGGCCGCCACCGACCGCACCCCCCGCCCGGCCGGACCCGGCCACGGCTTCGCGCTCGGACGCTGGCGCTCCCGGGTGAGCGGCCACCCCGAGGCCAAGGGCGAACTGCCGCTCTCCGCGCTCGCCGAGGAGATCGACACCCCCACCGACGAGGGCACGCCCGTCCGCGCCCTGATCGCCGTCGCCGCCAACCCGGTGCTCTCCGCACCCGACGGCGACCGCCTCGACAAGGCGCTGGACTCCCTGGAGTTCATGGTCAGCGTCGACCCCTACCTCAACGAGACCTCCCGGCACGCGCATGTCGTCCTGCCGCCGCCCCCGCCGTCGCAGAGCCCGCACCACGACTTCGCCTTCAACACCCTCGCCGTGCGCAACCAGGTCCGCTACACCCGGCCCGCGGTCCCGCTGGAGCCCGGACGTATGGCCGAGACCGAGATCATGGCCCGGCTCGTCCTGGCCGCGACCGGCCTGAACGGCACGGACCCGTCCGCCGTGGACGACATGGTCATCGGGCAGACCCTCGGCAAGGCCGTCACCGAACCGCACTCCCCGGTGCACGGCCGCGACCCACAGGAACTCGCCGCGCAGCTCACGGGCGTCAGCGGCCCCGAGCGCCGCCTGGACATGATGCTGCGCCTCGGCCCCTACGGCGACGGATTCGGCGCCCGCCCCGACGGGCTCACCCTCGACCGGCTCCTCGCGCATCCGCACGGCATCGACCTCGGCCCCCTCGCCTCCCGGCTGCCGCAGCCGCTGAAGACCGTCAGCGGCAAGGTGGAGCTGCTGCCCGAACCCATCGCGGGCGACCTGCCCCGGCTGCGGTCCGCGCTGCGCGAGCGCCCCGACGGGCTCGTGCTGGTCGGCCGCCGGCATCTGCGTTCCAACAACAGCTGGATGCACAACGTCCCCGCCCTCACCGGCGGTTCCAACCGCTGCACCCTGCACATCCACCCCGACGACGCCGGCCGGCTCGGCGTCCGCGACGGGGCGCCCGTCCGGCTGAAGGGCGCCGGGGGAGAGGTGACCGCGCCCGCCGAGGTCACCGACGCCGTACGCCCCGGCGTGGTGAGCCTGCCGCACGGCTGGGGGCACGACCGCCCCGGCACCCGGCTCGGCCACGCCTCCGGCAACCCCGGCGTCAACGTCAACCAGCTCCTCGACGGCCGCGCGCTCGACCCGCTGTCCGGCAACGCGGTGCTCAACGGCGTGCCCGTCGAGGTGTCACCGGTGGCCGAAACGATCAGCGCGCTGACCTGAGCAAAGCTCTGACCTGGACTTCTGCGCTTATTGCTCGCGTGTCAACGTCTTGTTAACGCTGTTCGGCGGGACCTAACGTCCAACGCACCGCCGGCCCTGGTGGGTCGTTCAAGGGCGAACGTTAGGTATCCACTCATGCTGACCATTCTCGGCTTCGCCATGATCGCGACCTTCCTGGTCCTGATCATGATGAAGAAGATGTCACCGATCGCGGCGCTCGTGCTGATCCCGGCCGCGTTCTGCGTCTTCGTCGGAAAGGGCGCGAAGCTCGGCGACTACGTCATCGACGGCGTCACCGGCCTCGCGCCCACCGCGGCGATGCTCATGTTCGCGATCGTCTACTTCGGGGTGATGATCGACGTCGGCCTGTTCGACCCGATCGTGCGGGGCATCCTCAGGTTCTGCAAGGCCGACCCGATGCGGATCGTCGTCGGCACGGCGGTCCTCGCCGCCATCGTCTCGCTCGACGGCGACGGCTCGACCACCTTCATGATCACGGTCTCGGCGATGTACCCGCTCTACAAGCGCCTGAAGATGAGCCTGGTCGTGATGACGGGTGTCGCCGCGATGGCCAACGGCGTGATGAACACGCTCCCTTGGGGCGGCCCGACCGCCCGCGCCGCCACCGCGCTCAAGGTCGACGCCGGCGATGTCTTCGTCCCGATGATCCCCGCCCTCGCCGTGGGCCTGGTGGCCGTCATCGGCCTGGCGTACGTCCTCGGTGTGCGCGAGCGCAGGCGCCTCGGGACGCTCGCCCTCGACGAGGTCCTGGTGACCGAGAAGGAGACCGAGACGGTCCTCGTGGGCGCCGGCGGCACCGGCACGCCCGACTCCCCGGCGCCCGGCGGCGGTTCGGGCACCACCACGGCCACCACCACCGGCACCACCACCACCGGCTCCGACGACGCCGCCGACGAGCGCTTCGCCGCCCTCGACCCCGACCGGCCCACCCTGCGCCCCCGCCTGTACTGGTTCAACGCGCTGCTCACGGTCGTCCTGCTGACCGCCATGATCATGGAACTGCTGCCCATCCCGGTGCTGTTCCTCCTCGGCGCCGCGCTCGCGCTCTCCGTCAACTTCCCCCACATCCCCGACCAGAAGGCCCGGCTGGCCGCCCACGCCGACAACGTCCTCAACGTCTCCGGCATGGTCTTCGCCGCGGCCGTCTTCACCGGTGTCCTCCAGGGCACGGGCATGGTCGACCACATGGCCACCTGGATGGTGGACGTCATCCCCGAGGCCATGGGCCCGCACATGGCGCTGGTCACCGGGGTGCTGAGCCTGCCGCTCACCTACTTCATGTCCAACGACGGCTTCTACTTCGGTGTCCTGCCCGTTCTCGCCGAGGCCGGGGCCGCCCACGGCGTCACCCCGCTGGAGATGGCCCGCGCCTCCCTGGTCGGCCAGCCGCTGCACATGTCCAGCCCGCTCGTCCCGGCCGTCTACGTGCTCGTCGGCATGGCCAAGGTCGAGTTCGGCGACCACACCCGGTTCGTGGTCAAGTGGGCCGCCGCGACCTGCCTGGTGATCCTGGGCGCGGGCATCCTGTTCGGCACCATCTGACCCGCAGTCCCTCGGCACCGTCCTACGGAGGAATTCGCTCATGGCGCCCGGTGGGAACCGCGGCTGGCTGCTCCGCCTCGTCATCGCCTTCAGCTTCGCGCAGGGGGCGGTGTCGATGGCCCGGCCCGCCGTCTCCTACCGGGCCCTCGCGCTCGGGGCCGACGAGCGGGCGGTGGGCGTGATCGCGGGTGTGTACGCCCTGCTCCCGCTGTTCGCGGCGGTCCCGCTGGGCCGCCGTACCGACCACGGGCGCTGCGCCCCGCTGCTGCCCGCCGGGGTCGTGCTGATCTCCGGGGGGTGCGCGCTGAGCGGTCTGGCCGGTTCGCTGGGCGCGATGGCCGTCTGGAGCGGGGTGATGGGCCTCGGCCACCTCTGCTTCGTCATCGGCGCGCAGTCCCTCGTCGCCCGCCAGTCCGCACCGCACGAACAGGACCGCAACTTCGGGCACTTCACCATCGGCGCCTCCCTCGGCCAGCTCGTCGGGCCGATCGCGGCGGGCGCGCTGATCGGCGGCGCCGACCGGGCGCACAGCAGCGCGCTCGCCCTGCTGGTCGCGGGCGCCGGCTGCGCGGTCGCCTTCTCCTCGCTGTGGCGCATAGAGAGCCGTACGGCGGCCGGGTCCCGGAAGGCGCCGGGGGACCGGGTGCCCGTCCGGCGCATCCTGCGCGCCCGGGGTGTGCCGGCCGGCATCTTCGTCAGCCTCTCCGTGCTCTCCGCCACCGACATCCTCACCGCCTACCTCCCGGTGGTCGGCGAGCACCGGGGCATCGCACCCTCCGTGATCGGGGTGCTGCTCAGCCTGCGCGCCGCGGCGACCATCGCCTGCCGGCTGGTCCTCACCCCGCTGCTGCGCCTCCTCGGCCGTACGGCCCTGCTGACGGTCACCTGTCTGCTCGGCGCCGTGCTCTGCGCGGGCATCGCGCTGCCGGTGCCGGTCTGGGCGCTCGCCGCGATGCTGACGGCGCTCGGGTTCTGCCTCGGCGTCGGCCAGCCGCTGTCCATGACGACCGTCGTCCAGGCGGCCCCCGACGGCGCCCGCTCCACCGCCCTCGCGCTGCGGCTGACCGGCAACCGGCTCGGGCAGGTCGCCGCGCCCGCGTCGGCGGGCCTGGTCGCGGGAGTGGCCGGGGTGGCGGCGCCCTTCGTGATGCTGGGCGCGCTGCTGCTGGTGTCGGCGGGGACGGCGCTGCGCTCGCCCGCACGGCCGTCCGGGGAGACGGAGGACGGCGGTCCACGGCAAGGACCGGAGGCCGTATTGCGTCGAAAGAGTGGTATCTGATGGGCCGTAAGGCCCTGCTGCCACGATCTTGAGGGCAGATGTGAAAGAGAGTCAGAGACGAGCGATTTGTACGAAAATCGTCTGACTCGGAGGACTCGCATGCCCACCACGCCTCTTCGACGCCGCGCCGCGCGCATCGCCGCCGTCACGGCGCTCACCGCCGCGCTGACCCCGATCACCGGGCTGCCGTCGGCCGGAGCAGCCGCTCCGATGGCCCCGGGGGACAACGGCACCCTCAAGGTCCACACGGCACCGTGGGACGGGGTCGCGCGCACTCCGTACGGCGACGCCATCGACGAGCCCAGGGTCTGCCGGTTCTACCTCGACGCGGCCAACTTCGAGACCGTCACGGCCGTCACCTGGAACATCGTCACCGCGCCGGCGGTCCCGAGCGGAGCCACGCTGAACGGCACCCTCAACCTCAGGAACGGCATCGGGCACACCGAGGACCTGACGCTCCCCGACGGCCAGTACCGGCTGACCTGGGAGTTCACGGGCGCCACCGCCACCAACCGGGAGAAGACCTTCACCGTCGACTGCCGGGCCTCCATGTCGACCCCCTCGCCCGCCCCGCAGGGCGGACCCGCTGCGGGGGGTGGCGGCATCGCTCGTGACCAGGCCTTCACCACGGTCGCCGGCGCCGCCGCCGTCGGCCTGACCGCCGTGGGCGGGGTGATGTGGTACCGGCTCCGTCGCCGTACGCATGGCGCGTAGGCGGCGCCGGCCCTGGTACCGCAGGCGCCCCTACCGGCTGGCCAGGACGGCGGTCCTCACCGCCGTCCTGGTGATGGGCGCCGACAAGGTCGTCCACCGGGAGGGCCACGGAGCCGGCACGGCCGCGCCGGCTCCGGAGCCCAAAGCGGTCGAGGCCGGTGACGCGCGCCCCGGTGTCACCGGCCCCGGCGCCTCCCCGGACCCGTCCCCGGGTTCCCCGACCCCGACCCCGGCCCCGAGTCCCGTCCGTACGTCCGCCGCGCCCCGGCCCAAGGCGGCGTCCCCGCGGCCCGCGCCCCGCACGCTGCCCCGCTCCCGGGCGACCCGCATCGTCATCCCGTACATCGGCGTCGACGCCGCGCTCATGGACCTGGGGCTGGACAGCGAGCGCCGGCTGGGGACACCGCCCGAGGACAAGCCCGAACTGGCCGGCTGGTATACGGACGGGCCCTCGCCGGGGGAGCCCGGCACCGCCGTCGCCGTCGGCCACCTGGACACGAACACCGGGCCCGCCGTCTTCGGCGGCCTGGGCGAGCTGAAGCGCGGCAAGCGGATCGAGGTGCGGCGCGCCGACGGCCGTACCGCCGTCTACACCGTCGACGCCATCAAGGCGTACGAGAAGGACAAGTTCCCCAACCGGCTGGTGTACGGCAGCCGCGACCGGCCCGAGCTGCGGCTCATCACCTGCGGCGGCACCTACGACCGCAGGACCGGCTACTCGGGCAACGTGGTCGTCTTCGCGCATCTCACCGCGACCCGCGAGCCCGGCCGGAAGGGCTGAACGGAAGCGTCCGCTTTCTCACGTGCTGGACCGCGCCATCCGATCCGGCCCGTTCCCTTCCCCCGGCCGCACACATTCCGTTAACTTCCGTGACTCACACGCCCCGTACGACCCGCACGAGGCGATCGAGTGAGCCCTCGGGGGCATTCCGTCATGACACGCGCCATCTCTCTGCACGACGTGAGCAAGTCGTACACGCGGGGCGTCCGCGTCGTCGACCGGCTCTCCCTGGACATCCGGCCCGGCGAGTTCCTCGTCCTCCTCGGCCCCTCCGGCTGCGGCAAGTCCACCGTGCTCCGCATGATCGCCGGCCTGGAGGAGATCGACGAGGGCGAACTGCTGCTGGACGGCGAGCACGCCAACGAACTGCTGCCCGCGGAGCGCCGGATGGCCATGGTCTTCCAGAACTTCGCGCTCTACCCGAGCATGACCAGCCGCGACAACATCGGCTTCCCGCTGCGCATCGAGACGCCCGGCGCCGACCCGCGCGCCCGGGTCGAGGCCACCGCCCGCATGCTCGGCATCGAGGAGCTGCTCGACCGCTTCCCCGGCCAGCTCTCCGGCGGCGAACGCCAGCGCGTCGCCATGGGCCGGGCCATCGCCCGCCGCCCCACCGCGTTCCTGATGGACGAGCCGCTGTCCAACCTCGACGCCAAGCTGCGCAACCATCTGCGCGCCGAGATATCGGGCCTGACCCGCACGCTCGGCGTCACCACCGTCTACGTCACCCACGACCAGGCCGAGGCCATGTCGCTCGGCGACCGGGTCGCCGTCCTGCGCGGCGGCGTCCTCCAGCAGGTCGGCACCCCGCGCACGGTCTACGCGCTGCCTCGCAACGTCTTCGTCGCCGCCTTCATCGGCACCCCGCGCATCAACCTGCTGCGCGGCGTCGTCCGCGCGCCGCTCGACGGCGCCATGACGATCAGCCTCGGCAAGCAGTTCCTGCGGCTGCCCGAACCCCTCAGCCTCGACCACCAGTTGCTCCGGGTCCAGCAGGGCCGCGAGGTCATCGTGGGTCTGCGCTCGGAGGCGGTGCGGATCGGCGACCGGTCCGCCGCCCGGCCCGGGGAGGCGCTCATCACGGGCCTGGTGGAGCATGTGGAGTTCCAGGGGCACGAGGTGCTCGTCCACTTCAACACCGGCTCCCGGTCCGCCGTCGTCCCCGATCTGGAGGCGCCGCGCCCCGCCCCGGCCGGACGCCGGCGCCGCCGCGACGGCGGCACGGTGCTGGAACGGCTGCGCGGCCGGGCGGGCGCCCTGCGGGCCGGTCCCGTGGTCGCGGTCGAGGAACCCGCCGGGCCCGCCGTCGAACCGGCGCCGCCCGAGGGACGGCTCCCGGGCGACCTCATCGTGCGCACCACGCCCGACTACGCGCTGCGGCACGGCATGCAGGTGCCGCTGCTCGTCGACATCGCCCATCTGTTCGTCTTCGACCAGCACGGCGACCGCATCTGCCCCGCCCCGGCGCGGCTGCCCGACCTGGAGGAGTGAGCGGACGGAGTGCCTTCCGGGGCGGCCGATCCCCTGGGGTCCCTGGCGCGCTAAAACTATCGCCGCTAGTTTGTGAGCCGGACGACTAGTTTGGTGAGCCGGACGACCCCAGCCGGAACGACGAGCGCGCAGGCGGCCGGCCGACGGCCCGCCCCGGGAGGAACCGCCATGAAGGCACACGACGGCATGTACATCGACGGAGCCTGGCGCCCCGCCGCGGGCCAGGACGTCATCGAGGTGGTGAACCCGGCCGACGAGCAGGTCCTCGGCACGGTCCCGGCGGGCACCGCCGCCGACGTCGACACCGCCGTACGGGCCGCCCGCGCCGCGCTCCCGGGCTGGGCCGCCACCCCGCCCGCCGAGCGCGCCGCGCGGCTGACCGCCCTGCGGGACGTCCTCGACGCCCGCCGGGACGAGATCGCCGAGACGGTCACCGCCGAACTCGGCGCCCCGCTGAAGTTCTCCCAGGCCGTCCACGCGGCCGTGCCCATCGCGGTCGCCGGCTCGTACGCGGAGCTGGCGGGCACGTATGCCTTCGAGGAGAAGGTCGGCAACTCGACCGTGTACCAGGAGCCGATCGGCGTGGTCGGCGCCATCACGCCCTGGAACTACCCGCTCCACCAGATCGTCGCCAAGGCCGCCCCGGCGCTGGCCGCGGGCTGCACGATCGTCCTGAAGCCCGCCGAGAACACCCCGCTGGTCGCCCAGCTGTTCGCCGAGGCCGTCCATGAGGCCGGCCTCCCCGCGGGCGTCTTCAACCTGGTCACCGGCCTCGGCCCGGTCGCCGGACAGGCGCTCGCCGAGCACCCGGGCGTCGACCTGGTCTCCTTCACCGGCTCCACGGCCGTCGGACGGCACATCGCCTCGATCGCCGGAGCCGCCGTCAAGAAGGTCGCCCTGGAACTCGGCGGCAAGTCCGCCAACGTCGTCCTGCCGGACGCCGACCTCGCCAAGGCGGTCAACGTCGGCGTCGCCAACGTGATGTCCAACTCCGGTCAGACGTGCAGCGCCTGGACCCGCATGCTCGTCCACCGCGACCAGTACGACGAGGCCGTGGAGCTGGCCGCGCAGGCCGCCGCCAAGTACGGCGAGCGCATCGGCCCCGTGGTCAGCGCCCGGCAGCAGGAGCGGGTGCTCGGCTACATCGGCAAGGGCGTGGCGGAAGGCGCCCGGCTGGTCGCGGGGAGCACCGAACCGCCGCGCGAGACCGGGTACTTCGTCAGCCCGACCGTCTTCGCCGACGTCACCCCCGACATGACGATCGCCCAGGAGGAGATCTTCGGCCCCGTCCTGTCGGTCCTGCGCTACGAGGACGAGGAGGACGCCCTGCGGATCGCCAACGGGACCGTCTACGGGCTCGCGGGCGCCGTCTGGGCCGGGGACGAGGCGCGCGCCGTGGCCTTCGCGCGCCGTATGGACACCGGTCAGGTCGACATCAACGGCGGCCGCTTCAACCCGCTGGCCCCCTTCGGCGGCTACAAGCAGTCCGGCGTCGGCCGGGAACTCGGCGCCCACGGCCTCGCCGAGTACCTCCAGACCAAATCCCTGCAGTTCTGAGCCCCGTCACCAGCCCTTCGCGCACCGAGGAGTCGTCCGCCATGGCCGTCCGCGCCGCCGTCCTGCCCGCCGTCGGGGCCCCGCTCGAGGTCACCGAGATCGTCCTGCCCGACCCCGGACCCGGCCAGGTCCGCGTCCGGCTCGCCGCCGCCGGCGTCTGCCACTCCGATCTGTCGCTGTCGGACGGGACCATGCGCGTCCCCGTGCCCGCCGTGCTCGGCCATGAGGGCGCCGGCACCGTCGTCACCGTCGGCGAGGGCGTCACGGCCGTCGCGCCCGGCGACCCGGTCGTCCTGAACTGGGCGCCGTCCTGCGGCAGTTGCCACGCCTGCGGCCTCGGTGAGGTGTGGCTGTGCGCCAACGCGCTGAACGGCGCCGCGAACGTCCACGCCCGGGCCACCGACGGCACCGAACTGCACCCCGGCCTGAACGTCGCCGCGTTCGCCGAGGAGACGGTCGTCGCGGCGAACTGCGTGCTGCCCCTGCCGGACGGCGTCCCGCTCACCGACGCCGCCCTGCTCGGCTGCGCCGTCCTCACCGGGTACGGCGCCGTCCACCACTCGGCGCGGGTCCGGGCCGGCGAGAGCGTCGCCGTGTTCGGCGTCGGCGGTGTGGGCCTGGCCGCGCTCCAGTCGGCCCGTATCGCGGGCGCCGGGCGGATCGTGGCCGTCGACGTCTCCCCGGCGAAGGAGGAGCTGGCACGCGCGGCGGGCGCCACCGACTACGTCGTCGCCTCCGAGAACACCGCCCGGGAGATCCGCGGCCTGACCGGCAAGCAGGGGGTGGACGTGGCGATCGAGTGCGTCGGCCGCGCCGCCACGATCCGCGCCGCCTGGGACTCCACCCGCCGCGGCGGCCGCACCACGGTCGTCGGCATCGGCGGCAAGGACCAGCAGGTCACCTTCAACGCCCTGGAGATCTTCCACTGGGGCCGTACCCTCGCCGGCTGCGTCTACGGCAACTCCGACCCGGCGCGGGACGTGCCCGTCCTCGTCGGGCACGTCCGGGAGGGCGGCCTCGACCTCGGCGCCCTGGTGACCGAGCGGATCGCCCTGGACGGCATCCCGGCCGCCTTCGAGAACATGCTCGCCGGAAAGGGGGGCCGGGCCCTGGTCGTCTTCTGACGGACCCGGCGGTCAGGCCCCGGTCACAGCGACTCGTGGGTCCGCCCGGTGCGCGGCGCCTTCGCCACGACCCGGGCGGACCGCGCGCCCGACCGCGACACGGCGACCCCGGCCAGGCACAGCGCCCCGCCCGCCAGCGTGAACAGCCCCGGCACCTCGTCCAGCACCAGCCACGACATCAGCACCACCAGCGCGGGCACCGCGTACGTCGTCGCCCCCATCCGGCTGGCGGTCGTCCGGGCCAGCGCGTACGCCCAGGTGGTGAAGGCCAGCGCGAGCGAGAACACGCCCAGGTACACCATGTGCAGCGTGGCCGGCAGCGAGGCGCGCCCCACGTCCGTGACCAGCTGCCCGGCGAACGGCAGACACAGCACGGCGCCGACCAGACAGCCGTACGTCGTCACCTGCAGCGCGCTCGCGTGGCCCAGCGCCGGCTTCTGCGCGACGACCCCGCCCGCGTAGCCGACGGCGGCCAGCAGGCACAGGCCGACACCCAGCACCGAGGAACCGCCCCCGCCCGACATCGACACGCCCACGGTGACCGCGCCGGCGAAGGAGACCGCCATCCCGGCGAGCAGCCGCGGCGGCATCGGGTCGCCGAGCAGCCGGGCGCCCAGCAGGGCGATGAGGAGCGGCCCCACGTTCACCACGAGGGCCGCGGTGCCCGCGTCCACCTCCTGCTCGCCCCAGTTCAGCACCACGCTGTAGAGGCCGAACCAGAGCAGGCCCGATATCGCGACACCGGGCCAGGCGGCGCGCGGCGGCGGTCCCTCGCGCCGGACGAGACACAGGGCGCCCAGCACCGCCGCGCCGACGAGCAGCCGTCCGAGCGCCAGCGCGCCCGGCGAGTACTCCTCGCCCGCGCGGCGGATCGACACGAACGCCGAGGCCCACAGCACGACGGTGACGGTGGCGGCGCCCGCGGCGAGCAGCCCGGCGCGGCGGGACGGGGAGGCGGGGGAGGAGGTCATCATGCTCCGAGTCTCGGGACGGGGTGGGTGTGGATCGTGGACCGGGATCGGGGCCCGGCGAAAGTGGTTTTCGGTCACCGGCCTTGAGGACGGCGGCCTTCAAGCACGGGCTTCAGGCACCGGCTTCAGTGCAGGGCGTCCGCCTCGACGCCGAGCAGGTCCTGGAAGGCCCGTTCCCCGGCGGCGGTCACCTTCACGGCCCGCTCCGAGCCGATCCGTACGCACCACCCGGCGTCCAGCGCGTGCCGGCACAGGGCGGCGCCCGCGACCCCGGCGAGATGCGGCCGGCGTTCGGTCCAGTCGAGGCAGGCGCGGGCCAGCGGCCGGCGCCCGGTCCGCTCCAGCGGGATGCCGGCGGCGGCGAACCAGCCGACGCCCGCGTCGGTCAGGGCGAACCCGGTGTCCTGGCGCAGCAGCCCGCGCGAGGTCAGCGCGTCGGTGAGCGCGATGCCGAGCCGCCCGGCGAGATGGTCGTAGCAGGTGCGGGCGCGGGCCATCGCCGAACCGGCGCCGGCCTCCCGCAGCGTCCGGGGCGCCGGCCGCGCTCCCGGGCTCACCTGTGCCACCAGGTCCTCCACCAGCTGGGCCGTCCGCGCGTCGGCCAGCCGTACGTACCGGTGCCGTCCCTGCCGCTCCTCGGTGAGCAGTCCGCCCGCGACGAGCTTGCCCAGGTGCTCGCTCAGGGTCGACGCGGCGACCCCGGCGTGCCGGGCCAGCTCACCGGCGGTCCAGGCCCGCCCGTCCAGCAGCGCCAGCAGACAGGCCGCCCGGGTCTCGTCGGCGATGAGCGCCGCGAGCCGGGCGAGGGACGGTGCCTGGGGTTCTCTGGAGGCCATACGTCCCAGGATGGGGCACGGACGCTTCGGTGGGGGCCGAAGAGTGCCCCGCCTCAGCTCTCGCCGGTCAGCCGCATGTACTGCTGGGCCAGTCCGTCGAGCAGGGCGGCGAGGCCCGTCTCGAAGGCCCGCTCGTCGACCTTCTCCTGCTGCTCGGCGAGGAGGTGGGCCTGGCCGAGGTGGGGGTAGTCGGCGGGGTCGTAGGCGTCGGCGTCGTCCACGAAGCCGCCGGCGAAGGAGCCGAGCGCCGAGCCCATGATGAAGTACCGCATCAGCGCGCCGATGGAGGTGGCCTGCGAGGCCGGCCAGCCCGCCTCGACCATCGCGCCGTAGACGGCGTCCGCGAGCCGCAGCGCCGCCGGGCGGCGGCCGGGGCCCCGGGCCAGCACCGGGACGATGTTGGGGTGGTCGCGCAGGGCCGCCCGGTAGGAGACCGCCCAGTCGTGCAGCGCCGTCCGCCAGTCCCGGCCGTCCTCGAACATCGACAGATCGACCTGGGCGCTCACCGAGTCCGCGACCGCCTCCAGGATCTCGTCCTTGGTGCGGAAGTGGTTGTAGAGGGACGGGCCGCTGACGCCCAGTTCGGCGGCGAGCCGGCGGGTGGAGAGGGCGGCCAGGCCCTCCGTGTCCACGAGTTCGCGGGCCGTCGCGACGATCCGGTCGTAGCTGAGGAGGGGCTTGCGCGGTCGGGCCATGGCGCACATAGTAGGGCTGCCCGATAGAAACTAGCAGCGTTAGTTTAACGGTGAGGTGTCCGCCGCATGAACCTGGAGCTCAGCGAGGAGCAGTCCGCCGTCCGCCGGCTCGCCCGGGACTTCGTGGACCGCGAGATCGCGCCGAACGCCGTCGCGTGGGACCGCGCGGAGGAAGTGGACCGCTCGATCGTCAAGAAGCTCGGCGAGGTCGGCTTCCTGGGCCTGACGATCGACGAGGAGTACGGCGGCTCCGGCGGCGACCATCTCGCGTACTGCCTGGTCACCGAGGAGCTGGGCCGGGGCGACTCGTCGGTGCGCGGCATCGTGTCGGTCTCGCTGGGCCTGGTCGCCAAGACGATCGCGGCCTGGGGGAGCGAGGAGCAGAAGCGGCGCTGGCTGCCCGGGCTCACCGGGGGCGACCTCGTCGGCTGCTTCGGCCTCACCGAGCCGGGCACCGGCTCCGACGCGGGCAGCCTCGCCACCCGGGCCGTACGCGACGGCGACGACTATGTGATCTCCGGCTCCAAGATGTTCATCACCAACGGCACCTGGGCCGACGTCGTGCTGCTCTTCGCCCGCTCCACCGACGCCCCCGGCCACAAGGGAGTCTCCGCCTTCCTGGTGCCCACGGACACACCCGGCCTGACCCGCCGCACGGTCCACGGCAAGCTCGGCCTGCGCGGCCAGGCCACCGCCGAACTGGTCCTCGACGAGGTCCGCGTGCCCGCGTCCGCCCTGCTGGGCGAGGAGGGCAAGGGCTTCTCCGTCGCCATGTCGGCGCTGGCCAAGGGCCGGATGTCGGTCGCCGCGGGCTGTGTGGGCATCGCCCAGGCCGCGCTGGACGCCGCCGTGCGGTACGCCGGGGAGCGCGAGCAGTTCGGCAAGCCCATCGCCGGGCACCAGCTGGTCCAGGAGCTGATCAGCGACATCGCCGTCGACGTGGACGCGGCCCGGCTGCTGACCTGGCGGGTCGCCGATCTGATCGACCGCGGGCTGCCCTTCGCCGTGGAGTCCTCCAAGGCCAAGCTGTTCGCCTCCGAGGCCGCCGTGCGGGCCGCCAACAACGCCCTGCAGGTCTACGGCGGCTACGGCTACATCGACGAGTACCCGGTGGGCAAGCTGCTGCGCGACGCCCGGGTGATGACCCTCTACGAGGGCACCAGCCAGATCCAGAAGCTGGTCATCGGGCGGGCGCTCACGGGGGTCTCCGCGTTCTGAGCACCGGCTGAGGCGTTCCGCGCACCGGCGGAACGGTTCTGAGCACCGGCTGAACCGTTCTGAGTACGGGCTGAGTACCCCGACGGATACCGGACCGGCCGCGGTGGCCCGAGCATGGGCCCATGAGTGACGCATCGGGCAAGTCCCAGAACACCGCGGCCTTCTACGGGCAGGCCGTCGCCTCCTTCGCCGTCGCCATGGCCGCGACCGCGATCGGCATCTTCAAACTGAACGCCGACGCCTGGGTGCGCGCCTTCCTGGCGATCGCCGTCCTGTACCTCGTCACGTCCGCGTTCACCCTCGCCAAGGTGATCCGCGACCGGCAGGACGCCACCGCGCCGCCCGCCTACCCGCCCTTCCCCAAGCACTGAGCGGAACGCCGGCCACCGCGCGCTAAGCGCCCGCTCACCTGGGGCGGTATGGTGGAGCCTCTGTCAGCGAGAGGGGCGAGTGAGCGATGAGTACGGCGGAGGACACGGCCGGCGGCGAGACGTCGGCGTGGGGTGAGGTCACGCCCGACGCGGCCCGGCGGCTGCTGATCGCCGCCGTGGAGGCCTTCGCCGAGCGCGGCTACCACGCCACGACGACCCGGGACATCGCGGGCCGCGCGGGCATGAGCCCGGCAGCGCTCTACATCCACTACAAGACCAAGGAGGAGCTCCTCCACCGGATCAGCCGCATCGGCCACGAGAAGGCGCTGGACATCCTGCGCACGGCGGCCCGGCGGGAGGGCACCCCGGCCGAGCGGCTCGCCGACGCGGTGGGCTCCTTCGTCCGCTGGCACGCCGGCGGGCGCACCACCGCCCGGGTCGTGCAGTACGAACTCGACTCGCTCGGCCCCGACGCCCGCGCCGAGATCCTCGCCCTGCGCCGGCAGTGCGACGCCGAGGTGCGCGGGATCATCGAGGAGGGCGTGGCGGCCGGCGACTTCGACGTCCTGGACGTCAAGGGCACCACCCTCGCCGTGCTGTCCCTCTGCATCGACGTGGCCCGCTGGTTCAACGTGTCCGGCCCCTGGACGCCGGACGAGGTCGGCGCGCTCTACGCCGACCTCGTGCTGCGGATGGTCGGGGCGTCGAAGTAGCCCCGGTTTTCTACAGGTAGTACCGGGAGACGGACTCGGCCACGCAGACGGGCTTGTCCCCGCCCTCGCGCTCCACGGTGAAGGCGACGCAGACCTGCACACCGCCCGGCACATCCGTGACGTCGGTGATGACGGCGGTGGCGCGCAGCCGTGAGCCGACGGGCACCGGGGCGGGGAAACGCACCTTGTTGGTGCCGTAGTTGACGCCCATCTTCACACCCTCGACCGCGATCAGCTGGGGGCCGAACAGCGGCAGCAGCGACAGCGTGAGGTAGCCGTGGGCGATCGTCGTCCCGAACGGGCCGGAGGCGGCCCTCTCCGGGTCGACATGGATCCACTGGTGGTCGCCGGTGGCCTCCGCGAACGTGTCGATCCGCTTCTGGTCGACCTCCAGCCAGTCGGTGTACCCCAGCTGCTCGCCCACCGCCGCCTTCAGGTCGTCGGCGCCGGTGAAGATCCTCGGCTCTGCCATGTCCAGGCCTCTCGCGTCACATGTCTCGGAAGGGCAACTCTAAGCAACTGCTTAGCATGCTAGGCCGCAGGGTGCCTGTCAACGGACCGGGGGAGTGACACGGTGGGTAGGTTGGGGGCGTGCCCCAGATTCCCGAGAAGATCCACGAACTCACGGTCGGCCAGCTGTCCGCCCGCAGCGGCGCCGCGGTGTCCGCCCTGCACTTCTACGAGTCCAAGGGCCTGATCACCAGCCGCCGCACCTCCGGGAACCAGCGCCGCTACACCCGTGACACCCTGCGCCGGGTCGCCTTCGTCCGGGCCGCTCAGCGCGTCGGCATCCCGCTGGCCACGATCCGGGAGGCGCTCGCCGAACTCCCCGAGGAACGCACGCCCACCCGCGAGGACTGGGCGCGGCTGTCCGAGGCGTGGCGCTCCGAGCTGGACGAGCGCATCAGCCGGCTCAACCGGCTGCGCGACCATCTCACCGACTGCATCGGCTGCGGCTGTCTCTCCCTGGACGGCTGTGTCCTGTCCAACCCGGACGACATCACCGGTGAGCGGCTGACGGGCTCGCGCCTGCTGGCCGAGCAGCGGGGGAACAGACGGCGGCAGGACGCCGAGCGCTCCTGACCGCACGTCACTCCGCTTGCGTCATACGAGAGTTCGCGAGCAGCCTCAGGGCCTCCGTCACCAAGTCGGCGTTGGAGCACGCCCGTTCACCGTCCGGCAGGACCAGTGTGTCCTCCAGGCCGATACGGGTCGCCAGCCCCAGCCGTCCCGCCAGCCGCAGCACCGGCCACGCGCCCCCCTCCTCCCCGTGCAGCAGTACCGGGCGGCCGTGGGCCGGGCCCAGTTCGGCGAGGAGCGCCCGGGCCGTCGTCACCGCGCCGTCCGGGTCGGGGTCGGTCACCTCCGCCAGTACGCGCAGCACACGCGGCCCGAGCGGGGACGCGGCGAACCGCGCGGCGCCGTCCGTGCCGGACCAGATGCCCGCCTCCACGCCCACGCCCCGCTCCAGCAGCGCGGCGGCCACCTCCTCGGCGCCCGGCTCGTGCCAGTTGACCGAGGCGTGGTCGGGCAGGACCGTCCACGCGCGGACGCGTGCCACCCGCGCCGCCGGGTCCGGTTCCGCCCAGGCGCCGGTCGTCACCCCGACCGTCACCCGCACCCGCTCCCGCAGCGCGGTGAGCACGGGCGTGAGCACTCCCGGCGACAGACTGTCCCGGCCGCAGGGGGACTTGGGGTGGACGTGCACATCCGTGGCCCCGGCGGCGACCGCGGAGGCGGCCGACTCCGCGACGGCCGACGGCGTGAGCGGCACGGCCGTACCGTCGCCCGCTCCCCGGGAACCGTTCAGACAGACCTGAAGCATGAACCCGATGGTGCCAGGCGGCACCGACAACGCGAGGACGCGGTCACGCGTCCCGAAGGAGGGGGTGCGGCATCCCCGGCGCACCCCCGACGTGCTGAGAACCCCGACGTATCGAGGACCTCGGACGTGCCGAGGCCCCCCGCGGGGGCTTCCCCCTACGCGGACACGAGCAGTCGCCGTCCGCGGCGCGCCGTCGCCAGCGCTTCCGGTGTGAGCACCGGGCGCGGCACCACGATGCCGCAGTCCGTGCAGACCGGGCCCGACGACGGTTCATGGGCCAGGTCGTACTTCCAGACCAGCCGGTCCCCGTCGCACACCGGGCAGTGCGAGCCCGGTTCGCGCTCCAGCGCGGAGATCAGCTTGCGCAGCACGTCGGCCAGCGGCTCGCGCGGATGCACCCGGGGGTCGTCGCACCAGGCGACGCCGAACCCGCCCCAGGTCAGCCGGTGCCAGTCGTCCACACTGCCCGGCCTGCGCAGTCCGTCGTGCTTCTCCTTCTTGCGACGCTCGGCGAACGCGACCTCGTAGGCCAGCCAGACCGAACGCGCCTCCTCCAACTCCTCCAACGCGGCCACGAGCCGCGCCGGCTCAGGAGAGCGGTCCTCCGGACCGAATCCCGCCCGGGAGCACAAGTGGTCCCAGGTCGCCCTGTGCCCGTACGGAGCGAACCGCTCAAGGCACTTGCGCAGTGAATAACGCCGCAGTGCCAGGTCGCACCGCGGATCGCGCACCTGTCTCGCCAGACTCCGGAAACCTGCCATCGCCCTGCACCTCCGTCACACCTGCACCTGTACTTCGGTCACTTCGGCGACACCGCGCCTCCTTCCCGCGCGGCGTTGACGAATAGACGTATCGACAAGCGATTCGGCTCCATCCGATGTCCGACGACCTCCCCTACGAGTCCTGGCGACCCGAATACCTGACGCATGTTCATCTTCAATCCCGGGGATACCGCCGGTAACGTCCCGGCCCACCCTCGTCGGTAGGAGCTGCCATGCCACGGCGTACCCCACGCAACGCCCCAGCCGCTCTGAGAACTCCCCGCGGATTCCCCGGGTTCCTGAAGGCCGCATCCGTATGCACGTTGATTGCCGGACTTTTGTCGCCTCTTTCCCCGGCGGTGACCCTGTCCGAGGCCGCAGCGGCCGAGCCGGCCGCCATCACCGACCACTGCGGAAGCCGGTGTTCCGACATCCTGCCGCCGGGCCAGAACGGCAACGCGACCCTGGCCCAGATCCTGCTCAACCAGGCGTTCGGCACCCTGCCCGAGCACGCGTCCGACCAGCTCGGGCCCTATGCCGCCCTGGCGAAGGGCCACACGGGCCTCACCGACGCGACGATCAGCTCCTTCTTCGACGACGCCTCCTTCGGCGTCCCCGCCGACCAGGTCGCCTCCACCGTGAAGCCCGGCGGGCGCGACGACGTGACGATCGTGCGGGACAAGAAGACGGGTGTGCCGCACATCATGGGGACGACCCGCTACGGCACGGAGTTCGGCGCCGGCTACGCGGCCGCCCAGGACCGGCTGTGGCTGATGGACGTCTTCCGGCACGTCGGACGCGGCCAGTTGACGTCCTTCGCGGGCGGCGCCCCCTCCAACCAGGGCCTGGAACAGCAGTTCTGGCGCAGCGCGCCCTACACCGAGGCCGAGCTGCGGGCGCAGATCGACAGCGCGGTCGCCAAGGGCGGTGAGCGCGGCCGGCAGGCCCTCGCCGACGCCACCGCCTACCTCGACGGCGTCAACAGCTATATCGACGCCTCCGACAGCGGCCGCTACTTCCCCGGCGAGTACGTCCTGACCGGCCACAAGGACTCGATCACCAACGCCGGCACCATCGAGCACTTCAAGCTGACGGACCTGGTCGCGCTCGCCTCCGTCATCGGCGCCCTCTTCGGCTCCGGGGGCGGCGGCGAGGTCGACAACGCGCTCACCCTGCTCGCCGCGCAGGAGAAGCACGGCGTCGTCGAGGGCACCCGGCTGTGGGAGTCGTTCCGGCAGCGCAACGACCCCGAGGCCGCCGTCACCGTCCACGGCAAGAGCTTCCCGTACGCCACGAAGCCCGCCGACCCGCAGGGCACGGCCCTCCCCGACGCCGGCTCGGTGACCGAGGAGCAACTGGTGTACGACCGGACCGGCAGCGCGGCCGGCGCCGCCGCGGGCGATGCCTCGACGACGGCCGCCGCCACCGCCCTCGGCTCGGCCCGGCGGGGCATGTCCAACGCGCTCGTCGTCAGCGGCGAGCACACCGCGAGCGGGCATCCGATCGCCGTGTTCGGGCCCCAGACCGGCTACTTCGCGCCCCAGCTGCTGCTCCTCCAGGAGATCCAGGGCCCCGGCATCAGCGCGCGCGGCGCCTCCTTCGCGGGCCTGAGCATGTACGTCGAGCTGGGCCGCGGCCAGGACTACGCGTGGAGCGCCACGACCTCGGGCCAGGACATCATCGACACCTACGCCGTCGAGCTCTGCCAGGACGACCACCACTACCTGTACCGCGGCACCTGCACGGCGATGGACCAGGTCGAGCAGAAGAACGCCTGGAAGCCGACGACCGCCGACGGCACCGCCGCGGGCTCGTACACGATGCGGGTGTGGCGGACCAAGTACGGCCCGGTGACGCACCGCGCGACCGTCGGCGGCAAGAAGGTCGCCTACACCAGCCTGCGCTCGTCGTATCTGCACGAGGTCGACTCGATCATCGGCTTCCAGATGCTGAACGACCCCGACTACGTCAAGGGCCCGGCGGACTTCCAGCGGGCCACGCAGCACATCAACTTCACCTTCAACTGGTTCTACGCCGACTCCGCGCACACCGCCTACCACAACAGCGGTGACAACCCGGTCCGGGCGGCCGGCGTCGACCCGGACTTCCCGGTCTGGGCGCGCCCGGCGCACGAGTGGCAGGGCTGGGACCCCGCCGGGAACACCGCGCGGTACACCCCGCCGTCCGAGCACCCCAACTCCGTCGACCAGGACTACTACATCTCCTGGAACAACAAGCAGGCCGCCGACTACAGCACCGCGCCCTGGGGCGACGGCTCCGTCCACCGGGGCGATCTGCTGGACGACCGGGTGCGCGCCCTGGTCGACCGGGGCGGCGTGACGCGGGCCGCGCTGGTCAAGGCGATGGCCGACGCGGGTCTCGCGGACCTGCGCGCCGAGGACGTCCTGCCCGGTCTGCTGCGGGTCGTCACCAGCTCACCGGTGACCGACCCGACGGCCGCCGCGGCGGTGACCAAGCTCCAGGCATGGGTGGCGGCGGGTGCCCGGCGCACCGAGACCTCGGCCGGCTCGAAGAAGTACGCCGACGCCGACGCGATCCGCATCCTGGACGCATGGTGGCCGCGGCTGGTGAAGGCCCAGTTCGAACCCGGGCTCGGCAGCGCCCTCTACACGGCGATGCAGCGCAACCTGCCCGTCGACGAGGCCCCGTCCGCCGGGCACGGCCCCACCGGGTCGCACGCCGGCAGCTCCTTCCAGTACGGCTGGTGGAGCTATGTCGACAAGGACATCCGTGCGGTGCTGGGTGAACCGGTCCGGGGCCCGCTCGACCGCGTTTACTGCGGCGGCGGCAGCCTCAGCGCCTGCCGGGATCTGTTGATCGGCACCCTGAAGGAGGCGGCGGGCCGAACGGCGGCCCAGGTCTACCCGGGCGACGAGCAGTGCGCGGCGGGCGACCAGTGGTGCGCCGACGCGATCGTGCAGCGCACCCTGGGCGGCATCAAGCACGGGAAGATCAGCTGGCAGAACCGGCCGACCTACCAGCAGGTCGTGGAGTTCACCTCGCACCGGTGACCCGGAGAGGCCCCGGCGCGGGGGCCGTGACCCCCGCGCCGGTCGCCTCACCGGTACAGCAGATACTCCCCGCGGACCCGGCGGAAGGCCGCCAGCTCGTGCTGCCAGCCCGCCACCACCTCGTCGGTGTCCGCGCCCGCGTCGATCATCGTGCGCACCTGGGTCGACCCGGTGAGCTTGTCGATCCAGTTGTCCGCGCGCCAGGCGAAGCCGCTCCAGGTCCGCTTCGCCGTCACCAGCAGCGCGACACCCGTGCGCACCGGGTCGAACGCGGCCCGGTCGTGCACATGGAGCTGCACCCCGCCGATGGTCTTCCCCTGGAACTTGGAGAAGGTCGGCGCGAAGTACGCCTCCCGGAACCGCACGCCGGGCAGCTCCAGTTCGTTCACGGCCGCCGCCCAGCGCCGGTCGACGCCCTCCGCGCCGAGCAGTTCGAACGGGCGGGTCGTGCCGCGCCCCTCCGACAGGTTGGTGCCCTCGAACAGACAGGTGCCCGCGTACACGAGCGCGGTGTCCGGGGTGGGCATGTTGGGGCTCGGCGGCACCCAGGGCAGCCCCGAGGCGTCGTAGAAGTCCGAGCGCTTCCAGCCCGTCATCCGCACGGTCTCCAGCGGGACGGGGGTGTCCAGGAACTCCCCGTTGAACAGCAGCGCCAGCTCGGCGACCGTCATGCCGTGCGCCTGCGCGATGGGCTGCCGCCCGACGAAGGTGGCGAACTCCTTGTGCAGGACGGGCCCGAGAGCGGCCCGGCCGGTCACCGGGTTGGGCCGGTCCAGCACGACGAAACGTTTCCCGGCGAGCTGGGCCGCCTCCATGCAGTCGTACAGGGTCCAGATGTAGGTGTAGAAGCGGGCGCCGGCGTCCTGGATGTCGAAGACGACCGTGTCGACGCCGGACGCCGTGAAGATGTCGGCCAGCGGCCGGCCGCTCTTGAGGTAGGTGTCGTAGACCGGCAGGCCGGTGGCCGGGTCGTCGTGGCGGCCCTCCGAGCCGCCCGCCTGCGCGGTGCCGCGGAAGCCGTGCTCGGGGCCGAAGACGGCCGTCAGGTCCACCCGGTCGTCGTCGTGCATGACGTCCACGATGTGGCGGACGTCCCGGGTCACGCCGGTGGGGTTGGTGACGATCCCGACCTTCTGGCCGTCGAGGAGCGCGTAGCCGTCCGCCGCGAGCCGTTCGAAACCGGTGCGCAGCCGCGTGGTGCGCGGTGCCGCCGAGGCCGGGGAGGAGACGGAGGCCGCTGTCGCCGCCGTGGTCGCTGCGAGAAGAGCTCGTCTGGAGAGGCGCATGGGGTGCACCGTATTGCCCGTGCGGAGCGCAGGGAAGGTGCCGGAGCCGGGTGGCGCAAGCCCTTTCACAGCCCTTCCCTGGAACATACCGACCGGTTAGTCTGACCTCGCCAGGAGCCGCAGTCGAAGGAGACCGATGGTGCAAGCCGTGCAGGACGCCGCAGTCGTCGTCACCGGGGCCGGAGGGGGCATCGGCGCCGCGCTGGCCCGGCGGTTCGCGGCCGCCGGGGCCCGGGTCGCCGTCAACGACCTGGACCCCGCGAAGGCGCGGGCGGTCGCCGAGGAGATCGGAGGCCTCGCCGTCCCCGGCGACGCCTCCGCGATCGTCGCCGAGGCCCGTGACGCGCTCGGCGGCACGATCGACGTCTGGTGCGCCAACGCGGGCGTCGCCTTCGCCGGGGACGACCCCGGCGCACCGCTCGACGAGCAGGCGTGGGCGACGTCCTGGGACGTCAACGTCATGGCCCATGTGCGGGCTGCACAGGCCCTGCTGCCCGACTGGCTGGAGCGCGGCAGCGGCCGTTTCGTCTCCACCGTGTCGGCCGCCGGACTGCTCACCATGATCGGCGCCGCGCCCTACGCCGTCACCAAGCACGGCGCCCTCGCCTTCGCCGAATACCTGTCGCTGACGTACCGGCACCGCGGGATCAAGGTCCACGCCATCTGCCCGCAGGGTGTGCGCACCGACATGCTGGACGCCACGGGCAGCGCCGGCGACCTGGTGCTGAAGCCCACCGCCATCGCCCCCGAGGACGTGGCGGACGCCCTGTTCAAGGGCATCGAGGAGGACCGCTTCCTGATCCTCCCGCACCCCGAGGTCGCCGGGTACTACGAGTCGCGGGCCGCCGCCCCCGACCGCTGGCTGGCCGGGATGAACCACCTCCAGCAGCGCTGGGAGGAGGCCCGGTGACCGCCTCCCGCTACGCCGCCAAGCCGTGGCTGGCCCTGCTCACCGAGGCCCAGCGCGCCCCCGTCGCACCGGACGACTCCCTGGTGCACGCCCTGCGCCGGGTCGCCGCCGAGACCCCCGACCGGGTCTGCCTCGCCTACTTCGACGGGCGTCTGACGTACCGCGAGGTCGACGAGCTCAGCGACTCCGTCGCCGGGCACCTCGCCGCCCGCGGCCTGGAGCCCGGCGACCGGGTCGCCATCCTGCTGCAGAACTCCCCGCACTTCGTGCTCGCCGCGCTCGGCGCCTGGAAGGCCGGCGCGATCGTCGTCCCCGTCAACCCGATGTACAAGTCGGCCGAGGTCGGGCACGTCCTGCGGGACGGCGAGGTGGCCGCCCTCGTCTGCTCCGGCCGCGCCTGGGAGACGTATCTGCGCACGACGGCCGCGGACTCCCCGGTGAAGATCGTGCTCACCGCCTGCGAGGCGGACCTCCAGACCCGCGACGACCCCCGGGTGAGCGGCCTCGACCGGCTCCCGGCCCCCGCGGACACCGACGACCTCACCGCCGTCGCCCGCGCCGGGCACCCCGCCCCCGAGGGCCGCGCCCCGGAGCCGTCCGGCACCGCCCTGATCAGCTACACCTCGGGCACCAGCGGCACCCCCAAGGGCGCCACCAACACCCACCGCAACATCCTCTACAACGCCGAGCGGCAGCGGACCGGACTCGAACTGCCCGACCCGCCCGTCTACTTCGCGCTCGCCCCGCTGTTCCACATCACCGGCATGGTCTGCCAGTTCGGCGCCTGCCTGGTCAGCGGGGGCACCCTGGTGCTCGCGTACCGCTTCGAGGCGGGCGTCGTCCTCGACGCCTTCGCGGAACACCGGCCGCACTACACCGTCGGCCCCTCGACGGCCTTCATGGCGCTCGCCGCCCACCCGGCCGTCACCCGCGAGCACTTCGCCTCGTTCCGCATGATCTCCTCCGGCGGCGCCCCCCTCCCGCCGGCCCTGGTCGAGCGGTTCCGGGACGCCCTCGGGCCGTACATCCGCAACGGCTACGGCCTCACCGAGTGCACCGCCCCCTGCGCCTCCGTGCCGCCCGGCCTCGAAGCCCCCGTCGACCCCGCCTCCGGGACCCTCGCCGTGGGCCTGCCGGGCCCCGACACGGTCGTACGGATCGTCGACGACCGGGGCGAGGAGGTGCCCTTCGGCGAGCAGGGCGAGATCGTCGTCCGCGGACCCCAGGTGATCCCCGGCTACTGGCGGCGGCCCGACGCCACCGCCGAGACCTTCCCGGACGGCGAACTGCGCACCGGAGACATCGGGTTCATGGACGCCGACGGCTGGCTGTACGTCGTCGACCGCAAGAAGGACATGATCAACGCGTCCGGCTTCAAGGTCTGGCCCCGCGAGGTCGAGGACGTACTGCACGCCCACCCCGACGTCCGGGAGGCGGCCGTCGTCGGCGTGCCCGACGGCTACCGCGGCGAGACCGTCAAGGCGTACATCAGCCTCCGTCCGGGTGCCGGGACCGACCCCGGTGAACTCGTCGCCCACTGCAGGGAGAGACTGGCCGCCTACAAATATCCGCGGCAGGTGGAGATCCTGCCCGACTTGCCCAAGACGGCTAGTGGGAAGATCCTCCGTCGGGAACTGCGTTCCCGAAGCAACGACGGATAGACACAGCAGGCGCACTTCTCGGAAGGCAGGTGGCGGCACAGTGGCCAGGACGACGGACGGTGACGGCACGCCCGTCCCGCAGCGGCTGCTCGCCGCCGCCACCCGGCTCTTCGCGGAGCAGGGCTACGACCGCACCTCGGTGCAGGAGATCGTGGAGGCGGCCGGCGTCACCAAGGGGGCGCTCTACCACTACTTCGGCTCCAAGGACGACCTTCTGCACGAGGTGTACGCCCGGGTGCTGCGCGTCCAGCAGGAGCGCCTGGACGCCTTCGCGGACGCCGACGAGCCCGTGGAGAAGCGGCTGCGGGGCGCCGCCGCGGACGTGGTGGTGACGACGATCGAGAACCTCGACGACGCCTCGATCTTCTTCCGCTCGATGCACCATCTGAGCCCCGAGAAGAACAAACTGGTGCGCGCCGAGCGCCGGCGCTACCACGAACGCTTCCGTGCGCTCATCGAGGAGGGCCAGCGCACCGGCGTCTTCTCCACGGCGACCCCGGCCGACCTCGTCGTCGACTACCACTTCGGCTCGGTCCACCATCTGTCCACGTGGTACCGGCCCGACGGCCCGCTCAGCCCGCAGGAGGTCGCCGACCACCTCGCCGACCTGCTGCTGCGCGCCCTGCGCCCCTGAACATGCCCGTGCGGGGCCCCGGTGGACTTCCACCGGGGCCCCGCACGCGTGCCGCTACAGGTACTTCTTCAGCTCCCGCCGCGCCAGCGACCGCTGGTGCACCTCGTCCGGCCCGTCGGCGATCATCAGCGTCCGCGCCGAGGCGTACAGCTCCGCGAGCGGGAAGTCCTGGCTGACGCCGCCCGCGCCGTACAGCTGGATCGCCCGGTCGATGATGTCGACGACCGCGCGCGGAGTGGCGATCTTGATGGCCTGGATCTCGGTGTGGGCGCCCCGGTTGCCGACGGTGTCCATCAGCCAGGCCGTCTTCAGCACCAGCAGCCGCAGCTGCTCGACGGTCACCCGGGCGTCCGCGATCCAGTTCTGCACCACGCCCTGCTGGGCGAGCGCCTTGCCGAACGCCGTACGGGACGCCGCCCGCCGGCACATCAGCTCGATCGCCCGCTCGGCCATGCCGATCAGCCGCATGCAGTGGTGGATGCGGCCGGGGCCGAGCCGGGCCTGGGCGATGGCGAAGCCGCCGCCCTCCTCGCCGACCAGGTTGGCCACGGGCACGCGCGCCTGGTCGAAGACCACCTCGGCGTGGCCGCCGTGCGAGTGGTCCTCGTAGCCGAAGACCCGCATCGCGCGCTTGACCGTGACGCCCGGGGTGTCCCGGGGCACCAGCACCATGGACTGCTGACGGCGGATGTCCGCGCCGTCCGGGTCCGTTTTGCCCATCACGATGAAGATCGCGCAGTCGGGGTTCATCGCGCCGGAGATGTACCACTTGCGGCCGGTGATGACGTACTCGTCGCCGTCCCGCTCGATCCGCGTGGTGATGTTGGTGGCGTCGGAGGACGCCACCTCCGGCTCGGTCATCGCGAACGCCGAGCGGATCTCGCCCGCGAGCAGCGGCTCCAGCCACTGCTTCTTCTGCCGCTCGTCGCCGAACTGGGCCAGCACCTCCATGTTCCCGGTGTCCGGCGCCGCGCAGTTCGTCGCGGTGGGCGCCAGATGCGGGGAGCGGCCGGTGATCTCGGCGAGCGGCGCGTACTGGAGGTTGGTGAGACCGGCGCCGTACTCGGTGTCCGGCAGGAAGAGGTTCCACAGGCCCTGCCGGCGGGCCTCGGCCTTCAGCTCCTCCACCACGGCCGGGGTGTCCCACGGCGAGGCCAGCAGGGCGCGCTGCTCCTCGGCCACGGCCTCGGCCGGGTAGACGTGCTCGTCCATGAAGGCCAGCAGTTTCGCGCGGAGTTCCTCGGTGCGCGCGTCGAACGCGAAGTCCATGTCCTCAGCCTTCCTGGATGCCGTCGATGCCGTCGCGGAGCGTGGTCAGACCGTGCTGGATGAAGACGGGGACCAGGTCGCCGATGCGGTCGAAGCCGCGACCGACCGTCTGGCCCAGGGTGTAGCGGTAGTGGATGCCCTCGAGGATCACGGCGAGCTTGAACCAGGCGAACGCCGTGTACCAGGACACCGCCGAGACATCGCGGCCCGACCGCTCGGCGTACCGCTCGATCAGCTCGCGGGGTGAGGGGTGGCCGGGGGCCTCGGCGGTCGTGGAGACCGGGGAGTCGGGCATCCCGAGCGGCATGCCGTACATCACCAGCAGGCCCAGGTCGGTCAGCGGGTCGCCGAGGGTGGACATCTCCCAGTCGAGGATGGCCTTGATCCGGTCGTCGGTGCCGATCAGCACGTTGTCCAGGCGGTAGTCGCCGTGGATCACGGTCGCGGCGGGGGAGTCCGGCAGCCGGCGGCCCAGCGTCGCGTGCAGCTCGTCGATGCCGGCCAGGTCGCGGTTGCGGGAGGCGTCCAGCTGCTTGCCCCAGCGGCGCAGCTGCCGGTCGAGGAAGCCCTCGGGGCGGCCGAAGTCCTCCAGGCCCACCGAAGCGGGGTCCACCGCGTGCAGCCCGACGAGGGTGTCCACCAGGGACAGCACCGCGCCCCGGGTGCGCTCCGGGCCGAGCGGGGCCAGCTGGCCGGCCGTGCGGTACGGGGTGCCCTCGACGAACTCCATCATGTAGAACGGCGCCCCGAGCACCTCCTCGTCCTCGCACAGCAGCAGCGGGCGCGGAACCGGCACACTGGTCGGGTGCAGCGCGCTGATCACGCGGTGCTCGCGCTTCATGTCGTGCGCGGTGGCGAGGACGTGACCGAGCGGCGGGCGGCGTACGACCCAGCGGGAGGTGCCGTCCGAGACGGTGTAGGTGAGGTTGGACCGTCCGCCCTCGATCAGCCGGCCGGTCAGCGGACCCTGCGCCAGACCGGGCAGCTCGCGCTCGAGCAGGCCGCGCAGCCGGTCGAGATCGAGTCCGGGCGGATGGTCGGGGCTCATCGGTGCTCCTCGGGACGGGTGAACGTGACCCGACTTATGATGCCGACCAGTCGGTATGCCGTCCAGAGGGGCGCCCCAACGTGATCGGTCCCACGTCACGGCGGCAGCTCCCCGGGCGGAGCGCCGGGGAGCTGCGGGGTCTGTGGGGCCGGTCGTGCGCCGGTGGGCTCAGTGGTCGTCCCAGTGGCCCTCGTGCGCCGCGTGCCGGTGCCCGTCGTGCAGATAGTCGACGTGGTCGCCGTGCAGGACGCTCTCGTGCCCGCAGCCCTCGCCGTGCCGGTGGGTGTGCTCGCCGTGCGGGACGTGCTCCTCGCTGACGCACTCGTCCCAGTGGCCCGCGTGCTCGCGGTGCAGATGCCCGTCGTGCGCGTAGTCGGTGTGGTCGCCGTGCGGCACCGGGGTGTGCCCGCAGCCGGGACCGTGGGCGTGCGGATGGGCGGCGGAGTGTGCGACGTGCTGGGTGGTCATGGTGCTCACCTTCGGGAGGTGCGGGATCCGACGGCGCCCAGGCTGCCACGCGAACGGCGCATATCAGGGCATTCCGCTTGCGCGGCGAGGTGCCGCCCCGGAGGGTCGGACCCATGAAGGGCATCAGCTACTCACGCTACGGCGGGCCCGATGTGCTCGCATACGGGGAGGTCGACGACCCCCGGGTCGGCCCGGACTCCGTGCTGGTCAAGGTGCGGGCGGCGGCGGTCAACCCGGTCGACTGGAAGTGCCGCGAGGGTCATCTGGACCAGCTGATCGAGCCCGTCTTTCCGGTGGTGCCGGGCTGGGACGTCTGCGGTGTCGTCGTCCAGCCCGGACTCGCCGTCACCGAGTTCCTCGTCGGCGACGAGGTCATCGGCTACGTCCGCCAGGACGTCCTCGCGCACGGCACCTTCGCCGAATACGTCGCCGCGCCCGTGCGCACCCTCGCGCGCAAGCCCCGCAACCTCACCTGGGAGGAGGCGGCCGGACTGCCGCTCACGGGCCTGACCGCCTACCAGGTGCTCACGAAGACCCTCCAGGTCAGACGGGACGAGACCATCCTTGTGCACGCGGCGGCCGGTGGGGTCGGCTCCCTCGCCGTCCAGCTCGCCCGGCACGCGGGCGCCCGGGTGATCGGCACCGCGAGCCCCGGCAACCACGACTTCGTACGCGGACTCGGCGGAGAGCCCGTCGCGTACGGGGACGGGCTGGCCGAGCGGGTCCGGGGGCTCGCGCCGGAAGGGGTGACCGCCGTGTTCGACACGGTCGGCGGCGACGCCCTGAAGATCTCGGCCAACCTGCTGGCCCCCGAGGGACGCCTGGTCTCCATCGCCGACCCCGACGTCGTCGACTACGGGGGCCGCTACCACTTCACCCGCCCCGACCCCGACGACCTGTTCCGGCTCTCCGAACTGGCCGAACAGGGCGTCGTCTCGGTCCGCGTCGCCCGCACGCTCCCCCTGGACCGGGCGGCCGAGGCCCACCGCCTCAGCGAGGAAGGCGGAACCCCCGGCAAGATCGTGGTGACGGTGGACTGGGAAACCGTCATGCCGACGTAGCAGCGGGCAGTCGTGCCGCCGGGGCGGCGCGGGTGGGCGCAGTGGCAGCCGTCCGCGGCTCGGGTCAGCCGTCCGCGCTGCCCCGAGCCGCGGACGGCCTCACAGCAGCAGCCCCGCCCCGCACACCGCCAGCGCCACCGTCACCACAACCGTGGCCGTCGCGTGGCGCGGGGCCAGGGCCCGGGGCTCGGAGAACGCGGCCAGCAGCCGGATCCGGCGGTGGGCGAGCGCCAGGAACCCCAGCCACAGGACACAGCACAGGGCACCGCCGACCGCCCCGCTCACCGAGACCCCGCCCCGCAGCGCGCTCTTCGCGGCGAGCACGGCGGCCACCGTGGCCGCCAGCGTCGTCCGCCGCCACGCCAGCCGCGTCCGCTCGGGCTGGAGCCCGGGGTCCCGTACGGGCCCGGCCGCCGGCCCGCCGCTCATGTGTCCCACCCGACGAGCACCACGAACACCATGGCCACGGCCACCAGCGCGACCACGACCCCGAGCAGCGCCGGGAACCGCGACACCGGAAGGTCCTCGCCCCGGCGCATCGCCCGCTCGCAGCGCACCCAGTGGTTCACCGCGCGCAGCGCGCACAGCACCCCGGCGGCCAGCAGCGCGAGCGCCAGTCCGACCCGCCAGCCCCAGCGCAGGTCGGGCAGGAACTGGTCCACCGCGAAACCGCCGCCGACCAGCGCCAGCGCGGTCCGCAGCCAGGCGAGGAAGGTGCGCTCGTTCGCCAGCGAGAACCGGTAGTCGGGCGTACCGCCCTCCTGCCGGATCCGCTCCGGCGCGAACCACAGCCGGACGTTGCGCACGAGTTCGATCACACGCACGACCCTAACCGGGCGCCGGTCCACCGGCGCGGCCGGTTCCGCCCGCGGGCCGCCCGCAGGTCAGCGGCCCGCCCGGTGCGCCCGCAGCCGCTCGTACGCCGCCAGGCCGTCCGGCACCCACGGCCACTCCGGGAGCCGCCGCTCCAGCTCCTCGTCGGTCAGGAAGCCGTGCCAGGCGACCTCCTCGACCTGGGGGTCCACCGGCGGCGCGCAGCGCACCTCGTACACCGCCGACCACCAGGTCTGCCCGGCGCCGTCGTCGTAGAGGAACTTGAAGAGGAACACGGGCCGGGGCAGGCCGCTCACGCCGAGTTCCTCCTCGGCCTCGCGCAGCGCGGCGTCGTCGTACGACTCGCCCGCGCCGACCACGCCGCCGACGAACATGTCGTAGTGCGAGGGGAAGACCAGCTTGGTGGGGGTGCGCCGGTGCACGAAGAGCCGGCCTTCGGCGTCCCGGGCCTCGATGAAGACGCAGCGGTGACGCAGCCCCCGGGCGTACGCCTCACCGCGCGGGGCCCGCCCGACGACCCGGTCCCGCTCGTCGACGATGTCGAGGATCTCGTCAGCAGCGCTCATGGGGCCATCCAAGCAGGGGCCCCCGGGTAAGCAGGAGGGGCCCCCGAGCAAGCAGGAGGGCCCCCGAGGACTGCGGCGGGTCAGCTCAGCGGAGCCGGGACCACGGCCGCCGCGCGCTTGGTCTGCTGCGCGCCGCACGGCATGGCCTGGTGCGTGCCGAGCAGGATGATGCCGACGACGATGCCCGCGAGGCCCGCCGACTCCCACGCCAGTGCGCCCGCGTCGGTGCGCAGCCGGTCGCCGAGGAAGCCCACCCCGCACAGGATGCCCGCCAGCGGCTGGGCCGCGGTCAGCGCGGGCAGGGACATGCGCAGCGACGCCGTCTCGAAGGCGCTCTGGACGAGCACCAGACCGGTCAGGCCGAGCGCGACGATGGCGTACGGCTGCCAGCTGGTCAGCACCGCGGAGAGGCCGCCGTCCGCGAACCGCTCCCCGGTCATCCGGGTCAGGGCGTCCTGGACGCCGTAGAGAAGCCCCGCGGCCGTGGCGAGCAGGGCGGGGCCGGCGTTGAGCCGGGAGCGTTTCGCGTACCCCGTCAGCAGCAGGGCCGCCCCGACCATGACGCCGATGATCAGCCACTGCCGGAACGAGTCGCCGCTCGCCGAGCCGCCGTGGGGCTGCCCGGCCACGATGAACGCCGTCACACCGCCCGCGAGCAGCGCGAGGCCCGCCCAGCCCTGGCGGCCGAGGGGCTGTTTGGTCTGGCGGCGGGAGAGCATGAGCGCGAAGAGGAGGTTCGTGGCGAGCAGCGGTTCCACGAGGGAGACCTCGCCCTGGCCCAGCGCCGCTGCGCCGAGCGCCATGCCGACCACCATCAGACCGATGCCGCCGAGCCAGCGCGGGACCTTCATCAGGTCGAGCAGCAGCCGGGGGGAGAGATAGTCGTTGAGCGGCGCCCGCTGGGCGACGTTCTGCTGGAGCACGAAGCCGAAGCCCAGACAGGACGCGGCGGCGATGGCGAGTATGAGGATCTGGAGCGACACGCTGCGTACCTCGATCATCCTGCCGGGGGAGGGGGACGGGGTGCGTAGAGGCCGACTGTAGCGACCTCATTCCCGGCATGCGCGTCCTGCAAGTGTGAGGGACCGGGTACCCCGCCGCCATGACCTACGCCACACACTCCCATCAAATCGTGCCAATCCGGACACCCCCCTAGTAACAACTACCCCACAGATCACGCCAGTTGACGCGTGTAACACGCCGACGACTCTTGACGAGGACCCTTGGTGGAGGGTTTGCTGTGCGTGACCACACGATGACAGCCCACGACGCGCTCCCAGGACCCAGACCGGTGTCCCCACCCCCACCCCCCCTCGGCCGCGGCCGCAAGCGCTCCGGCCACACCTTCGACGCGGCACTGGACGACGCCGAGCTCGCCGCCGCCCGTACCGCCCTCTCCCAGGGCCGTTGGCAGACGGTCCGCTCCCTGCTCGCCCGGACGGGCGACGACTGGGACCGCAGAGGACACCGTGTGACCGTCCTCGCCGTCGAGCCCTACTGCGCCGCCTGGACCCGTGACTGGCTGCTCGCCGAGCCCGACTCCGGCGACGCGGCCGTCCTGCTCGCCCACGCCCAGGTGCGGCTCGCGCTGCGCGGGAAGGAGAAGCCGCCCCGCGCCCGTGAGGCCTGCCGTACGGCCGCCGCGCGCCTGCCCGCCGACCCCACCCCCTGGCTGGGCCTGCTCATGCTCGAGAGCGCTCTCGGCACCGAGCCGGAGATGTGGCACTGCTTCGCCGAGATCCGCGCCCGGTACGCCGACCACCACCACGCCCACCATCTGGTGGTCGCCCGGCTCGCCGAGCAGCGGACCGCCGACGGCCCCCTGCACGCGGTGTACGACTTCGCCCTCGACGCCGCGCAGCGGGCCCCCGCCGACTCCCCGCTCGCCGTCCTGCCGGTCGTCGCCCACACCGAACGCTTCCGCGTCCTCGCGGCGACGGGCCACGAACCCCGGGACGCGGCCGCCTCCGGGCACTGGACCGGCCGCCGGGCCCGGCAGGTGATGCGCTCCGCCTTCGACTGGTGGCTGGAGTGGGAGCAGGAGGGCCACCCCCGCCGGCTGATCGACCTGAACTTCCTCGCCCACGCCAAGGTCTGCGAGGGCCGGGGCGCCGAGGCCGCCGCGCTGTTCCACCGCATCGGCGACCACGCCACCCCCTCACCGTGGTCGTACCCCGACCGCGACCCCTACTCCGCCTTCCGCGCCGCCCGCGACACCGCGCTCGGCACGGTCTGAGAGCGGCGGAACCCCATCCAGGACACACCCAGGGCCACCCGACCGACGAAGGACGGACATTCGATGACGACGGGCAGTTCCAGCACCAGCAGCGCCACCGCCGACAGCGGCGGGATCAGTACGTTCAAGGGGCAGGACCGCGCCCTGCGCGCCGACCGGCTGGGCACCACCGGCCTGCTGCTCTCCGTCCTCGCCGCGACCGCGCCCCTCATGGTCGTCGCGGGTGTCATGCCCACGACCTTCGGGGTGATGGGGATCCTCGGACAGCCGCTGCTGTTCGTCATCCTCGGCCTCGTCCTCGCCCTCTTCAGCGTCGGCTACGCCGAGATGAGCCGGCACGTCCACAACGCGGGCGCCTTCTACGCCTACATCTCCCGCGGCCTCGGCGGCACGGCCGGCGCCGGTGCCGCGACGGTCGCGCTCGTCGCCTACAACGCCCTCCAGGTCGGCATCTACGGCATCTTCGGCTTCGAGGTCTCCGGGCTCTTCGCCACCTACCTCGACCTCGAGATCGCCTGGTGGATACCGGCACTGCTCGCCGCGCTCGCCGTCGGCGCGCTGGGCTGGCTCAAGATCGACCTCAACGCGCGCGTGCTCGGTGTCCTGCTGGTCATCGAGGTCGCCCTCGTCGTCATCTTCGACGTCGCCGCGATCGCCGACCCCGCCAAGGAGGGCCTGTCGCTGCACGCCTTCAATCCCGACACCCTCACCGGCGCCGGCATCGGCACCGCCCTGTGCTTCTGCGTCGCCGCGTTCCTCGGCTTCGAGCAGGCGCCCGTCTACGCCGAGGAGACCAGCCGCCCGCACGTCCTCGTGCCCCGGGTGATGTTCCTGGCCATCGGCGGCATCGCGGTGTTCTACACGGTCAGCTGCTGGGCGTACACCGTCGCCACCGGGCCCTCCGCCGTCGTCGGCACCGCACAGGAGCAGAGCGCCGGCATGCTCTTCTTCCTCACCGAGGACCTCATCGGGGAGACCTTCACCGACGTCCTGCACGTGCTGTTCGTGACCGGCATGTTCGCCGCCATGCTCAGCTTCCACAACGTCGTCGCCCGCTACGCCTTCGCCATGGGCCGCGAGGGACTGCTGCCCGCCGCGTTCGGCCGCACCAGCGGAGCCAGCGGCGCCCCCGGCACCGGCTCCCTCCTGCAGACCGGGGTCTCCGTCCTCGCCGTCGCCGCCTTCGCGCTCACCGACGACAAGCCGGCCGGCGACCCCACCGCGCCCGTCCTGCACCTCTTCACCTGGATGGGCAGCCTCGGCGCGCTCGGCGTCACCGCCCTGATGGCCGCCGCCTCGGTCTCCGTGATCGCCTTCTTCGTCCGGCGCGGTGCCGTGGCGGCCCAGTTCTGGCGGCTCGCCGCCTCCGCGCTGTCCGTCCTGGCGCTGCTCTTCATCGTCGTCTACACGGTCAAGGACTTCGACGTCCTGATCGGCGCGGGACCCGGCTCCGCCCTGGCCTGGATCCTGCCCTCGGTCATCCTCCTCGCGCTGGCCGCCGGGGTGGTCCAGGGCCTGCTGCTGCGCTCCCGCGCCCCCGAACGGCACGCCCGCATCGGGCTCGGCAACGAGGCGTTCCAGCTCGACAAGGCCGCGGAGGACACCCCATGACGGCCGCCCTCCGCGAGAGATGACGGAACTCTGACGAACACCCGCGATCCCTGGCCCCGCCCGGGCCGCGGGTGTTCGAATGAGAAGGTGAACCCCGAACAGCCCGGCGCCCCCGAGGACGACGGCGAGGAACAGGGCAGGCCCGTCGGCCGCCGCGTGCTCCTCGGCACCCTCGGACTCGGCGTCCTCGGCGTGGTCACCGCGCCCACCCTGCAACGCGGCCTGGAGTCCTTCCTCGCCGGAGCGTCCGACAAGGACCCCACCGGCCTGACCGACCTGCTGCCCAACGGCGGCGGCTTCCGCTACTACTCGGTCACCTCCTCCGTCCCCCGCAAAGGCGCCACCGACTACCGCCTGACCGTCGGCGGCCTCGTCGACCGCCCCCGCTCCTACTCGTTGGCCGACCTGCGGGCCCTCCCGCAGACCCGGCTGGTCCGCGACGTCCAGTGCGTCACCGGCTGGCGGGTCCCCGCCACCCCCTTCGAAGGCGTACGGCTGTCCGAGCTGCTCGACGCCGCCGGAGTGCGCCCCGGAGCAGGCGCCGTGCGCTTCACCTGCTTCGACGGCGCCTACTCCGAGAGCCTCACCCTCGACCAGGCCCGCCGCTCCGACGTCCTGGTCGCCCTGCGCATGCGGGACGAGGACCTGAGCCACGCCCACGGCGGCCCCGCGCGCCTCTACGTCGCCCCCATGTACTTCTACAAGTCCGCCAAGTGGCTCTCCGGCATCACGGTCACCCGGGACGTGCGGCCCGGCTACTGGGAGGAGCGGGGCTACGACGTCGACGCCTGGGTCGGCGGCTCGAACGGACGGGACGATGACCCCACGACTTGACACACCGCGCCCGGCCACCGACGTCCGACGCTTCACCCCGGCCGCACGCCGGGTCCACCGGGCCACCGCCGCGCTGATGGGTGTGTGCGTGGTGACGGCGGCCTGCCTCTACGTCCCGCAGCTCGCCGAGCTCGTGGGCCGCCGCGAACTGGTGGTCCGCGTCCACGAGTGGTCGGGCCTCGCCCTGCCGGTGCCCGCCCTGGCCGGCCTCGCCTCCCGCGCCTTCCGCCGCGACCTGCGCCTCCTCAACCGCTTCGGCCCCCACGACCGGACCTGGCTCCGCGCCGCCCTGCGCCGCGACCGCCGCCACGGCTCCCGCCCCGCGGGCAAGTTCAACGCCGGCCAGAAGATCTACGCCAACTGGCTCGCCGGCGCGACCCTGGTGATGCTCGGCACCGGCCTGCTGATGTGGTTCACCGACCTCACCCCACTGCGCCGGCGCACCAGCGCCACCTTCGTCCACGACTGGCTCGCCCTCACCCTGGGCATCGTCCTGGCCGCCCACATCGGCATGGCCCTGGCCGACCCAGAAGCCCGCCGAGGCCTACGCACAGGCCTGGTCACCCGCGCCTGGGCCGACCGGGAACACTCCTTGTGGCGCCCGTGAGGCCTCGCCCGCGGCAGCCGTAGCACGCCCCCGCGCGGCCTATCGCCCGGTCACGTCCAGCGACCCCAGCCCGGGTGCCTCACCCCCGGCCGGTCGCTCCGTCTCGCCCTCCTGGGCGGGGCCCGCGTCGGGGGCCGGGTCCGGGCCGGTGGGCGCGGTCGGTGGGGGCGGGACCGTGAAGGCCTGGGGGAGGCGGACCTCGGTGCCGCCGTACCGGACGGTCACGTCCGCCGTGCCCGGGTCCAGCGCCGGCACCACGACGGACAGGACCACCGTGCCGCCGCCGCGGGGGCCGAGGAGCGGGGCGCCCGGCACCTGGCGGCCGCCCACCGTCACCGTCACCGCCCCCGGCAGCTCGGCCGGGTCGAAGTACGGGTCCGTCAGCTCGATGCCGATCACGTCGGCGGGGCGTGCCGTGCCGTCGCCGCCCGTGTCGACCCCGGTGATCCGGTAGCCGCACGCCGGGGTTCCGCCCGCCGAGGGGCGCAGCCGGACCGTGGTGCCGGGGTTGCGCCGGTGGAAGTCGAGGAGGCCGCCCAGTACGGCGTAGGCGGCGCGTCCTTTGCAGGACTGGACCGCACCCGCCAGGGCCGCGTGGTCCCGGCTCGCCTGTTCCCAGTCGCCGCCCTCGCCCCGTACGGCCAGACAGGCGGAGGACAGGGCCCGCAGCAGCGTCCACTCGTCGCCGGCCGCCCCCTCCGGGGCACCATTCAGAGCGGTGCCGCACGCGGCGGGGTCCCGGAGCCGGTCGTAGGCGCTCGCCGGGTCGGCGGTGCCGTCGGCGTCGGGTGAGCCGGGGCCGGGCGGCAGCCAGGCCGGTGCCGCGACGCGGGTCGGGGACGGGGCTGGCGCGGGATCCGCGGAGCGGCGTACCGAACCGCCGCCCGCGACGGCACCGGGGACACCGGTGAGCGCGGGTGCGCCGATGTGCCCGTCGGGGCGCTGACGGGCCGCGGGGGAGGAGGAGGGCGAGGCCGGACTCGTAGAGGGCTCGGCCGTCACCGCCGGACCGCCACCGCCCCCGCCGTCCGCGCGGTCGCCGCCCGTGTCCGTGAAGGCGGCGGCGGCCACCGCCACCGCGCCGACGAACAGCAGCCCCGAGATGCGCATCCCGAGGGAAACCGCCATGACACCCCCCCCGACGTCCGTGCCCCCGACGGCCGCGGCGGCCTCCGGGGGATCACCACATCATCGGTGTCTTCGCGCTCCGGGGGAAGTCATGAAGACGTCGGGAGCAGGCCCACCCGCCCCTCGACACCGGTGACGCCGTGTCGAGGAGCGGGTGGGGCCCGAGTCGCCGTACCGCTACAGGATGAGCGAGAGCAGCAGGACCGTGCCGCCGGCCACGACCGAGATGATCGTCTCCATGACGGACCAGGTCTTGATGGTCTGGCCGACGTTCAGCCCGAAGTACTCCTTCACCAGCCAGAACCCGGCGTCGTTGACATGGCTGAAGAACAGCGAGCCGGCGCCGATGGCCAGGACGAGCAGGGCCGTGTGCGTGGTCGACATGTCGGCCGCGAGCGGGGCGACCAGACCGGCCGCGGAGACCGTCGCCACCGTCGCCGAACCCGTCGCCAGCCGGATCGCCACCGCGATCAGCCAGGCCAGCAGCAGCGCGGGGATCGACCAGTCCTTGGAGATGTCCAGGACCATCTGGCCCACACCGGTGTCGATCAGCGTCTGCTTGAAGCCACCGCCCGCACCGACGATCAGCAGGATGCCCGCGATCGGCGCGAGGCCCTTCTCGACCAGCGGCGAGATGCGCTCCTTGCCGAACCCGGCCGGCGCCAGCAGCGTGAAGATGCCGACGATCACGGAGGCGAGCAGGGCGATCAGCGGCGAGCCGACGACGTCGAAGACCCGCTGGACGGTGTTCTCCGGGTCGTCCACGACGATGTCGACCAGCGCCTTGGACAGCATCAGGACGACCGGCAGCAGGATCGTCGCCAGGGTGGCGCCGAAGCCGGGACGCTTCTTCAGGTCCTCGGTGACACGCTGCGGGATCATCCGCTCCGGCGCCGGGACGTCCACCCAGCGCGCGGCGAACTTCGAGAACACCGGACCGGCGATGATCACGGTCGGTATCGCGACCAGGACACCGAGGGCCAGCGTGACGCCCAGGTTGGCGCCGACCGCGTCGATCGCGACCAGCGGACCGGGGTGCGGCGGGACCAGGCCGTGCATCACGGACAGACCGGCCAGCGCCGGGATGCCGATACGCATCAGCGAGTAGTTGCCGCGCTTGGCGACCATCAGCACGACGGGGATCAGCAGGACGACGCCGACCTCGAAGAACAGCGGCAGTCCGATCACGGACGCGATCAGCACCATCGCCCACGGCATCGAACGGCCGCCGGTCTTCGCGAGGATCGTGTCGACGATCTGGTCGGCGCCCCCGGAGTCGGCGAGCATCTTGCCGAGGATGGCGCCCAGGGCGATCAGTACGCCGACGCCCGCCACCGTGGAGCCGAGGCCGGTGGTGAAGCTGGCGATGACCTTGTCCAGCGGTGCCCCGGCGATCGCACCGAGCACCAGCGACCCGAGGGTCAGGGACAGGAAGGCGTGGAGCTTGAACTTGGTGATGAGCAGCACGATGACGGCGATGCCCAAGAGGACGGCGACACCGAGCTGAGCGTGTCCCGCCGAGGTGATGGGCTCGACGGGGTCCGCTGCCAGCATCTCGACGCTGAGTCTGGTCACGGGGATTTCCCTTGCAGGTACGGGGGGTGGGGAGGGGAGGGTTACGCGGTCGGCTCGGGGAGCGCCGACAGAGCCCTGGCGGCCCGTTCGGTGATCTCCTCGGGGGTACCGGCCACATCCACGGCGACTCCCGCCTCGTCCTCCTGGAGCGGCTGGAGGGTGGCGAACTGGGAGTCGAGCAGCGCGGTCGGCATGAAGTGCCCCTGCCGGTGCGACATCCGGTCCTCGATCACCGCGCGGTCACCCGCGAGGTGCACGAACACGACGTCCGGTGCGGCGGCCCGCAACCGGTCGCGGTACGAGCGCTTCAGCGCCGAGCAGCTGACCACTCCGCCGAGCCCGGCCCTTCGGTGCGCCCAGGCGCCGATGGCGTCGAGCCACGGCCACCTGTCGTCGTCGTCGAGCGGAGTGCCGGCCGACATCTTGGAGATGTTGGCCTCGGAGTGGAAGTCGTCGCCCTCGGCGTAGGGAACGCCGAGACGGGCCGCGAGCAGGGGACCGATGGTGGTCTTCCCGGTGCCCGCGACGCCCATGACCACGACGACATGGGGGGTGTTCATCGCTGCCTCACTGTCTGTCCTCGTCGACACGTGATGTCGACCGACACTGAAACCCATTAGGTACGACTAATCAAGAGTGTGTGACATATAAGTCTGACTTTTTGTTCCCGTGATCCGGCCCGTACGCTGAGTGCATGAGCACAACGGGCCGGGGGCTGCACGGCCGAGTACTGGACTCCCTCGGCCCCGCGATCACCGCGGGCGAGTACCCGCCGGGCAGTGTCCTGCGTACGGACGAACTCGCCCAGCGCTTCGACGTCTCACGCTCCGTGATGCGCGAGGCGGTACGCGTCCTGGAGTCCATGCACCTGGTCGAGTCCCGCCGCCGCGTCGGCGTCACCGTCCGCCCCAAGGCGGAGTGGAACGTCTACGACCCCCAGGTCATCCGCTGGCGGCTGGCCGGCGCCGACCGCCCCCACCAGCTCCGCTCGCTCACCGTGCTGCGCTCCGCCGTCGAACCCGTGGCCGCGGGCCTCGCCGCCAAGCACGCCACGGCCGAGCAGTGCGCCGAACTCACCGAGTGCGCCCTCGGCATGGTCGCCCACTCGCGCGGCCACCAGCTGGAGGGCTATCTCTTCCACGACGTCGCCTTCCACCGCGTCATCCTCAACGCCTCCGGCAACGAGATGTTCGCCCGGCTCGGCGACGTCGTCGCGGAGGTCCTGGCCGGCCGCACCCATCACGAGGTCATGTTCGAGGACCCCGACCCGGCGGCGGTCACCCTGCACGTCCAGGTCGCCGAGGCGGTCCGCGAGGGCGACGCCGTCCGCGCCGAGCACCTCACCCGCGAGATCACGGTCGGCGCCCTCCAGGAACTCGACATCCTGGCCCCGTAGCCGCCCTAGTCCAGGAACTCCCCGTCCACGTACACCCAGGCACCGTCCACCCGCTCGAACCGGCTGCGCTCATGCAGCGACCCGCCGCGGTACGACGCCCGGAACGTCACCGTCCCCGTGGTGTGGAACGCCGAGCCGTCCGTGGCCCCGAGGATCTCCAGGCCGGTCCACCGCATCCCGGGATCCAGCTCCAGCCGCCCCGGCCGCGTCCGCGGATGCCAGGTGCGCAGCAGATACGGCACATCGCCCCGCACGAACGCGCTGTACCGCGACCGCATCAACGCCTCGGCGGTCGGCGCGGCGCCCGCACCGGAGTGGAACCGCCCGCAGCACGCCTCGTAGGAACCGGAAAGCCCACACGGACACCCGCCCGTGGACCGGGACGGGGAGGCGGGACGAGCGGCACGTCGGGACATGGCCCCCATTGTGCCGGGGCCGCCGCGGGCACGCGGAACCGCCCCGGAACGACGAACAGCCCCTCACCAGGAGGGGCTGTCCGATCTGTGTCCGAGGGGGGACTTGAACCCCCACGCCCGATAAAGGGCACTAGCACCTCAAGCTAGCGCGTCTGCCATTCCGCCACCCGGACAAGGTGTCTGTCGCGCGGGTCTCCCTCGCGGCGACAGAGAAAACACTACCAGGCTTTCGAGGGGTCCCCGATCACCCCCCGGGGCGGCGTGAACGGCGTGTGACGAGGCGCGGCCGGTCTTGGGCCGCGCCCGGCGGAGAGAGAGGATGAGGGGGACCCACCAGCAGTGACACCGCGGGAGGAAGCAGCGTGAGCGAGACGGACACGACCAGGAACGTCACCGGCGAGGACGAGGTCGTGGACCTCTGCCGCGAGCTGATCCGCATCGACACCAGCAACTACGGCGACCACTCCGGCCCCGGCGAGCGCGCGGCGGCCGAGTACGTCGCCGAGAAGCTCGCCGAGGTGGGTCTGGAACCGAAGATCTTCGAGTCGCACCCGGGACGCGCCTCCACCGTGGCGCGCATCGAGGGCGAGGACCCGTCCCGGCCCGCCCTGCTCATCCACGGACACACCGACGTCGTACCGGCCAACGCCGACGACTGGACGCACCACCCGTTCTCCGGTGAGATCGCCGACGGCTGTGTGTGGGGGCGCGGCGCCGTCGACATGAAGGACATGGACGCGATGACCCTCGCGGTCGTCCGCGACCGGCTGCGCAGCGGCCGCAAGCCCCCGCGGGACATCGTCCTCGCCTTCCTCGCCGACGAGGAGGCGGGCGGCACCTACGGCGCCCGGTTCCTCGTCGACAAGCACCCCGACCTCTTCGAGGGCGTCACGGAGGCCATCAGCGAGGTCGGCGGATTCTCGTTCACGGTGAGCGAGGAGCGGCGGCTCTACCTGATCCAGACGGCCGAGAAGGGCATGCACTGGATGAAGCTGACCGTGGCCGGCACCGCCGGGCACGGCTCGATGATCCACCGGGACAACGCCATCACCGAGCTGTCGGAGGCCGTCGCCCGCCTCGGCCGCCACAAGTTCCCCGTCCGGGTCACCAAGACCACCCGCGCCTTCCTCGACGAGCTCGGCGACGCGCTCGGCACCGAGCTCGACCCGGAGGACATGGAGGGCACCCTCGCCCGGCTCGGCGGCATCGCGAAGCTCATCGGCGCCACCCTCAGCAACACGGCCAACCCCACCCAGCTGAACGCCGGCTACAAGGTCAACGTCATCCCCGGCGAGGCCACCGCCCACGTCGACGGCCGCTTCCTGCCCGGACACGAGGAGGAGTTCCTGGCCGACCTCGACCGCATCCTCGGCCCGAACGTGCGCCGCGAGGACGTGCACGCCGACAAGGCCGTCGAGACCGGCTTCGACGGAGCCCTCGTGGCCGCGATGCAGTCCGCGCTGGTCGCGGAGGACCCGGCGGCCAAGGCCATCCCGTACATGCTCTCCGGCGGCACCGACGCCAAGTCCTTCGACGACCTCGGCATCCGCGGCTTCGGTTTCGCCCCGCTGAAGCTGCCCCCGGAGCTGGACTTCGCCGGCATGTTCCACGGCGTCGACGAGCGCGTCCCGGTCGACGGCCTGCGGTTCGGCGTGCGCGTGCTCGACCGGTTCATCGACGCCTCGTAGACGCCTCGCAGGACGGCCCCTAATTCGTCCAGGCGTACAGCATGTGATCTCAACGGGTGAACACGCTCATAGGGTCGTAGCTCTATTCACCGCTCCTCGTTACAGGTGATGCGATCAGCAAGTGAGATCGCATTGCCAACAAGGAGGAACAATGATCAAGAAGGTCGTCGCTGCTGCGGCTGCCACCGGTGGGCTGGTTCTCGCGGGCGCGGGCCTGGCCGTTGCCGACTCCGGTGCCCAGGGTGCCGCCGTGCACTCCCCGGGCATCCTGTCCGGCAACGTCGTTCAGGCTCCGATTCACGTCCCCGTGAACGTCTGCGGCAACACGGTCTCCGTGATCGGGCTGCTGAACCCCGCCTTCGGCAACACCTGCATCAACAAGTGACGTTGTGTCTCGCCCTGTGACCAGGGCTGAGCCGTCGGCCGATCTCCCGACGTGTCCTCTCGGAACAAGGTCGAAGGCAGGTATTCAGCAATGCGACAGGTCACCCGCAAGGGCCTGATGACCGTGGCGGCGGCGACCGGGGTCATCGCGGCCGCGGGCGGCGCCGCGCACGCCACCGGCTCGGGTGCGCACGGCTCCACGTCCCACTCGCCCGGCGTGCTGTCGGGCAACACGGTGCAGGCGCCGGTGCACGTGCCGGTCAACGTCTGCGGCAACACCGTCAACGTGGTGGGCATCCTCAACCCCGCGATGGGCAACAGCTGCGCCAACCAGGGCGGCTCCGGCGCCGAGGCCGACGGGCACGCCAGTGACTCGCCGGGTATCGGCTCCGGCAACCACGTCCAGGCGCCGGTGCACGTACCGGTCAACGTCTGCGGCAACACGGTCGACGTCATCGGCATCGGCAACGCGGCCGAGGGCAACGACTGCGCCAACGGCGGCGGCCACCAGAACCCGCCCGGTTCGCCCGAGGAGCCGGGCAACCCCGGCAACCCGGGGACTCCGGGCAACCCCGGGAACCCTGGTGAGCCGGGCAACCCTGGCAACCCCGGTGAGCCGGGCAACCCGGGTGAGCCCGGCAACCCGGGGGAGCCCGGCAACCCCGGTACGCCCGAGGAGCCGAACACCCCGGGCGGCGGCTCGCACGGCAACCAGCCGGGCGCCCACTTCGTCACCCAGCCCCAGGGCGGCGCCGAGCTCGCCGCGACCGGCAGCGACCTCCCGATGGGCCTCGTCCTGCCCGTCGGCGCCGGCGCGCTGCTCGCGGGCGCGGTCCTGTACCGCAAGGCCCGGCAGTCGGCATGAGGCCCAAGGTCCAGGGCCAGGGCTAGGGACCAGGTTTTAAGAGACCGGCGCGAACACAGCGGGCCCCGTCCATGCGGGGCCCGCTTCGATTGTCCGTCTTGTCGGATCCGTCCGGTCTGGATCGTCTTGGCTTGATCCGTCTTTTCTGTGATTCAGGTCACCAGGTGGCCCGCACCTGGCGAATGATCCGGCGACGCAGCCGCACCCTGCGGCTGCCGTCGCGCAGCAGACTCAGGCGGTCCAACTCCCAGTGTCCGTACTCGGCATGGTCCGTCAGCAGTCGTGTGGCGTCCTTGCGGGAGACCCCGCGCGGCACGTACACGTCGACAAATTCGTATTCCGGCATCGCATCTATTGTGCGGGCTGGGGCCCGGTACGGATAGCGTCTGCACTATGTCTGATGCTGTGCAGCCCACCGCTGCCGAGGTACGCGCCGCCGCCGAGGCTGTCAAGACCGCGCTCGACCGCCACCTGGCGGCCGTCGAACGCCGGTCGGGTGAGGACGACCCTGCCGTCTACGAGGCGTTCAACGAACTGGCCGCCGCCGCCGAGGTCTACGACGAGCTGCTCTACGACCGCTACGACGAGGTCACCCCGTTCGAGATCCCCGGCGCCGAGGACGCGCTGCCCCCGTACACGGGCCCCGAGGAGCCGAGCGCGGTGAGCGTGTTGATCCGGCGCGACTACTCCGTGGTGGAGCCGCAGCGGCTGCGGGCCCAGGCCGAGCGGATCGAGGCGGCGGACTTCGAGGACGGCGCGGACACGGAGGCCTCGGGCACCGTGCACGGAGCGCTGGGGGTGCTGTTCGGCGAGTTCGAACCGGACGAGATCGCTTCCCGGCACAAGGAGTTCGGCCTGGAGGAGGGCGACTCGACGCTCTGGGTGATCGCGTCGGACGAACAGGCCGACCCCGGCGAGTGGCTTGAGGCGCCCTTCGAGGGCGCCGACCCGCAGCGGGTGATCTGCCGCTTCGACGTGAGCACCGTCTTCGACGACGACCTGGACGACGTCGATGTCGACGACGAGGACGACGACGAGGTCGAATCGGTCGAGGTCGAAGCGGTCGAGGACGACGAGGTCGAGCCCTTGGACGCGGACCGGCGCTGACGGACACCCCGCGATACCCCGCACAGACGACGACGGCGGCCACGGAGACACCCTCCGTGGCCGCCGCCGTCGTCGTGGGCGGACCGTCAGGCCGGCGTCGGCACCTGCGGCCGCAGCAGCGCCGGCAGCCGGGTCGTGCGCGGCTTCGCCGGGATCTCGGCGACGGCCCGGGGCAGGGCCTGTTCCACGCCGTGGACGACGGACAGATGCCGGTCGGCGCGGCTGAAGGCCGTGTAGACCCAGGGGCGGCTCAGCGCCTGGGTCGCGTCACCGGGCAGGACGACGACCGCCGCCGGCCAGCGGCCTCCTGCGGCCTGGTGCGCGGTGAGCGCCCAGCCGTGCCGCACGGACTGCTCCACCCGCTCCTTCGGTACGAGGACGTCCTCGCCCGCGCAGGTGAGCCGCAGCCCCTCGGCGTCGGCCCCGACCACCCGTCCCGGCACCGTACGGCCCGGCGCGGGGGAGTAGGCGACGCGGTCCCCGGGGTCGAAGCCGCCGAAGCGGCCAGGACCGGGGTTGAGCCGCGCCTTCAGGGCGGCGTTGAGCGCGCGGGTACCGGCGGCGCCGCCGTGCCCCGGCGTGATCACCTGGGTCTCCTCGGGCGGGACGCCGAACGCCCGCGGCACCGAGTCCGCGACGAGCTGCACCGTGCGGTGCACGGCCTCGCCCGCATCCCGGACCGGCACGATGACGACCTCCTTGCCGGGGGCCTCCACCTGGTTCAGCTCGCCGATGCCGATGCCCGACACCAGCTCGCCCAGCGGGCCGGGGTCCGGCCGCCGTGAGGCGAGCTGAGGGCAGACACGCGCCGCCAGCAGATCGGCGAACACCCGTCCAGGGCCCGCCGACCACAGCACTCCGGGGTCCCCGGCCAGCACCAGCCGGGCCCCGTCGGGCAGCGACTCGGTCAGCAGAGCCGCCGTCTCGACATCGAGGAGCGGCGCGTCCAGCACGATCAGCAGATCGAGGTCGAGGGCCCCGTCCGCGTCCCGGCCGGGACCCTCCGCTCCGGAGAGCAGCCCGGCGACCGTCGCCACGGTCCGCGCAGCCTCGCCCTCCGCTGCCTCACCCTCCACCGCCCCGCGCGCCAGGGCCGCGAAGCGGTCCCGGCCGACCGGGGTGTGCGCTGCCGCCCAGGCCCGCAGCCCGAGCGAATCCGCCGCCCGCAGCAGAGCCGCCGGCTCGGCCAGCGACGCCTCCCCGCCGGTGTGCAGGACCAGGCCGTGCGCGGCGACCGCGCGGATCAGCTCGGCGGCGGAGCCCGCACCGGACGCCGCGCGCTCCCAGTCCTCGGCAGCACCGTCCTGCTTGGGCACGGAGTTGATCAGCCGGGCCAGTCCGTCGGCGAGGCTCTCCTCCGCGAGGGCGTACCGCTCCAGGCCGACGAGGACGCGGACGGGCCGCTCCTCCTCCCCGTCCTCGTCCGCCTCGCCGTTCGTCACGGCGAGGGCACCGGGCTCGTCCAGGGCGTCCTGGAAGGCCAGCGCGTCGCCCTCGGCCAGCGTGTCCTGCACGGCCGCGTCCGGGTCGGGCACCCCCTGCCGGGCCAGTGCGGCCGTCAGCGCGGGCAGCTCCAACGCCGTGTGCCCGGCCAGCGCCGCCTGCTCCAGCAGCCAGCCGGTGACCGCCCGCCCGCGCCGCTCGTCGTCCGGCGCGCACTCGGCGCCGAGCAGCGCCCGCGCGAACCCGTCCGCCTGCTCGGGCCGTACGCCCGCGACCCGCAGCAGCTGCCACGGGTCCTCCCGCAGCGCCTGCGCGGCCGTCTCTCCGAGGGCAGCCGCCACCTGCGGCGCCAGCGCTTCGGGGGCGCCGCCCTCGGCCAGCACGCCCCGCACCGCCTCGACGCTCTCCGGCGCGGGCCCCGCGGGCGCGGCCGGCTCGGCCACGGGCTCGGGCCGGCGCACCGGCTCGGGGGCGGGGCGGCGCGGCGGCTCCGGCTCGCTGAACACGGTGGCCGCCGGCTTGGCGCCGCTCTCCACGGCCCGTACCGCGGCCAGCAGGTCCGCGGCCTTCCCGCTGAGCTTGGCCCCGGCGGCCACGGGCCCCTGCTTCTCGGCCTTGCGCCGCTCGATCCGCTCGCGCTCCAGGCGCTGGGCGGCGAGCTCGGCCTCGGCCTCCGACAGCTTCTTCGCCTCGGCACCGTCCGCCGTATCCGCCGCGTCCGCCGATGCGGTGCCCTCCGTCTCAGCGGCGCCGACCGGCTCGTCGCCGGTCGCCGGCGTCTCCGGCTCGGCGTCCTCCGTGGTCTCGGGCGGCTCCGTGCTCACAGCGTGCTCCAGTCGTGATCGGGATAGCGGTGCACGGGCGCGGAGACGTCGTCGAGCGCCCGGCAGATCTCGTCAGGAAGACTAAGGTCCTCCACTGACAACGCGGCCGTGAGCTGCTGCGCGGTGCGCGCGCCTATCACGGGCGCGGTCACCCCGGGCCGGTCCCGGACCCAGGCCAGGGCGACCTGGAGCGGGGAGACCGCGAGCCCGTCGGCGGCGGTCTGCACGGCGTCCACGATGCGGCTCGCCGTGTCGTCGAGGTACGGGGCGACGAACGGCGCCAGATGCTCGGAGCCGCCGCGCGAGTCCGGCGGTGTGCCGTTGCGGTACTTGCCGGTCAGCACGCCACGGCCCAGCGGTGACGACGGCAGCAGCCCCACGCCCAGGTCGAGCGCGGCGGGCAGCACCTCGCGCTCCACGCCCCGCTGCAGCAGCGAGTACTCCAGCTGTGTGCTCGCCAGCCGGGTCCGGGTGCCCGGCGCCGCGAGCTGCCATGTGGCCGCCTTGGCGAGCTGCCAGCCGCAGAAGTTGGAGACGCCGACATATCGGGCGCGGCCGGTGGACACCGCCAGGTCGAGCGCGTGCAGCGTCTCGTCGAGCGGGGTGTGCGGGTCGTAGGCGTGGATGTGCCAGATGTCGACGTACTCGGTGCCGAGGCGGGCCAGCGAGGCGTCCAGCGCGGAGAGCAGATGGCCGCGGGAGCCGTCGAACCGGCGGTCGGGGTCGGGCACACTGCCGGCCTTCGTCGAGATGACCAGGTCCCGGCGCGGGACCAGCCCCTCCATGAGCCGGCCCAGCAGATACTCCGCCTCCCCGTCGCCGTACACGTCGGCGGTGTCCACGAGGGTGCCGCCGGCCTCCCAGAACGTCTTCAGGAGGTCCGCGGCGTCGTGCTCGTCGGTGTCCCTGCCCCAGGTGAGGGTGCCGAGCCCGATGCGGGACACGCGCAGGCCGGTGCGGCCGAGATGCCTCTGCTCCATGAACGCCGAGATTACTGGCCAGAACCTGACCTGTGGGGGCCTGTGGATGACCAGTTTCGGCGAGGTGGGGGCGGCCGGCCGGGCGACGCCCGCCACACCGCCCTCCCCGTGACCCGCCCCCCGCGCTAAGGTCCCTCCCACACAGGACGTTACTGATCGGTAAGAGGAGTCGGCCATGCAGCTCGGGATCAACCTCGGCTACTGGGGTGCCGGAATGGACGCGGACAATCTCGCCGTCGCGCAGGAGGCCGACCGGCTCGGGTACGCCGTGTGCTGGGCCGCCGAGGCGTACGGCTCGGACGCGGCCACCGTGCTCAGCTGGGTCGCCGCCCAGACCGAGCGCATCGACGTCGGCTCCGCGATCTTCCAGATCCCGGCCCGCCAGCCCGCGATGACCGCCATGACCGCCGCGACCCTGGACTCCCTGTCCGGTGGCCGCTTCCGGCTCGGCCTCGGCGTCTCCGGCCCGCAGGTCTCCGAGGGCTGGTACGGCGTCAAGTTCGACAAGCCGCTGGCCCGCACCCGTGAGTACGTCGAGATCGTCCGCAAGGCGATGACCCGCGAGCGCCTCTCCTTCGAGGGCGAGCACTGGACCCTGCCCCTCCCCGGCGGCCCGGGCAAGCCCCTCAAGCTCACCGTGCACCCGCAGCGCGAGCACATCCCGCTGTACATCGCCGCGATCGGCCCGAAGAACCTCGAGCAGACCGGTGAGATCGCCGACGGCGCCCTGCTGATCTTCCCGTCCGCCGACCACCTCGAGGACACCGCCGTCAAGCACATCCGCGCCGGCCGCGAGAAGGCGGGCAAGACCCTCGAGGGCTTCGACGTCTGCCCGACCGTCCCGCTCGCCGTGGGCGACGACAAGGACGTGACCACCCTCGCCGACACCTTCCGCCCCTACACGGCGCTGTACGTCGGCGGCATGGGCAGCCGCAAGCAGAACTTCTACAACCAGCTCGCCCAGCGCATGGGCTACGAGCGGGAGGCCGCCGAGATCCAGGACAAGTACCTGTCCGGCGACAAGCAGGGCGCGGCCGCCGCGATCCCGCACGACCTGATCGACCAGACCACCCTGCTCGGCTCGGTGGACCGCATCGCCGACCGGATGAAGGCCTACGCGGCCGCCGGGGTCACCACCCTCACCCTCGCCCCGGCCGGCTTCACCCTCGACGAGCGGCTGGCCTCGCTGCGCGCCGGCGTCGAGGCCCTGGAGCGCGCCGGCCTGGCCTGACCCCGGGGGGCCGGTCCCCGGACATTCCTACGGCCGTGGTGGGGGCTCGGGGGTCTTCCCCGCCACGGCCGTCGTCCGGAACAACGCGCGCGTACCCCGGGTGGTTACGCCCCCGGAGCCACCCGCGCGTCATTCATTCGGCCCAGTTGTCCGACACAGCTGTTGCAGCACCACTCTCACCGCATTTGACTCGTTCTTTGCGGAATCCTGCGGCGTCCTGAGAGAGGTGCCCCACGATGCTTTCGGCCAAGAGTCTGTTCCAGGAGATCCTCGACAACGACGAGTCGTTCCGGCTGTTCTGCTCCATCGCGGCCAGCGGCGAGTCCCAGGGCGGCTGGGAGAACGCGCGCATCGCCGCGCTCGTCCCCCCGAGCGAGCGCGCCCTCGCCCCCAAGATCACCCGGCACGGCGCCGACGAGGACAAGCACGGGCGGATCTTCAACGCCCTGCTGAAGAAGCGCGGCCTCGAACCGGTGCCCGTCCCGCCCGAGACCGACTACACGATGCTGCTGGAACGGCACGGCATCGGCCTCGCCCACGACAAGCTCAAGAGCGACCAGCCGCTCACCGTGCAGGACATCGTCACCTACCTCGCGCACAGCAGGGTCACCGAGCAGCGCGCCTCCGAGCAGATGGACCTGCTGCGCAAGCACTTCGCCGACCACCCCGACATCGGCCGCGCGGTCCGGATGATCTCGGGCGACGAGGACAACCACCTCGCCTACTGCCACGAGGAACTGCTGCGCTACGCCGCCCAGGGACACGGCCGGGCCATCCAGCGCACCCTGCGCGAGTGCGCCCTCGCCGAGATCCGGATCTACCGGGACGTCAGCCTCGCCGTCATGGACCACATGGGCCGCATCCTGGGCTGGTCCCGCCCCAAGGCCGCCGTGCTCGCCGCCGGCATCCACGCGGTGTACGCCTGGGAACGGCTCGCGGGCTGGCGGCGCATGGTGTCGCTGGAGATGCCGGAACGCCGCGACGCGCTCGGCGGACCGGCCACCTCGGCACCCGAGTTCGCCTGACCGCTACAGCCAGCCCCGCCGCTTGAACGTCCGGTACAGCGCGACCTCCAGGGCGGCCATGACCACGAGCAGCACCGGGTACGACCACCGCCAGGTCAGCTCGGGCATGTGCTCGAAGTTCATGCCGTAGATCCCCGCGAGCAGCGTGGGGAGCGCGGCCATGGCCGCCCACGAGGAGATCTTGCGCATGTCGTCGTTCTGCCGCACACCCGTCTGCGCCAGATGCGCCGACAGGACGTCCGAGACCAGCCGGTCCAGGCCCTCCACGGACTCGTTCACCCGCGTGAGGTGGTCGCTGACGTCCCGGAAGAACGGCTGCGCCTCGTCGCGCACGAACGGCACCTCCGTGGCGGCCGGCCCGGTCCGGGCGAGCCGGGCCAGGGGCTGCGCCAGCGGGCCCGTCGCCCTGCGGAACTCCAGGACCTGCCGTTTGAAGGCGTAGATGCGCGAGGCCGTGTTCCGTGAGCCGCTCGTCTCCGGCGAGAACACCTCCGCCTCCAGCTCCTCCAGGTCGACGCCCAACTCCACGGCGACCTCGAGATAGTGGTCGACCACGGCGTCGGCGACCGCGTACAACACCGCCGTCGGGCCGTGCCGCAGCATCTCCGGATCCTGCTCCAGACGCTCGCGGACCGCCCCGAGCGGGGCCTCGTCGCCGTGCCGGACCGTCACCACGAAGGAGTCGCCGATGAACAGCATCACCTCACCCGCGGTGACCACATCGCTGTTCGGTTCGTAGGCGACCGGCTTGAGGACCATGAACAGCGAGTCGTCGTACACCTCCATCTTCGGCCGCTGGTGAGCCTTCAGTGCGTCCTCCACGGCCAGCGGATGCAGCCCGAACTCCTCGGCGACCTTGTCGAACTCGTCCTCGGCCGGCTCGTGCAGGCCGATCCACACGAAGGCGTCGTCCCGCAGTCGGCACATGTCGAGGGCGTCGGAGAAGTCCCGAGGGGGCCCCTCCGCACGACGCCCGTCACGGTAGATGGCGCAGTCGACGATCACAGAGTGTGTTCTCCCGTCATCCGGTCCCGGGTGCGTCCGCGCGTATGCCTACGCTGGACGGCATGCCCACGCTGATCCTGGTCCGCCACGGACGTTCCACCGCCAATACCGAAGGGGTGCTCGCCGGCTGGACGCCCGGCGTCGCCCTCGACGAGCGCGGGGCCGCGCAGGCCGCCGCGCTGCCCGGCCGGCTCGCCGCCCTGCCGATCGCCGAGATCGTCAGCAGCCCCCTGCAGCGCTGCCAGGAGACGATCCGCCCGCTCCTGGACGCCCGCCCCGGCCTCACGGCGCACACCGAGGAACGCATCGGCGAGTGCCACTACGGCGACTGGACCGGCCGCAAGCTCGCCGACCTCAAGGACGAGCCGCTGATGGACGTCGTCCAGTCCCATCCCACCGCGGCCGCGTTCCCCGGCGGCGAGTCGATGCGGGCCATGCAGACCCGCGCCGCCGAGGCCGTCCGCGAGTGGAACGCGCGCGTGGAGCGCGACCACGGCACCGACGCCGTCTATGTCATGTGCTCGCACGGCGACATCATCAAGTCGCTCGTGGCGGACGCACTCGGTCTTCATCTCGACCTCTTCCAGAGGATCTCCGTTGAACCGTGTTCCATCACCGCGATCCGTTACACCCGTCTGAGGCCGTTCCTCGTGCGTCTCGGGGACACCGGCGACTTCGCGTCCCTCGCCCCCCGCGAGGAGCCCGCGGCCGGTGACGCCGCCGTCGGAGGCGGCGCGGGCGCACCGTGATCGTCCGGCGCAGTAGGGTGAAGCGGTCGAAGCAGCGCCCCCCGCACCACCCGTGACTTCCACGAACCGCCGTACTCACGACCCCCATGGAGACAGGACGTGTCCCGTCAGGTGTTCCTCTACGACCCCCCGGACCGTTTCGTGGCCGGCACGGTCGGACTGCCCGGACGCCGTACGTTCTTCCTCCAGGCCACCGCAGGCCCCCGGGTGACCAGCGTGGCCCTGGAGAAGACGCAGGTCGCCGCCCTCGCCGAGCGCATGGACGAACTGCTCGACGAGGTCGTACGGCGCAGCGGGGGCAGCGCGGCCGTTCCCGCCATGGCCCCCAGCGAGATCGCCGACACCGACCCGCTGGAGACCCCCGTCGAGGAGGAGTTCCGCGTCGGCACCATGGCCCTGGCCTGGGACGGCGAGGAACAGCGCATGATCGTCGAGGCGCAGGCCCTGGTGGAGCTCGACGCCGAGACCGAGGAGGACCTCGCGGAGGCCGAGGAGCGGCTCCTCCAGGACGAGGAGAACGGCCCCCCGATGCTGCGCGTCCGGCTCACCGGCGCCCAGGCCAGGGCCTTCGCCAAACGCGCCCTCGACGTCGTCAACGCCGGGCGGCCGCCGTGCCCGCTGTGCAGCCTCCCGCTCGACCCGGAAGGACACGTATGTCCGCGCCAGAACGGATACCGCCGCGGAGCGTGACCCCCGTGGACCTGCTCACCGACGGTGAGCTGACGGTACGCGGCCGCATCCGCGAGGCGTCCAACGCCGCGCTGCTGTGCACCGTCGCCCTCGACGGCCGTGAGGCGTCCTGCGTGTACAAGCCGGTCGCCGGCGAGCGGCCGCTGTGGGATTTCCCGGACGGCACCCTCGCCCAGCGCGAGGTCGCCGCGTACGCGGTCTCCGAGGCGACCGGCTGGGGGCTCGTACCGCCCACCGTGCTCCGCGACGGCCCGTACGGCGAGGGCATGGTCCAGCTGTGGATCGACGTGGCACCCGAGGCGGAACTGCTCGCCCTGGTGGACGGGGAGGAGCCCGAGCCGGGCTGGAAGGCGATCGGCTTCGCCGAGGTCGGCGAGGGCCGCACCGCCCTCCTCGTGCACGCCGACGACGAACGGCTGCGGCGGCTCGCCGTCCTCGACGCCGTGATCAACAACGCCGACCGCAAGGGCGGGCATCTGCTGCCGACCGCGGACGGCCGGCTCCACGGCATCGACCACGGCGTCACCTTCAACGTCGAGAACAAGCTGCGGACCCTGCTGTGGGGCTGGGCGGGGGAGCCGCTCACCGACGACGCCCTGCGGGTCCTGCGCACCCTGGACGAGGCACTCAGGGACGGCGGCCCGCTCGCGGCGCGCCTCGCACGGCTCATCACCCCCGCCGAGGTGGACGCCACCCGCGCGCGGGTCGCCGATCTCCTGACCACCGGTGTCCACCCGCAGCCCGGCGGCGACTGGCCCGCCATCCCCTGGCCCCCCGTCTAGCTTCCCGACCGGGCGGCCGGCAGCACACCGGCCGCCCACACGCAAGAACGCCTTACCGGCCATCCGGACCGGTCCGGTTCGTATACGGAACATCCGTCCGGTTAGGCTCATGACATGCATGCCTGGCCCGCTTCTGAGGTCCCCGCCCTGCCTGGTCAGGGCCGCGACCTGAGGATCCACGACACCGCGACCGGCGGCCTCGTCACCCTCGACCCCGGTCCCGTCGCCCGTATCTACGTCTGCGGCATCACCCCGTACGACGCCACCCACCTGGGGCACGCGGCGACCTACAACGCGTTCGACCTCGTGCAGCGCGTGTGGCTCGACACCAAGCGCCAGGTCCACTACGTCCAGAACGTCACCGACGTCGACGATCCGCTCCTGGAGCGGGCCGAGCGCGACAGCGTCGACTGGGTGGCCCTCGCCGAGAAGGAGACTGCCCTCTTCCGCGAGGACATGACGGCCCTGCGGATGCTGCCGCCGCGCCACTACATCGGCGCCGTCGAGGCCATACCCGGGATCGTCCCGCTGGTCGAACGCCTCCGCGAGGCCGGCGCCGCCTACGAGCTCGACGGCGACATCTACTTCTCCGTCGAGTCCGACCCGCACTTCGGCCAGGTCTCCCATCTGGACGCCGCCGCGATGCGGCTGCTGTCCGCCGAGCGCGGCGGCGACCCGGACCGCCCGGGCAAGAAGAACCCCCTCGACCCGATGCTGTGGATGGCCGCCCGCCCGGGCGAGCCCAGCTGGGACGGCGGCTCGCTCGGCCGGGGCCGCCCCGGCTGGCACATCGAGTGCGTCGCCATCGCCCTCGACCACCTCGGCATGGGCTTCGACGTCCAGGGCGGCGGCTCCGACCTCGCCTTCCCGCACCACGAGATGGGCGCCTCCCACGCCCAGGTGCTGACCGGCGAGTTCCCCATGGCCAAGGCGTACGTCCACGCCGGCATGGTCGCCCTGCACGGCGAGAAGATGTCCAAGTCCAAGGGCAACCTCGTCTTCGTGTCCCAGCTGCGCCGTGACGGCGTCGACCCGGCCGCGATCCGGCTCGCCCTGCTCGCCCACCACTACCGGGCCGACTGGGAGTACACCGACGACGTGCTCCGGGACGCCGTCGCCCGCCTCGACCGCTGGCGCGCCGCCGTGTCCCGGCCCGACGGACCGCCCGCCGAGGCGCTCGTCGAGGAGATCCGCGACGCCCTCGCGAACGACCTGGACGCGCCCACCGCGCTCGCCGCGGTCGACCGCTGGGCCGCCGCGCAGCAGGAGCACGGTGGCACGGACATCGGCGCCCCCGGCGTCGTCTCCCGCGCCGTGGACGCGCTCCTGGGCGTCGCCCTGTAGCCGGGCGGAACACGAAGGAGGGCGGTGCGCGCAGGCGCACCGCCCTCCTTCGTTCACCCGTGGACCTCAGTCCTCCGACGACTCGTCGTCGGCGTCCGTGTCCGTACTGTCCTTCCCGCCCGGCCGCGGCGGCTTCGGCGGACGCGTACGGCCACCTGGGCCACCCGGGCCCTCGCGGCGGAACGGCGGTCCCGACGGGCCGTCCTGGCCGTCGGTGGCGTGCCCGCCGGCCGTCGGCCCGCCGCCGTCCCGGCGGCGCAGATAGCGCTCGAACTCGCGGGCGATCGCCTCGCCCGACGCCTCCGGCAGCTCCGCGGTGTCCCGGGCCTCCTCCAGCGACTGCACATACTCGGCGACCTCGCTGTCCTCCGCGGCCAGCTGGTCCACACCGACCTGCCAGGCGCGCGCGTCCTCGGGCAGCTCACCCAGCGGGATACGCACGTCGATCAGGTCCTCGAGCCGGTTCAGCAGCGCCAGCGTCGCCTTCGGGTTGGGCGGCTGCGACACATAGTGCGGCACCGCCGCCCACAGCGACACCGCCGGCACCCCGGCGTGCGTGCAAGCTTCCTGGAGGATGCCCACGATGCCTGTCGGGCCCTCGTACTTGGTCTCCTCCAGATCCATCCGGCGCGCCAGATCCGGGTCGGAGGTGGTCCCGCTGATCGGGACCGGACGGGTGTGCGGGGTGTCACCGAGCAGGGCGCCCAGGATGACCACCAGCTCCACGCCCAGCTCGTGCGCGAAGCCGAGCAGCTCGTTGCAGAACGAGCGCCAGCGCATGGACGGTTCGATCCCGCGCACCAGCACGAGGTCGCGCGGCTTGTCACCGCCGACGCGGACCACCGACAGCCGGGTCGTCGGCCACGTGATCTTGCGCACTCCGGCGTCCATCCACACCGTGGGCCGGTTCACCTGGAAGTCGTAGTAGTCCTCGGCGTCCAGCGCCGCGAACACCTCGCCCTTCCACTCCCTGTCCAGATGCGCGACCGCGGTGGAGGCGGCGTCGCCGGCATCGTTCCAGCCCTCGAACGCGGCCACCATGACCGGGTCGATCAGCTCGGGAACCCCCTCGAGCTCGATCACCCAGCGCCTCCTTCCGACGTGCCCTCGCCTGACGAACCAACCTTACGGCGTGCGGCGGGGGCGCCCGCAGCCCCCTCGTACGGGGGATGCGGGATCACTGCCCCGATCCCCACCCGGGAACACCCCCGGCAGAGATCCGACGTCACAGCGTCGAACGCAGCCACTGCTCCACGCTCGCGATGTGCACGGTCGCCCACGACCGCGCCGCCTCCGCGTCCCGGTCCCGCAGCGCCGCGAGGATCGCCCGGTGCTCGTGCAGGGTCCGGGCGACCGCGTCCTGCTGGGTGAGCCCCCGCCAGATCCGGGCCCGCGTCGTCGGCCCCGACAGCCCGTCCACCAGCGAGCAGAGCACCGAGTTGCCCGACGCCCGCACGATGCCCCGGTGGAACTCCAGGTCGTTCGCGACGAGTTCCTCCACCGACGGGGCGTCACCGAGCCGGTCCAGCTCACCGGCCAGCGCGTCGAGCTGCTGCTCGCCGATCCGGGCCGCCGCCATCGCCGTGGCCGCCGGCTCCAGGATGCGGCGCACCGCCAGGAACTCCAGCACGGTGTCGTCGCGGTGGAAGTCGACGACGAAGCTCAGCGCCTCGAGCAGCAACTGCGGGTCCAGGCTGGTCACATACGTCCCGTCGCCCTGCCGGACGTCCAGGATGCGGATCAGCGACAGCGCCCGCACCGCCTCCCGCAGCGAGTTGCGGGACAGCCCCAGCGCGGCCGCGAGTTCGCTCTCCTTCGGCAGCCGGTCCCCGGGGCGCAGCGCGCCGGAGACGATCATCGCCTTGATCTTCTCGATCGCCTCGTCGGTGACCGCCATGGCCGCCCTCCCCCTCGTCCGCCCCACGCCCCACGAGACCTCCGATGTCTCGGCCCACATTATGTACGGGGTCAGGGCAGCGCGAAGGGGCGGCTCCATCGGCGAGGAGCCGCCCCTCCGGTCGTGGCCGGCCCCGGTGCGGAAGGGGCCGCCCTCACACGGTCCGGCGTGGTCAGGGGAGTGGCCGGACCCGACGCGGCGGACTGCTCATCCGGCGAAAACCGCCCGCCGCGCGCGAGGTCACTTCTTGTCGAGCAGGTCCTGCACCTTCGCGCGGACGTCGTCCGTGGCCAGGCCCCGGATCGTCAGCGTCGTCCGGCGGCGCAGCACGTCGTCCGCCGTCTCCGCCCACTCGTTGTCCCGGGCGTAGACGACCTGCGCCCAGATCTCCGGGGCGTCCGGGTGGACACGCTCGCCCAGCTCCGGGTTCTCGTTGGCGATACGGGCGATGTCGAAGGCCAGCGAACCGTAGTGCGTGGCCAGGTGCCGGGCGGTGTCGGCCGCCATCCGCGGACCCGGAGCAGGGCGGTCGGTCAGCAGCCGGTGCGCGACCGCGCGCGGGTTCGCGATACCGGGCAGCGGCAGCTTCTTCGGCAGCGCGGAGACCGGCTCGAAGTCGTCGCCCAGCGGGGCGCCCGGCAGCGACTCCAGCTTCTTCATGATGGTCCGGCCGATGTGCCGGAACGTCGTCCACTTGCCGCCCGCCACGGACAGCATCCCGCCGCGTCCCTCGGTCACGACCGTCTCGCGCTTGGCCTTCGCCGTGTCACCGGGGCCGCCCGGCAGCACCCGCAGACCCGCGAAGGCGTACGTGATCAGATCGCGGTCGAGCTGCTGGTCGCGGACGGAGAACGCGGCCTCGTCGAGTATCTGGGCCGTGTCCTTCTCGGTGACCGCGACGTCCGCCGGGTCGCCCTCGTACATCTCGTCGGTGGTGCCCAGCAGCAGCATGTCCTCCCACGGCAGGGCGAACGTGATGCGGTACTTGTCGATCGGGGTGGCCAGCGCCGCCTTCCAGGGCGAGGTCCGCTTCAGGACCAGGTGGGCGCCCTTCGACAGCCGGATCGACGGGGCCGCGTTCGGGTCCTCCATCTTGCGCAGGTGGTCGACCCAGGGGCCGGTCGCGTTCAGCACCAGCCGGGCGTTCACCCCGAACTCGTCGCCGGACAGCCGGTCCCGCAGATCGGCGCCGGTCACCCGGCCCTGCGTGAAGCGCAGTCCGGTGACCTCGGCGTGGTTCAGCACGACGGCACCGGACTCGACGGCCGCGCGGACCGTCATCAGCGCCATGCGCGCGTCGTTCATCTGGTCGTCGCCGTACACGGCCACGGCCTTCAGGTTCTCGGTGCGCAGCTCCGGCACGTCCTGCGCCGCCTTGGCGGGGGACAGGAGGTGGCCGACGCCGTCACCGAAGGCGGAGAGCGCGGAGTAGGCGAAGACGCCCGCCCCGAGCTTCGCGGCGCCGTGCGGCCCGCCCTTGTACACGGGGAGGTAGAAGGTCAGCGGGTTCGCCAGGTGGGGGGCCACCTGGCGGGAGACCGCACGGCGCTCGAAGTGGTTCTCCGCCACCAGCTTCACCGCGCCGGTCTGCAGGTAGCGCAGACCGCCGTGAAGAAGCTTGGAGGAGGCGGAGGAGGTGGCGCCGGCGAAGTCACCGGCGTCGACCAGGGCCACCCTGAGGCCGGACTGCGCGGCGTGCCAGGCGGTGGAGATGCCCAGGATGCCGCCGCCGATCACGAGGAGGTCGTACGACGCCTTGGAGAGCTGCTCCCGGGTCTCGGCGCGGCTCGGGTGGGAGCCGGAGGCCGGGTGCGTACCGAGGGCAGGCACGGACTGCAGGGTGGTCTGACTGGTCATGTCGGGTTATTGCTCCTCATCAGAGTTCGAGAGCTGGCGAGGGCTGTGCTCAGCTCTCGTCGTCCTCGATCCAGCCCATGGTCCGCTCGACGGCCTTGAGCCAGTTCTTGTACTCACGGTCGCGGGTCTCCGCGTCCATGCGGGGGGTCCACTCGGCGGCCCGGCGCCAGTTGGCGCGCAGTTCGTCCGTGCTGGACCAGAAGCCGACGGCGAGACCGGCGGCGTAGGCGGCACCGAGGCAGGTGGTCTCGGCGACCATCGGGCGCACCACGGGGGCGTCCAGGAAGTCCGAGAGGGTCTGCATCAGCAGGTTGTTGGAGGTCATGCCGCCGTCGACCTTGAGGGCCACCAACTCGTCGCCGGAGTCCTTGACCATGGCGTCGGCGATCTCCCGGGTCTGCCAGGCGGTGGCCTCCAGGACGGCGCGCGCGAGGTGCGCCTTGGTGACGTAGCGGGTCAGACCGGCGATCACACCGCGGGCGTCGGAACGCCAGTGCGGGGCGAACAGGCCGGAGAAGGCCGGCACGAAGTAGGCGCCGCCGTTGTCCTCGACCGAGAGCGCGAGCGTCTCGATCTCGGCTGCGGTGGAGATCAGCCCCATCTGGTCGCGCATCCACTGCACCAGGGAGCCCGTGACGGCGATCGAGCCCTCCAGGGCGTAGACCGTGTCCTGGTCGCCGATCTTGTAGCCGACGGTGGTCAGCAGCCCCGCGTAGGAGTTGATGATCTTGTCACCGGTGTTCATCACCATGAAGGTGCCGGTGCCGTACGTCGACTTGACCTCGCCCTCGGCGAAACAGGTCTGGCCGAACAGGGCCGCCTGCTGGTCGCCGAGCGCGGAGGCGACCGGGATGCCGCCGAGCAGGTCGCCCAGCTTGCCGCCGGTGACCTCGCCGTAGATCTCCGCGGAGGACCGGATCTCGGGCAGGATCTGCAGCGGCACGCCGATCGACTCGGCGATCTTGTCGTCCCACTCCATGGTGTGCAGGTTCATCAGCATGGTGCGGGACGCGTTCGTGACGTCGGTGACGTGCTTGCCGCCGTTGACACCGCCGGTCAGGTTCCAGATGACCCAGGTGTCCATGGTGCCGAAGAGGATGTCACCGGCCTCGGCGCGCTCCTTGAGGCCCTCGACGTTGTCCAGCAGCCAGCGGGCCTTGGGACCGGCGAAGTAGGAGGCGAGGGGCAGACCGGTCTCGCGGCGGAAGCGGTCCTGCCCGACGTTGCGGCCGAGCTCACGGCACAGGGCGTCGGTGCGGGTGTCCTGCCAGACGATGGCGTTGTGGACGGGCTCACCGGTGTTCTTGTCCCACAGCACGGTGGTCTCGCGCTGGTTGGTGATGCCGATGGCCTTGATGTCGTCCCGGGTGATGCCGGCCTTCTCGATGGCTCCGGCGACGACCTCCTGGACGTTGGTCCAGATCTCCGTGGCGTCGTGCTCGACCCAGCCCGGCTTCGGGAAGATCTGCTCGTGCTCCTTCTGGTCGACGGAGACGATGCGGCCGTCGCGGTCGAAGACGATGCAGCGGGAGGAGGTCGTGCCCTGGTCGATCGCGGCGATGAAGGGGCCGGCGGTGTGGGCGTCGGTCACAGTTAGCTCCTGGAGGTTCCGTGGTTATGGGGCTTTACGTACGGCGTGCGCCGAGAGTTTCGGTGCGTCTCACCCGGACGGGTGAAGCGCTCCTTCTAGGCGAAGGCGACGTTGTAGATGCCTGCCGCGATGGCGCCGCCGACGAGCGGGCCGACCACCGGGATCCAGGCGTAGCCCCAGTCGGAGCCCCCCTTGTTGGGCAGGGGCAGAAGGGCGTGGACGATTCTCGGACCGAGGTCACGGGCCGGGTTGATCGCGTACCCGGTCGGGCCGCCGAGCGACAGACCGATGGACACGACCACGAACGCGGTGATCAGGGCACCCAGGGTGCCGAGGCCCTTGCCGCTGTCGTTGAGGCCCTGGGTGAGGACCGCGAGCACCAGCACCACGGTGCCGATGATCTCCGTGATCAGGTTCTGCACGACGTTGCGGATCTCGGGACCGGTGGAGAAGACGCCCAGGACGGGACCGGCGCCCTTCTCCTGCGCCTCGACGGCCTTGGCGGTCGTGGCCTGCGCGCCCGGGCCGCCGACGATGTCCTTGTCGGTGAGGTGGGCGTGGAACTGTCCGGCGTAGGCGGCCCACACCAGCGCCGCGCCGATCATGGCGCCGAGGAGCTGTCCGGCGAAGTACGTCGGGACGTCGCCCCAGGCGTTGTCCTTGATCGCGATGCCGATGGTGACGGCCGGGTTGAGGTGGGCGCCGGAGAGCGGTGCCGAGGTGTAGACCGCCGTGAGCACCGCGAAGCCCCACCCGAAGGTGATGGCGAGCCAGCCGGCGTTACGGGCCTTGGAGGCCTTCAGCGTGACAGCGGCGCAGACGCCGCCGCCGAGCAGGATGAGTATGGCGGTACCGATGGTCTCGCCGATGAAGATGTCGGAGCTGGACACCCGCGACTCCTTTGTCCTTCGTCCAGGGGAAGCCGAACCCCGGGTCCCTCCGGTGGTTCGCGTTGCTCTCGGGATGAGAGCGATGCCGGCCTCTGGCGTTGTCCCACTCTAGCGCGTATTGCCGGTAGGTGTTCGACAATGCCGACCGATGGACGGGAGTCTTGCCCCGGCGTCAGGTGTGCGTCAAGGGTCCTGTTACCGAATGCTCGATCGTTATCGGCTGTGTTGATTTATCGATAACCAAGGTGTGCGCGTACCGGCGCGTAGGAGGCACGCTGCGTGGTCGGCGGGGACTCACGCGCGAACATGCGGAGGCCCGGAACGCCGTACGGCGCCCCGGTCGTCGTGTCTCATCGGCTGAGCCCGGCCGTGAGCAGGCCGGGCCGTGCCACCGGGCTCAGAACCGCCCGGCGCCCAGATCCCGCGACACCGCGCGGGCACAGTCCCGTACCGCAGCGATCAGCTCCGGGCGCAGCTCGCCCTCGCGGCACAGCCGCTCCACCGCGCCGGTGATGCCCACCGCGCCCACCGGCATACGGCGCCGGTCGTGGATGGGGGCGGCGACCGACGCGACGCCCTCCCAGGTCTCCTCGACGTCCGCGGCGTACCCGCGCGCGCGGGTCATGTCGAGCAGATGCTCGAAGTCGTCCAGGTCGCACACCGTGCGCTCGGTGAACGCCTTGCGGCCGGCCTCGATGGCCTCGCTGTGCGCGACCGGGTCGTACGCCGACAGCACCTTGCCCAGGGCGGTGGAGTGCAGCGGCTGCATGGCCCCTATCTCCAGCACCTGCCGGCTGTCGTCCGGGCGGAAGACGTGGTGCACGATCAGTACGCCCTGCTGGTGCAGCACGCCCAGGTAGACGCTCTCCCCGCTGGAGCGGGCCAGGTCGTCCGTCCAGACCAGCGCACGGGCGCGCAGCTCGTGGACGTCCAAATAGGTCGTGCCCAGACGCAGCAGCTCGGCGCCCAGCTGATAGCGCCCGGACGCCTCGTCCTGCTCGACGAACCCCTCCTGCTGGAGGGTGCGCAGGATCCCGTGGGCGGTGCCCTTGGCGAGGCCCAGGGAGGAGGCGATGTCCGACAGGCCGAGGCGCCGCTCACCGCCCGCGAGCAGCCGCAGCATCGCGGCCGCCCGTTCGAGCGACTGGATGTTCCGTGCCATCGCCGTACTGCCTCCGTCCCCTTCGACCGTCGACCTACACGACGTCGCTGCCGTCGTTCGGCAATGTCGAACACTACCGGTCCATGTCGACGCTCCGCTAATGGTCCGTCGGACTTCATCCATCCGGACCGCGACACACGTATACCGGGTGCCGCCCCCACGCCGTCCGCGTCCCGCCCCGTGGACGCCCCGACCATCGCGCCGCGCTCCCGGCTACGCTGGCGAGGTGCGCCCGCCGCGGAACCTGCCCTGCGGGCGCAAAGCCGACAGCCGTCGCACTCCAGGGAGCCCTTTCATGGCCTCGTTGCCACCGACCCCTTCCGCCGACAGCCGGACCCGTGTGTCCGCTCTCCGTCAGGCCCTCGCCACCCGAGTGGTCGTCGCCGACGGAGCGATGGGCACCATGTTGCAGGCCCAGGACCCCACACTCGAGGACTTCCAGAATCTCGAGGGCTGCAACGAGATCCTGAACGTGACCCGGCCGGACATCGTCCGCTCCGTGCACGAGGCGTACTTCGACGCGGGCGTGGACTGCGTCGAGACGAACACCTTCGGCGCCAACCACGCCGCGATGGCCGAGTACGACATCCCCGAACGGGTCTTCGAGCTGTCCGAGGCCGGCGCCCGTATCGCCCGGGAGACCGCCGACGCCTTCGCCGCCCGCGACGGGCGCGACCGCTGGGTGCTGGGCTCCATCGGCCCCGGCACCAAGCTCCCCACCCTCGGCCACATCGGCTACACCACCATCCGTGACGCGTTCCAGCAGAACGCCGAGGGCCTGATCTCCGGTGGCGCCGACGCGCTCATCGTCGAGACCACCCAGGACCTGCTGCAGACCAAGGCCGCCGTCATCGGCGCCCAGCGCGCCCGCGAGCTGTCCGGCCTGGACCTTCCGATCATCGTCTCCGTCACCGTCGAGACCACCGGCACCATGCTGCTCGGCTCCGAGATCGGCGCCGCCCTGACGGCCCTGGAGCCGCTCGGCATCGACATGATCGGCATGAACTGCGCCACCGGCCCCGCCGAGATGAGCGAGCACCTGCGCTATCTCTCCCGGCACTCGCGCATCCCGCTGTCGTGTATGCCGAACGCCGGCCTCCCTGTCCTCGGCAAGGACGGCGCCACCTACCCGCTGACCGCGCCCGAGCTGGCGGACGCCCACGAGACCTTCGTCCGCGACTACGGGCTGTCCCTGGTCGGCGGCTGCTGCGGCACCACGCCCGAGCATCTGCGCCGGCTCGTCGAGCGGGTCCGGGACCTCGCCCCGACCGAGCGGACCCCGCAGCCCGAGCCGGGCGCCGCCTCGCTCTACCAGACCGTCCCGTTCCGGCAGGACACCTCCTACCTGGCCATCGGCGAACGCACCAACGCCAACGGCTCCAAGAAGTTCCGCGAGGCCATGCTGGACGGCCGCTGGGACGACTGCGTGGAGATCGCCCGCGAGCAGATCCGCGAGGGCGCGCACATGCTCGACCTGTGCGTGGACTACGTCGGCCGCGACGGCGTCGCCGACATGCGCGAACTCGCCGGGCGGTTCGCGACCGCCTCCACCCTGCCGATCGTGCTGGACTCCACCGAGGTCGACGTCATCCGGGCCGGCCTGGAGAAGCTTGGCGGACGCGCCGTCATCAACTCCGTCAACTACGAGGACGGCGACGGCCCCGAGTCCCGCTTCGCCCGCGTCACCGCACTGGCCCGCGAGCACGGCGCCGCGCTGATCGCGCTGACCATCGACGAGGAGGGGCAGGCCCGCACCCCCGAGAAGAAGGTCGAGATCGCCGAACGGCTGATCGACGACCTCACCGGGAACTGGGGCATCCACGAGTCGGACATCCTCATCGACACCCTGACCTTCACCATCTGCACCGGTCAGGAGGAGTCCCGCAAGGACGGCATCGCCACCATCGAGGCCATCCGCGAACTCAAGCGCCGCCACCCCGACGTCCAGACCACGCTCGGCCTGTCCAACATCTCCTTCGGCCTCAACCCGGCCGCCCGCATCCTGCTCAACTCCGTCTTCCTGGACGAGTGCGTGAAGGCCGGCCTGGACTCGGCGATCGTGCACGCCAGCAAGATCCTGCCGATCGCCCGCTTCAGCGAGGAAGAGGTGCAGACGGCCCTCGACCTCATCCACGACCGGCGCGCCGAGGGCTACGACCCGCTGCAGAAGCTGATGGCGCTGTTCGAGGGCGCCACCGCCAAGTCCCTCAAGGCCGGCAAGGCCGAGGAACTGGCCGCGCTGCCGCTGGACGAGCGCCTCAAGCGGCGCATCATCGACGGCGAGCGCAACGGCCTGGAGGCCGACCTCGACGCGGCCCTGCAGGACCGGCCCGCCCTGGACATCGTCAACGAGACGCTGCTGGACGGCATGAAGGTCGTCGGCGAGCTGTTCGGCTCCGGGCAGATGCAGCTGCCGTTCGTGCTGCAGTCCGCCGAGGTCATGAAGGCCGCCGTCGCCTACCTCGAACCGCACATGGAGAAGACCGACGACGAGGGCAAGGGCACCATCGTGCTGGCCACCGTCCGCGGCGACGTCCACGACATCGGCAAGAACCTCGTGGACATCATCCTGTCCAACAACGGCTACAACGTGGTCAACCTGGGCATCAAGCAGCCCGTCTCCGCGATCCTGGAAGCCGCCGAGGAGCACCGCGCCGACGTCATCGGCATGTCCGGTCTCCTGGTGAAGTCCACCGTGATCATGAAGGAGAACCTGGAGGAGCTGAACCAGCGCGGCCTCGCCGCCGACTACCCGGTCATCCTCGGCGGCGCCGCCCTGACCCGCGCCTACGTCGAACAGGACCTGCACGAGGTCTACGAGGGCGAGGTCCGCTACGCCCGCGACGCCTTCGAGGGCCTGCGCCTGATGGACGCCCTCATCGGCGTCAAGCGGGGCGTGCCCGGCGCCAAGCTCCCCGAGCTCCGGCAGCGCCGGGTGCGGGCCACTGCGCAGACCGTGGTCGAGGAGCGGCCCGAGGACGGGCCCGTGCGCTCCGACGTCGCCACCGACAACCCCGTGCCCGAACCGCCGTTCTGGGGCACCCGCGTCAGCAAGGGCATCCAGCTCAAGGAGTACGCCTCCTGGCTGGACGAGGGCGCCCTCTTCAAGGGCCAGTGGGGGCTGAAGGAGTCCCGCGCCGGTGACGGGCCGTCGTACCAGGAACTCGTCGAGACCGAGGGCCGGCCCCGGCTGCGCGGTCTGCTCGACCGTCTCCAGACCGACAACCTCCTCGAGGCGGCCGTCGTCCACGGCTACTTCCCGTGCGTGTCCAAGGACGACGACCTGATCGTCCTCGACGAGCACGGCAACGAACGGACCCGCTTCACCTTCCCCCGCCAGCGCCGCGGCCGCCGCCTGTGTCTCGCGGACTTCTTCCGCCCGCAGGAGTCCGGCGAGACGGACGTCGTCGGCTTCCAGGTCGTCACCGTCGGCTCCCGCATCGGCGAGGAGACCGCCCGGCTCTTCGAGGCCAACGCCTACCGCGACTACCTCGAACTGCACGGCCTGTCCGTCCAGCTCGCCGAAGCCCTCGCCGAGTACTGGCACGCGCGCGTGCGCTCGGAACTGGGCTTCGCCGGCGAGGACCCGGCCGCCATCGAGGACATGTTCTCCCTGAAGTACCGGGGCGCCCGCTTCTCCCTCGGCTACGGCGCCTGCCCCGACCTGGAGGACCGCGCGAAGATCGCCGACCTGCTGCGGCCCGAGCGCATCGGCGTCCACCTCTCCGAGGAGTTCCAGCTGCACCCCGAGCAGTCCACGGACGCCATCGTGATCCACCACCCGGAGGCCAAGTACTTCAACGCACGCTGACGCCCGCGCCGGGGCCCGTGCGACCGGTGTGCCGGGAGGCACATCGGGTGTACCGGGCGATACCCCGGCGAGCGTCGTACACTGGACGGTCCACCGCAGGCCGGTTCCCTCCGTGGGAACCGGCCTGGTCGTCCCTAGAAGGAGGTACGTGGATGACCAGCACCGTCCCCGCGCCGTCGACCCGTACGGCCGACGGCTCGGCCCTGCAGGCCGTTCTCCTCGACATGGACGGCACCCTGGTGGACTCCGAGGGCTTCTGGTGGGACGTCGAGGTCGAGGTCTTCGCCTCCCTCGGCCACACCCTCGACGACACCTGGCGCCATGTCGTGGTCGGCGGGCCCATGACCCGCAGCGCCGGCTTCCTCATCGAGGCCACCGGCGCCGACATCGGCCTGGACGAGCTCACGGTGCTGCTCAACCAGGGCTTCGAGGACCGTATCGACCGCTCCCTGCCGCTGATGCCGGGAGCCGCCCGGCTGCTCGCCGAGCTGTCCGAGCACGGCGTCCCCACCGCCCTGGTCTCCGCCTCGCACCGCCGCATCATCGACCGTGTGCTCACCACGCTGGGCCCGCAGCACTTCGCGCTCACCGTCGCCGGCGACGAGGTGAGCCGCACCAAGCCCCACCCCGACCCCTATCTGCTCGCCGCGGCCGGCCTGGGCGCGGACCCCGCGCGCTGCGCGGTCGTCGAGGACACGGCGACCGGGGTCGCCGCCGCCGAGGCCGCCGGCTGCCAGGTGGTCGCCGTCCCCTCGATCGCCCCCATCGCCCCGGCCGCCCGCCGCACGGTCGTGCCCTCGCTGGAACACGTCGATCTGGCATTTCTCCGCGGGCTGATGACAGCCGCCTGATGACAGTTCGACCACGACTCGTCACTGTCATGACAACTCGAATGCGCCGGCCGTTCACCCGCTTCTTCATCCGCCTGTTCACCGAGCGTGCAGCGCCGATTGCGGAGAAATTCCGCGCGTAAATTCGAACGCGCCGGACGGCCGAATTCCAGCGCTCTCCAAGATCGTCCAACCTGTGACGTTCGCCACTCCCGAGGCGCACTCGGGGGCGCCCGCCTCGCGCGGTCCGCCCCCGAACAACGGTTTTGAGCCCACCCTTGTGTCCCGATTGATGGACCCGTGCGCCAATCCTTCCGCCCTCGGCCTTCCGGTGCGTCCACACCCGATTCCACTGAGTGAGGAAGCCCCAACTCCGGTCCCCTCCAACCGTCCTGTGGGCGCGGACTAATCTCATCGCGAGAACATCGCCCTTACCCCGTGATCGGCCGCACCACCCTCTGCATGCCGGGTACACGGAGACAACAGCTGGAGAAACCCGAGCATGAACCGTAAGACTTTGGTGCTGCCGGTCGTCATCGGCCTGCTCGCGCCGGTTCTCGCCGCCTGCGGCGGAACCGACAGCGGCAGCGGCGGCGGCGACGCGATCGTCGTGGGCACCACGGACGTGTTCACTGCCTCGGAGGAGAGCCCCGCACCGCTCGACCCGGCCTGGGCCTACGACGTCGGCCTGTGGAACGTCCTGCGCCAGACCGTGCAGACCCTCATGATCCAGCCCCGCGGCGAGGGCGAGCCCGTCCCCGAGGCCGCCGAGAGCTGCAGCTTCACGGACAGCGGCAACGAACGCTACGCCTGCACCCTGCGCAAGGACCTCACCTTCGCCGACGGCGACCCCGTCACCGCGGACGACGTGAAGTACTCCATCGACCGCGCCCTCTCCCTGAAGGCCGACAGCGGCGTCTTCGCCCTGCTGTCCACCATCGACACCGTCGAGACGCGCGGCGACCGCGAGGTCGTCTTCCACCTCAAGACCGCCGACGCCACCTTCCCGTACAAGCTGTCCACCCCGGTCGCCGGCATCGTCGACCCGGACGCGTACGACAAGAAGAAGCTGCGCGACGGCTTCGAGGTCGACGGCTCCGGCCCCTACACCTTCAAGGCCGACGTCGAGGGCGACAAGCTCGTCTCCGCCGTGTTCACCAAGAACCCCGAGTACAAGGGGAGCCTCAAGGTGAACAACGACAAGGTCGAGATGCGCAACTTCGACAGCGCCGACGAGATGGGCGCCGCCCTCGACCGCGGCGACATCGACGTCATGACCCGCGCCATGTCGCCCGAGCAGATCGACGCGCTGGCCGCCGACTCCGACGACGACGTCGACCTCATCGACCTCGCCGGCCTCGAGATCCGCTACCTCGCCTTCAACACGAACGACTCCACCGTCCGCAGCAAGGCCGTCCGCCAGGCCATGGCCCAGCTGATCGACCGCGGCGAACTCGTCTCCAAGGTGTACGGCTCCCAGGCCGAGCCCCTCTACTCGCTCGTCCCCGCCAGCATCACCGGGCACTCCAACGCCTTCTTCAACAAGTACGGCGACCCCAGCACCGCCAAGGCCAAGAACATCCTGGAGCGGGCCGGTGTCACCACCCCGGTCCAGCTGACGCTGCACTACACCACCGACCACTACGGTCCGGCCACGAAGAAGGAGTTCGAGCTGCTGAAGGAGCAGCTCAACGGCAGCGGCCTGTTCGACGTCGACATCAAGGGCGCGCCCTGGGACGTGTTCCGCCCCGCGGAGAAGAAGGGCAAGTACGAGGTCTACGGCATGGGCTGGTTCCCGGACTTCCCCGACGCCGACAACTACGTCGCCCCGTTCCTCGACAAGGACAACTTCCTCGGCTCGCCCTACGCCAACGCCCGCGTCCGCAACAGCCTGATCCCCGAGTCGCGGCGCGCCGCCGACCGGATCGCCGCGACCGGCAGCCTCACCGAGATCCAGGACATCGTCGCCAACGACGTGCCGTTCATCCCGCTGTGGCAGGGCAAGCAGTACGTCGCCGCCGGCGACGACATCACGGGCACGGCCTACGCGCTCAACTCCTCCTCCACCCTCCAGCTCTGGGAGCTCGGCCGCGGCGTGAGCGGCTGACACCCCCGTCCGGCGCCCCCACCCGGGGCGCCGGACCCGCCCGGCTCCCCGACGGGCCCGGGTTCCTCACACAACCGACGACAAGGCGCTCGTAAGTGAACATGCGCAAGCACTGGCCGGTGCTGCCCCTCGTGGCAGGGCTGGCCTCCGGCCTGTTGACCGGCTGCGGAACGGAATCCGGGGACGCAGGGGGCGACGGGAACACCGTGGTCATGGGGATGTCCGACGACGTCCTCGCCACCGACCCCGCCTCCGGCTACGACCCGGGCTCCTGGCTGCTGTTCAACAACGTCTTCCAGTCGCTGCTCAGCTTCCCCAAGGGCGCCACCGAACCCCAGCCCGAAGCCGCCGAGCAGTGCTCCTTCTCCGACACCGGGGCCACCGTCTACAAGTGCGCCCTCAAGGACGGCCTGAAGTTCAGCAACGGTGACGAACTCACCGCCGCGGACGTCAAGTTCTCCTTCGACCGGATGCTCAAGATCGACGACCCCGACGGCCCCGCCGTCATGTTCTCCACCCTGGACAAGGTCGAGACCCCCGACGAGCGGACCGTCGTCTTCCGGCTCAACACCCCGGACGCCACCTTCCCCAGCAAGATCGCCTCCGGCGCCGGCTCCATCGTCGACCAGGACCAGTACGACGCCGACGGCCTGCGCGAGGACGGCGAAGCCGTCGGCTCCGGCCCGTACAAGCTCGAAGAGTTCAACGACGACCAGGCCGTCTTCACCGTCAACGAGAACTACAAGGGCACCGCCGAGGTCAAGAACAGCGGCGTCACCCTCAAGTTCTTCCGCGGCGACCAGCAGCGCCTCAAGCGCGCCCTGCTCGCCGAGGACATCGACATCGCCTACCGAGGCCTCACCGCCGGCGACATCGCCGACATCGAGAAGGCCGGCACCGACGCCTCCGGCGTCGAGGTCGTCGAGGGCAGCAGCGCCGAGGTCCAGCACCTCGTCTTCAACATGGACGACCCGGTCACCGGACAGCTCGGCGTCCGCAAGGCCATCGCCTACCTGCTCGACCGCGACGCCCTCATCCGGGACGTCCACGAGGGCACCGCCAGCCCGCTCTACTCGATCATCCCGGCCGGCATCGCCGGCCACAACACCGCCTTCTTCGACACCTACGGCGCCCGCCCCTCCCGCGCCAAGGCCGCCGCCGCCCTGCAGAACGACGGCATCACCGGCAAGGTCGAACTGACCCTGTGGTCCACTCCGTCCCGCTACGGCCCGGCCACCGACCAGCAGCTCAAGGCCATCGCCAAGCAGCTCAACGACAGCGGCCTCTTCAAGGCCGACGTCCGCTCCGTCGCCTTCGACCAGTACGAGAAGGACATCGCCAAGGGCAAGTACGGCGTCTACGTCAAGGGCTGGGTCCCGGACTACCCGGACGCCGACAACTTCACGGCACCCTTCTTCGGCAAGGGCAACGTCCTCAGCAACAACTACGACAACAAGAGCATCACCAACACGCTGATCCCGAGCACCGCCGCCGAGAGCGACCGCGCCGCCACCGACGACGCCTTCGGCAAGCTCCAGGACATCGTCGCCAAGGAACTGCCCATCCTCCCGGTCTGGCAGGGCAAGCAGTACGCCATCGTCCACGAGAACGTGTACGGCCTGGAGTACTGCCTCGACGCCTCCACCGTCTTCCGCTTCTGGGAGCTCAAGAAGGGCTGACCAGCGGCCCGCCCACACACGCACACGCCAGAGGGCGTCCCTCCACCGGAGAGACGCCCTCTGTCCGTCGCAGGGCCCGTCGCAGGCAGCGGCGGCCGGGACCGGCCCTACTGCGCGCCCGGACGCACCAGACCGCTCTCGTACGCGTACACCGCGGCCTGCACCCGGTCCCGCAGCCCCAGCTTCGTCAGCACATGCCCCACATGCGTCTTCACCGTCGTCTCGCTGACGAACAGATCCGCCGCGATCTCCGCGTTCGACAGACCCCGCGCCACCAGCTTCAGAACCTCCACCTCACGGTCCGTCAGCGTGTGCAGCGTGTCCGGCACCGGCTCGTCACCCGACGGCAGATGCGTGGCGTACTTGTCCAGCAGCCGGCGCGTGATGCTCGGCGCGAGCATCGCCTCACCCGCCGCCACCACCCGGATCGCCTGCACCAGCTCGGTCGCCGGAGCGTCCTTCAGCAGAAAGCCGCTCGCCCCCGCCCGCAGCGCCTCCACCACATACTCGTCGAGATCGAACGTGGTCAGCACCAGCACCTTCGCCGGGCCGTCCCGCCCGGGCCCGGTGATCTGCCGCGTCGCCTCCACCCCGTCCATCCGGGGCATACGGATGTCCATGAGCACCACATCGGGCTGCAGGGCCCGCACCTGATCGAGGGCCTGCAGACCGTCACCGGCCTCGCCCACGACCGCGAGATCCTGCTCGGCCTCCAGAATCATCCGGAACCCGGTGCGCAGCAGGGGCTGGTCGTCGACCAGCAGGACGCGGATGGCCACGTAAGTCTCCTTCGCTAGGCAGGCCCCATTCTGCCCTGCGCGCCCGCCCCGGACTCGGCCGCCCCGGACACCGGCGTCAGCGGATACGGCGGGGGAGTGCCGCCGAACTCCGGGCAGTGCGCCCGGTGATCGCACCAGCCGCACAGCTTCGTCTGCCGCGGCCGCCAGTCACCCGTCTCCGTCGCCACCCGGATCGCCTCCCACAGCGCGAGCAGCTTGCGCTCCACCCGCTCCAGGTCCGCCAGCACCGGGTCGTACGTCAGCACATCACCACTGCCCAGATACACCAGCTGCAGCCGGCGCGGCACCACACCCTTCAGCCGCCACACCACCAGCGCGTAGAACTTCATCTGGAACAGCGCGCCCTCCGCGTACTCCGGGCGGGGCGCCTTGCCCGTCTTGTAGTCGACGATCCGCACCTCACCCGTGGGCGCCACATCGACCCGGTCGATGATCCCGCGCAGCCGGAGCCCCGACTCCAGCTCCGCCTCCACGAACAGCTCCCGCTCCGCCGGCTCCAGACGCGTCGGATCCTCCAGCCCGAACCAGCGCTCCACCAGCTGCTCCGCCTCACCCAGCCAGGTCGCCAGCCGCTCACCCTCCGGATCGTCCGCGAACAGCTCCACGACCTCCGGGCGGCTCTCCCGCAGCCGGTCCCACTGCCCCGGGATCAGCGACTTCGCCCGCGGCGCCGTCCGCTCCGCCGCCGGCGCGTCGAAGAGCCGCTCCAGCACCGCGTGCACCAGCGTCCCCTTCGTCGCCGCCGCACTCGGCTTCTCCGGCAGCCGGTCGATCACCCGGAACCGGTACAGCAGCGGACACTGCATGAAGTCACTGGCACGCGACGGCGACAGCGACGAAGGAGCCCGCACCACCGACGGCACACCGGCAGCGCCCTCCACCGGCACCTCCCCATCCGCCCCCGCCGACCCCGCATGAACGGCCGCCCCCGTGGGGTACACGTCCGTCATCGGCGCCGTCGCCCCCGCGACCTCGCCGCCGCCGTCCGCCGCGGCGCCCTCCGTGCTCGTCTCCATGACCACAGACCCTACGGCCCACCACTGACAGTCACCCAGCCACGGGCACCCGCGGACAGCCCCAGCGGGGTGCCGGGGCGGAACGCCACAGCACCGCCGCATACCATCGACTCGAGACCTTCCGCCCGGCAGGCGCGGACGACGCATCCAACGAGGGGACACCGTGGACGAGAGCGGCGGGAGCGGGAAGCCGCGCTCCGGCACCGACGAGCCGACCGAGCACCGTACGGACCGGCCGGCCCCCGACCCCGGACGGCCCGACGCACCCACCGGCCCCGAGACGGGCAGCACCCCCACCGGCCCCGGCCCGGACGAAAAACCGCCCGCCGAGGACCAGGACCACCAGCACCCCACGGGCGAGGACACCCGGCCGCCGCACACCACGCCCGGCACCGACGGCCCCCACCCCCCGCACCTCCACGACGACCGCGCCTTCGCCCACTCCGACGACGACAAGCCCCGCCCGCCCCGGCGCCCCCGCGACCCCCGAGGCGGACTCCTCATGGGCCGCCCCTTCGGCGTACCCGTCTACGTCGCCCCCAGCTGGTTCCTCGTCGCCGCACTCATCACCTGGGTCTTCGGCGGCCAGCTCGACCGCGTCCTACCCGAGCTCGGCGCCGCCCGCTACCTCGTCTCCCTCTTCTTCGCCATCGCCTTCTACGCCTCCGTCCTCGTCCACGAACTCGCCCACACCGTCGCCGCCCTCCGCTTCGGCCTGCCCGTACGCCGCATCCAGCTCCAGTTCTTCGGCGGCGTCTCCGAGATCGAGAAGGAAGCCGAGACACCCGGCCGCGAATTCGTCCTCGCCTTCGTCGGCCCCCTCCTCTCCCTCGTCCTCTCCGGCGTCTTCTACGGCGCCCTGCGCCTCGTCGAACCCGGCACCGTCCCCGGCGTCCTCCTCGCCGGACTGATGATCTCCAACCTCATCGTCGCCGCGTTCAACCTGCTCCCCGGCCTCCCCCTCGACGGCGGCCGCATGCTCCGCGCCGTCGTCTGGAAGATCACCGGCAAACCCATGACCGGCACCGTCGCCGCCGCCTGGGTCGGCCGCGCCCTCGCCGTCTCCGTCCTCATCGGCCTGCCCTGGCTCACCCAGTCCGGCGCCCTCGGCTCCGACGCCGTCGACAACGTCGGCATGGACACCGTCATGGACGCCCTGCTCGCCGCCATCCTCGCCGCGATCATCTGGACCGGCGCCGGCAACAGCCTGCGCATGGCCCGCCTGCGCGAACACCTGCCGGAACTCCAGGCCCGCGCCCTCACCCGACGCGCCGTCCCCGTCGAAGCCGACACCCCCCTCTCCGAAGCCCTGCGCCGCGCCAACGCCGCCGGCGCCCGCGCCCTCGTCGTCGTCGACGCCGACGGCAGCCCCCTCTCCCTCGTCCGCGAAGCCGCCATCGTCGGCGTCCCCGAACACCGCCGCCCCTGGGTCGCCGTCAGCAGCCTCGCCCAGGACATCACCGACGGCATGCGCGTCTCCGCCGAACTCTCCGGCGAAGAACTCCTCGACGCCCTGCGCACCACCCCCGCCACCGAATACCTCGTCGTCGAGGAGACCGGCGAGATCTACGGCGTCCTGTCCGCCGCCGACGTCGAGCGCGCCTTCGTCAAAGCCATGGCCCGCCCCAGCTGACCCCCCACCGCCCGTGGTCGGCGGCCCACCGAAACGCCGGTAGGCTGTTCACATGTCCGAACCGACCGGTGCCGCCCGCAGGCGCGGGCCCTTCAAGGTCGGGGACCAGGTTCAGCTGACCGACCCCAAGGGCCGCCACTACACGTTCACGCTCGAAGAGGGAAAGAACTTCCACACCCACAAGGGTTCCTTCCCCCACGACGAGCTGATCGGCGCTCCCGAGGGCAGCGTTGTCCGCACCACCGGTAACGTCGCCTACCTCGCGCTGCGCCCCCTGCTCCCCGACTACGTCCTGTCCATGCCCCGCGGGGCGGCCGTCGTCTACCCCAAGGACGCGGGGCAGATCCTCGCCTTCGCCGACATCTTCCCCGGCGCCCGCGTCGTCGAAGCCGGCGTCGGCTCCGGCTCGCTCAGCAGCTTCCTCCTGCGCGCCATCGGCGACCACGGAATGCTGCACTCCTACGAGCGCCGCGAGGACTTCGCCGACATCGCCCGGCAGAACGTCGAACGCTACTTCGGCGGCCCCCACCCCGCCTGGCAGCTCACCGTCGGCGACCTCCAGGACAACCTCAGCGACACCGACGTCGACCGCGTCATCCTCGACATGCTCGCCCCCTGGGAATGCCTCGAGGCCGTCTCCAAGGCCCTCGTCCCCGGCGGCATCGTCTGCTGCTACGTCGCCACCACCACCCAGCTCGCCCGGACCGTCGAGTCCATCCGCGAGATCGGCTGCTTCAACGAGCCGACCGCCTGGGAGACGATGATCCGCAACTGGCACATCGAGGGCCTCGCCGTCCGCCCCGACCACCGCATGATCGGCCACACCGGCTTCCTGCTCACCGCCCGTCGGCTCGCCGACGGCGTCGAGCCGCCCATGCGCCGCCGCCGCCCCGCCAAGGGCGCCTACGGCGAGGACTACGAAGGCCCCAACGCCGACCGAGGCGCCGGCCGCTGACCCCGGCCCGCACACCGACAACGCGAAGACGCCGGGGTGGAGTTCCCGAAACCGACAGGGAACTCCACCCCGGCGTCGTTCCGTTCACCGGACCCGCCCCCGGCCCTCCCAGGAGAACCGGACCAAGTACCCACCCCGCCGTTCCCCCGCACTGTGACGTGTGGCACGATGCTGGCCACCCCCACCGGCACAGCCCTCACAGGAGACGCTCCTCGTGCAGCAACCCGCCGTCCCGGAACTGGCACACACCCACACCCGGCCCATCCACTGGGTCGCCACCGCCACAGCCCTCGCCGGCGTCGTGGCGCTCTCCAGCGTCCTCCAGTCCAACTCGGCGACAGCGGCCCAGCCGACCGGCACCGACGCCAAGAACGCCCCCGCCGCCACCGCCGCGCCCCCCGACCCCGCCAAAGCCGACTTCCCGCTGACCTGCGGACCCGTCAAGGCCATCGTCGTCAAGAAGGCCACCGGCGACCTCGACGGCGACCACCGCCCCGAGACCGTCGCCGTCGTCCACTGCGACTCACCCATGGGCACCCCGCCCGACGGCGTCTACGTCCTCACCAACGCGACGGGCAAAACCGCGCCCCGCATCGTCGCCACCCTGATCGACCCCAAGGACAGCGTCACCGTCCGTGACATCGCGATCCGCGACGGAGCCGTCACCGCCCACCTCTTCGGCTACTCGTCACCCGACGTGCCCCGCTGCTGCCCCGACGTCAACGACAGCGCGAAATGGCAGTGGAAGAACGGCTCGTTCCTGCGCTCGACACCCGCCGGAGCACACAGCGTCTGACATCCATGACGCACCGTGTGAGAAATCAGACAGCCGTAACGAGCCGTACCCGCAAGGTCACTCGGCGTCCGGACCGAACACCTCGACCTTGTCCAGAACCCGACGTACATGGATGCACTCGCCCGGACACTCCCGCGCCGAATCCACCACATCCGTGAGAAGCGGCAGCGGCACGGGCGTTGTCGCCCCCTCCGCCTGCAACAGCTCCTCGTCGGCGCCCTTCACATAGGCCAGACCATCGATGTCCAGCTCGAACACCTCAGGCGCATACTGGGCACAAATACCGTCACCCGTGCACAACGCCTGATCGATCCAGACCTCCAGCGCCTCACCCTCGACCGAGGCCGCCTGCTCCACGCTCATCTCTCCCACCGCTTCCCCCGCCCAGCCGCACGGGAATCCGGCCAGCTCCGACGGGTGTTGAACACCTCGACACTACCCCCGCCTGGGTTCCATTCATGTCCGGTGGGTATTCCCCTGGCGTGAGGGAGAGCGCAAGGGTGAAGATCGGACACACCCCGACCGTCTTTGTGATCTAGGGGTTTCAATCGACACCCACCCAGGTAGGGTCTGGAAGCGTCCAGCTCCCTTTGGAGGAGGTGAGGACCGTGGCAGCCCACGACGACGACATGAACCGCGGCATCCGCCCGGGACGAGGGTCCGACGACCCGGCCGGGCAGATCGCCTATCTTGAGCAGGAGATCGCCGTCCTGCGACGCAAGCTCGCCGACTCTCCGCGGCACACGAGGATTCTCGAAGAGCGGATCGTCGAGCTGCAGACCAACCTGGCCGGCGTATCCGCCCAGAACGAGCGACTCGCCAACACGCTCCGTGAGGCCCGCGACCAGATCGTGGCCCTCAAGGAAGAAGTCGACCGGCTCGCCCAGCCACCGGCCGGCTTCGGAGTCTTCCTGCAGGCCAACGAGGACGGCACCGCCGACATCTTCACCGGAGGCCGCAAACTCCGCGTGAACGTCAGCCCGAGCGTCGAACTCGACGACCTCCGGCGCGGCCAGGAAGTCATGCTCAACGAAGCCCTCAACGTGGTCGAGGCCATGGAGTTCGAGAGCGTCGGCGACATCGTCACCCTCAAGGAGATCCTCGAGGACGGCGAACGCGCACTCGTCCTCGGGCACACCGACGAAGAACGGGTCGTACGCCTCGCCGAACCCCTGCGCGGCATCACCATCCGCCCCGGCGACGCCCTCCTGCTCGAACCCCGATCCGGCTACGTCTACGAGATCGTCCCCAAGAGCGAGGTCGAAGAACTCGTCCTCGAAGAAGTCCCCGACATCGGCTACGAACAGATCGGCGGCCTCGGCGGCCAGATCGAGGCCATCCGCGACGCCGTGGAACTGCCCTACCTCTACCCGGACCTGTTCAAGGAGCACGAACTGCGCCCGCCCAAGGGCGTCCTGCTCTACGGACCCCCCGGATGCGGAAAGACACTCATCGCCAAGGCCGTCGCCAACTCGCTGGCCAAGAAGGTCGCCGAAGTCACCGGCCAGGCCGCCGGCAAGAGCTTCTTCCTCAACATCAAGGGACCCGAGCTCCTCAACAAATACGTCGGCGAGACCGAACGGCAGATCCGCCTCGTCTTCCAGCGCGCCCGCGAGAAGGCCTCCGAGGGCACACCCGTCATCGTCTTCTTCGACGAGATGGAATCCCTCTTCCGCACCCGCGGCTCCGGCGTCAGCTCGGACGTGGAGAACACCATCGTCCCGCAGCTCCTCGCCGAGATCGACGGCGTCGAAGGCCTGCAGAACGTGGTCGTCATCGGCGCCTCCAACCGCGAGGACATGATCGACCCCGCCATCCTGCGCCCCGGCCGGCTCGACGTGAAGATCAAGATCGAGCGTCCCGACGCCGAGGCCGCCAAGGACATCTTCGGCAAGTACCTCACCGAACGCCTCCCGCTCCACTCCGAAGACCTCGGAGAGCACGGCGGCGACAAGTCCATGACGGTCCAGAGCATGATCCAGACCGCCGTGGAACACATGTACGCCGAATCCGAGGAGAACCGCTTCCTGGAAGTCACCTACGCCAACGGCGACAAGGAAGTCCTCTACTTCAAGGACTTCAACTCCGGCGCCATGATCGAGAACATCGTGGGCCGCGCCAAGAAGATGGCGATCAAGGACTTCCTCGAGCACAGCCAGAAGGGCCTCCGCGTCTCCCACCTCCTCCAGGCCTGCGTGGACGAGTTCAAGGAGAACGAGGACCTGCCCAACACCACCAACCCGGACGACTGGGCCCGGATCTCCGGAAAGAAGGGCGAGCGGATCGTCTACATCCGCACCCTCATCACCGGAAAGCAGGGCGCCGACACCGGACGCTCCATCGACACCGTGGCGAACACCGGTCAGTACCTGTAAAAGACAGGGCGGCTGCGGGCTCCCCACCGGGAACCCGCAGCCGACTGTTTTTCCGGCCACGCCGGACCGAAGGCGACCAACGCAATGACGCAAATGATCTCCCCACCAGCGCAAAGGCGTTCTAGGCTCTTCCATACCGCGCAGTCGCGCAGTGCGGGGACGGGCACCGCACACGCCACCGAGCGCCAGCGGTATCTGCGCGGCGCCCACGACCGAGGGCGCCGCCGGGCAAGGAGGGCCGCATGACCGTACGGCGAGTAATGGGCATCGAGACCGAGTACGGAATCTCCGTCCCCGGCCACCCCAACGCCAATGCCATGCTCACCTCATCCCAGATCGTCAACGCCTACGCCGCGGCGATGCACCGGGCCCGCCGGGCCCGCTGGGACTTCGAGGAGGAGAACCCCCTGCGCGACGCGCGAGGCTTCGACCTCGCCCGCGAGGCCGCCGACTCCACCCAGCTCACCGACGAGGACATCGGCCTCGCCAACGTCATCCTCACCAACGGCGCACGGCTCTACGTCGACCACGCACACCCCGAATACAGCGCCCCCGAGGTCACCAACCCCCGCGACGCCGTCCTCTGGGACAAGGCCGGCGAACGGATCATGGCCGAAGCCGCCGAACGAGCCGCCCAGCTCCCCGGCGCCCAGCCCATCCACCTCTACAAGAACAACACCGACAACAAGGGCGCCTCCTACGGCACACACGAGAACTACCTGATGAAGCGGGAAACCCCCTTCTCGGACATCGTGCGCCACCTCACGCCCTTCTTCGTCTCCCGCCAGGTCGTCACCGGCGCCGGACGCGTCGGCATCGGCCAGGACGGCCACGAACACGGCTTCCAGATCAGCCAGCGCGCCGACTACTTCGAAGTCGAGGTCGGCCTCGAGACGACACTCAAACGGCCCATCATCAACACCCGCGACGAGCCCCACGCCGACGCCGAGAAATACCGCCGCCTCCACGTGATCATCGGCGACGCCAACCTCTCCGAGATCTCCACCTACCTCAAACTCGGCACGACCGCCCTGGTCCTGTCCATGATCGAGGACGGCTTCATCGCCGTCGACCTCGCCGTCGACCAGCCCGTCCGCACCCTCCACCAGGTCTCCCACGACCCCACGCTCAAGCGCCTCATCACGCTCCGCAGCGGCCGCACACTCACCGCCGTACAGCTCCAGATGGAGTACTACGAACTGTCCCGCAAGTACATCGAGGAACGCTACGGAGCCGACGCCGACGACCAGACCAAGGACGTCCTCACCCGCTGGGAGGACACCCTCAACCGGCTCGAGAACGACCCCATGAGCCTCTCCGGCGAACTCGACTGGATCGCCAAACGCGAACTCATGGAGGGCTACCGGCGCCGCGACGGCCTCGACTGGGACGCCGCCAAGCTCCACCTCCTCGACCTCCAGTACGCCGACGTACGGCCCGACAAGGGCCTCTACAACCGCCTCGCCGAGCGAGGGCGCATCAAGCGCCTCCTGGACGAGGACACCGTCCAGCGGGCCAAGACCACGCCCCCCGAGGACACCCGCGCCTACTTCCGCGGCCGCTGCCTCGAGCAGTACGCCGACGACGTCGCCGCGGCCTCCTGGGACTCGGTCATCTTCGACCTCCCCGGACGCGACTCCCTCCAGCGCGTCCCAACCCTCGAACCACTTCGCGGAACGCGAAATCACGTCAAGGAGCTCCTGGACCGCTGCCGCACCGCGGAAGACCTGGTCAGGGTCCTGTCGGGCAACTGAGGGGTACCCGGACCGGGCCGGCCGAGCACCGGCCCGGCAGGGTGGAAAACCCGGCGGCCGGGAATCATCGAGATGGCCCCCGTACGTTGGAGAAACTGCGGGGCCGATGTCGGACCCGGCTTGTAGGGTCTGATCATCACCGATCGGCAGGAAAGCCGACCTGTCGACCATGTCGGGCGAACTGAGCGGGGTGAGGGATATGGCAACCAAGGACACCGGCGGCGGGCAGCAGAAGGCCACGCGCTCCACCGAGGAGGTCGAGGAGCAGAGCGCCGAGGCGCAGGCCTCGGAAGACCTCAAGGAGCGCCAGGAAAAGCTGAGCGACGACGTCGACTCGGTACTGGACGAAATCGACGACGTACTCGAGGAAAATGCCGAGGATTTCGTGCGCTCCTTCGTGCAAAAAGGCGGGGAGTAAAGGGTCCTAGGTCGATTTTCCTTCGAAGTGAAGGAAAGCGGGGGAGTCGGGTGACTGGGCCGGACGTCAAGAGATGCAGGGGCTGCGAGCGAGATCTGCCCCTCGCGTCCTTCGCGCGGGACAGGAACCGGCGGGACGGCCTCCAGGTGCGCTGCCGGGAGTGCGTGGCGGAGTACAGTGCCGCGCACTACCGGCGCCGCCGGGCGGCCATCGGCAAGTCCGTCCGGGAGAAGGTGGCCGTTCCTGCCGGACACAAGTTGTGCAGGCAGTGCGGAGAGGTCAAGCCGCACAGTGAGTGGCACCGCAACGCCACGGCCTCCGACGGCCTGGCGACACGATGCAAGGCATGCAAAGCCGTCCAGGGCCGGCAGGGTCACCTGAAGCGCGCGTATGGCATCACGGAGGCCGATCGCCAGGGGTTGGTCGCCTCGCAAGGGGGCGTCTGCTGCATATGTTTGGCGGCTTTGCCCGAGCATGTGGATCACTGCCATGAGACGGGTAGGGTCCGTGGCGTACTGTGCTTCAGCTGCAATGCCGCGCTGGGGCAGTTCAAGGATCGGCCCGACGTCATAAGGCGGGCTGCTGCTTACGTGGAAGGAATCGCGTGGAAGCCAACACTCGTAGCACCGGGCGTCTACCAGCTGCCTTCCTGACGCCTGGGTCGTCCTCGTTCATGGACTTTCTCGCCGAGCACCAGCCGGAGATGCTGCCCGGCAAGCGTCAACTGCCGCCCACGCAGGGCGTGATCGAGGCGCCGCACGGCACCACGATCGTCGCCGTGACCTTCCCGGGCGGTGTGGTCCTCGCCGGTGACCGGCGGGCCACGATGGGCAATGTCATCGCGCAGCGGGACATCGAGAAGGTGTTCCCGGCCGACGAGTACTCGGCGGTGGGGATCGCCGGCACGGCGGGTCTGGCCGTGGAGATGGTGAAGCTGTTCCAGCTGGAGCTGGAGCACTTCGAGAAGGTCGAGGGCGCGCAGCTGTCGCTGGAGGGCAAGGCGAACCGGCTGTCGACGATGATCCGTTCGAACCTGGGCATGGCGATGCAGGGTCTGGCGGTGGTGCCGCTGTTCGCGGGGTACGACGTGGACCGTGAGCGGGGGCGGATCTTCTCCTACGACGTCACGGGCGGGCGTTCGGAGGAGCACGGTTACGCGGCGACGGGTTCGGGTTCGATCTTCGCGCGCGGCGCGATGAAGAAGCTGTTCCGTGAGGATCTGAGTGAGGCCGAGGCCACGACGCTGGTGGTGCAGGCCTTGTACGACGCGGCGGACGACGACTCGGCGACGGGTGGTCCGGATGTCGCGCGCCGGATCTATCCGATCGTCACGGTGATCACCGAGGATGGTTTCCGTCGGCTCGGCGACGAGGAGTCCTCCGAGATCGCGCGTTCCATTCTGGAGCGGCGTCTGGAGCAGCCCGACGGTCCGCGGGCTTCGCTGCTGTAGCGGTGTGGTCCGGTTGTTTCCAGGTGATCGTGTGACTTCGACAGAAAGGGACGGATAACCGGTGTCGACGCCGTTCTATGTGTCACCCCAGCAGGCGATGGCGGACCGGGCGGAGTATGCCCGGAAGGGCATCGCGCGTGGTCGCAGCCTGGTCGTGCTGCAGTATGCCGATGGCATTGTGTTCGTCGGTGAGAACCCGTCCCGTGCGCTGCACAAGTTCAGTGAGATCTATGACCGGATCGGTTTCGCGGCCGCCGGTAAGTACAACGAGTACGAGAATCTGCGGATCGGTGGGGTGCGGTATGCCGATCTGCGGGGTTACACCTATGACCGTGACGATGTGACGGCGCGGGGTCTGGCGAACGTGTACGCGCAGACGCTGGGCACGATCTTCTCGTCGGCGGCGGAGAAGCCGTACGAGGTGGAGCTGGTCGTCGCGGAGGTCGGTGAGACTCCGGAGGGTGATCAGATCTATCGGTTGCCGCATGACGGTTCGATCGTGGATGAGCACGGTTCGGTCGCGGTCGGTGGTAATGCGGAGTTGATCAGCAGCTATCTGGATCAGCGGCATCAGGACGGGATGAGTCTGGCGGAGGCGTTGCAGCTGGCCGTGCAGGCGTTGTCGCGGGAGTCGAACGGTTCGCAGCGGGAGATTCCGGCGGAGCGGCTGGAGGTGGCGGTGCTGGACCGTACGCGTCCGCAGTCGCGGAAGTTCAAGCGGATCGTGGGCCGTCAGCTGGATCGTCTGCTGGAGGCGGGTGGCGCGGCGACGGAGGCGGAGAGTTCGGACGAGGCGGAGGGCCCGTCCAGCGGTTCGGAGAAGTAGTCAGCCCTCTACACACCCTGCTTGTGCCCCGGTCGCCTGTGCGGCCGGGGCTTCGGCGTTCCAGGAAGCAGCAGGGGGCCGGTCAGGAGGCTCTGGGGGGTGCCGTGGAGCCGCGGACGACGAGCTGGACGGGGATGTCTCCTTCTTCCGGTGTGCGGCCTTCCAGGACGGCGAGGAGGGCTTGCATGCCGCGTTCGCCGAAGAGTTCGGCGTCGAGGCGGACGGTGGTGAGTTCGGGGTCGATGGCGGTGGCGAGGGCGAGGTCGTCGAGGCCGGTGACGGAGATGTCGTCGGGGACGCGGAGGCCGAGGCGGCGGATGGCCTTGTAGGCGCCGGCGGCGAGTTTGTCGTCGTCGCAGATGATCGCGGTGGGGTGGGGGTGGTGGGTGGCGAGGGCGTCGGCGGTGGCGGTGCGGGCCTCGTCGATGGCGATGGGGGCGCGGGCGGTGCGCAGGGTGGTGCCGGGTGCGGCGGTGAGGCGGGTGGTGAGTTCGCGGGCGCGGACGTCGAAGGTCCAGGAGGGGATGTCGGCGGCGAGGTGCAGGAAGTGGCGGTGGCCGAGGTCGAGGAGGTGGTCGGTGATCTGGCGGACACCGTCGGCGATGTCGAGGTTGACGGTGGCGGCGCCGAGGCTGCCGGCGGGGTCGCTGTCGAGCATGACGAGGGGGAGCTGGTCGCCTCGGATGCCGGTGAGGGCGTCGGCGGCCATGGAGGAGGCGATGACGCCGTCGAGGGCGGCCTGGGCGGAGGCGAAGGGGTCGCGGGCGGGGCCGATGCCTTCGGGGGAGGGGTAGAGGACGACGCCGAAGCCGTGTTGTGCGGCGATGCGGGCGGCTCCGGTGTAGACGCCGGCGAAGAATTCGGTGGTGAGGGCGGGAACGACGAGGAGTACGGTGCGGGTGTGGCCGAGGCGGAGGTTGCGGGCGGCGAGGTTGGGCCGGTAGCCGAGGCGGCGGGCGGCTTCGCGGACGCGTTCGGCGGTGGTGGCGGAGACGCGGCCGCGCCATTTGTCGCCGAGGACGAGTGAGACGGCGGCCTGGGAGACTCCTGCGGCCTGGGCGACGTCCCGGCTGGTGGGGCGGGTGCTGCCTGTTGCCACGGTGGCCTGCTCCTTCGTCTGGACGGGGATCAGCGCACATGGTACGTATGACGAAGGACGTTATACGTAAAACTTCTCTGGTGGAGGGCGGCGCGGCCGATGACCGGGGCATACCTGGAGGTCCTGCGGGCGAGGCATGCCGCCCGGTTGCTGGTGGGCACGCTGGTGGGGCGGTTGCCGAACGCGGTGGCGGCGCTGGCGATCGTGCTGTTCGTGCGCGCGGAGGGCGGCTCGTACAGCCTGGCCGGTGGTCTGGCGGCGGTGTACGGGGTCGCGAACGCGGTGGGGCAGCCGGTGCTGGGGCGTCTGGTGGACCTGTTCGGACAGCCGCGGGTGCAGTTGCCGGCGGCGGTCGCGTCGGCGGCGGCGACGGCGGTGTTCGCGTTCGTCGGTATCGACGCGCTGGGTCTGGCGTATGCCGCGGTGGCGGCGGCCGGCGTGTTCACGCCGCCGCTGGAGGGCGGTCTGCGGGCGTTGTGGGCGTCGGTGCTGCCGCGGGAGGGGCAGGTGCACACGGCGTACGCGATGGACGCGGTGGCGCAGGAGGTGATGTTCACGCTGGGCCCGCTGCTGCTGACGCTGGGCGCGTCGTTGTGGTCGGCGCAGGTGGCGCTGGTGCTGCTGAATGTGATCGGGGTGCTGGGGGCGCTGTCGGTGGTGGTGTCGCCGCCGTCGCGGGCGTGGCGTTCGGAGCCGCGGGAGGCGCACTGGCTGGGGGCGTTGCGGTCCTCGGGGCTGCTGGCGCTGCTGGGCGCGTTCCTGTTCGTGGGGATGGCGATGGGGTCGATCGCGGTGGCGGCGGTGTCGTACGCGGACGATCACGGTGGGGATGTGGTGTACGGCTGGCTGATGGCCGGTCTGGGGCTGGGTGCTCTGCTGGGTGGTGTGGTGTACGGGGCGCGGCAGTGGGGTGGTGAGCCGGCGCGGCGGTTGCGGACGCTGGTGGCGTTCCTGGCGGTGTGTTATCTGCCGCTGATGCTGATGCCGGGTGTGGTGGCGATGACGGGGCTGGCGGTGCTGGCGGGGGTGTTCCTGGCGCCGTCGATCGCGTGTGCGTTCGTGCTGGTGGACCGGCACGCTCCGCGGGGGACGGTGACGGAGGCGTTCTCGTGGCTGGTGACGACGTTCACGGTGGGTGCGTCGGTGGGGACGGGTGTGGCCGGGCCGGTGGTGGAGGCGGGCGGGGCGCTGTGGGGGTTCGCGGTGCCGGGTGCGGCGGGGGCGGTGTCGTTGCTGGTTCTGGTGGCGACGGGGCGGGTCCTCGCAGCTCCCGGACGGGGTGCGGTCGTTGCGGCTTCATCGGAAAATGATCCGAACCGTGCTGTCGAACCCCGTTTCAGCTCAGGGGATCGGGCGTAATGTTCAGTCATGGACCGCCGCATTTTCGGGCTGGAGAACGAGTACGGCGTCACGTGTACGTTCAGGGGACAGCGCCGCCTGTCTCCCGACGAGGTGGCGCGGTACCTCTTCCGCCGTGTCGTGTCATGGGGCCGCAGCAGCAATGTCTTTCTGCGAAACGGCGCCCGCCTCTATCTCGACGTGGGCTCACATCCGGAATACGCGACACCCGAATGTGACAACGTGACCGAGCTGGTCACCCACGACAAGGCCGGCGAGCGCATTCTGGAAGGACTCCTGGTAGACGCGGAACGACGCCTGCACGAGGAGGGCATCGCAGGCGACGTCTACCTCTTCAAGAACAACACGGACTCGGCCGGAAACTCCTACGGCTGCCATGAGAACTATCTGGTGGCACGCCATGGCGAGTTCTCCCGGCTCGCGGACATCCTCATCCCGTTCCTGGTGACCCGGCAGCTGTTGTGCGGTGCCGGGAAGGTGCTGCAGACGCCGCGCGGTGCGGTGTACTGCGTGAGTCAGCGGGCGGAGCACATCTGGGAGGGCGTCTCGTCGGCGACGACGCGTTCCCGGCCGATCATCAACACGCGGGACGAGCCGCACGCGGACGCGGAGCGCTACCGGCGTCTGCATGTCATCGTGGGCGACTCGAACATGTCCGAGACGACGATGCTGCTGAAGGTCGGCGCGACCGATCTGGTGCTGCGCATGATCGAGGCGGGCACGGTGATGCGGGATCTGACCCTGGAGAACCCGATCCGGGCGATCCGTGAGGTCAGTCATGACATCACGGGCCGGCGCAAGGTGCGTCTGGCCAGTGGCCGGGAGGCCTCCGCGCTGGAGGTGCAGCGCGAGTACTACGAGAAGGCCGTGGACTTCTGTGAGCGCCGCGGTATCCGTACGGGCACGGTCGAGCAGGTCCTGGAGCTGTGGGGCCGGACGCTGGAGGCGATCGAGACGGAGGATCTCGACCGTATCGGCACGGAGATCGACTGGGTCATGAAGTACAAGCTCATCGAGCGGTACCGGGCCAAGCACAACATGACGATGTCGCATCCGCGGGTCGCGCAGATAGACCTCGCGTATCACGACATCCACCGGCGCCGCGGGTTGTACTACCTGCTGGAGAAGAAGGGGCAAGCCACCCGGATCTGCAACGACTTGAAGATCTTCGAGGGCAAGTCGGTGCCCCCGCAGACCACTCGGGCCCGGTTGCGCGGCGACTTCATCCGCCGGGCGCAGGAGCAGCGCCGGGACTTCACGGTGGACTGGGTGCATCTGAAGCTGAACGACCAGGCGCAGCGCACGGTGTTGTGCAAGGACCCGTTCCGTTCGGTGGACGACCGGGTGGAGAAGCTGATCGCCGGGATGTGAGACGCGGGTCCGGCGTAAGTGCCGGAACGCAACACGGGCGCCGTACGTTCTCCCGTACGGCGCCCTTCTCACGCCGTAGAGTTGCGCGCACGCCTGTCCGCAAGATCGACTGATTACGAGGCCCCCACCGTGCGCCGACGCTCACTTCTCATCGCCCTACCTGCAGGAATGGTCACGCTCGCCGCTTGCGGTGACGACAAGGACTCGGGGGGCGAGGCGAGCGAGAGCGTGTCGCCGTCGGCGCCGCAGCAGTCGGCCGCGCCGTCGCCGAAGATCGTGGACGGTCCGCTGCCGGCGATCACGGCGGGGACGAAGTTCGGTGAGAAGCCGACGGTCGCCAAGGGCGAGGGGGAGCCGTCGAAGGACCTGGCGGTCCGCACGGTCATCGCGGGCAACGGCAAGACGGTCGCGGAGAACGACTACCTGCAGGCGAACTACCTGGGCCAGATCTGGGCGACCGGCAAGGTCTTCGACAACTCCTACGACCGTAAGACGCCGCTGCTGATCCAGCTGTCGCAGGGCCGCATCATCGACGGCTGGCGGTACGGGCTGACCGGCAAGAAGGTCGGCAGCCGGGTCGAGATGGCCGTCCCGCCGACGTGGGGTTACGGCAAGGAGGGCAACGAGCAGGCGGGCATCAAGGGCACCGACACCCTGGTGTTCGTCGTCGACATCGAGGACTCCTTCAACGCGTCGAGCTCGGCGAAGGGCACGAAGGTCGCCCAGGACGACGCGGACCTGCCGAAGGTCGGTACCAACACCGACGGCAAGGCGCCCTCCATCGAGGTCCCGAAGACGGACCCGCCGAAGAAGCTGGTGGCGAACTACATCCTGGAGGGCGACGGCGACGAGGTCGCCGCGGAGAACACCGTCCTGGTGCAGTACAAGGGCGTGCAGTGGGACACCGGCAAGGAGTTCGACTCGTCGTACGCAGCCAAGCAGCTGGTGTCGTTCCCGCTGGCGCAGGTCGTCAAGGGCTGGTCGCAGGGGCTGACCGGCAAGAAGGTCGGCAGTCGTGTGCTCATCGTCATCCCGCCGGAGCTGGGGTACGGCGACCAGCCGCCGCAGGGCAGCGGCATCGCGAAGAACGCCACGCTCGTGTTCAGCGTGGACATCCTCGCCAAGATGTGACCGCACCCCGGGTGATGAAAGACTGACCGCGTTGTCTTTTCACGAAAGCATGGAGCGTAAGACGTGAGCATCGACAAGCCCGAGATCGACTTCCCGGGCGGCGAGCCCCCGGCGGACCTCGAGATCAAGGACATCTGGGAGGGCGACGGCCCGGTCGCGGAGGCGGGTCAGACCGTCACCGTGCACTACGTGGGTGTGGCCTTCAGCACGGGTGAGGAGTTCGACGCCAGCTGGAACCGCGGTACGCCGTTCCGCTTCCCGCTGGGTGGCGGCCGCGTCATCAAGGGCTGGGACCGGGGCGTGCAGGGCATGAAGGTCGGCGGTCGCCGTCAGCTGACGATCCCGGCGCACCTGGCCTACGGCAACCAGAGCCCCACCCCGGCGATCAAGCCCGGCGAGACGCTGATCTTCGTCGTCGACCTGCTCGGCGTCTGAGCGTCGTGTCCGGTCGCCACCAGTGATCGATGCGCGACCGGAGCCGACCACCTGGGTCCATGCCTGTCCGGGCATGGGCCCTCGGCTTTTGCCGCGCCCCCGCGGGGCGGTACGGTCATCGGTCGTAAGCACCATAGGGAAGGCGAAGGGCGTCGATGGCCATTGCCAAGGCCGAGCGGCTCATGAATCTGGCGCTGTGTCTGCTCGGGACGCGGCGGCCGTTGAGCAAGCGCGAGCTGCGTGAGTCCATCGAGGCCTACCTGGAAGCGGGCTCCGACGACTCCTTCAACCGGATGTTCGAGCGCGACAAGGACGATCTGCGCGAGCTCGGCCTGGTCATCGAGACGGTGGAGAACCTGGACGGCGAGGTCGGCTATCTCGCCGCCCGCGACAGCAACAGGCTGCCGCCGATCACCCTGGACGCCGAGGAGGCCGCCGCGCTCGGGCTGGCCGCGAAGGTGTGGCAGCAGGCCCGGCTCGCGGGCGCGGCCAGCGGCGCCCTGCAGAAGCTTCGTGCGGCCGGGCTGCCGGAGGACGTCGACCCGTACGGGGCGCACAGCGCGCTGGAGCCCCGTATTCCGGTGCACGAGGCGGCGTTCGAGCCGCTGATGCTGGCCTGCCGGGACCGCCGGCCGGTCATGTTCGACTATCGCAAGGCCAACGCCGCGCGCCCCGAGCCGCGGCATGTGGAGCCGTGGGCGCTGGAGTGCTGGCGCGGCCACTGGTATCTGGCGGGCTGGGACCGCGACCGGGGCGCCGAGCGGGTGTTCCGGCTGTCCCGGATCACCGGCAAGGTGCGCAGCCGTGCCGGGGGTTTCACCGCCGAGGTGCCGGACGTCGTGACCGTCCGGGAGACCGTGGCGAGCTGGGCGGGGGAGATCGCCGACCGGTCCGCCCTGATCCGGCTGCGCACGGACGCCGGTTACCCCCTTCGGGCGAAGGCCACCCGGGTCCGGGAACTCGGGGACGGCTGGGACGAGTTGGAGATTCCGTACGGCCACGGGCTGGACGCCTGGCTGGTGGAGTTCGGGCCCGACGTGGTGGTCCTGGAGCCCGCCGAGCTGCGGGCCGACGTGGTGGACCGGCTGCGTGCCGTGGCCAAGGGCTGAGGGGGAGCGGAGCAAGACAGTGGCAGGCAAACCGGTCAGGCCCACGAGCGCCATCGACCAGACCCGGCGGATGCTCTCCCTGGTGACCTATCTGCGGGAGCGTCCCGGCGCGCGCGTCGAGGACGTCGCCCGTGCCTTCGGCATCTCCGAGGACGAGCTGGTCTCCGACCTCGACGTGCTGCCGATGTGCGGCACGAGTTTCCGCGGCGGTGATCTGCTCGACATCGACACCGACGGCGAGCGGATCTGGTGGCACAATCCGGACGACGTCGCCGAGCCGCTGCGGCTGGCCGCCGACGAGGCGACCGCGCTGCTGGTGGCGGCGCGCGCGGTGGCCACACTGCCGGGGCTGCGGGAGAGCGACCGGCAGGCGCTGCTGCGGGCCACCGCGAAGGTGGAGACGGCGGCCGGTGAGGCGGCCGTGTCCAGCGCCCGGCTGTCGGTGACGTTCGAGTCCGAGGGCGGCGTCTTCGCCGACGTCGACCGGGCGATCTCCGAGCGGCGCCGGCTGTGGATCCGCTACTACTCGCCGGCCCGGGACGAGGTGACCGAGCGGGAGATCGATCCGATCCGGCTGGTCAGCGTCGGCCACACCTATGTGGAGGCGTGGTGCCGGCGCTCCGAGGCGCGGCGCACGTTCCGGCTGGACCGGGTCGCCGAGATCAAGATCCTGGACGAGCCGTCCGCGCCGCCCGAGGTGGAGCTGCGGGATCTGTCCGAGGGGCTGGTGCAGCCGGCGGCCGAGGACCCGGAGGTCGTGGTCGAGGTCGGCCCCGGCGGACGCTGGGTCGCCGAGTACTACCCGCACGACAGCGCCGACGAGCTTCCCGACGGCGGGCTGCGTATCACCTTGCGCACCCCCGATCCGGCGTCGCTGCGGCGGCTGGCGCTGCGGCTCGGCCGGGACGGCCGGATCGTGTCGCCGCCGGAGCTGGCCGACAGTGCCCGGCAGGCGGCCCGTGAGGCGCTGGCGGCGTACGACGGGATGGAGATACGGGACGCCGGGGTGGCGCACGCGGCGCACGACGGGCAGTGAGGACGAGGCGGTCCGGCGGCGGCCGGGCCGGCGGTTCGGCAGCAGGGCGACAGGCGGGAGCGGGACTGTGAGCGAGTCGGCGACGTCCGGGGTACGGGCGGTGACGGTGGCATCCGCCTTCGCCGGGATGAGAAGCGTGACACCGGTGATGTTCCGGGCGGGCTGCCCGGACTGCCGGGGCCGGTTCGAACTCGCCGCGCAGGCCCTCAGACTCGTCATCGGCGCGAGCAGCCGGACGACGTTCTACTCGTTCACCTGCCCCGCCTGCGGGGCCGGGGTCCGCAAGCCGGCGGGGGAGCGCGTCGTCGAGCTGCTGACCGGCGGCGGCGTCAGCACCCTCCGGCTGCACTCCACCGTCTAGGAACGGTCTAGGCTCGGCTCATGTTCTGGCCGATGTTCGCGGTAGGTGTGGGTTTCGTGGGTCTCGCCGTCCTCGGTGTGCTGGCCGTACGGGTGTTCGTCGAGGCGCAGCGCCTCGGCCGGCAGGTGACGGAGTCGGCACGGCGGATCAACAGGGCGGCGGAGGACCTGGAGCGGGCCTCGGTCGGTGCGGCCCGGGCCGCCGCGGACTCCCTGTAGGGCGCCCAAGGAATCGGTGTGAGTCCCCGAGCGGGGGTGTTTTGCACCGCTTCGCCCCGTCGACGCGCTGTGGGTGGCGGGTACGCTGCTCAATTGCGGCCCGGGAGCGAGGCGCGGGCACGCAACTGGGAGTGTGCACAGGGATTGTCCTGCGTTCACCCCCGAGCGTTACGATCGCTGGCAGCACGGTGGTCGGATGTATGTCCGATCGGCCGGGTATTCGGACCATGTCGCCTCGGTGAAGAAGGTATACAGCTATGGGTAGGCTCGGCCCCACCGAGATCATCCTGATCCTCGTCGTCATCATCCTGCTGTTCGGTGCCAAGAAGCTCCCGGACATGGCCCGCTCCCTCGGCAAGTCGGCCCGCATCCTCAAGAGCGAGGCGAAGGCGATGAAGGACGAGGACAAGTCCGCCGCCCCGGCCGACCCGCCGGCCAACACCACCGGCGACCAGCAGCCCCCCGCTCAGCGCGTCATCCAGGCTTCCCCCGGCGACGTGAACAGCTCGCGCCCGGTCAACGAGCCGACGGACACCACGAAGCGCTGACGCAGGGCCGGTGACCTCCGGCCCGACGCACGAGATGGGAACGTGGGTTGCTGAAGTCTGCCCGCAAGCAGGAGAGAGATCCCGAGGGGCGGATGCCTCTGGCGGAGCACCTCCGCGAGCTCCGCAACCGGCTCGTCAAGAGTCTGTTGGCGATCCTTGTCACGACGGTGGTGGCAGCCTTTTTCTACAAGGACACCATCCAGTTCTTCACGGATCCCATCCTCCAGGCGGTGGGATGCGACTACAGCTTCGCCGAACTGGCCAAGAACCCCAATGAGACCCAGTGCGCACGCATCGTGCAGAACGGCCTGCTGAGTCCGTTCACGCTGGCCCTGACGGTCTCCCTGTCGTCGGGTGTGGTGCTGGCCGCTCCCGTGTGGCTCTACCAGCTCTGGGGATTCATCGCGCCCGGCCTGCACCGGCACGAGAAGAAGTACAGTCTCGCCTTCGTGGGGGCGGGCTTCCCCCTGTTCCTCGCGGGCGCCTACTTCGCGTACTGGTCGCTGCCCAAGATGGCGTCGGTGATGCTCGAGTTCTCGATCATCGGCAGCGACAATCAGCTCCCCCTCGACGACCTGCTGCAGCTGATCATGCGGATGACCGTCGTCTTCGGCCTCTCGTTCGAACTGCCGCTGCTGCTGGTGATGCTGAACTTCGGTGGCGTGCTGTCCGGCAAGAAGATGGCCGGCTGGTGGCGCGGCATGATTCTGGGCATCACGCTCTTCGCGGCGATCGCCACGCCCAGCACGGACCCGATCTCCATGCTGGCGCTCGCGGGCCCGATCTGGATCCTGTACTTCGCCGCGACGGCCATCGCGCTCCTCAACGACAAGCGCCGCGCTCGCCGTGAGGCGGAGGGCCCCGGCGACGACGAGGCCTCCGACCTCGATCTGACCCCGGAGAGCATCGGCGCGGTGGAGCCCGTCGCGCCGAGCCGCGCCCTGCCCGAGCAGGCCACCACCGAGCGCGTCAACGGCTACGACGACGTCACCTGAGGCACGCTTGCGGCAGTGCACGACCTGCGGAAACGGAAGGAGCGGCTCATCGACAAGCGATGAGCCGCTCCTGACCTGACCCCCAGCTTCAGACGTCAGATGCTGGGAGAACCACCGAGGGACCAGGTTCCGCCGCCGGCGCCGTCGTTCTGGATGTCCCATTTGACGTGCCCGTCAGCAGTCCATCCCCCGGTCGTGCTGCTCCGGAAATTGGCACCTGTGGCCCGTACAGCGCCCGACGAACTGCCGTTGACCGCCTTCAGGCCGAAGTTCTGGTTCTTGTAGTCCGCGTCGTTCCGCTCCAGGCGGAGGTTCAGTTCGAGGTCCTCCATCCCGGCGCTCACGCCGCCACCGCCGTCCTTCCAGGTGACATCGGCATACGCGTTGTAGTAGCCGTCGCCGCTGCGGTGGACGCAGAGGGTGATGTACACGTCGAGGTTGGAGCCGATCGTGTCGAACTCCTTGTGCTGGGTGCCGCTGCATTGGGTGGCAGCTGCGGCCATGGCGTACCCGGGCGTCATCACGACGGTTCCCAGGGCGGTCACACCCACGGCTATCGCGGCGCTGGTCAGGCGCGTGATCTTGAGCTTCATGATTCCCCTCGTTTCTGCAGGACAACGCCGACCATGCTCATGACCATGGCCGACGGAGTTGCGATCTTCCCACGGACTCCGAGTCCAGGAGGGCGGGGGTGAGGGAAAGGGTTTTCCCGGCAAGGGTGACCAGTCCGGCAGCGTACGGTCCGACCTGATCCGGATAATGATCGTCCTGTTGTCAGTGGCGCCCGGTACGCTCGAAAGTACGATGACAGAGGATCTCTCACCGGCCGAGCGGTACGCGGCAGCACGCAGGCGCGCTGTCGAGCAGGCCACCGCGCTCGCCTCCTTCCGCGAGATGTACGACTTCGGCCTCGACCCCTTCCAGATCGAGGCGTGCCAGGCGCTCGAGGCGGGCAAGGGCGTCCTGGTGGCCGCGCCTACCGGCTCGGGCAAGACGATCGTCGGCGAGTTCGCCGTCCACCTCGCCCTCATGCAGGGCAAGAAGTGCTTCTACACCACGCCCATCAAGGCGCTGTCCAACCAGAAGTACGCCGATCTGTGCCGCCGCTACGGCGACGACAAGGTGGGCCTGCTCACCGGTGACAACAGCATCAACTCCGACGCCCCGGTCGTCGTGATGACGACCGAAGTGCTGCGGAACATGCTGTACGCCGGATCGCATACCCTCCTCGGCCTCGGCTACGTGGTGATGGACGAGGTGCACTACCTCTCCGACCGCTTCCGCGGCGCCGTCTGGGAGGAAGTGATCATCCACCTCCCCGAGTCGGTCACCCTGGTCTCGCTGTCGGCGACCGTGTCCAACGCCGAGGAGTTCGGCGACTGGCTGGACACCGTCCGGGGAGACACCGAGGTGATCGTCTCCGAGCACCGGCCCGTGCCGCTGTTCCAGCACGTGCTCGCCGGACGCCGGATGTACGACCTGTTCGAGGAGGGCGAGGGCAACCGCAAGGCGGTCAACCCCGACCTGACCCGGCTGGCGCGCATGGAGGCCAGCCGGCCCTCCTACCAGGACCGCAGACGCGGCCGTGCCATGCGGGAGGCCGACCGGGAGCGTGAGCGCCGCCAGCGTTCCCGCGTGTGGACTCCGGGCCGCCCCGAGGTCATCGAGCGGCTCGACGCCGAGGGCCTGCTGCCCGCCATCACGTTCATCTTCAGCCGCGCCGCCTGCGAGGCCGCCGTCCAGCAGTGCCTGTACGCGGGGCTGCGGCTCAACGACGAGGAGGCCCGGGAGCGGGTGCGTGCCCTGGTCGAGGAGCGCACCGCCGCCATCCCCACCGAGGACCTGCACGTCCTCGGGTACTACGAGTGGCTGGAGGGCCTGGAGCGCGGCATAGCCGCCCACCACGCCGGGATGCTCCCGACGTTCAAGGAGATCGTCGAGGAGTTGTTCGTCCGCGGCCTCGTCAAGGCCGTCTTCGCCACCGAGACCCTCGCCCTCGGCATCAACATGCCCGCCCGCTCGGTGGTCCTGGAGAAGCTCGTCAAGTGGAACGGCGAGCAGCACGCCGACATCACGCCCGGCGAGTACACCCAGCTCACCGGCCGGGCCGGCCGCCGCGGCATCGATGTCGAGGGCCACGCCGTGGTGCTGTGGCAGCGCGGTATGAGCCCCGAGCACCTCGCGGGTCTCGCCGGCACCCGCACCTATCCGCTGCGCTCCAGCTTCAAGCCGTCGTACAACATGGCGGTCAACCTGGTCGAGCAGTTCGGCCGGCACCGCTCGCGCGAGCTGCTGGAGACGTCGTTCGCGCAGTTCCAGGCCGACAAGTCGGTCGTCGGCATCTCCCGTCAGGTGCAGCGCAACGAGGAAGGGCTCTCCGGCTACAAGGAGTCCATGACCTGCCACCTCGGCGACTTCGAGGAGTACGCGCGGCTGCGCCGCGAACTCAAGGACCGCGAGACCGAGTTGGCGCGGCAGGGCGCGGCGCAGCGCCGCGCGGAGTCCGCGGTGGCGCTGGAGCGGCTCAAGCCGGGCGATGTCATCCACGTGCCGACGGGCAAGTACGCGGGCCTCGCCCTCGTACTGGACCCGGGGCTGCCGGCCGGCCGGTCCAACGGCCACCGCGGCTTCGACCACCATGACGGCCCGCGCCCCCTCGTCCTCACCGCCGAACGGCAGGTCAAGCGGCTGGCGTCGATCGACTTCCCGGTGCCGGTGGAGGCGCTGGAGCGGATGCGCATCCCGAAGTCCTTCAACCCGCGCTCCCCGCAGTCGCGTCGGGACCTGGCCTCCGCGCTGCGCACCAAGGCCGGGCACATCGCGCCGGAGCGCCACCGCAAGCAGCGCTCGCAGGCCGCCGACGACCGGGAGATCGCCCGGCTGCGCAAGGCGATCCGCGCGCACCCGTGCCACGGCTGCCAGGACCGCGAGGACCACGCCCGCTGGGCCGAGCGCTATCACCGGCTGCTGCGCGACACCTCGCAGCTGGAGCGCCGGATCGAGGGCCGCACGAACACCATCGCGCGCACCTTCGACCGGATCGTCGCCCTGCTCACCGAGATGGACTATCTGCGCGGCGACGAGGTCACCGACGACGGCAGGCGGCTCGCCCGGCTGTACGGCGAACTCGACCTGCTGGCCAGCGAATGCCTGCGCGAGCGGGTGTGGGAGGGCCTGGACCCGGCCGAACTGGCCGCGTGCGTCTCGGCGTTGGTCTACGAGGCACGCGTCGGCGACGACGCGATGGCCCCGAAGCTGCCGTCCGGGAAGGCGAAGGCCGCGCTGGGCGAGATGGTCCGTATCTGGGGGCGGCTGGACGCCCTGGAGGAGGACTTCCGGATCACCCAGACCGAGGGCGTCGGCCAGCGCGAGCCGGACCTGGGCTTCGCCTGGGCCGCCTACATGTGGGCCAGCGGCAAGGGCCTGGACGAGGTGCTGCGGGAGGCCGAGATGCCGGCCGGTGACTTCGTGCGCTGGTGCAAGCAGGTCATCGACGTGCTCGGGCAGATCGCGGCCGCCTCGCCCGTCGAGGGCTCGACCGTCGCCAAGAACGCGCGCAAGGCCGTGGAGGGCCTCCTGCGCGGAGTCGTCGCCTACTCCTCGGTGGGATGAGCGTGCGATGAGCGTGGGCTGAGCGTTGGGCTGAGCGGACACGGAGGGCCCGTGCCGGACCGGGGGACACCCCCGGCCGGCACGGGCCCTCGGCCGTTCAGCTCAGGACGACCAGCTGCCGGGTGGCGCGGGTCATCGAGACGTAGTGGTCCACCGCGCCCTCGACCCCCTCGCCGAAACGCTCGGGGCGGACCAGCACCACCAGGTCGAACTCCAGCCCCTTGGTGAGCTCCGGCGGCAGGGAGCGCACCCGGTCCGTCGACGGGAACGCGGGGGCGCCGATGACACAGGCGATCCCGTCGTCGTGCGCGGCCAGCCAGGACTCCACGACCGACTCCAGTTCCGAAACCGAACCGTGCACCACGGGGAAGCCGCCGCTGCGGATCGACGTCGGCACGTTGGCGTCCGGCAGCACCGCCCGGATCACCGGCTCCGCCTCCGCCATGATCTCCCGCGGGGTGCGGTAGTTGACGGTCAGGGACGCCTCCTCGACCCGGTCGAGCCCGACCCGCTCCAGACGCTCCCGCCAGGACTCGGTGAAGCCGTGCCGGGCCTGGGCGCGGTCACCGACGATGGTGAAGCTCCGCGACGGGCACCGCCCCAGCAGCATCTGCCATTCGGCGTCGGTGAGTTCCTGCGCCTCGTCGACGACGATGTGCGCGAACGGACCCGCCAGCAGATCCGGGTCGGGCGCGGTCAGCTCCGCGTCGTCGACCAGGCTCACCTGGGCGTCCTCACCGCGCAGCATCCGCACCAGGCCCTCACCGTCGTCACCGTCCGCGCCCGAGTCCGCGACGGCGGCGATCAGGTTGTCGACGACCTGCGTCATCCGCTCCCGCTGCACGGCCAGCGTCCGAGCGTGCCGCTGCGCGCGCCGGGCCGCCTCCGGGTCGCCGAGCCGCTGCCGGGCCGCGTCCAGCAGCGGCAGGTCGGACACCGTCCAGGCGTCCGGCCGCCCACGCTGCAGCAGCCGTACCTCGTCCGGGGTGAGCCACGGGGCGCACAGCCGCAGATACGCCGGGACCGTCCACAGGTCGCCGACCAGGTCGGCCGCCTCGAGCAGCGGCCACGCCCGGTCGAAAGCCGCCCGCAGCTCCCGGTGCCGGTCCAGCGACCGGCGCAGCAGCTGGGAGGGGATCTCCGCGTCGTCGCCGGAGGCGTCCTCCTCGTGCCGGTCGACCAGCAGGGTGAGCAGTTCCTCCCAGACCTGGGCGCGGGCCTCGTTGTGCGGGGTGCCGGGCTCCGCCGCGTCGAACGCGACCGCCCAGTCGGTGGCGCTCAACGGGATCGCGGACCAGGGGGTGGTCACCGTCATGCCCTCGGCCGGCGGCTCCTCGTAGAAGCGGACGGCCTTCTCGATCGCCCGCACCAGGTCCGCCGACGCCTTCAGCCGGGCCACCTCCGGGTCCGCCTCGACACCGGCCGTCGCGCCCTCGGCCACGAGGTCCCGCAGCACACAGGTCTGCACGCCCTCCTCGCCGAGGCTGGGCAGCACGTCGGAGACGTACGCCAGATACGGCCGGTGCGGGCCGACGAACAGCACACCGCCCCTGCGGTGCCCGAGGCGCGGGTCGGAGTGCAGCAGGTAGGCCGAGCGGTGCAGGGCGACCACGGTCTTGCCGGTGCCCGGCCCGCCGTCGACGACGAGCGCGCCGCGGGAGCCGGCGCGGATGATGGCGTCCTGGTCGGCCTGGATGGTGCCGAGGACGTCCCGCATCCGGGCCGAGCGGTTCCCGGCGAGGCTCGCGACGAACGCCGACTGGTCGTCGAGCGCGGCGTGCTCCTCCAGGCCGTCCGGGGTGAACACCTCGTCCCAGTAGTCGCTGATCCGGCCTCCCGTCCACCGGTAGCGGCGGCGGCTCGCGAGGCCCATCGGGCGGGCGTGGGTGGCGCCGAAGAACGGCTCGGCGGCGGGGGAGCGCCAGTCGACCAGCAGCCGGCGGCCGGTGCTGTCGGTGAGGCCGAGCCGTCCGACGTACACGGGACGCGGGTCGTCGGCGAAGACCATCCGGCCCAGACACAGGTCGAGGCCGAAGCGGCGCAGGGTGCGCAGCCGGCTGGTGAGGCGGTGGATCTCCGCGTCCCGGTCCATGGCCTGCCGGCCGAGGCCGCCCTCCGCCCTGCGCTCGGCGGCGAGCCGGGCGGTGAGGTCGTCCGTGGTCTCCTCCAGGCAGCGTGCGATGGCGGCGAAGTGCTCGTCGTCGGCGGCGATCAGGGCCGGGTCGGCCTTGGCGCGCCGGCGGTCGTCCAGGGCGAACGCGGTCGTGGGGAGGGGGTGCACAGCGGGTGCTCCGATCTGGGTCGCCGAGGCGCCGGAAAGAGTTTCCAGGTCAGGCCGGAGATTGTGCGTCATGGAGGGGGCCTTGCCGCAAGCCGGGGGGTGCGCTATATGTTGAGAGTGGCAAGGAGTACGTGACTCCTTGCCTTTCGTGTTTCCGGGCCCGTGAGGGGCGTCCGGGCCGGTGGTCGCGGAACCAGCCGTGGATCGGCTGTTCGGTTCGTCTCGCGCGCCACATCTCTCTCGGGTTCTCACCCGCCCCGGACGTCACACTTCCGCTTCCGTCGCACCGGAACGCGGCCTCTCACTCATCACGGTGAGTGTTTTTCGTACGCCCGTCCGCCATGACGTTACGTGTTCGAATGCGTGCCCAGCGTGCAAAAAGGCCGAGGGTACTCCTGTCGCCCGGGCCATTTCAGGTGCTTGCTGAATATGACACGGCGATGATCCGGTCGGACTAAGCTCGCCCGCAGCGCACCGAGTTGAGGTGTATTCGTGCGCTTGTTCCCTATGGCTCGGAGAAGTCCGACATACCCATGACGTACCCCACTGCAAGCTCCCCCTACACCCACCCGATTCATTTCAGAGGGCCCACATGGTGAGCGTTCAATCCCCGCCCCGTCGGCGCGAACTCCCGTATGCGCGCGTGCTGCTGCTGCCGGCCATAGCGATGGCCGCGGCGACCGGAGCCGCCGTCGCCCTCGTGGCCGAACCGGCCCGGACGGCCGTCGGCGTGTGCGGTGCCGTGGCCTTGCTGCTCGTCCTGGCCTGCGCGGCGGAAGCCGTCCGCCGCGGCCGCGCCCTGCGGGACGCCCAGGTCGAGCACGCCCGTCACACCGCGTATCTGGAACGGCGCGTCGCCGCCCACGACGAGGAGCTCGTCCGCCTCGCCACGGAGATCACCCCGGCCGCGATCGACCGGCTGCGGCGCGGCGCCTCGCCGTACGAGGTGATGCGGGACCTGGGGGAGATCGACCCGTCGTACGTCCATCTCCCGCCCGTGCAGATCGAGTTCGTACGGCACGTGATCGACCTGGTCGACCACGAGGAGGCGCTGCGCGACTCCGCCCAGCGGTCCTTCGTCGACATCGCCCGGCGCGTCCAGTCGATCGTCCACCAGCAGGCCGTGGAACTGAGGGAGATGGAGGAGGACCACGGGCGCAACCCCGAGGTCTTCGACGACCTGCTCCGCATCGACCACGGCACCATGCTGATCGGCCGCCTCGCCGACTCCATCTCCGTGCTCGGCGGCGGCCGTCCCAGCCGCCAGTGGCCCGAGCCCGTCCCGCTGTACAGCGTGCTGCGCGGAGCCATGTCCCGCATCCTGGAGTACCGCCGCATCAGCCTGGACTCCATCGCCAAGGTCAACATCGCCGGCATCTCCGTCGAGCCCGTCATCCACGCGGCGGCCGAACTCCTCGACAACGCCACGCGCTACTCGCCGCCGCAGACCAAGGTGCACGTCACCGCCACCGAGGTGCAGACCGGCGTCGCCATCGAGATCGAGGACGCCGGCGTCAGCCTCAGCGAGGAGGCCCGCGCCCGGGTCGAGGGCATGCTCGAACGCGCCAAGCAGGGCACCGACCTCCAGGACCTCGGCGAGTCCCCGCGCCTCGGCCTGGCCGTCGTCGGACGCCTGTGCACGGCGTACAACATGCAGGTCTCGCTGCGCTCGTCGGCGTACGGCGGTGTCCGCGCCGTCCTCGTCGTGCCGCGCGACATGATGACCACCGAGCCCGCGCCCGGTCTCGCCCACGGCATCGGCGCCGGCGCCGCGCCCAAGGCGGAGGGCTCCGAGGTGCTCGAAGGGCCCAAGCGGGCCCCCAAGAAGCGCCGCCCCACCAGCCCGAAGATCCCGGCGGTGGTCTCCATGGAGGACGACGTCCCCGTGGTCACCGAGTGGACCCCGAACGGGCTGCCCCAGCGACGCAGCCGGGTCAAGACCCCGCTCAGCAAGCGGATCGCCGAGCAGGCGGCCATCGAGCAGGCGGAGCGGGAGGGCCGGCCGACCATCTGGTCGACGCGCAGGTCCGAGCCCGATCCCACGCCGGCGGAGGACGAGCCCGTACCCGGAGCCTGGGTGGAGGCGTTCTGGAACGGGCTGAAGGACAAGCCGGACCCGCTCACACTCCAACCGCGAACCCAACAGGCCCGCCCCGAGGCCGATGACGAGGGGGACCTCAAGTGATCCAGCAGCGTGCCAACTTCGACTGGATGCTCAAGGAGCTTTACGACGGCGTACCAGGCATCCAGATGATCGTCGTGCTGTCCGCCGACGGTCTGCGCATCGCCCGCTACGGCGGTGAGGCCGACACCGCCGACCGGGTCGCGGCGGCCTGCGCCGGACTGCAGAGCCTGGCCAGCGCGGTCGCGCAGGAGATCCCGAAGAGCGACGGCAAGATGAAGATGGTCCTGATCGAGATCAACGGCGGCTACTTCTATCTGATGGCCGCCGGCGCCAACGCCTATCTCGCCGTCCTCTCCGACACGTTCGCCGAGCCCGGCCGTATGAGCAACCGCATGTCCGACCTCGTGGCCCGGATCGGCGCCCATCTCACGAGTCCGCCCCGGCGGAACGGGCAGACCGTATGACTCCTCCGAAACGCCAGCGGCGACAGTCCCAGGAGCACTTACCTCCGCCGCCCGCCCCCACCGGCAAGCAGAAGAACCCGGAACGGCTCTTCGTCGTCGCCGGTCCGGACGGCGGGGAACGCGACGGGGACCTCGACCTCGTCACGCTGATCGTGGCGCGCGCCGACCCCCCGCCCTCCGCCACACCGGAACAGGCGGCACTGCTCCGGCTGTGCACCGCCCCCCTGTCCGTGGCCGAGCTCTCGGCCTATCTCAACCTGCCGTTCAGCATGATGACGGTCGTTCTCACCGACATGCTCACGGCCGGGCTGGTGACCGCCCGCGCTCCCATCGTGCGCCAGGCCGTCGCCGACCGTTCAATCCTCGAAGCGGTGATGCATGGACTTCAAAAGCTCTGACGTCGTCCCTGGTCCACGGACCGAGGACCAGCTGCCGCACACGGCCGAAGCCGCGGTCAAGATCGTGATCGTGGGTGGCTTCGGCGTCGGCAAGACCACCATGGTCGGGTCGGTCAGCGAGATCAAACCGCTGACCACCGAGGAGACCATGACGCAGGCCGGAATCGGCGTCGACGACAACTACGGCTCGGACACCAAGACGGCCACCACCGTCGCCATGGACTTCGGCCGCATCAGCATCACGGAACAACTCGTGCTGTACCTGTTCGGCACCCCGGGCCAGGAACGCTTCTGGTTCCTGTGGAACGGGCTGTTCGAGGGCGCGCTGGGCGCGGTCGTCCTGGCCGACACCCGCCGCCTGGAGGTCAGCTTCGACGTCATAGGGCGGCTCGAGGAACGCGGTGTGCCGTTCGTCGTGGCCGTCAACACCTTCCCGGACGCGCCCCGTTACCCCGTCGCCGATCTGCGCACCGCCCTCGACCTGGCCGAGGAGATCCCCATCGTCGAGTGCGACGTCCGCCGCCGGGCCTCCAGCCGGGACGTCCTGATGACCCTGATGCACTTCCTGCACTCACTGGCGACGGCCAAGACGCCTGTGTGAGCCCACCCGCCGGTCGAGCCGTGCCGCCGGTGCCGACCGGGACCTTCCCCCCGACCTCTTGCAACCGGACAACCTCGTTTCGGAGCGACCATCGTGACGTCTGAATCCCTTTTCCCCACCGGTATGGACGATCCCACGGCCACCCCGCCCCCGGGCTGCCCCGCACACGGCATCGGCCCCGGCGGGCTGCGCCGGCTGTACGGGCCCGAGGCGGAGGATCTGGCGGCCGTCTACGAGAAGCTCCGTGCCGAGCACGGGCCCGTGGCCCCCGTGCTGCTGCACGACGACGTGCCGATCTGGCTCGTCCTCGGGCACGCCGAGAACCTGCACATGGTGCGCAGCCCTTCGCAGTTCTGCCGTGACACCCGGCAGTGGACGGCGCTGCAGGACGGCACGGTCAAGCCCGAGCACCCGATGATGCCGCACTTCGCCTGGCAGCCCATCTGCGTCCACGCCGAGGGGGACGAGCATCTGCGGCTGCGGGGCGCGGTCACCGGCGCCATCTCGACCATCGACCACCGCGGGATCCGCCGGTACATCAACCGCGCGACCCAGCACCTGGTGAACCAGTTCTGCGAGGAGGGCGGCGCCGACCTGGTCAGCCAGTTCGCGGAGCATCTGCCGATGATGGTGATGTGCGAGATCCTCGGCATGCCCGACGAGTACAACGACCAGATCGTGCAGGCCGCCCGTGACATGCCCAAGGGCAGCGAGACGGCCATCGCCAGCAACGCGTATCTGATGGACGTCCTGATGCGGCTGACCGCCCGCCGACGCGCCGAGCCCGCGGACGACTTCACCAGCCATCTGATCAGCCACCCGGCGCGGCTGACCGACGACGAGGTCGGCCAGCATCTGCGGATCATCCTGGTCGCCGCCTACGAGGCCACCGCGAACCTGATCGCCAACGTGCTGCGGGTGGTGCTCACCGACCCGCGGTTCCGCGCCCAGCTCAAGGGCGGGCAGATGACGGTGCCCGAGGCGGTCGAGCAGTCCCTGTGGGACGAGCCGCCGTTCAGCACGGTCCTGCCGTACGTCGCCAAGCACGACACGGAGCTGGGCGGGGAGCACATCAGCAAGGGCGACGCCCTCATCATGGGGATCGCCCCGGGCAACGTGGACCCCCGGGTCCGGCCCGACCTGTCCGCCCATATGCAGGGCAACCGCTCCCACCTCGCCTTCGGCGGAGGCCCGCACGAGTGCCCCGGTCAGGACATCGGCCGTGCCATCGCCGACGTCGGCGTCGACGCGCTGCTGACCCGGCTGCCGGATGTGCAACTGGCCGTCCCCGAGGACGAGTTGCGCTGGTGGTCGTCCATCTCCAACCAGCATCTGGTGGAGCTGCCGGTCAAGTTCGCGCCCAAGCCGCAGCAGGACGTCATGGCCCGGCCCGCGCACCCGCTGGCCTCGCCGCGCGTCAGCACCTGGCAGATCGGCGCCTCGGAGCCGCAGCCCAGGATGCAGGCGCCCGCCCCCGCGCCGACGGCACCGACGGCGCCGCCCGCGCCGGCCGGGCGGCAGGGCCCGCTGCGGCGCTTCCTGCGCTGGTGGCGTGGGGAGTGACCCCGGTGGGCACCGGGTCAGCCGGCCGCCCAGTCGTCGTACGACGACCAGGCATCCAGGGTGCGCGAGCTGACGAACCGGTGCCGGTGCCCGGTGACCGGGTCGGTGAACTCCAGTGTCCGCGCCAGCAGTTGGAGCGGGTGCCGGAAGTCACCCGCCGGCACCGGGCCGGTCACCACCGGGTACAGGGGGTCGCCCAGGATCGGTACACCCAGGGCGCTCATGTGCACCCGCAGCTGGTGCGTCTGGCCGGTGCTGGGCGTGAGCCGGTACCGGGCGCGCCCGTCCCGGTGCTCCACCAGCTCGATCCGGCTGACCGCGTTGGGCTCCCCGGGCACCTCGCGGGCCGCCATCACCCCGCGCTCCTTCACAATGCGGCTGCGCACGGTCCGGGGCAGGTCGAGGCCGGGCTCGTACGGGGCCACCGCCTCGTACTCCTTGGCCACCAGCCGGTCACGGAAGAGCGACTGGTAGGCGCCGCGCTCCTCGGGCCGGACCGTGAACAGCACCAGCCCCGCCGTCAGCCGGTCCAGCCGGTGCGCCGCGCCCAGCGCCGGGAGACCGAGGTCGCGCCGCAGCCGGGCGAGCGCCGTCTCGGCGACATGGCTGCCGCGGGGCGTCGTGGCCAGGAAGTGCGGCTTGTCGGCGACCACGATGTGCTCGTCCCGGTGGACGACCTCGATCGGGAACGGCACCCGCTCCTCGTCGGCGAGCTCGCGGTGGAACCAGACGTACATGCCGGGCGCGTAGGCGGTGTCGCGGGCCACCGGCCGCCCGGTGGCGTCCACGATGCGTCCCGCGTCCAGCATGCCGTCGATCACGCCGTCCCCGGCGGCGAGGCGCGCCACGAGATGGTCCCGCACGGTCGCCCAGGCGTCCGCGGCGGGCAGCCGTACGCGCACCGGGTCCACCCCGTTCAGCTGAGGCAGCGGGGAGGGCGGGGGCGGCGTACGGCGTCTCATCGGATGCCCAGCCTACGAGACCGCCTAGCGCGACACCGGTGCCAGGTTCGTGGGGTGCAGCTGGCCCGACTCGTCGGGGCTGAGGGCGTTGGCCGTGTGGGGGGAGTAACGGCCGTTGCTCCGGCTCCAGTCGTAGCTGCCGCGGATCCAGGTGAGCATGGCCGTCGCGTACCGGTGGAGCTTCTCGGACTGCGCGCCCGTGAGGCCGAGCCGGGACGAGAACAAGGGGATCATCCTGGCCTGCTCGTGGAGCCGGGCGACCGCGCTCTGGACGAGGGCGACGGCCATCGGGATGGCCTCCTGGCGGGAGCAGTCGCGCTGCCGCATCAGGCAGTGCACGAGGTTCGGGTCGCCGCGGGCGTCGTCGTTCTCCAGGGACATGATCTCGTTGATCAGCTTGACGGCGTCGACGGCGGCCCGGCGCATCGAGTCGAGGTGGCTGCTGTGCCAGACGAGCGGCGGGATCTCGAAATGGCCGAGCCGCTCGGCGAGATCGAGCGAGGGGACCAGGCCCAGGGTGCGGTGGCCTATCCGCATCCGGGTGGCGAAGTCCTGGGGGACCCAGGTGCGCCGGTCGATCTCCTCGGTCAGATTCCCCACCAGATAGTCGACCCAGTTGTGGGCGGCCCGCTGCCGCCACTCCTCGGACATGCCCGCCCGGGTGCGGCGCCAGATGTCCGCGAAGGCCGTCACCAGGGGCGGTTCGCTGTCGGGGTGCGGCCTGGTGCCGTCGCCGACGAGCGCGATGAGCTGCCGGCACACGTCGACGGCCTCGTCGGCCTCGCAGCCCTCAGGGACGTCGAAGAGGTCGTCGAAGAGGAAGAACCAGCCCATGGTGTCGAAGGCCAGGTCGAGGTCCTCGCCGGTGGCGTCCGGGTAGCTGTAGGCGGCCAGGTCCGCCACCGCCGAGAACAGGTAGCGGCGGGCGGCCGGGTGTCCCACCACGAGTCCCTGGCGGCGCATCCACTCCAGATGTCGCTCCCGGGCGGCGGCCAGGCCTGGGTTCAGCCGAGATGGAATGGGTAAGTTTATGGCGACGTTCTGGGGCATGAGCCTCTCCCGGGATCAGGGGTCCGAGGACGAGGTCGGTGCCTCCGCGAGGGCGGTGAGCCCTTACGGCCCGGGCACCGTCACGGGACGGCACTCCGGCCGACCAGCCGGGAACAGAGCCCTTCACGACGCCCTCCGAGTGGCGGAGCCGACCAAGTCCAGGAACTACGCGCTGTGCTTCCCTACGCTGCTGCCGCGGCGTGGCTGACTCGTGCACGGATGAGGCCTGCTGACGGAACCGGTCCTGTGGGGCATCGTCGATCGCGTGCTGTGTGGTGCCGTCGGCCATGGCCTCCCAGGCGACCACCGGGCGGTGCAGGTGATCGGTGGTCACCATCGCCACGACCGCGGCGTCGGCGACGCGGACGTGGATCACCTACACCTTCCTTTGCCGCCGTGCGTTTCGTCAACTGTTCAAACTGGCGGAGCTGTTCCCGGGACTCACGGGAACCGTGCTTCGCACCATGCGACGATTTCCGGCCGCCGAACAGGGCGTGCGCTCCGGAGCGTGGGACGTGTCCGCCGTGCGACGCGCGCGCGGACGCCCGCTCGTTCGCGCCATCGGCTCATCCGGCGCGAGCGCGAGCTGGTCCGTACGGCTACGCCGCGGGCGCCCCCTCCTGCTCCGCCTCGATACGCGCGTTCCAGTCCCGCTTGGACGCCTGCCAGCCGTCCTCGTTGTGACCCAGGCGCCAGTAGCCGGAGATCGACAGGTCCTCGCGGGACACGCTCCGCTCCACGCGGAGCAGATGGCGCAGCTCCTTCACGAAGTGCGCCTCGCCGTGGACGAAGGCGTGGACACGGCCCTCGGGGAAGGCGAGGGAGCGCACCGCGTCGAGCAGCGCCTCGCCGACGGGGCGCGCACCGCGGTGCAGCCAGACCACCTCGACGTCCGAGTCGATCTTCTGCTCCTCCTCGGGGCCGGACACCTCCACGAAGGCGTAGGCGGCGGCGCCGGCGGGCAGCGACTCCAGGGAGCGGGCGATCGCGGGCAGGGCGCTCTCGTCACCGGCGAACAGATGCCAGTCGGCGCCGGAGTCCGGGGCGTAGGCGCCGCCGGGGCCGAGGAAGCGGACGGTCTCGCCGGGCTGTGCGCGCAGCGCCCAGGGGCCCGCCAGGCCCTCGTCGCCGTGGATCACGAAGTCCAGGGTCAGCTCACGGTGCTCGGGGTCCCAGGCCCGCACGGTGTACGTCCGGGTCACCGGCCACTGCTCGCGCGGCAGTTCCTCGCGGACGCGCTCCAGGTCGAAGGGCTCGGGGAAGTCGGCGCCCTCGGGGGAGAAGAGGAGCTTCACGTAGTGGTCCGTGCAGGTGTCCGCCGTGAAGTCGGCGAGGCCCTCGCCGCCGAGCACCACACGCTGCATGTGCGGGGTCAGCCGTTCGGTGCGGACGACCTGCGCGGAACGGATCTTCCGTGGCTTGCGGGCAGGGCGTTCTGCCATGACGGCCTCCCTCTGGGTGAGCTTAGGTTTACCTAAGTTAGCACCTCGGCCGGGTCGCATGCGGGATCTGTGCGCCCGCGTTCATCTGTGGACGGGGAAGTACTGGACGAATGCCCCGTCCCAGATGTCCCATGTGTCCGGGGCGGCCGCCGCCGTCACTCGGCCAGCGTGGTGAGCAGCCGCTGCAGCGAGCCGCCGAGCCCCCAGCGCGCCGCCAGTGCCTCCAGTGCCTCCGGGTCCCGCGGGGCGCGCGGCACGGCGACCTCGACGTCCGGCAGCGGGACGTCGGCGGCGACCCGCACCACCGTCGGCGCGACGGCCACGTACGGGCGGGACTCATCCAGCCGCCGGCGCTGCGAGGGCGTCAGCTTCGCCTTCGGGTCGTCGACCGCCGCCATGATCCCCGCCAGGTCGCCGAACTCCGCGAGCAGCTTCGCCGCCGTCTTCTCCCCGATCCCGGGCACACCCGGCAGGCCGTCGCTCGGGTCGCCCCGCAGCAGCGCAAGATCCGCGTACCCGCGGCCGTCCACGCCGTACTTCTCGCGCAGCCATGCCTCGTCGGTGACCTGGAGGGTGCCGACGCCCTTCAGCGGGTAGAGCACACGCACCCCGCGCGCGTCGTCCACCAGCTGGTACAGGTCGCGGTCGCCGGTGACGATGTCGACGGGGCCCTTCGCCCGGGCGGTGAACGTGCCGATCACGTCGTCCGCCTCGTACCCCTCGACGCCGACGCGGGCGATGCCGAGCGCGTCCAGGACCGCCTCGATGACCGGCACCTGCGGGGACAGCGTGTCGGGCACCTCCTCCTCGTCGGGTCCGCCCTCGTGCTCCTCGGCGACGCGGTGCGCCTTGTAGGAGGGGATCAGGTCGACCCGCCACTGCGGGCGCCAGTCGGCGTCCATGCAGGCCACCAGCTCGTCCGGGCGGTGGTCCTTGACGAGGCGGTCGATGAAGTCGAGGAGCCCGCGCACGGCGTTCACCGGGGTGCCGTCGGGGGCCTTCACCGAGTCCGGCACGCCGAAGTAGGCGCGGAAGTACAGCGAGGCGGTGTCGAGGAGCATCAGTCGTCCGGTCACGCACGCATCATGCCGCACGGCACCGACAACGGCCCCGGAGTGAGCGTCCGGTCGCCCTGTGTGGCGGCCCTGTGGCCTGGACCACTTGTGCGTTTGTGGTCGGGAAAGCAGGGCAGGGGCGGCCCCGGGGTGCTCACTGCGCAACTGTTGCGCAGGTCGCTCCGTTCATCTGCCGCCGAGACAAGAGGTAAGCGTGTCATCCAGGCTTGAGGCCGACCATCTGTACAAGGTGTTCGGCAGACGACCGGACCAGGCCGTCGAACGGCTCCGCCAGGGAGCCGACCGGGAGGAACTGCGCGCCGACGGCACCACCGCCGCCGTGATCGACGCCTCCTTCACGGTCGAACCCGGCCAGATCTTCGTCGTCATGGGCCTGTCCGGCTCCGGCAAGTCCACCTTGCTGCGCATGCTGAACGGCCTGCTCGAGCCGACCGCGGGGCACGTCCGCTTCGACGGGCAGGACCTGACCGCGCTCGGCGACCGCGAACTGCGCGACGTCCGCGCCCGCAAGATCAGCATGGTGTTCCAGCACTTCGCTCTCTTCCCGCACCGCAGCGTCCTGGAGAACGCCGCCTACGGCCTGGCCGTGCAGGGCGTACCCCGTGCCGAACGGGAGAAGCGCGCCGCCGAGGCCCTCGAGCTGTGCGGCCTGGGCGGCTGGGAGAAGTCCTGGCCCGACGAGCTGTCCGGCGGCATGCAGCAGCGCGTGGGCCTCGCCCGCGCCCTCGCCACCGACGCCGACCTGCTCCTCATGGACGAGTCGTTCAGCGCGCTCGACCCGCTGATCCGCCGGGACATGCAGGACCAGCTGCTCCAGCTGCAGAAGACCCTGAAGAAGACGATCGTATTCATCACGCACGACCTCAACGAGGCCATGCGGCTCGGCGACCGCATCGCCGTCATGCGCGACGGACGCATCGTCCAGACCGGCACCGCCGAGGACATCATGCTGCGCCCCGCGAACGACTACGTCGCCTCCTTCATCCAGGACGTCGACCGCTCCCGCGTGCTCACCGCGAGCGCGCTCATGGACACCGGCGTCACCGCGGACGCCCCGCTCTGCGCGTGCGAGACCGCGACCCCCGACACGACGTTCGCCGAGCTGTGCGCGATCAGCACCCGGCTCACGCACCGCGTCTCGGTCGTGGACGGGGCCGGCCGGGTCGTCGGCGTCGTACCGCGCCGCCGACTCCTCGGCTTCCTCGGGGACGAGAGCGCCGATCCCTCGCCCTGCGACAACCCCGAGGGGAAGGTGACCGCTCGTGCCTAGGCTGCGTCTCGGCGACTGGGTCGACTCCGGAGTCGACTGGCTCGTCGCCCACATGGGCTGGCTCTTCGACGCCGTCAAGGCCGTCGTCGAAGGCATGTACGACGGTGTGAACACCGTCCTGACCGCACCCGAGCCCCTGCTGCTCGCGGGCATTCTCGCCGTGCTGGCGTGGTGGCTGCGCGGACTCGTCGCGGGCGTCCTCGCGTTCGGCGGGTTCGCCCTGATCGACTCGCTCGACCTCTGGGACCGGGCGATGTCCACGCTGGCCCTGGTGCTGGTCGCGACCCTCATCGCCCTGGTGATATCGGTCCCGCTGGGCATCTGGGCGGCCCGGTCCAAGACGGTCAGCGCGGTGCTGCGGCCCGTCCTGGACCTGCTCCAGACGATGCCGTCGATGGTGCTGCTCATCCCGGCCATCCTGTTCTTCGGGCTGGGCACCGCCGCCGGTGTCATCGCCACCCTGATCTTCGCGCTCGCCCCCGGCGTCCGCATGACCGAGCTGGGCATCCGGCAGGTCGACGGCGAGCTGGTGGAGGCCGCCGAGGCGTTCGGCACCACACCCCGTGACACCCTGCTGCGCGTCCAGCTGCCGCTGGCCCTGCCCACGATCATGGCGGGCATCAACCAGGTCATCATGCTGAGCCTGTCGATGGTCGTCATCGCCGGCATGGTCGGCACCGGCGGCCTCGGCGGCGCGGTCAACGAGGCCATCGGCCAGCTCGACATCGGCTTCGGCTTCGAGGCGGGCGTCGGCATCGTCGTCCTCGCCATCTACCTCGACCGCATCACCGGCGCGCTCGGCACGCACATCTCCCCGCTCGGCCGCCGCAGCGCCGCCAAGGCCCGCGCGGCCGGCGCCCCCAAGGTGTGGAACCACCGGCCGCGCCCGGTCGTCGCCGTCGCCGGCGTCGCCGCGCTGGCCCTGGTCGCGGGCGGCATGGGCGTCTTCGGCCCGTCCTCCGGCACCGCCGAGGCGTCCGCCACCAACATCGGCGAGGGCAGGAAGATCGAGCTCGGCTACATCCCGTGGGACGAGGGCATCGCCTCCACGTTCCTCTGGAAGGAGCTGCTGGAGCGGCGCGGCTTCGACGTCGAGACCACCCAGTACGCCGCCGGGCCGCTCTACACGGGCCTCGCCACCGGACAGCTCGACTTCCAGACGGACTCCTGGCTGCCGGTCACCCACGCCGAGTACTGGAAGAAGTACGGCAAGCAGCTCGAGGACCTCGGCTCCTGGTACGGCCCCACCTCGCTGGAGCTCTCCGTCCCCTCGTACATGAAGGACGTGAAGTCGCTGGCGGACCTGAAGAACAAGTCCGGCGACTTCAAGGGCAAGATCGTCGGCATCGAGCCGAGCGCCGGGATGATGGGCCTGCTCAAGGACAAGGTCCTCAAGGAGTACGGCCTGGAGGACTCCTACGACGTCGTGGACGGCTCCACGCCCGCGATGCTCGCCGAGCTCAAGCGGGCGTACGCCAAGAAGGAGCCCATCGTCGTCACGCTCTGGTCGCCGCACTGGGCGTACAGCGACTACGACCTGAAGAAGCTCGAGGACCCCAAGGGTGCCTGGGGCTCCGGCGACGACGTGCACACCCTCGCCCGCAAGGGCTTCGCCGAGGACAACCCCGAGGTCGGGGCGTGGCTGAAGGACTTCTCCATGACGGAGAAGCAGCTCACCGGCCTGGAGTCGGAGATCACCAAGGCGGGCAAGGGCAAGGAGCAGGACGCCGTGCGCGCCTGGCTGGACCGCAACCCCGGCCTTGTCGACAAGTGGGCCCCGGTCGCCGGATCGGACCACAAGAGCCAGGCGGCCGGGTGACCTGACGGGCCCGACCGCCGCCCCCCGAGGGGTGGGCCACGCCGTACGTTCTTCCCCTCCGTACGGCGGGCCCACCCCTCGGGGTTTTCCGTCTCCGGAGCGTCGACACCTGTACGAAAAGGATCCGGCCAACCACACAGGGCGATGTCCCGCGCCGGCCCGGTGGGCGCGAAGCGCCGGTGCGCCGGGCCGAGTTCGGCGTCCGGCACACGTCCTCGCCCGGCCCCGGTGAGCAGGTGCGTCGTCCGGGGCGGTCCGGGAACACGGGGGCGGGACGGCGCATTGAACAAGGCAGCGGCACATGTGCGGCGGGGCGGGGACCGGGCGGGCCGCCCGGGCCCGTGGCTCCTCCCGCGGCCGGTGGTTCTGGCGTGATCCGGCGGGTCGCGCTTCCCTCGATGTGTCGTCGATGTGACGGGCGCATGAAACGGTTTGCCGAACATGCGTAGGGTGCAGAGAACCCAGCAGAAGGTGTGCGCCGGACCGCCGGCGTGAGGGCGGCGGACCGGCGAGCGAAGGAGGGAGCCGAGGCGATGGGCGACCACAAGGAGCAGCCCCTCCGGGTGGGCGCCGCGGTGCGCCGGCGCCGCCGCGCCCTGAACCTGACGCTCGCCGTCGTGGCCGAGCGCAGCGGCCTGTCCGTGCCCTTCCTCAGCCAGGTCGAGAACGACAGGGCGCGGCCCAGCCAGAGCTCCCTGGAGAAGGTCGCCGACGCGCTGCGCACCACCGCGGTGGAACTGCTCGCCGCCGCGGACCCGGCGTGCAGCGTCGACGTGGTCCGCGCCGACACCACCGACCTGGCGCCCGAGCCGCGGACCCGGTCCCTGGTGCGCGGCCACCACCAGATGCACGCCTCCGAGTACACCGGCGACCATGACGCCGGCCGTGAACTGCAGCACCGCAACGACCAGTTGATGTACGTCGCCGACGGTGCCGTGGAGATCGAGGCCGAGGGCCGCGCCTACCGCCTGGGCCGCGGCGACACCCTGTATCTGACCGGCGGGGTGCGCCACCGGTGGCGGGCGACCGTACCGGAGACCCGGATCGTCGTCGTCGCCGTGGCCGAGCACATCGAGGCGGTCCGGGACCGGCCGGGACGCTGATGCGCGTCGTCTCCCTGATGCGTGTCGTCTCCCTGGTGCCGTCGCTGACGGAGGCCGTCGCCGTGTCCGCGCCCGGCGTCCTGGTCGGCGCCACCGACTGGTGCACCCACCCCGACGGCCTCGACGTCACCCGGATCGGCGGCACCAAGAACCCCGCGCTCGACCGGATCACCGCCCTCGCCCCCGACCTGGTCGTCGCCAACGAGGAGGAGAACCGCGCGGCCGACCTCGACGCGCTGCGCGCCGCGGGCGTCGAGGTCCTGCTGACCGAGGTGCGGGACGTGCCCGCGGCCTTCCGTGAGCTGGCGCGGGTGCTGGACGCGTGCGGGGTGCGGACCCGGCCGCGCTGGCTGGACGAGGCCGAGGACGCCTGGTCGTCGCCGCCCGGGCCGCCGCGCCGGGTGACGGCCGTGGTGCCGGTGTGGCGGCGGCCCTGGATGGTGCTGGGCCGCGACACCTTCGCCGGGGACGTCCTGGCCCGCCTCGGCGTGGACCACCTGTACGCCGGTCATGCGGACCGCTATCCGCGCGTCCCCCTGGACGAACTGCGGGCCGCGGCGCCGGACGTCGTCGTCCTCCCCGACGAGCCGTACCGCTTCACGGCCGGGGACGGCCCGGAGGCGTTCGACCCGCTGCCGTGCGCGCTCGTCAGCGGACGGCACCTGACGTGGTACGGACCGTCACTGGCCGAGGCGCCACGGGTGCTGTCCGGGGCGCTGCGAGCAGCGCTCCGCTGAACAGGCCGCGGGCGGTGTGCACGGCGGCGACGGCCCAGGCGGCCACCAGCAGGCCGTACAGGCCGACCGCGAGCCCGTCGTAGACGAACAGCCCGGTGTGCCGGGCGAGCGCGGCGGCGCCCGTGACACAGGTGCCGACCGGGAAGGTGAACGCCCACCAGGTCATCGCGAAGCCCATGCCGAGCCGCCGGGCGCGTACGACATGGGCGCCGGCCAGCCCCAGCCACAGCAGGGCGAACCCCATGACGGGCACCCCGTACAGCACGGCGAGCACGCCGAGGCTCTCGCCGTACGGGGCGGGCAGCGCGCCCGGGGCGGCGTCCGCGAACGCGGCGACGGCCGTCGTGGACTGCCCGAGCGGGCCCAGCACCAGGAACAGCGACGGCGTCAGCGTGAGCGGCAACGGGCCGCCGGTGATCAGCCGGGCGAACACCAGCGGCAGCATCAGCAGGGTGGCGAGCAGGCTCAGCCCGAACATCGCCACACAGCCCAGCAGCAGCGTCGCGCGCGCCTGCCCCGGCGGCAGATGCGGCACGAGGAGCGGGCCGACGGCCGCCGCCACCATGGGCGCGACGAGCGGCAGCAGCCACACGGGCGTCGCCTGCGCCGCCATTGTTCGATGCCGTACGGCCATCAGGTACGGGACGGCGACGGCCGCCGCCAGCCCGGTCGCCGTACCGGCGGTGAACAGGACGACGTCCAAGGCGAGCGCGGCATCGTCGCCGATCCAGTCCCGGCCGACGGTGGGGGCACCGCCGCCGACGGCGAGCAGAGCCATCGAAAGGCAGCCGTAGAACGGGGCGACGGCCGGATCGAGGAGATGGGCGCGGGCCTGGTCGCGGTGGTGGGTCCAGTGCAGGGCGCGGGCCGCGAGCAGGGCGAGGAGCAGCAGCAGCGACAGCGCCCAGACGGCCGCGCAGACGGTGCGCAGACCGGGGACGCGGGGCCCGGGCAGCGCCGCGCCCGCGGTGGCGACGGCGGCGGTGCCCATGACGGCGGCGTACCAGTTCGGTCCGAGGTGACGGACGGTGGTGACCATGACCCCAGCGTCGGGGCGCCGCGGACCGCCCGCCAGGGAGTCCCTTCCTATGGCGACATAAACTGACCTTATGAGCGAGGAGGCGGAGCAGCGGTTCCGCGCCGGATCCGTGGCGCACCGCGTCCCCGATCTGGGCGCGATGGAACTGCTGCTTGCGGTGGCACGACTGGGCAGTCTGGGCGGGGCGGCGCGGGAGCTGGGCATCACCCAGCCGGCGGCGAGCAGCCGGATCCGCTCCATGGAACGCCAGTTGGGGGTCGCGCTGGTGGACCGGTCCCCGCGGGGCTCACGGCTGACCGACGCGGGGGCGCTGGTCACCGACTGGGCGCGGCGGGTCGTGGAGGCGGCGGAGGCGTTCGACGCCGGGGCGCAGGCGCTGCGGGTGCGGCGGGACTCACGGCTGCGGGTCGCGGCGAGCATGACCATCGCGGAGTATCTGCTGCCGGGCTGGCTGCTCGCGCTGCGCGCCCAGCGGCCGGACACCGCGGTGTCCCTGCACGCCGGGAACTCGGCGGCGGTCGCGGAGCGGCTGCTGTCCGGCGAGGCGGATCTGGGGTTCGTGGAGGGGCTGACCGTGCCGACCGGGCTGGACTCCGTGGTCATCGCCCACGACAGCCTGATCGTGGTGACCGCGCCGGGGCACGCCTGGGCGCGGCGGCGCCGTCCGCTGGACGCGACCGAGCTGGCGGCGACCCCGCTGATCCTGCGCGAGAAGGGCTCGGGCACCCGGCAGGTCCTGGACGCGGCACTGGGTGGACTGGCCCGGCCGCTGATCGAACTGTCCTCCACGACGGCCGTGAAGGCGGCCGCCGTGAGCGGCGCCGGTCCCGCCGTCCTCAGCGAACTCGCCGTCGGCGAGGAACTGTCCATGCGCCGCCTGGTCGCCATCCCCCTGGCCGGCGTCTCCCTGGCCCGCGACCTCCGCGCGGTCTGGCCCACGGGCCACCGCCCGGTGGGCCCGGCGCGGGAACTGCTGTCGCTGACGCGGGGGTGAGGGGGGCTCCGCCGGGTGGAGCGGAGGTCTGCGGTGCGCGGGCGATGCGAGGGTGGCCCTCGACCGCTCCGGGTCGGATCAGCGCCCGGACGGTGGCCGGGGGCGCGGTCAGGTGGACGCTTGCCCGCCGGCTCGGCGTGGACGGTCAGGCACACCCGAGGCCGGGGAAGGGGCGCCCCGGCGGGGCAGGCGCTGGATCGGTCGCTGGTGTCTCGTGTCGGGGCCGCTGGTGAGCCGTGCGCGCGACGGCCGGACGTCGTCGGCTGGCGGGGGTGGTCGGCGCCGACGGACCGACGGTCGCCCGTGTCTCGCGTTGGTGCCGGCGGTTGGCCGCTCGCGCGCCGGCTGGGTGCCGTCGGCTCGCAGGGAGGGGCGGCGCGTGCGGACCGGGCGCGGTGGTGGGCAGGCGCGGGCTCGGTCGGTCGTGTCTCGTGGCGGCGCCGCCGGTTGGCCGCTCGCGCGCCGGCCGGGCGCCATCGGCTCGCGGGGATGGACGGCGCCTGCGGACCGGGTGTGACGGTGGTGCCGGCGCCGGGGCGGCCGGCCGACGCCCCGGCGCTTCAGCCGCCCGCCGCCTGCACCAGGGCGCGCATCACCCGTACGTCCTCGCCCATCTCCGGGTGCCACTGGACGCCCAGGACCCAGGGGGACGAAGGGAGTTCGATCGCCTCGACCGTGCCGTCGGCCGCGTGGGCCGTGGGGATCAGGCCCTCGCCGAGCCGGTCGACGGCCTGGTGGTGGTAGGTGGGGACGGTCGTCTCCTCCGGGACCGCGGCGGCGTACAGGGTGCCCGGCACCGGCTTGACGGGGTGGCCGCCGAAGACGCCGACGACCTCCGCGTGCCCGTCGAGGTGCTGGACGAGCGTGCCGCCGCGGGCGACGTTCAGCAGCTGCATGCCCCGGCAGATGCCGAGCAGCGGGACGCCCGCCGCCAGGGCCGCGTCGATCAGGGCCAGCTCCCACACGTCCCGGTCCGGCGCCGGCGGCCCGGTGCGCGGGTCGCGCTCGGCGCCGTACCGGACCGGGTCGACGTCCGGGCCGCCCGCGACGACCAGCCCGTCCAGCCGGGCCACGGCCGCCGCCGCGTGCTCCGGGTCGTCCGGCGGCAGCATCGCGGCCAGACCGCCCGCCCGCTGTACCAGGCGCGGGTAGCCGACCGGCAGCAGGGCCGCCTCCAGCTCCCACACGCCCCAGCGCGCCCCCGCCTCCAGATAGGTGCTGACCCCGATCAACGGCCTGCTCACGACCGCTCCTTCCCGCTGTGCCGTGCTGCTCAGTCCCGTGTCAACTCTGCCTCGGCCGCCGCCAGCGCCGCGAACTCCTCCTCCGGCGCCTTCGCCACCAGATGCTTGCGGCTGTACAGGCCGAAGTAGGCGACGGCCACCGCGTACACCGCGAGTGCGATGAACGCCGCCGTCACGTCCACCAGGAACGTCGCCACCAGCGCCGCGCACGCGAGCACCAGCGCCACCGAGGAGGTCAGCACCCCGCCCGGCGTCCGGTACGGCCGCGGCAGCTCCGGCTCGCGGCGGCGCAGCACGATGTGCGACAGGGACATCAGGGCGTACGAGATGGTCGCGCCGAAGACGGCGATGTTCAGCATCCGGGCGCCGTTGCCGGACGCCGCGGCGAGCAGGAAGCCGATGCTGCCGGGCACGATCAGGCCCAGGTAGGGCGCCTTGCGGCGGCTGGTCAGGGACAGGAAGCGGGGCAGGTATCCCGCGCGGGACAGCGCGAACAGCTGGCGGGAGCCCGCGTAGATCAGGGAGAAGAAGGACGCCACCAGCCCGGCCAGACCGGCGTAGTTGACGATCCGGCTCAGCACGGTGGCCTCGCCGTCCGGCTGCAGGGCCTCGACCAGCGGGTTGCCCGCGTCCTGGACGGCGGCCGAGCCGCGCGCCCCGGCCGCCGCGAAGAACGTCACCACGGCGAGGACCACCAGCACGCCCATCGACCAGCGGATCGCCCGCGGCAGCGTGCGGGCCGGGTCCTTCGTCTCCTCGGCTGCCAGCGGCACACCCTCCACGCCCAGGAAGAACCACATGCCGAAGGGGAAGGCCGCCCAGATCCCGAGCAGACCGAACGGCAGCCATGAACTCGACCCGGCGGCGGAGGTGTCCACCGGGATGTCGTCCAGCGATCCGAAGGAGAACTCGGGCAGCGCCGACAGGGCGAACACGATCAGGGCCGCCACCGCGATCCCGGTGACGACGAAGCTGAACCGCAGCGCCTCGCCGACGCCCCACAGATGGATGCCGAGGAAGATCGCGAAGCACACCAGATACAGCGGCCACCCCGACTCCAGGCCGAACAGGCCGAGGGACTCCACGTAGTCGCCGATGAAGATGACGATCGCGGCGGGGGCGAGGACGTACTCGATGAGGATGGCCGTACCGGTGAGGAAGCCGCCCCACGGGCCGAGCGCGCGGCGGGCGAAGCCGTAGCCGCCGCCCGCCGTCGGCAGGATCGAGGACAGCTCGGCGAGCGCGAACACCATGCACGCGTACATCGCGCCCATGAGCACCATGGCGATCGCCAGGCCGCCGAAGCCGCCCTCCGCCAGGCCGAAGTTCCAGCCGGAGTAGTCACCGGAGACGACGTAGGCGACGCCGAGACCGGTCAGCAGCACCCAGCCGGCGCTGCCGCGGCGCAGCGCTCTGCGGCTGAGATAGTCGTCCGCCTCCGCGGCGGACGGGGTGTCGGTGGATTCCTGGGACATGTGCGGACTCCCCACGGGGCGACGGGCACGGGCTGTTCCGGGCACGGTGGGGTCGTCGACCGGGCTCCGGCGCAATGGAATGGATGCATACCTTTGCGGTCGCCGTCCCGCAAGGCAAGACCCGTGCGTTAATCGCCCGTAAAACCTTCCCCGCCCGCTCCCGGTCACGCCCTGGGCCGTGCTCCTCAGCCGAGGAAGCCGCGCAGCAGGGCCGCCGTGCCCGCGCAGTGCTCGCGCATGATCTCCCGCGCTTCGTCGGCGTTCCCCTCGATCACCGCCTCCACCACCGCGGCGTGCTGGCGCTGCGAGTGCTCCAGGTTGCGCACCAGCAGCGGGATGCAGTCCAGCAGGTCGTTGACGCTCGCGCGGACCGCCGCGTACTGCGCGGTCAGCGTGGGGGAGCCGGACAGCTCGGCCAGCGTCAGATGCAGCAGGGTGTCCAGCCGCCGGTACTCGCTCAGCGGCGCGTCGTGCGTACGCGCCAGCGCCTCGCGCAGCCGGTCCGCCTGCCGTTCGTCCAGCCCGTGCGCGGCGCACAGCCCCGCCGCGCCCACCTCCAGCACCTCGCGGAAGCGCAGCGCGTCCTCCACGTCGACGTCCTTCAGCCGGCGCCGCAGCTCCTCCTCGCCGGGTGTCTCGGTGCGCGGCAGCACGAACGTGCCGCCGTACCGGCCGCGCCGCGACTCGACCAGACCCTGGTCCTGTAGCACCTTCAGCACCTCGCGCAGCGTCACCCGGCTGATCCCCAGCCGCTCCGCCAGCTCCCGCTCCGCCGGCAGTCGCTCCCCGCCCGGCACCAGGCCCAGCCGGACCACCTGGAGGATCTGTTCCAGGGCCTCCTCGAAGCCGTTGCCGGCCCGCACCGGCCGCAGGACCGACGTCAGCCGGTCGGCGGCCCCGGGCGCCCCGTGCCCCGTGTCCGTCCGCGACATGTCACCGGACCCCCTTCCCAATCAATGGTCCTGCGCAATACCTTATGGCTCCCGGCTGACCGAAGTAGCCGAATGGAGGCTCTCCCGTGGCAGACCGCACACCCCCGCTGAGCGTCGAGGAGCTGCGCGCCCTCGTCGCCGGCGGTGAGATCGACACTGTCGTCCTGGCCTTCCCCGACATGCAAGGCCGGCTCCAGGGCAAGCGGTTCGCCGCCCGCTTCTTCCTCGACGAGGTCCTGCACCACGGCACCGAGGGCTGCAACTACCTGCTCGCCGTCGACACCGAGATGAACACCGTCGACGGCTACGCCATGTCCTCCTGGGACCGCGGCTACGGCGACTTCGCCATGCATCCCGACCTCAGCACCCTGCGCCGCGTCCCCTGGAACGCCGGCACCGCGATGCTCGTCGCCGACCTCGCGTGGGAGGACGGCTCACCCGTGGCCGCCGCGCCCCGCCAGATCCTGCGCCGCCAGCTGGAGCGCCTCGCCGAGCTCGGCTACACGGCGAACGTCGGCACCGAGCTGGAGTTCATCGTCTTCAAGGACACCTACGAGCAGGCATGGGACGCCGGCTACCGCGACCTCACCCCGGCGAACCAGTACAACATCGACTACTCGGTGCTGGGCACCGGCCGTATCGAGCCCTTGCTGCGCCGTATCCGCAACGAGATGGCGGCCGCAGGCCTCATCGTCGAGTCCGCCAAGGGCGAGTGCAACCCCGGCCAGCACGAGATCGTGTTCCGCTACGACGAGGCCCTCGTCACCTGCGACCAGCACGCCGTCTACAAGACCGGCGCCAAGGAGATCGCCGCCCAGGAGGGGGTCTCCATCACCTTCATGGCCAAGTACAACGAGCGCGAGGGCAACTCCTGCCACATCCACCTCTCGCTCACCGACACCGGCGGCGACAGCGTGATGGCCGGACCCGACGGCATGTCCGAGGTCATGCGGCACTTCCTGGCCGGCCAGCTCGCCGCCCTGCGCGACTTCTCCCTGCTGTACGCGCCCAACATCAACTCCTACAAGCGGTTCGCGGCCGGCTCCTTCGCGCCGACCGCCGTCGCCTGGGGCCGCGACAACCGCACCTGCGCCCTGCGCGTCGTCGGCCACGGCCGCTCCCTGCGCTTCGAGAACCGGCTCCCCGGCGGCGACGTCAACCCGCATCTCGCCGTCGCCGGACTCGTCGCCGCCGGCCTGTACGGCATCGAGCACAAGCTCGAACTGCCCGAGCCCTGCCCCGGGAACGCCTACACCGCCGACTACGAGCACGTCCCCACCACGCTGCGCGAGGCCGCCGAACTCTGGGAGAACAGCCCGATCGCCAAGGCCGCCTTCGGCGACGAGGTCGTCGCCCACTACCGCAACATGGCACGCGTCGAACTCGACGCCTTCGACGCCGCGGTGACCGACTGGGAGCTGCGCCGCTCCTTCGAACGCATGTGAGGCCCTTCTTGTCCGACCAGCTCCAGGTACTGAACCCGGCCACCGAAGAGGTCGTCGCCACCGTCCCGGCCGCGAGCCCGGCCGACGTGGACGCGGCCGTCGTACGCGCCACCAAGGCGCAGGCCGTGTGGTCCGCCCTCGCACCCGGCGAACGCGCCCGCCTGCTGCGCCGGTTCGCCGTCACCGTCGACGACCACCTCGAGGAACTCGCCCGGCTCGAGGTTCGCGAAGCCGGCCACACCCTCGGCAACGCCCGCTGGGAGGCGGGCAACGTCCGCGATCTGCTCGACTACGCGGCCGGGGGAGTGGAGCGGCTCACCGGCCGACAGATCCCGGTCTCCGGCGGCCTGAACGTGACGATCCACGAGCCGCTCGGTGTCGTCGCCGTCATCGCCCCCTGGAACTTCCCCATGCCGATCGCCGCCTGGGGCACCGCCCCCGCGCTCGCGGCCGGCAACGCGGTCCTGCTCAAGCCCGCCGAGACGACCCCGCTGACCGCCCTGCGGCTGGCCGAACTCGCCCTGGAGGCCGGGCTGCCGGAAGGGCTCTTCCAGGTGCTTCCCGGCCATGGCCCGGTCACCGGCGACGCCCTGGTCACCCACCCCGGCGTCGCGAAGATCGTGTTCACCGGCTCCACCGCCGTCGGCAAGCAGATCCTCGCCAAGGGCTCCGCCCAGCTCAAGCGCGTCACCCTCGAACTCGGCGGCAAGAGCCCCAACATCGTCTTCGCCGACGCCGACCTCGAAGCCGCCGCGGAGGCCGCCCCTCTGTCCTTCCTCGACAACTCGGGCCAGGACTGCTGCGCCCGCACCCGCATCCTCGTCCAGCGCTCCGTCCACGACCGCTTCCTGGAGCTCCTGACCCCCGCGATCGAGGCCGTGACGGTCGGCGACCCGGCCGACGAGCGGACCCAGATGGGCCCGCTGATCTCCCGCGCCCAGCTCGACCGGGTCAGCTCCTACGTCGACCCCAAGGCGCCCGGCATCCGCGGCAAGGCGCCCGAGGGGCCCGGCTTCTGGTACCCGCCGACCGTCCTCACCGGCGTCGACCCGGCGGCACGGGTGGCCGTCGAGGAGGTCTTCGGACCCGTCGCCGTGGTCCTGCCCTTCGACGACGAGGCGGACGCCGTACGCCTCGCCAACGCCACCGACTACGGCCTGTCCGGCTCCCTGTGGACCCGCGACGTCGGCCGCGCCCTGCGCGTCTCCCAGGCCGTCCGCGCCGGCAACCTGTCCGTCAACTCCCACTCCAGCGTCCGCTACTGGACCCCGTTCGGCGGGTTCAAGCAGTCCGGCATCGGCCGCGAACTGGGACCGGACGCCCTGACCGCCTTCACCGAGACCAAGAACGTCTTCATCAGCACGGAGGGCCCCGCACAGTGACCGAAGCAATCGTGTGCCGTCGCCTCGCCGGCCGTACGGCCGTCATCACCGGAGCCGGCAGCGGCATCGGCCTCGCCACCGCCCGCCGGCTCGCCTCCGAGGGCGCGCACGTCGTCTGCGGCGACGTCGACGAACAGCGCGGCAAGGCCGCCGCCGAGGAGGTCGGCGGGATCTACGTCGAGGTCGACGTCACCGACCCCGAGCAGGTCGAGGCGCTGTTCAAGACCGCGTACGACACCTACGGCAGCGTCGACATCGCCTTCAACAACGCCGGCATCTCGCCGCCCGACGACGACTCCATCCTCGAAACCGGCCTGGAGGCGTGGAAGCGGGTCCAGGAGGTCAACCTCACCTCCGTCTACCTGTGCTGCAAGGCCGCCATCCCGTACATGCGGCGCCAGGGCAAGGGCTCCATCATCAACACCGCGTCCTTCGTGGCGAGGATGGGCGCCGCCACCTCCCAGATCTCGTACACGGCCTCCAAGGGAGGTGTGCTGGCCATGTCCCGGGAGCTGGGCGTGCAGTTCGCCCGCGACGGCATCCGGGTCAACGCCCTGTGCCCCGGACCGGTCAACACCCCGCTGCTGCAGGAGCTGTTCGCCAAGGACCCGGAGCGTGCCGCCCGGCGCCTCGTGCACATCCCCGTCGGCCGGTTCGCCGAGGCCGACGAGATCGCCGCCGCCGTCGCCTTCCTGGCCAGCGACGACTCCTCCTTCGTCAACGCCACCGACTTTCTGGTCGACGGCGGGATCTCGGGGGCGTACGTCACGCCTCTCTAGGCCGTGTCCGGCCGGAGGGGAGTGTCCCTTCCGGCCGGTGCCCGGCTACAGGAAGGTGTGGCCCTCGCCCCGGTACGTCGGCACGGTGTCCGTCACCCGGTCGCCCCGGACGAGGTGCAGCGCGTCGAACCGCTCGCACAGCTCACCGGCCTTGGCGTGCCGGAACCACACCTTGTCCCCGAGCAGCAGATCGTCCGCCGGGGAGCCCAGCAGCGGGGTCTGCACCTCGCCGGGGCCCTCCTGCGGGTCGTACCGCAGGCCCTCCGGCAGATACGGCACCGGCAGCCGGTCCTTGCCCGCCACACCCGAGGCGGGGTAGCCGCCGCCGAGCACGGTCACCACACCGACGCCCGGCCGGCGCACCACCGGCTGCGCGAACAGCGCCGCAGGACGCCCGTCGAACGACGTGTAGTTGTCGAACAGACGCGGCACGTACAGGCCCGAACCGGCCCCGATCTCGGTGACACACTCCTCGGCCGCGGTGAACTGCACACTGCCCGTCCCGCCGCCGTTCACGAACCGCAGCTCCGGCACCACGGCCCGGACCGCCCGCACCACCGCGGCCCGCCGCTCCGCCAGCTCCTTGCGGGCCGTGGCCTGCATCAGCCGCACAGCACGCGAGCGCAGAGGGCGCCCCGGCACGGAGTCCCCGACCCCGGCGACATGCCCCTCGTACGCCATGATCCCGACCACCTCGAAGCCAGGGCGGCGGGCCACCGCGCGGGCCATGTCGGCGACCTGGGCGGGGGAGTGCAGCGGCGACCTGCGGGCCCCGACCCGCACCCGGCCGCCGAACAGCCGCAGCGAGGTGTCCAACTCCAGGCACACCCGCACCACTTCACGGCCGCCCGCGCGGGACTCGTCGATCAGCCGCAGCTGCGCCGGGTCGTCGATCATCACGGTGACCGCCGCCGCGAGCTTGGGATCACTGGTCAGCTCGGCGAAGGCGGCCCGGTCGGCGGACGGATAGGCCAGCAGGACGTCGTCGAAACCGGACCGCGCCAGCCACAGGGACTCGGCGAGGGTGAACGACATGATCCCCGCGAAGCCGTCCTTCGCGAGGACGCGTTCGAGCAGCGCCCGGCAGCGCACGGACTTGCTCGCGACCCGGATCGGCTTGCCGCCGGCCCGGCGGAGCATGTCGTCCGCGTTGGCGTCGAAGGCGTCCAGGTCCACGATCGCGAGAGGGGCGTCGAGATGGGCGGTGGCCCGGTCGTAACGGGCCCGGTCGGCGGCGCGCGCAGTCATGAACGAAGCCTGCCAGACCGGATTACCGCAGGGTAGGGGGACGTTCCGGGCAGATGTGCACGGGGTCGCGGACTGGTTCCCTCCCGCCCCGCATCAACCCGTAGAGTGACGCGCACGCAAGGGGAACGCCACCGGTCGCGCACCGCGCCGGGATGACGCTCCCCGGGTGCGGGTATGCGTGCCTGGTCGGAGAAGTCCGCCGGGCGCACCGGCACCGGGGACGACGGCCCGTGGACGAGGACGGGCCCGGACACGAGGAAACGGGGGGTGCATGAGCACGGAAGCGCGCCGCGCCCCGATCCCACCGCGCCCCACCACACCCCCACCCCCGGCGACCCCACCCCGCCCCACGAACCCCCCGGAACCGCCGAGCACCGCCCC
>NZ_JAGPYD010000016.1:0-227405 GCF_018070255.1 Streptomyces sp. RK62 | reverse complement strand
AGCGGAACATCGGGAGGAATAATCCCGACGTTCACAGCGTCCTCGCTGTGTTTTTTCAAAGGAACCTCGCCCCAGCAGATGCTGGAGACGGGGTATCAACATATCTGGCGTTGACTTTTGGCACGCTGTTGAGTTCTCAAGGAACGGACGCTTCCTTTGTACTCACCCTCTCGGGCTTTCCTCCGGGCGCTTCCCTTCGGTCTTGCGTTTCCGACTCTATCAGATCTTTTCGACCCGATTTCCTCGGTGCTTTCCAGGTTCCCGCTTCCGCGTTTCCCTTTCCGGCGGTTCCGACTTTACCAGATCCTTTTCGGCCTGATCCCCAGTCAGCGGGGTTCGTCTTCCCGGCCCTTGGGCCGTTCCGACGAGTGAGACTTTAGCGGATTCCTTGCTCCCGATCGAATCGGGGGCCGGCGTCCTTTCGAACGCGGATTCCTCATTCCGTAAATACGCGCGCCAACGACACGACGGCAGCCGAACGACTGTCGTCGAGAGGTGGTTGGTACTTGCGGAGTGGCTGTCCGGGGACCGACCGGGGTCGGCGCTCACGTCGGACAACTCGGAGAACAGTACGGATGGGCATGGGGCGTGTCAACTTCGCTGCGGTCGGCGCCCTGGCGGCGTACTCTGAGCCGCATGACGACGCGCACGTGCACCCAGTTCTGGTGGGCCGCCTGACGGCGGCCGATGTCACGTGCGCACACACGGCCGCCGCCCCGGCGGCCGTTCTTGTTTCTCCCTCCTGAGGGTCGGCCGGCCGGGACGGCGGCCTCGACCAGGAGGTGGAGAGATGACGCGGGTCTTCAGCGGGATCAAGCCGACCGGGCACCTGACGCTGGGGAACTATCTGGGCGCCATGCGGCGGTGGGCCGCGGTCGACCAGCACCAGTCGGACGCCCTGTTCTGCATCGTGGATCTGCACGCGCTGACCGTGGACCACGATCCGGCGCGGGTGCGCAGACTCAGCAGGCAGGCGGCGACGCTGTTGCTCGCGTCGGGGCTGGATCCCCAGTTGTGCACCGTCTTCGTGCAGAGCCATGTCGACGAGCACACCCGGCTGTCGTACCTGCTGGAGTGCGTGGCCACGGACGGCGAGATGCGGCGCATGATCCAGTACAAGGAGAAGGCCGCGCGGGAACGGGTGCGCGGGGGGAGCGTACGGCTGTCCCTCCTCACGTATCCCGTGCTGATGGCGGCGGACATCCTGGCGTACGGGACCGATCAGGTGCCGGTCGGGGACGACCAGACGCAGCATGTGGAGCTGGCGCGGGACATCGCGGTGCGGTTCAACCAGCGGTACGGGCACACGTTCGTCGTGCCGCGGGCGACGCCGCCGCAGGTCGCGGCCCGCGTGATGAACCTGCAGGACCCGACCTCGAAGATGGGCAAGAGCGATGACTCGGGGCCGGGAATCGTCTATCTGCTCGACGAGCCGGACGTGGTGCGCAGGAAGATCATGCGGGCTGTCACCGACAGCGCCCGCGACGTCGTGTACGACCCGGAGACGCGGCCGGGCCCGGCGAACCTGCTGGAGATCCTCGCGGCCTGCACGGGTGGGAACCCATCCGAGCTGAGCGGTGTATATGAAACGTACGGGGCTTTGAAGCGGGACACCGCGGACGCCGTGGTCGAGGTTCTCAGGCCCGTGCAGGAGAGGCACAGAGAGCTGTGCGCTGATCCTGGCTTTGTGGAGGGGGTGCTGCGGGATGGTGCGGAGCGCGCGCGGGCGATGGCCCGGCCGACCGTGGATGCCGCGTATCGAGCGATCGGACTGCTGCCGACGGTCGAGGCGGAGGATGCCGGTGTCGGTGCCGCTGTCCCCGATATCGGAGTGACCGCCTGAGCAGCCTTTGGGCCTGAGCCGCCTGGGTCGTCGGGCCGCCCCGTTGGGGGGCGGCCCGGGGGCGTCAGCTGTTGCCGGAGGCGAGTTCGCGGCTGCGGTCGCGGGCGGCCTCGAGGGCGGCGATGAGGGCCGCGCGGACGCCGTGCTTCTCCAGTTCGCGGATGGCGTTGATGGTGGTGCCCGCGGGGGACGTCACGTTCTCCCGGAGCTTGACCGGGTGCTCGCCGCTGTCGCGGAGCATCGTCGCGGCGCCGATCGCGGACTGGACGATCAGGTCGTGGGCCTTGTCGCGGGGCAGCCCGAGCAGGATGCCGGCGTCCGTCATGGCTTCGACCAGGTAGAAGAAGTAGGCCGGGCCGGAGCCGGAGAGGGCGGTGCAGGCGTCCTGCTGGGACTCGGGGACGCGGAGCGTCTTGCCGACCGCGCCGAAGATCTCCTCGGCGTGGGCGAGGTGGGCCTCGCTGGCGTGGCTGCCGGCCGAGATGACGGACATGGCCTCGTCCACGAGGGCCGGGGTGTTCGTCATGACGCGGACCACCGGGGTGCCGGTGGCCAGACGGGACTCGAAGAAGGAGGTGGGGATGCCCGCCGCGCCGCTGATGACCAGGCGGTCGGCGGGGACGAAGGGGGCCAGTTCGTCGAGGAGGGTGCCCATGTCCTGCGGCTTGACGGTGAGGATCAGGGTGTCGGCCGACTTGGCGGCTTCCGCGTTGCTGACCGGGGTGACTCCGTAGCGGGTGCGGAGTTCCTCGGCGCGTTCCGGGCGGCGGGCCGTGACCAGGAGATCGGCCGGTGTCCAGCCACCGCGGATCATTCCGCTGAGCAGGGCTTCGCCGATCTTGCCGGTGCCGAGGACTGCGACTTTCTGGGTCATGGCTGGGGTGCCCTCCGGGGGTTGCGTCGTCCGCGTTCATCCTCGCACCGGAGGGCCGGGTGCGCGGTGGACTGTCCGGTGGGCGGACGCGGGGCGGCGCGGTCGGTCAGGCGGTGCGGTCGGTCAGACGGTGCGGCGGCGCAGGGTCGCGGCGCCCAGGCAGAGGACGAGGAGGGCGCAGCCCGCGACGATCAGGGCGTCGCGGACGAAGGCGGCCGTCATGTCGGAGTGCTGGAGGACTTCGTTCATGCCGTCGACGGCGTAGGACATGGGGAGGACGTCGGAGAGGGCTTCCAGGGCGGGGTGCATGGCGTCGCGGGGAGTGAAGAGTCCGCAGAGGAGGAGCTGGGGGAAGATCACGGCCGGCATGAACTGGACGGCCTGGAACTCGGAGGCGGCGAAGGCCGAGACGAAGAGGCCGAGGGCGGTGCCGAGGAGCGCGTCGAGCAGGGCGACCAGCAGGAGCAGCCAGGGGCTGCCGGTGACGTCGAGATCGAGGAACCACAGGGCGAGTCCGGTGGCGAGCGCGGACTGGACGATCGCGAGGGCGCCGAAGGCGAGGGCGTAGCCGGCGATCAGATCGCCCTTGCCCAGGGGCAGGGCGAGGAGGCGTTCGAGGGTGCCCGAGGTCCGTTCGCGCAGGGTGGCGATGGAGGTGACCAGGAACATCGTGATCAGCGGAAAGATCCCGAGGAGGGAGGCGCCGATGGTGTCGAAGGTGCGCGGGCTGCCGTCGAAGACGTAGCGCAGCAGGAAGAGCATCACGCAGGGCACGAGGAGCATCAGTGCGATGGTCCGCGGGTCGTGGCGGAGCTGGCGCAGGACGCGGGCCGCGGTGGCGAGGGTGCGGGCGGGGCTGAGGGCGCCGGTGGGGGCCGGGCGGAGCGGGGTGGGCGTGCTCGCGGTGGTGCTCATCGGGTGGTCTCCTTCGCGCGGGCGGTGGCGGCCGCCTCGTCGACCAGGTGCAGGAAGGCCGCTTCGACGGTCTCGGAGTCCGTACGGGCGCGGAGGGCTTCGGGGGTGCCGTCGGCGAGGACGCGGCCCTCGCGCATGAGGAGGAGGCGGTGGCAGCGCTCGGCCTCGTCCATGACGTGGGAGGAGATGAGGAGGGTGGCGCCGCGGGAGGCGGCGATGTCGTGGAAGAGGGCCCAGAGGTCGCGGCGCAGGACGGGGTCGAGGCCGACGGTGGGTTCGTCCAGGACGAGGAGTTCGGGGGCGCCGAGGAGGGCTACCGCCAGGGAGACGCGGCTGCGCTGGCCGCCGGAGAGGGCACCGGCCAGGGCGTCGGCGTGGCTGGTGAGGTCGACGTCGGCGACGGCGCGGGTGACGGCGTCGGCGCGCCGGTCGGCGGCGGAGCGGCCGGGGTCGAGGATCGCCGCGAAGTAGTCCAGGTTCTGGCGGACGGTCAGGTCGTCGTAGACGGAGGGGGCTTGGGTGACATAGCCGATGCGGGTGCGCAGGGAGGGGTGTCCGGCGGGGTGGCCGAGGACGTCGAGGGTGCCGGTGACCTTGGCCTGGGTGCCGACGATGGACCGCATCAGGGTCGTCTTGCCGCAGCCGGAGGGGCCGAGCAGGCCGGTGATCTGTCCGCGCGGGACGGTGAAGGCCAGGTCGCGCAGGACCTGGCGGGTGCCGCGGACGACGGTGAGGGAGTCGGCGCGGACGGCCGGCTCGTCCCCGGGGCTGTCGGGAGGGTCGGTGCGGGCGGCGTCATAATTCATCATGCGATGAATAATGCTCGCGCCGGACCTTGAGCGTCAAGCGCCGTGCGGGGCGCGGTTCCCGGTCCCGGGGGTGGTGGCGACGACCAGGTCCACGTCGTACGTCTCCTCGACGGTGCCGTCCGGGAAGGCGTCGAGGAGATGGCGCCGCTCCTCGGCGAAGAAGGCGGCGCTCGACTCGGCGCCGTGGACGAGGAAGAGCGAGTGGCTGGCGAGGTTGGCCAGGTGGGTGTCGACGGGGACACGGCGGCTCCAGCGGACCGTGCGGGAGGTGAAGGTGAGGCGGCCGGTGGGGTCGGCCTCGGCGGCTCGGGCGCCCCTGCCCTGCTGCTCGACGGCGGGGGCGACGGGCGCGGGGCCACCGGAGTGGAGGCCGAAGCGGCTCTCGATCCGCATCGCCTGCTCGACGTGCCAGGGGATGTCGAGGGGGGTGATGTTCCACCACAGGGCGAGCGCGCCGCCGGGGCGCAGCACGCGCAGGGCCTCCGGCACCGAGCGGGCGGGGTCGGTCCAGTGCCAGGCCTGGGCGTAGGTGAGGAGGTCGGCGGAGGAGGTGGCCAGGGGCAGGGCGTCACCGGTGCCCCGTACGAGCGGGATGCCGGGGTGGCCGCGGCGGAACTGGGCCGCCATGCCCTCGCCGGGCTCCACCGCCAGCACGTCGGCGCCGCGGTCGTGGAGCAGGGCGGTGGCGATCCCGGTCCCGGCACCGACGTCGACGACCCGCGCACCGGCCAGGGGCCGCCCCGCGAGTTCCTCGACCGCGTCGAAGAGGGCGGGTGGATAGGAGGGGCGGTTCGCCGCGTACTGGGCGGCGGCGGTGTTGAAGGAGTGGGCGCGGGCCGCGTCGGAGGGGGCTGTCATGGAGCCATGGTGCCGCCCGTCACCCGGTCGGCCACAGCGCCAGGGGCGTGCTCAGCGGTTGCGCTTGGTCTTGCGCTTGGACGGGTTGCCGGTGCGGCGGGTGGTGCGGGACTCGTGGCGCTTGCGGGCCGTCTCGTACTCCTGGCGGTGCAGTTTCTCGCCGGGGGCCTCGAAAAGGGAGCGGAAGAAATAGGCGAGGAGGGAGCCGACGAAGCCGATGGTGAGCAGGCCGCGCAGGCTGGCCTGCCGGTCCGGGTCGGGGCGCTTGGTGAAGCCGTCCCAGGTGTGGCGGAACGCCAGCGCGCTGCAGACCGCGAACATCACGACGACCAGCACCGTCACGAAACTGCCGGTGCCGGCGATCGCGATGCCCTGGTAGGCGAAGCGCAGCACCAGGCAGGCGGCAGCGGCGGCGGCCAGGGAGCCGACGGCCACGCCGATCCGGCGGAGCGTGTAGCCCTGGTCGTGCTCGACCCAGGTCGTGCCGAAGAAGCGCAGGGGCTCGGGGCGGGGGCCCGAGGTGTCCGCGGGGGTGGCCGGGGTGCCGTTCGTCTCGCTCACGCGTCGATTATCGCCCCGGCGCCCTCGTCAGTCCCCGCTCAGGCCGTCAGGCCCCGGCCCTGGGCTCGGGCACCCTCGCCCGAGCCCATGGCCCACGGCCCATGACCCAGGCCCACGGCCCGTACGCCAAGGCCCAGACCTCGCTACGAGCAGCGCGGGCGGATGTAGCCGTCGCTGCCGGTCTTGACGTACGCGTCGGAGACGTACTCGCCGTTGGCGATGTTGTCCCAGATGGCCGAAGTGCCGTAGGGGCCGGTGACGCTGGTGCCGGGCCGCTGGCAGTAGATCGCGACCCGCGTGCCCTCGGGCAGGACCTTGATGATCGGGTAGCTGGTGCCGGGACCGCTGCGGACGTTGAGGCGCACGCCCGGCGCGACCGGGTAGTAGGGCACTCCGGCGGACGCCGCGAGTGTGCTGACGGCGTCGTCCTCGCCGCGGTCCGCCACTTCCGTACGGTCGACAGACATAGGTACTCCCCCCGTTGAGCCCACGACCATCGTGGGGCCCCGTTGATTCCCCCAGATCACGCCATGAAACAGGCGTGCTCAGATCGAACGCGAAGACTAGCAAGCCGCCTCGGTATCGCACGTGTCATCGACTAGGCTCCGTGCGTCGCGCGCGTGGACGAACAGCACGGGGGTGGTCCCATGGCGTCACGGCACAACATCGGGGCGGACGCCGAAGCGGAACTTCCCGAGTACGCCGGGCACTACCGCCTGGAGTCGGTCCTCGGTTCCGGGGGCATGGGCGTCGTCCATCTGGCCAGGAGCACCTCGGGCATGCAGGTCGCCGTGAAGGTCGTCCATGCCGAGTTCGCGAAGGACCCCGAGTTCAGGGGCCGTTTCCGGCAGGAGGTCGGGGCGGCGCGCAAGGTCAGCGGCGCGTTCACGGCACCGGTGGTGGACGCCGATCCGGAGGCCGGACGGCCGTGGATGGCCACGCTGTTCATCCCCGGCCCGACGCTCTCCGACCATGTGAAGCGGAACGGCCCGATGGACCCCGCGCAGTTGCGGCGGCTGATGGCCGGGCTGGCCGAGGCGCTGCGGGACATCCACCGCGTCGGCGTGGTGCACCGCGATCTGAAACCGAGCAACGTGCTGCTCGCCGACGACGGCCCGAAGGTCATCGACTTCGGCATTTCTCGGCCAAAGGACAGCGAACTGCGGACCGAGACCGGCAAGTTGATCGGGACGCCGCCGTTCATGGCGCCGGAGCAGTTCCGGCGGCCCCGGGAGGTCGGCCCCGCCGCGGACGTCTTCGCGCTCGGCTCGGTGATGGTGCACGCGGCCACGGGACGCGGGCCGTTCGACTCGGACAGCCCGTACGTCGTCGCCTACCAGGTCGTCCATGACGAACCGGATCTGACCGGGCTGCCGGAGAACCTCGCCCCGCTCGTGCTGCGCTGTCTCGCCAAGGAGCCGGAGGACCGGCCCACCCCGGACGAGCTGATGCGCGAACTGCGGTCGGTGTCGGCGTCGTACGACACACAGGCGTTCATACCGGCCCAGCGTGCGAGCGAGGAGGGCGACCCCGAGCCCGACCCCGGGAGCACCAGCAGGAGGCGAAGAACCGCCGGATCTCGGCAGCCCCGGAAGACGGCGACGCGACGGCGGATGGGCCTGGTGACGGCGGTCGTCGTCGCGCTGGGCGTCGTCGCCGGGGCCGCCGTGCTGTGGCCCGGGGACGAGCCCCGGCAGGAGGCGGGTGCGCGAAAGCCCGCGGCGGCGTCGCCGGTCGAGCCCTGGGCCGTGAAGCCGTCGCCGGAGCACGGCGGACTGCCGCGGTGCGCGCACGACGGCCGGCGGCTGGTGTGTACGCAGCCGGGGCTGGTCAGCGCGCTCGACCCGGCCGACGGACGGGTGCTGTGGCGCCACGACCTCGCCGACGAGGACGACGCACCGGGCGGCACTCCGGTGTTCTCGGGCGGCCTCGCACATGTGGCGACCCACGCGGACCAGCATCTGGAGGCCCTCGACCCGGCGACCGGCGAGTCGCGGTGGGAGCTGGACGTGTCGGCGTACCGGGGATTCCGGTACGCGGGCGACATGCTCGTGCTGATCGGCGCGGACGGTGTGGCGCGGGGCGTGGACAGCGCGTCCGGCGAGACCCGCTGGAAGCGGCGGATCCCGGGGCTGGGTGAGGCGTACGCCGTCTCGTTCCCGGGGAATCCCTGGCTCTTCGTCGCGAACGTGTCGGACGGCGGCAGCACCCGGGTGCGGTCCATCGACCCGAAGGACGGCAAGGTGCGCTGGGACGCGCCGTTCGACGGCGCCCTGACCCCCGTCGGCGCCACCGACGGCGAGGTCTTCCTCGTCGCGAGCGGCGGCGACTACGGCGAGGCGCTGGCCGTCGTCCGCTACAGCCCGGCGTCGGGCGCCACGCGGCGCGTGCGTCTGTCGGAGTCGCTGAACCGGGCACAGGCCGGCGTGCACGGCGGGACCGTCCACCTGCTGGGGGCGAACGGCTCCCTGGTGGCCGTCGACATGCGCGCGGGACGGCAGCGCTGGTCGCTGCAGACGGGCGTCAGCCAGGGCTCGGCACCGGTCTCCGACGGCCGGCGTGTGTACGTGAGCGCGGTGGACGGGCGGCTGCTCGCCGTGGACGGGACCCGGGGACGGCTGGTCGGCCAGACGGAGCCCCGGCTGAACCCCGACCCCGCCGGCGCCATCGCGGACCTGCCCGCACCCGCCCTGGGCGACGGCCGGGTCCACGCCACCGCACCGGACGGCACGGTCTTCACCGTCGACGGCCGGTCGCCGGGCACATGGTGACCTGAGCCCCGGGGCCGTACAAAGGGACCGTACGGCGAAGGGGCCGCCCCCGAAGGAGACGGCCCCACCGACTACACAATCCCGCCTGGGTCAGCCCAGCTTCGAGACGTCGCGCACCGCGCCCTTGTCCGCGCTGGTCGCCATCGCCGCGTAGGCGCGCAGGGCCGCAGAGACCTTGCGCTCGCGGTTCTTCGGCGCGTACGCGCCGTTCAGCGCCTGCTCGCGGCGGGTGAGCTCCGCGTCGTCGACGAGCAGCTCGATCGTGCGGTTCGGGATGTCGATGCGGATGCGGTCGCCGTCCTCGACGAGGGCGATGGTGCCGCCGGACGCGGCCTCCGGGGAGGCGTGGCCGATGGACAGGCCCGAGGTGCCGCCGGAGAAACGGCCGTCGGTGATCAGCGCGCAGGTCTTGCCCAGGCCGCGGCCCTTGAGGAAGGACGTCGGGTAGAGCATCTCCTGCATACCGGGGCCGCCCTTGGGACCCTCGTAGCGGATGACGACGACATCGCCGTCGGTCACCTGCTTGTTGAGGATCTTCTCGACGGCCTCCTCCTGCGACTCGCAGACGACCGCCGGGCCCTCGAACGTCCAGATGGACTCGTCCACGCCCGCGGTCTTCACGACACAGCCGTCGACGGCGAGATTGCCCTTGAGGACCGCGAGTCCGCCGTCCTTGGAGTAGGCGTGCTCGACGCTGCGGATGCAGCCGCCCTCGGCGTCCTCGTCGAGCGCCGCCCAGCGCTCCGACTGGGAGAACGCCTCGGCCGAGCGGACGCAGCCGGGGGCCGCGTGCCACAGCTCGACGGCCTCCGCCGAGGGGGAGCCGCCGCGCACGTCCCAGGTCTTCAGCCAGTCGGACAGCGAGGGGCTGTGGACGGCGTGGACCTCCTCGTTGAGCAGTCCGCCGCGGTGCAGCTCGCCCAGCAGGGCCGGGATGCCGCCGGCGCGGTGCACGTCCTCCATGTAGTACGTGCGGTCCTTGGCGACGTTCGGGGCGACCTTGGCCAGGCAGGGGACGCGGCGCGACACGGCGTCGATCTCCTCCAGGCCGAACGGCACGCCCGCCTCCTGGGCGGCGGCCAGCAGGTGCAGGATCGTGTTGGTGGAGCCGCCCATGGCGATGTCGAGCGCCATGGCGTTCTCGAACGCGGCGACGGTGGCGACGTTGCGCGGCAGCACCGTCTCGTCGTCCTGCTCGTAGTAGCGGCGGGTGATGTCCATGACGGTGCGGGCGGCGTCCTCGTACAGGCCCTTGCGGGCCGTGTGCGTGGCGAGGATCGAGCCGTTGCCCGGCAGGGAGAGGCCGATGGCCTCGGTGAGGCAGTTCATCGAGTTGGCGGTGAACATGCCGGAACAGGACCCGCAGGTCGGACAGGCGTTCTCCTCGATACGGAGGATGTCCTCGTCCGAGATCTTGTCGTTCACGGCGTCGGAGATCGCGTCGACCAGGTCGAGGGTGCGGACCGTGCCGTCGACCAGGGTGGCGCGGCCGGACTCCATCGGGCCGCCGGAGACGAAGACCGTGGGGATGTTGAGCCGCAGGGCGGCGTTCAGCATGCCCGGGGTGATCTTGTCGCAGTTGGAGATGCAGATCAGGGCGTCGGCGCAGTGCGCCTCGACCATGTACTCCACGCTGTCCGCGATCAGGTCGCGGGACGGCAGGGAGTACAGCATGCCGCCGTGGCCCATGGCGATGCCGTCGTCGACGGCGATCGTGTTGAACTCGCGCGGGATGCCGCCGGCCTCGCGGATGGCCTCGCTGACGATCCGCCCGACGGGCTGGAGGTGCGTGTGACCGGGCACGAACTCGGTGAAGGAGTTCGCCACGGCGATGATCGGCTTCCGGCCGATGTCCGCACCGGGTACACCGGAGGCGCGCATAAGGGCGCGTGCGCCCGCCATGTTGCGGCCGTGGGTGACTGTGCGGGACCTCAGCTCGGGCATCGTCGCTCGCTCCTTCAGACAGATAGGGCTGTTGTCGAGCGTACGCCGGTCATCCAGTGGGCGGGACGAGGCGTCCGTCATACGGGACGAATGTCTCGCGGAGAGAGCGGTACGGGGGTCCGGGGCAGGCCTCAGGGCCCGGTGAGGTGCCCCTGCACCACAGGTGCCACGCGCTCGACGATCCGCTCCATGTCGGCCGAGGCGATCGGCTCGATCTTGATGACGTACCGCATCATCGCGATCCCCACGAGCTGCGCGGCGGCCAGCTCGGCGCGCAGCTCCGCGTCCGGCGCGTCGATCTCCCCGGCGATCCGGCGCAGCAGCTGGCTGGCGACCAGGCGGCGGAACACGGTGGCCGCGGCCTCGTTCGTGACCGCCGACCGGACGATCGCGAGCAGCGGCTTACGGGTCGCCGGGTTCTCCCAGAGCCCGAAGAGAAAGCGGGTCATCCGCTCGCCGACGTCGTCCAGGGGCGCCTCGAGGACGGCGTCGCGCACCTTCAGGGCGGGGACGAGGGCGACCTCGACGGCCGCCTCGAAGACCTGCTCCTTGGTGCCGAAGTAGTGGTGGACGAGCGCGGAGTCGACCCCGGCGGCCTTGGCGATGCCCCGTACCGAGGTCTTCTCGTAGCCCCGTTCGGCGAACTCCTCGCGGGCCGCGTCCAGGATGCGCTCACGGGTGCCGGCGGACTCGGTGCGCGGGGGCCGGCCCCGGCGTCGCCCGCCCGTGCCCGGTGCGGTGTCGGTCACGGCCGGGGCACCTTCACCGCGGACGCCAGATGGAGCCGGGTGAAGGCGAGGGCCTCCGCGAGGTCGGCCTCACGCTCGGCGCCGGACATCGCGCGCCGGGTGTTGACCTCGATGACGACGTGCCCGTCGAAGCCGGTGCGGGCGAGGCGTTCCAGCACCTCGGCGCAGGGCTGGTTGCCGCGGCCGGGGACGAGGTGCTCGTCCTTGGCCGAGCCCCGCCCGTCGGCGAGGTGCACATGACCGAGCCGGTCGCCCATGCGGTCGACCATCTGCAGCGCGTCGCAGCGGGCGGTCGCGGTGTGGCTGAGGTCGATCGTGAAGTGCCGGTAGTCGTCCTGCGTGACGTCCCAGTCGGGGGCGTACGCCAGCATCTCGCGGTCGCGGTAGCGCCAGGGGTACATGTTCTCGACGGCGAAGCGGACGTCCGTCTCGTTCGCCATGCGCCAGATGCCCTCGACGAAGTCCCGGGCGTACTGGCGCTGCCAGCGGAACGGCGGGTGCACGACGACCGTGCCGGCCCCGAGCTTCTCGGCGGCGGCCTGGGCCCGCTGGAGCTTGGTCCAGGGGTCGGTGGACCACACGCGCTGGGTGATCAGCAGGCAGGGGGCGTGGACGGCCAGGATGGGGATGCGGTGGTAGTCGCTGAGCCGGCGCAGCGCCTCCAGGTCCTGGCTGACCGGGTCGGTCCACACCATGACCTCGACACCGTCGTAGCCGAGGCGCGCGGCGATCTCGAAGGCCGTCGCCGTCGACTCCGGATAGACCGAGGCCGTCGACAGGGCGACCTTCGCATCCGGGATGCGCACCACTGGATCTGCCACGAGGGACAGCGTACGGGGACTCCCCCGGCCCGCGGGAACGGATGACCATGTGCCCGGGGGCGTCGCACACAACCGGCCACCTGTGCGAACAGGGCATTCACGGCTCGGGGCGCGGCCCGGGCTCCGGCCGGTGTGTGGCGGGCTTCACGCGGGGGTGCGGTGGACCGCCGGGGCGCGCGGGCGGAGCCGGGCGCCGCCCCACGGCCCGCACACGACCGCCCTCACGCCGGCCGCGGCCCGCACACGACCGCCGCCCTCACGGGTTCATGTGATCCAGCTTGCGCAGGATGACGCCCTCGCGCAGGGCCCACGGGCAGATCTCCAGCGTCTCCACGCCGAACAGGTCCATGGCCCCCTCGGCCACCAGCGCCCCGGCGAGCAGCTGGCTCGCGCGGCCCTCGGAGACTCCGGGCAGTTCCGCGCGCTCGGCCTCGGTCATCCCGGCCAGCCGCGGGACCCACGCCTCCAGGGACTCCCGCTTCAGCTCGCGCTGGACGTACAGGCCCTCGGCGGAGCGGGCGGCACCGGCGATCCGGGCCAGCTGCCGGAAGGTCTTGGACGTGGCGACGACGTGGTCGGGCGCCCCGAACCGGGTGAACTCGCCGACCGTACGGGCGATCTCGGCCCGTGCGTGGCGCCGCAGCGCGCGTATGTCCTCCGGGTCCGGCGGATCGCCCGGCAGCCAGCCCGCGGTGAGCCGGCCCGCGCCCAGGGGCAGGGACACGGCGGCGTCCGGTTCCTCGTCCATGCCGTACGCGATCTCCAGGGAGCCGCCGCCGATGTCCAGGACGAGGAGTTTCCCGGCCGACCAGCCGAACCAGCGGCGGGCGGCCAGGAAGGTCAGCCGGGCCTCGTCGTCGCCGGCGAGGACCTGGAGCTCGACACCGGTCTCGGCCTTCACGCGCGCGAGGACCTCGTCGGCGTTCACGGCCTCGCGTACGGCGGAGGTCGCGAAGGGCAGGACCTCCTCGACCCCCTTGTCCTCGGCGGCCTGCAGCGCGTCCTGGATCACCCGCACCAGCCGGTCGACCCCGTCGATGCCGATGGCGCCCTTGTCGTCGAGGAGTTGGGCGAGCCGCAGCTCCTCCTTGTGCGAGTGCGCGGGCAGCGGGCGGGCGCCGGGATGCGCGTCCACCACCAGCAGATGCACCGTGTTCGAACCCACGTCGAGGACACCGAGTCTCATGTACGGCACGCTACTGCCAGCCGGGCCCCGCTCCGTCCTCGAATGCGCAGGTGCGGACGCCGTACCCTGGACCCGTGCCAAAGACGAAAAAGGCGAAGGACGACAAGACGGCCAAATCAGCCAAGGGTTCTTCGCAGGCGAAGGCAGCCGCGGTGGCGAAGCACCCCAGGAAGGGCCGGGACGCGGACGAGAAGGGGCTCGACTTCGCACGCGCGTGGGTGGAGTTCCCTGATCCGGCGGACGACGAGCAGGTCTTCCGCTGCGATCTGACATGGCTGACCTCTCGCTGGAACTGCATCTTCGGCAGCGGCTGCCAGGGCATCCAGGCGGGCCGCGCGGACGACGGATGCTGCACGCTGGGCGCGCACTTCTCCGACGAGGACGACGAGAAGCGGGTGGCCGAGCATGTGGCGAGGCTCACGCCGGACATCTGGCAGCACCACGCCGAGGGCACCCGCAACGGCTGGGTGTCCGAGGACGAGGACGGCGACCGCCAGACGCGCCCCTTCAACGGTTCGTGCATCTTCCAGAACCGCCCCGGTTTCGCCGGCGGCGCGGGCTGCTCGCTGCACATCCTCGCCCTGCGCGAGGGCCGCGAGCCGCTGGAGACCAAGCCGGACGTCTGCTGGCAGCTGCCGGTCCGGCGCACGTACGACTGGATCGACCGGCCCGACGACACGCGCGTGCTGCAGATCTCGATCGGTGAGTACGACCGCCGCGGCTGGGGTCCGGGCGGCCACGACCTGCACTGGTGGTGCACCTCGGCGACCTCGGCGCACGGGGCGGGCGACCCGGTCTACGTGTCCTACCGGCCGGAGCTGATCGAGCTGATGGGCAAGGCCGGCTACGACCGCCTGGTCGAGCTGTGCGAGGAGCGGCTGGCCTCGCAGCTGCCGCTGGTGGCCCCGCACCCGGCGGACCCGGTCGCCTGATCGACAGGACACCCCTCTAGGAGTCCGTCGGGCTCGGCTCGCCGCTGCCGTCGGCCGGTGACGTGGTGTCCGACGGGCCGGTCGGGTCCGTCGGGCCCGGTGTGGACGGGTCCGTCGACGGCGGCGGGTCGCTGGGCTCCGGATCGGTGGGCGTCGGGTCGGTCGGTGTAGGTGTCGGCGTCGTGGGTGTCGGGTCGGGGTCGGACGACGAGGGCGGCGGGTCGCTGGGGGTGCCCGGGTCGGTCGGCCGGCCGGGGTCCGAGGGGGTCGGCGCGGTGCCGTAGCCCTGGATGGTGACGAGCGTCCCGGCGGGCGAGATCGCGAGGCGCGCGCTCCAGAACCCGGACGGCTCGCGCAGATGGTCGACGTACACCTTGACCGTCGCCGACTCGCCGGGCGCGAGCATGCCCGTCGACCGGCTCATATAGAGCCAGGGGGCCGAGGTGCTCGCGGACCAGCGCACCGGTGTGCGGCCCGTCGCACGGAGCGTGACCAGCGTGGTGTCGCCGATGGTGGACGCGGACACCTCCAGCCGGGCGGCGCCCTTCTCCCCGGGGCCGCCGACGCTGATGACCTCCACGGAGACGTCCGGCGCGTCACGGTCGCCGAAGCGGTCCGCGTGCCGGGGGCTGGCGTTGCCGGCGTTCTCGTAACCGCCGTCCGCGCCCTCGCCGTCGAGCGCGCCGGGGCCGTGTGCCGCGCCCGCGGTGGCCGAGTGCCCGTCGACGGACTCGCCGGTCGGGGTGGACCGGTAGGCCGCCCACAGCGCGAGGACCGGGGCGGCGACGACGGTGGCGACGACGGTCGTGGTGACGGCACGCGCGCGCAGCCGGTCCCGGCGGGCGGCGCGGTCCTTCGGGTCCATCGGGAAGCCGCGCCGGTCGAAGCGGGGCACGGCGCCGCCCCGCGCGCGGGGGGCGTGGGCGAGGGCCATGTGCAGGGCCGCGCGCGGGGCGGGCAGCACGGGCAGCTCGGCGGGGGTGACGGCGGCGCCGGGCCACCGGCCGGGGACGGCGCGCTCGGCGGTACGGCGGCAGCGCGGGCAGTCGTCGACGTGCCGGACGAGCTCGCGGCGCAGGGCGGTGCCGAGGACGAGCTGGCGGTCGCCGGTGAGCCGGGCGACGCCCGGACAGGTGCCGGTCTCGACGACGGCGAGGGCGGCGCGGGTGCGCTCGACCTCGCAGGCGGCGGAGGCGAGCAGCTCGCGCGCGGCGGCGAGGCCCAGACCGAGGACGGCGGCGACCTCGTGGGCGGCCAGGTGGTGGCGCACGGCCAGCTCCAGGGCCTCGCGCTGCTCCGGGGTGGTGCCGGCCGCCTCCGGCCAGGCCAGCAGGGCCAGTTCGCGGCGCCGCTGCTCCTGGACGTCCTCGGGGACGGCGGGGCCCGGCTCGGGTCCTGTCCCCCGGTGGGCGCCGTGCCGGCCCGCCGCGTGGCTGCCCTGACGTTTCTGCTTGGCCTCGGCCAGCTTGCGCAGGCATGCCCAGCGGGCCAGGGCGTACAGCCAGGGCCGCCGGTCGGCCGGGCTGTCCGGCACCCGCTGTCCGCGGCGCTCGGCGAGGACGAGGACGTCGGCGAGGGCGGCGGTCGCGGCGTCGTGGTCGCACAGCACGGACAGGCAGTAGGTGAACAGCCCGTCCAGATACGGCTCGTAGCGCGTGGACGGGTGCTGCGCCACCGTTCGCGCCGCCGCACGATCACGCGCTTCCCGATGCGCCCTGTGCGCGCCGGTGGTGCGGGTCGAGGTCTCCGGACTGCTGCTCGTCATTGGGGGACCGTAGGCGTCCGGCACCGGCGCCTTCTCCCTGCTTGAGCACTTTTAATCCGTACGGGTGAAACGATCCCTCAATGGGGTACAGGAGCCCCGGATTCCATGTCCTGTTCATGGCGAATGCCTGCCGAACCCGTGGCCGCCGGGACAGGCACCGCATGCCCAGCCCCATGCCCAGAAGGTCAGCGCCCGGAGCGTTGTCAGTGCCCTCGGCTACGGTTCCTCGCATGGCTGCCCGTACCAAGTCCACCAAGGACCGCCCGTCCTACCGCTGCACCGAGTGCGGCTGGCAGACGGCCAAGTGGCTCGGCCGCTGCCCCGAGTGCCAGGCGTGGGGGACGGTCGAGGAGTACGGCGCGCCCGCGGTCCGTACGACGGCACCGGGCCGGGTCACCAGCTCCGCCCTCCCGATCGGCGAGGTCGACGGCCGTACGGCGACCGCCCGCAGCACCGGCGTGCCCGAGCTGGACCGGGTGCTCGGCGGCGGCCTGGTGCCCGGCGCGGTCGTCCTCCTCGCGGGCGAGCCCGGCGTCGGCAAGTCCACCCTGCTGCTGGACGTCGCGGCCAAGTCGGCGAGCGACGAGCACCGCACCCTCTATGTGACGGGCGAGGAGTCGGCCAGCCAGGTGCGGCTGCGCGCCGACCGCATCCACGCCCTCGACGACCATCTGTACCTCGCGGCCGAGACCGATCTGGCGGCCGTGCTCGGGCATTTGGACGCGGTGAAGCCGTCCCTGCTCATCCTCGACTCGGTGCAGACGGTTGCCTCCCCCGAGATCGACGGCGCCCCCGGCGGGATGGCCCAGGTCCGCGAGGTGGCCGGCGCCCTGATCCGCGCCTCCAAGGAGCGCGGCATGTCGACCCTGCTCGTGGGCCATGTCACCAAGGACGGCGCCATCGCCGGCCCCCGCCTCCTGGAGCACCTGGTCGACGTGGTGCTCCACTTCGAGGGCGACCGGCACGCGCGCCTGCGCCTCGTACGCGGCGTCAAGAACCGCTACGGGGCGACGGACGAGGTCGGCTGCTTCGAGCTGCACGACGAGGGCATCGTGGGGCTGACCGACCCCAGCGGCCTCTTCCTGACCCGCCGTGACGAGCCGGTCCCGGGCACCTGCCTGACGGTCACCCTGGAGGGCCGCCGCCCCCTGGTCGCCGAGGTCCAGGCCCTCACCGTCGACTCCCAGATCCCCTCCCCCCGCCGTACGACGTCCGGTCTGGAGACCTCGCGGGTCTCGATGATGCTGGCCGTGCTGGAGCAGCGCGGCCGGATCAGCGCCCTCGGCAAGCGGGACATCTACACCGCGACCGTCGGCGGCGTGAAGCTGTCCGAGCCCGCCGCCGACCTCGCGGTGGCCCTCGCGCTGGCCTCCGCCGCGAGTGACACACCTCTCCCCAAGAATCTCGTCGCGATCGGCGAGGTGGGCCTCGCGGGCGAGGTCAGACGGGTCACGGGCGTGCAGCGCAGGCTCGCCGAGGCCCACCGTCTGGGCTTCACGCACGCCCTGGTCCCGAACGACCCGGGGAAGGTCCCGCCGGGCATGAAGGTGCTGGAAGTGGCCGATATGGGAGACGCTCTCAGGGTCCTTCCGCGCTCGCGTCGGCGAGAGGCCCCACGGGACGACGAGGACCGCCGGTAGACTTTGCCCAGGTCTCGCCCGTCCGTACGAACCGAATGTGCGAAACGGGAGCGCCTTGGAACCTGCGACCGGAGGAGTGCAGTGGCAGCCAACGACCGGGCGTCAGCTCCCGGAAAGGCCGGCGGGAGCTCCGGTGCCGATGGCCTGATGCGCGCCTCACTGAGTGCTGTGGCACCGGGCACGGCGCTGCGCGACGGCCTGGAGCGGATCCTCCGGGGCAACACCGGCGGACTCATCGTGCTCGGCTCCGACAAGACCGTCGAGGCGATGTGCACGGGTGGATTCGTCCTGGATGTCGAGTTCACGGCGACGCGTCTGCGTGAGCTGTGCAAGCTCGACGGCGGCATCGTGCTCTCGTCCGACCTGTCGAAGATCCTGCGGGCCGGCGTCCAGCTGGTCCCGGACCCGACGATCCCCACCGAGGAGACCGGCACCCGGCACCGCACGGCGGACCGGGTCAGCAAGCAGGTCGGCTTCCCCGTCGTCTCCGTCTCCCAGTCGATGCGCCTGATCGCGCTGTACGTGGACGGTCAGCGCCGCGTCCTGGAGGACTCGGCGGCGATCCTGTCCCGCGCCAACCAGGCGCTGGCCACCCTGGAGCGCTACAAGCTCCGCCTGGACGAGGTCGCGGGCACGCTGTCGGCGCTGGAGATCGAGGACCTGGTGACGGTCCGGGACGTCTCGGCGGTCGCCCAGCGCCTGGAGATGGTCCGCCGTATCGCGACGGAGATCGCCGAGTACGTGGTGGAGCTGGGCACCGACGGCCGGCTCCTGGCGCTCCAGCTGGACGAGTTGATCGCCGGCGTGGAACCCGAGCGCGAGCTCGTGGTGCGCGACTACGTCCCCGAGCCCACCGCCAAGCGCTCCCGCACGGTCGACGAGGCGCTCTACGAGCTGGACGCCCTGTCCCACGCGGAGCTTCTCGAAATGCCCACGGTGGCCAAGGCGTTGGGCTACACCGGCTCCCCCGAGGCGCTGGACTCGGCGGTGTCGCCGCGCGGCTTCCGGCTGCTGGCCAAGGTGCCGAGGCTGCCGGGCGCCATCATCGACCGGCTGGTGGAGCACTTCGGCGGGCTGCAGAAGCTGCTGGCCGCCAGCGTCGACGACCTCCAGACCGTGGACGGCGTCGGCGAGGCCCGCGCCCGCAGCGTCCGCGAGGGCCTGTCCCGCCTGGCGGAGAGCTCGATCCTGGAGCGGTACGTCTAGGACCTGCCCAGGGCCCCGGACCCTAGTCCTTGTCCAGCACGAACGACGTCTGCGCCGTGCCGAAGCCCGGCGTCTTCGTCTCCACCAGATAGGTCCCGGCCTTGGCCGCCCCGGCCTTCGGGGTGGCGCACTCCGGCGCGCTCGCCTTGCGGTCCCACTTCACGGTGTAGGTGATGCTCGACTCGGCGGGCACCCGGAACCGCAGATTGCCGGCCCCGTCGGGGCAGTCGGCCGAGGACCAGATGTCGTCGTCGGCGCCGGCCTGCGTGATGGTCGTCACGGCGTTCTTCGGGCCGAGGTCGATCTTGCAGTCGTAGCTGGAGGAGTTGGCCGCCGTGAGGCGCAACGTGGGCTTCTGGCCGGGCGCGTAGGAGTTGCGCAGGCTGCGCAGCGTCAACTTCACCTGTCCGGCGACGCAGTTGGGCAGCGAGGACCCCTCGGCGACCGTGTCGCCCGCGCCGACCGCGGTGCCCGAGCCGCCGCCCGCGGAGCCGCCGCCGGAGCCGGCCTCGCCGCCGGAACTCCCGGCGTCCCCGCCGCCCGAGTCCGACCCGGAGCCGTCGTCCGCACCCGAACCGCCGGAGTCCCCACCGCCGGGCGACTCGTCACGCCCGCCCGGCGCCTGGCTGATGGCCGGTCCGGAACCCGAGGGGCCCGGGGTGATCGTCGTGGGTGAGGGATTCTTGCCGTCGGACCCGCCGGCGTCGTTCTTTCCGCCCCCGCCGCCCGACGTGAGCACCCAGGTGGCCAGCAGGGCCAACAGGGCGAGCACGGACAGCATGACGGCCCTCCGTCGCCAGTAGATGGAGGAGGGAAGCGGCCCGACCGGATTGCGCAGAGATCCCACGGCGCAAACTGTACGAGAGATCGGTGGCCCGGCTTGCGTCACCCGCCGCCGAGACGACAACTTTTCCGGATCATCATCCCGGAGAGCCCCCGAAGCCGCCTTCCGGAGCCGAACTACCGGGGCGATCCCGGCACTTCGAAGCAGCGCTCACGACCGACCTCCCGCCGCCCCGGCCGCCGGGAAACGCACCGACACCGCCGCCTCCCCTTCCGGCCGCCCCCGGCATGGCAGGATCGGAAGGCCATGACTGCGCCCACGAAACCCCCGCACAGCCACTCCGCCGCGCCCCGTTCCGACGGCCCTCTCGGTCAGTCGCTGCACGGCGCCGTCATCGACTGGTTCGAGGAGAACGCACGCGACCTCCCCTGGCGGCGTCCCGACGCCGGTCCCTGGGGCGTGATGGTCAGTGAGTTCATGCTCCAGCAGACTCCGGTGAGCCGCGTCCTGCCCGTCTACGAGCAGTGGCTGGCGCGCTGGCCCCGTCCCGCCGACCTCGCCAAGGACACCCCCGGCGAGGCGGTCCGCGCCTGGGGCCGGCTCGGCTACCCGCGCCGCGCGCTGCGGCTGCACGGCGCCGCAGTCGCCATAGCGGAACGGCACGACGGCGACGTACCGACCGACCACGCGCAACTCCTGGCGCTGCCCGGCATCGGCGAGTACACGGCCGCCGCGGTCGCCTCGTTCGCGTACGGGCAGCGGCACGCCGTCCTGGACACCAATGTCCGCCGGGTCCTGGCCCGTGCCGTCACGGGCGTGCAGTACCCGCCGAACGCCACGACGGCCGCCGAGCGCAAGCTGGCCCGCGCGCTGCTCCCCGAGGACGAGCGCACCGCCTCACGCTGGGCGGCCGCGTCGATGGAGCTCGGCGCGCTGGTGTGCACGGCGAAGAACGAGGCCTGCCACCGCTGCCCGATCGCCGCGCAGTGCGCGTGGCAGCTGGCGGGCAAGCCGGAGCACGAGGGCCCGCCCCGCCGGGGGCAGACGTACGCCGGGACCGACCGGCAGGTGCGCGGCAAGCTGCTCGCCGTGCTGCGCGACGCCCACGCGCCCGTGCCGCAGGCCGCGCTCGACCGGGTGTGGCACGAGCCGGTGCAGCGCGCCCGCGCGCTGGACGGGCTGGTGGCCGACGGTCTGGTGGAGCCGCTGCCGGACGGGATGTACCGGCTGCCGGCGAGCTGACGCCCGGGGAAATCACCCGGCTCTGTCACAGGAACCGGGCTCCCCCGCCCCGCACTTCACAGCTGTCACCTAGCCCAGAACCGGGCATATCGTCGCAGAGTACCGCCAACCACCCTGTTCGATTCGCCCGTTTCCTGCTTCCGTTACACAACCGACGGACAGCCGAGCGTTCTCCGCAGGCTGCCTCGGACAGCCCCGTGACAACGCCTCCGTAGCTTCATTCCCGTACCCGGCAGACGGGGACCGGTGACGAAGCACAGGCAGTACGACCGGCGGTGAACAGGCCGCCGGTGACGGGGAATCAGGAGGCGGTCAGGATGGCGCAGGGAGAGGTGCTCGAGTTCGAGGAGTACGTCCGCACCCGGCAGGACGCGCTGCTGCGCAGCGCCCGCCGGCTGGTCCCGGACCCGGTCGACGCCCAGGACCTGCTGCAGACCGCGCTGGTGCGCACGTACCACCGCTGGGACGGCATCGCGGACAAGCGCCTCGCCGACGCCTATCTCCGCCGCGTCATGATCAACACCCGGACCGAGTGGTGGCGGGCCCGCAAGCTGGAGGAGGTCCCGACCGAGCAGCTGCCCGACGCCTCGGTCGACGACGCCACCGAGCAGCACGCGGACCGCGCCCTGCTGATGGACATCATGAAGGTGCTCGCTCCGAAGCAACGCAGTGTCGTGGTGCTGCGACACTGGGAGCAGATGTCCACTGAGGAGACGGCCGCCGCCCTCGGCATGTCGGCGGGTACGGTCAAGAGCACGCTGCACCGGGCGCTCGCCCGGCTCCGCGAGGAGCTGGAGAACCGCGACTTGGACGCACGCGCGCTGGAGCGTGAGGAGCGGGAGCGTTGCGCGGCCTAGGCACGACGAGGGGCGGCACCGGGCGCTCGGACGGCGGCGACCCCGGCGCGGAGCCGGACGCCGCGGACGGCGGACCGGCGATCCGGGGAAATCTCCAGGCGGCGTTCACGGCGGTGGCCGTGGTCGTCGCCCTCGCCCTTTTCGCGTCCGCCTGCGCGACCGGTGGCACCGGCGCCCGTGACGAGGGACCGGCGCACGCCGAGAGCGTGGGCAGCCCCGCGCACTCCTCGGCCGATCTCGCGTCGGCCTCCCCCACACCCGTCCCGGACCGGCGCGCGGCCGTCCGGCTGGTGCAGGCCGACCCCCAGGTGTCACGGCAGGTCAAGCGGGACCTGAAGCCCTGTGTGTCCGACGAGTACCCGGTCGACGTGTCGTACGGTGAGCTGACCGGAGGGCCGGCCGACGACATCGTGGTCAACGTCCTGTCCTGCGGGGACGCGGTCGGGATCGCCTCGTACGTGTACCGGGAGCGCGACGGCTCCTACCAGAACGTCTTCAAGGCCGAGGAGCCTCCCGTCTACGCGGAGATCGACCGGGGCTACCTGGTGGTGACCGAGCAGGTCTACGCCAAGGACGACGCCCTGTCGAACCCGTCGAGCGAGAACGTCGTGTCCTACAGGTGGACGTCCGGCCGTTTCGTACGCGAGTACAGCACGCACACCGACTACGGCACCCTGGACGACGGCCAGGACACACCCGAGCCGGCCGGCTGAGTGGCGCCGCCCACGGCGGTGAACGCTTCGCCGGGCCCACGCGTCTGTGAAGTGGGCACCGCCCGACGCACCCCGACCGCACACGAGGACTGAGAGCACCTGGATGGCAGAGCAGACCCACGTCCTGTTCGTCGAGGACGACGACGTCATCCGTGAGGCCACCCAGCTCGCCCTGGAGCGGGACGGCTTCGCGGTCACCGCCATGCCCGACGGGCTGTCGGGGCTCGAGGCGTTCCGGGCCGACCGGCCCGACATCGCGCTCCTGGACGTCATGGTGCCGGGCCTGGACGGTGTGAGCCTGTGCCGCCGTATCCGGGACGAGTCGACCGTGCCGGTGATCATGCTGTCCGCCCGCGCGGACTCCATCGACGTGGTGCTGGGCCTGGAGGCCGGCGCCGACGACTACGTCACCAAGCCGTTCGACGGTGCCGTGCTGGTCGCGCGGATCCGGGCGGTGCTGCGCCGCTTCGGGCACGCGAGCGGTGGCGACCGATCGGAGGACGGCGGTGACACGGTTGACGGCGGGCTGCTGACCTTCGGCGACCTGGAGGTCGACACCGAGGGCATGGAGGTGCGCCGGGCCGGGCAGCCGGTGGCTCTCACACCGACCGAGATGCGGCTGCTGCTGGAGTTCTCCTCCGCGCCCGGGACCGTGCTGTCCCGGGACAAGCTGCTGGAACGCGTGTGGGACTACGGCTGGGGCGGCGACACCCGGGTCGTGGACGTCCATGTGCAGCGGCTGCGCCAGAAGATCGGCCAGGACCGGGTCGAGACCGTCCGTGGCTTCGGCTACAAGTTGAAGGCCTGAGCGGGGCGGCATGCGGGGGTTGTTCGGGCGTACGGCCGCGTCGGGCGCGGCAGGCGGCGGGCTCGGCGAGCCGGCCGCGGCCGTGGCCGGGGGTGCCGGCGGTGTCATGGAGCGGCCTGGGGGCGCGGTGATGCGGGGTCGTACGGGTGGGCGACGGGCCGGTCTGCGGGGCCGGGTGGCGATCCGCACGGGGCTGCGCTGGAAGCTGAGCGCGGCGATCGCGCTGGTCGGCGCGCTCGTCGCGGTCGTCCTGAGCCTGGTCGTGCACAACCAGGCCCGGGTCTCGATGCTGGACAGCGCCCGTGACGTCGCGGACGAGCGAGTGCAGATCGCGCAGCGCAGCTTCGAGCAGTCCAAGCGGCTGAACTTCCCCAACGCCACGATCGACGATCCGGAGCTGCCCGCCGCGCTGCGGGACAAGGTCGAGGAGGGCCGGCGGGCGACCTATGTCACGGAGACCGCCGGGGGCGCGCCCGACATCTGGGCGGCCGTCCCGCTGAGCAACGGGCATGTGCTGTCGCTGCGCAGCGGCTGGACCGACCGCAGCGAGCAGATCCTCAACCGGCTCGACCAGGCCATGATCATCGGCTGTATCGCGGTGGTGCTCGGCGGCAGCGCGCTGGGCGTGCTCATCGGCGGGCAGTTGTCGCGGCGGCTGCGCAAGGCGGCGGCCGCGGCCAACCGGGTCGCGAGCGGCGAGCCGGACGTCCGGGTGCGGGACGCCATCGGGGGTGTCGTACGGGACGAGACCGACGATCTCGCGAGCGCGGTGGACGCCATGGCGGACGCGCTCCAGCAGCGGCTGGAGGCGGAGCGCCGGGTCACCGCGGACATCGCGCACGAGCTGCGCACGCCGGTGACCGGGCTGCTGACGGCCGCTGAGCTGCTGCCGCCCGGGCGGCCCACCGAGCTGGTCCTGGACCGGGCGAAGGCGATGCGCACGCTGGTGGAGGACGTCCTGGAGGTGGCCCGGCTGGACAGCGCCTCGGAGCGGGCCGAGCTGCAGGACATCCTGCTGGGCGAGTTCGTCGAGCGGCGGGTCGCGGTGAAGGACCCGGCGATCGAGGTGCGGATCGTGCACGAGTCGGAGGTCACGACGGACCCCCGGCGCCTGGAGCGCGTGCTGTTCAACCTGCTGGCGAACGCCGCCCGGCACGGCAGGCCGCCCGTCCAGGTCACCGTGGAGGGCCGGGTCATCCGGGTCCGCGACCACGGCCCCGGGTTCCCCGAGGACCTGCTCGCCGACGGACCGAGCCGCTTCCGTACGGGCAGCAGCGACCGCGCCGGGCACGGGCACGGGCTGGGCCTGACGATCGCGGCGGGGCAGGCCCGGGTGCTGGGCGCCCGGCTCACGTTCCGCAACATCCGGCCCCCCGGCTCCCCGGACGACCTGCCGGCCGAGGGCGCGGTGGCGGTCCTGTGGCTGCCGGAGCACGCGCCGACGAACACGGGCAGCTATCCGGCGCTTCCCTAGAAACGCACCGAGGGCCCCTGTACAGGGGCCCTCGCGTCGTCCCTACTCGGCGGGCTTCGCCTCGGGGACGCACCGAGGGCCCCTGTACAGGGGCCCTCGCGTCGTCCCTACTCGGCGGGCTTCGCCTCGGGTCCGGTCCCCTTGAGCGGGACCTCCTTGACGAACACGGCCGTCACCAGGGACAGCACCGCGACCACGGCACCCAGCAGGAACGCGGAGTGCGTCCCGGAGGACACCGCGTGCTGGTACGCCTCCCGGGCCGCCTCCGGCAGCTTGGCGAGGCTCGCCGCGTCCAGCTGCGCCGACTGCTCGGTGACCTTCGCGCCCAGCGATCCGGCGCGCTCGGACATCACGTCCTGCACCCGGTTGTTGAACAGCGCGCCCATGACGGCGACGCCGAAGGACGAGCCGAGCGTGCGGAAGAGCGTGGTGGAGGAGGAGGCGACGCCCATGTCCTTCATCTCGACGCTGTTCTGCGCGACGAGCATGGTGATCTGCATCAGACAGCCCATGCCGAGTCCGACGACGGCCATGAAGACGCCGGAGGTGAACCGGCTGGTCCCGGTGTCCATCGTGGACAGCAGGTACAGCCCGACGACCATCAGCGCGCCGCCGACGACCGGGAAGAGCTTGTAGCGCCCGGTGTTCGTGGTCACGCGGCCCGCGACCATCGAGGTGACGAGCATCGCGCCCAGCATCGGGAGCAGCAGCAGACCGGAGTTGGTGGCCGAGGCGCCCTGCACGGACTGCTGGTACAGCGGCAGGAACAGGGTGGCGCCGAACATCACGAAGCCGGTGATGAAGCCGATCACGGACATCAGGGTGAAGTTCCGGCTGCGGAAGATGTGCAGCGGCACGACCGGCTCGGCGGCCTTGGTCTGCCAGAACACGAACCCGACGAGCGCGACGACGCCGATCGCGACGAGCTCCATGATCATCGCGGAGTCCCACGCGTACTCGGTGCCGCCCCACGTGGTCACCAGCACGATCGCGGTGATGCCGACGGTGAGCAGGCCCGCGCCCAGGTAGTCGATGCGCGCCTGCGACCGCTTCCTGGGCAGGTGCAGCACGACGCTGATCGCGGCGAGGGCCACGACGCCGAGGGGCAGGTTGATGTAGAAGGCCCAGCGCCAGCCCCAGTGGTCGGTGATGGTGCCGCCGACGAGCGGGCCGCCGATCATCGCCAGCGCCATGACGCCGGCCATCATGCCCTGGTACTTGCCGCGCTCCCGGGGCGGGATGAGGTCGCCGATGATGGCCATCACGCCGACCATCAGACCGCCGGCGCCGAGACCCTGCACGGCCCGGAACCCGATGAGCTGGCCCATGTCCTGGGCCATGCCGCTGAGCGCGGAGCCGATGAGGAACAGCACGATCGACGCCATGAAGACGCCCTTGCGGCCGTACATGTCGCCGAGCTTGCCCCAGAGCGGGGTGGAGGCCGCGGTCGCCAGCGTGTACGACGTCACGACCCAGGACAGATGCTCCAGACCGCCGAGCTCGCCCACGATCGTCGGCATCGCGGTGCCGATGATCATGTTGTCGAGCATGGCCAGCATCATCGTGATCATCAGTGCGAGGAGGACGACACGTACGCTCCTCGGCCGTTTGCCGTCCTGGGTCTCCTGGCCCACGGGCCCGGTGTCCACCGTCAGAGTCTCCGCCATGATCCCCACTCCCCCAGGTACGGTACTTACTTGCCGCCCGGCTAGTTATCTACACTCAGGGGGAAGGTAGACACTCAACTAGCCGGGCGTCAAGTAAGTTTTCTGGAAGGCCGAGGAGTACGAGGATGGGTGGCACCATGGACGGCACCAAACAGCGGCGCCGCGGGAACACCCGCCAGCGCATCCAGGACGTGGCACTGGAGCTCTTCGCCGAGCAGGGCTACGAGAAGACCTCGCTGCGGGAGATCGCCGAGCGTCTGGACGTCACCAAGGCGGCGCTCTACTACCACTTCAAGACCAAGGAAGAGATCATCGTCAGCCTCTTCGAGGATCTGACGAAGCCGATCGAGGAGCTCATCGAGTGGGGCCGGCAACAGCCCCACACCCTGGCCACCAAGCAGGAGATCGTCCGCCGCTACGGCCAGGCGCTCCAGGACGCGGCCCCGCTCTTCCGGTTCATGCAGGAGAACCAGGCGACGGTCCGCGAGCTGAGCATCGGGGAGATGTTCAAGTCCCGCATGCTCGGCATGCGGGACATCGTGATCGATCCCGACGCCGCCCTGGTCGACCAGGTGCGGTGCGTCAGCGCGCTGTTCACGCTGCACGCCGGGATGTTCGTGCTCAGAGACCTCGAAGGCGACCCCGAGGACAAGCAGGAAGCCGTCCTCGAGGTCGCCATCGATCTGATCACCCAGGCGCATCAGGGCGCCCATAAGTCGCGGTAGGTCAGATCTTCAGACCCTTGGCCTTCAGGAACGACACCGGGTCGATCGCCGAGCCGTAGTTGGCGGTCTTGCGGATCTCGAAGTGCAGGTGGGGACCGCTGGAGTTACCGGTGTTGCCGGACTTCGCTATCTCCTGGCCGGTCTTCACGACCTGGCCGATCTTCACCTCGACGCGCGACAGGTGGGCGTACTGGGAGTACGTGCCGTTGCCGTGCTTGATCACGATGGCGTTGCCGTACGCCGGACCGTCACCGGCGCCGTTGCCGCCGGCCTTCACGACGGTGCCGCCGTGCGCGGCCACGACCTTGGTGCCGGTGGGCACCGCGAAGTCCTGACCGCTGTGCTTGTGGGCCCAGCGGGCGCCGTTCTGCATGAAGGAAGCGGACTTCGAGTACTTCTCCACCGGCGCCACCCAGGACACGGCCTTCTTGGCGGCGGCCTTCTTGGCGGCGGCGCTCTGCGCCGTGACGGCGGCGGAGGCACCGGTGCCCGAGTTCATCTCGGCAGCGACCGCGCCTCCGGCGCCCAGCACGACCGAGGCTCCCAGTCCGGCGGCCAGCACAGCGGCACGGGTGCGGAACGCGGACGTACGGGGCGAGCGGAAAGAAAAGCGCGGGGACATTCGAAACCTCACGGGGAAGACGACGGGGAAAGCCATTCGGCACTTGAGCCGCACCGGATGGCGCCATCCCTTGGTAACCCCACTCGGGCCCCGGAACAAAACCCCCCATCTACGACCGACCCTAGTACGTGCCCTCAAAAATCATGTATCCCGCCAGAACCCCTCAATACGGACGTACCAGCTCAGACGCCTTGACAGAGGGGCAGGATGGGTGCCTGCGGGGGTGAAATGTCCTATTTGCCATAAAGGGCAAACCCCTATTGCCCTTAGTACGTGACGTACCTCGCGTGCCCCATGTCACCGGCTCCCGCCTCACAGGAACCCCTGAATGTGACCCGCGCTACGCGAATGCGCACGCCTTTCAGTAACAAATTCGCGCCCGCCTATGTGAGCCACGCCTCTTTGTCGGCTACCGTCCGGTAACCCGCGGGACTCCCGCGGGTCACCACGTTCCACGACCATGCACGCGACCCTTCAGCGCACATGACGTGAGAGGACCCCCCAGATGACGTTTCGCCCCTGGGCGCGCCGTATCGCGGTCGGATCAGCCTCCGCCGCCGCTCTCGTGGCCTTCGCCGTCCCCGCCGAAGCCGCGGGCCCCACGACGGCTTCCACGTCCGCCACGGCCGCCGTGACGGCCGCCGCGGACGTCGACTACACGACCTGGCAACGGGACTGCCAGACGGTGATGGACCAGGCCCTGCCGTATCTGAAGCAGCGGATCGCCGACGCCCGGCCCGGCGAGCGCCAGGCGATCGTCTTCGACATCGACAACACGACCCTGGAGACGGATTTCGGCTTCAGCTTCCCGCAGCCGGCCAACAGACCCGCCCTGCGGGTCGCCCAGTACGCGCAGGACCACGGCGTCGCGCTGTTCTTCGTGACGGCCCGCCCGGGCATCATCGCCGGCGTCACCGACTTCAACCTCGAGCACGTCGGCTACGACGTCTCCGGACTGTATGTGCGCGGCTTCCTCGACCTGTTCAAGAACGTCGCCGACTACAAGACCGCCCAGCGCGTCGACATCGAGAAGCGCGGCTACACGATCATCGCGAACATCGGCAACAGCGCCACCGACCTCTCCGGCGGGCACGCCGAGAAGACGTACAAGCTCCCCGACTACGACGGACAGCTCTCATAGGAGCTCCGTAGGAGCGTGCGGGCATGCCGAAGGGGCCGGTGCTGGGAAGCACCGGCCCCTTCGGGTGGGTCGTGAGGCTTACGCCTCCTTGCTCAGGTTCGGGCCGGTCCCACCGGCCGCCTGCTCGATCGGCGGGACGTCGGGCAGCGCCGACTTCTCCTCGCCGCGGAAGGTGAAGGTCTTGCTCTCACCCTCGCCCTCGGTGTCCACGACCACGATGTGACCGGGACGCAGCTCGCCGAAGAGGATCTTCTCCGACAGCGAGTCCTCGATCTCGCGCTGGATGGTCCGGCGCAGCGGCCGGGCGCCCAGCACGGGGTCGTAGCCCTTCTTGGACAGCAGCTCCTTGGCGGACTGGGAGAGCTCGATGCCCATGTCCCGGTCCTTCAGGCGCTCGTCCACCTTGCCGATCATCAGGTCGACGATCCGCAGGATGTCCTCCTGCGTGAGCTGCGGGAAGACGACCACGTCGTCGACGCGGTTGAGGAACTCGGGGCGGAAGTGCTGCTTGAGCTCGTCCGACACCTTGTTCTTCATGCGCTCGTAGTTGGTCTTCGTGTCACCCGAGGCCGCGAAGCCCAGGTTGAAGCCCTTGGAGATGTCCCGGGTGCCGAGGTTGGTCGTCATGATGATGACCGTGTTCTTGAAGTCCACGACCCGGCCCTGGGAGTCGGTCAGGCGACCGTCCTCCAGGATCTGCAGCAGCGAGTTGAAGATGTCCGGGTGGGCCTTCTCGACCTCGTCGAACAGGACCACGGAGAACGGCTTGCGGCGGACCTTCTCGGTCAGCTGGCCACCCTCTTCGTAGCCCACGTAGCCGGGAGGCGAACCGAAGAGCCGCGAGACCGTGTGCTTCTCGCTGAACTCCGACATGTCGAGGGAGATCAGCGCGTCCTCGTCACCGAAGAGGAACTCGGCGAGCGCCTTGGACAGCTCGGTCTTACCGACACCGGACGGGCCGGCGAAGATGAACGAGCCACCGGGGCGCTTCGGGTCCTTCAGACCGGCACGCGTACGGCGGATCGCCTTCGACAGCGCCTTGACGGCGTCGACCTGGCCGATGACCCGCTTGTGGAGCTCGTCCTCCATGCGCAGCAGACGCGAGGACTCCTCCTCGGTCAGCTTGAAGACCGGGATGCCGGTGGCCGTCGCGAGGACCTCGGCGATCAGCTCACCGTCGACCTCGGCGACGACGTCCATGTCGCCGGCCTTCCACTCCTTCTCGCGCTTGGCCTTGGCGGCCAGGAGCTGCTTCTCCTTGTCGCGCAGCGAGGCGGCCTTCTCGAAGTCCTGCGAGTCGATCGCGGACTCCTTGTCCCGGCGGACACCGGCGATCTTCTCGTCGAACTCGCGCAGGTCCGGCGGCGCGGTCATCCGGCGGATGCGCATCCGGGAACCGGCCTCGTCGATCAGGTCGATCGCCTTGTCCGGCAGGAAGCGGTCCGAGATGTACCGGTCGGCCAGGGTGGCGGCCTGGACCAGCGCCTCGTCGGTGATGGAGACCCGGTGGTGCGCCTCGTACCGGTCACGCAGACCCTTGAGGATCTCGATCGTGTGCGGCAGGGACGGCTCGGCGACCTGGATGGGCTGGAAGCGGCGCTCGAGGGCCGCGTCCTTCTCCAGGTGCTTGCGGTACTCGTCCAGGGTGGTGGCACCGATGGTCTGCAGCTCACCGCGGGCCAGCATCGGCTTCAGGATGGAAGCCGCGTCGATGGCGCCCTCGGCGGCACCCGCACCCACGAGCGTGTGCAGCTCGTCGATGAACAGGATGATGTCGCCGCGGGTGCGGATCTCCTTGAGCACCTTCTTCAGGCGCTCCTCGAAGTCACCGCGGTAGCGGGAGCCGGCGACCAGCGCGCCGAGGTCCAGGGTGTAGAGGTGCTTGTCCTTGAGGGTCTCGGGCACCTCGCCCTTGACGATGGCCTGGGCGAGGCCCTCGACGACGGCGGTCTTGCCGACGCCGGGCTCACCGATCAGGACCGGGTTGTTCTTGGTACGGCGGGACAGCACCTGCATGACCCGCTCGATCTCCTTCTCGCGCCCGATGACCGGGTCGAGCTTGGACTCACGAGCGGCCTGGGTGAGGTTCCGGCCGAACTGGTCGAGGACCAGGGACGTCGAGGGGGTGCCCTCGGCAGGCCCGCCGGCGGTGGCGGTCTCCTTGCCCTGGTAACCGGAGAGCAGCTGGATCACCTGCTGCCGCACACGGTTCAGATCAGCGCCCAGCTTGACCAGGACCTGGGCGGCGACGCCCTCGCCCTCACGGATCAGGCCGAGCAGGATGTGCTCCGTGCCGATGTAGTTGTGGCCCAGCTGAAGAGCCTCGCGGAGCGACAGCTCCAGGACCTTCTTGGCACGGGGGGTGAAGGGGATGTGCCCGGACGGGGCCTGCTGGCCCTGGCCGATGATCTCCTCCACCTGCTGGCGGACCGCCTCGAGCGAAATCCCGAGGCTCTCAAGGGCCTTGGCGGCGACACCCTCACCCTCGTGGATCAGGCCCAGGAGGATGTGCTCGGTGCCGATGTAGTTGTGGTTGAGCATCCGGGCTTCTTCCTGAGCCAGGACGACAACCCGCCGCGCGCGGTCGGTGAACCTCTCGAACATCGTTAATCGCTCCTCAGAGCGGTCAGGCAGTGGGGGGAACTTCCCCTCCCTGTCCTTCCGCAGCTTAGTCCCGCAAGCGGGGACCGCTCATTCCAACTGCCGACACCGTCGATGGCCTCCTGACCCGTGACGCCGACATCTGCTCCAACCCGATGGTGCGAGACGATGTTCCCGCAGGCCAGGTGGTTACCCTCACCATCAGTACGCCGATGGCGAACGTGAGACCCACTGTCCTGCGTGTCGCCCCCTCCCACTAGGGATGTCTTACCCGCTGGGACTGACACTCCATGCCGTAGCCCCCGGTTCCCTCCGCTACGGGCGAACAACCTTGCGCCGCCTCACGCCTCCGAGCACCCCTCGAAGCGCGACGCTCCGCAGTCAAGGCGGCACGTGCCGTAACCACGCGGCTCTTCCGGCGGTTCACCGGACATGGTCGGCCCCCGTCCCGTGGTCGCCGTGGAGCCCGTCGCGGACCCCGCCGTGATCCCCCCGCCCCGTCGGCCGCCCGATCCGCACGCGCCGGTCCGCCGGTGGTACGGCACGGTCCTCGGCTGGGCGGCGCTGCTCACCCCGCCCGGCCCCGCGCCGTGTCTGCGGCTCGGGGTGCGGTTCGACGTGCTGGACGTGCCGGCCGAGGCGGGCCTGGCCGCGCTGCGCCATCTCGCGCCCGGGTCCCCGGTGGCGGCCCGGGACGGCCGGCTGCGGCTGCTGGTGGCGCCGGGGAGCGCGCAGGAGGTGCCGGGGGTGCTGGACTGGCTGGAGTGGGGCACGCTGCCGCTCGATCTGGCGGCGCTGGGCGCGGGCGCCCACATGGAGGCGCCCCTGCCGCCCGGGCAGGGGCTCACCGGGCCCGCGCCGGAGCCGGGCGGGACGCGGCCGCTGCCGCGGGGCCGCTCCGGTGCCGTGCAGGGGGCCGCCGTATGGCTGCGGCCCCCCGAGCCTGGGGGCGAGGTCGAGGCCTCGCTGCCGACGCTGTCGGCCCTGGGGGGCGGTGGGGGCGCCCCCGATCTGGTGCGGGTGCTGGGCACGGTGGCGACACACTGCCACCGGCTGCGGCTGCGGCGCGGGTGCGCCTGGCCGGCCGTCGGTCCGTAGCTCAGCCGTTGGCCTTCTCGTAGGCCTCGCGGATGCTCGCGGGAACGCGACCGCGGTCGTTGACCTCGTAACCGTTCTCCTTCGCCCACGCACGGATCTGCGCGGTGTCCTGGCTGCCGCCGCCGGAAGCGGCACGCGCCTTTCCACGCCCACCCGAAGCACGGCCTCCGGTACGACGGCCGCCCTTCACGTAAGGCTCGAGAAGGCCACGGAGCTTGTCCGCATTGGCAGTCGTGAGATCGATCTCGTACGTCTTGCCGTCCAGCGCGAACGTCACGGTCTCGTCCGCCTCGCCGCCGTCGAGGTCATCGACAAGAAGGACCTGAACCTTCTGTGCCACCGGATTTCCTTTCATCGATAACGTGAGGGCCGGGGGTCGCGGCGTCCGCCGTTTCGCCGTCCCCTGTTATATGCAGTACTGCAGTACGTCGGAAAGCAAACCGCTTTTGCCGGAAAAACACAAACCCCCGGGAGAGACCCGGCTCCCGCTCCCGCACCGGAAACATGCGCGTTTCGGACATAGGGCACCTGGGCATGCCCGGTCGGGTGGAATACGGCTTGTCGAACCGGCGATCACAGATGCAGAAGCATCCGGCTGTTGCCCAAGGTGTTCGGTTTCACTCGTTCGAGACCCAGGAACTCCGCGACGCCTTCGTCATAGGAACGCAGCAGCTCGGCGTAGACATCCGTGTCGACCGGCGTCTCCCCGATCTCCACGAAGCCGTGCTTGCCGAAGAAGTCCACTTCGAAGGTCAGACAGAAAACCCGGCGAACACCCAGCCAGCGCGCGGTGTGCAGCAACTTCTCCAGCAACTGGTGGCCGACCCCGGCGCCGCGCAGGCCCGGCTTCACGGCCAGGGTGCGGACTTCCGCCAGGTCTTCCCACATCACGTGCAGGGCGCCGCAGCCGACGACCTCGCCGTTGTCGTCCCGTTCCGCGACCCAGAACTCCTGGATGTCCTCGTAAAGCGTGACCGTGGCTTTGTCGAGCAGGATGCGGCGCTGGACGTAGGCGTCAAGGAGACGGCGCACCGCCGGGACATCGCCGGTACGCGCCCGCCGGACGGTGATGGCTTTTGCGGTGACTTCCGGGCTCCCCGCCGAGGCGCTTCCCCCGGAGTGGCTCTCTGCTGACATGAGCGGACGCTATCGCCCGCCGGACCCCTGCGCCGAGCCGGGGTTCTCCGGGGCGGTATCGCCGGCGGTATCGGAACCGGTATCGGCACCGGGCGAATGGGCGGCGCCGCTATCGCCGCCGGTAACGCCGCGGGTTTCGGGCGCCGGCGCCGGCTCGGCCGTTTCCGGACCCTGGACGATGCGTACGGCGTCCCGCAGGGCGGTGCGCTGTTCGTCGCTCATCATGCCGAAGAACGCGACGAGTGCGGCGGCGGGGTTGTCGCTCTGCGACCAGGCCTCGTTCATCAGGGCGGCGGCGTAGGCGGCGCGTGTGGAGACCGCCTCATATCGATAGGCCCGGCCTTCCGCTTCCCGCCGGACCCAGCCCTTCTGATGGAGATTGTCCATAACGGTCATCACGGTCGTGTACGCGATGGACCGTTCCTTCTGGAGATCTTCCAGGACTTCTCGAACGGTCACCGGGCGGTTCCACTTCCACACCCGCGTCATGACCGCGTCTTCGAGTTCTCCCAAGGGGCGAGGCACAACTCAGAACAATAGTGGGGAAACTGATCGTTGGCGCCCCGACGTGCACCTTCATCGGCAAACAGGAACAAAAAGGGCGTACGACCCGGAAAGCGCACGGTGCGTGCGGGGAACCGGAGTCGTACGCCCTGTGAGGCGGGAGGGTCAGGCGTCGGGCTGCGCGGAGGTGCCGCGGGAGCCCTCGGCGCGCGCGAGGGCGGCGTCCACGGCCGCGTCCTCCTTGGCCTTGTTCGCCCCGCCCTGCGTCTTCACGATCACCCGGATCAGTCCGATGAAGAACACGGCCATCACGACCGGCGGGAGCAGTGCGGAGACGTAGTCCATGGGTCCAGGGTAGCCAGGGGGCGGGGCGATCTTCGCGCAGGGGCGCTCAGCCGGCGGCCAGCTGCTGGGGCGGGTTGGCGGGCGGCGGGGCCGGCTTGCGGCGGGGGAAGACCTCGCCGGGGGTGGGGATGGGGCGGCCGGGCTTGGGGGCGTCGGGTTCGCGCTCCGGCGACGGGGCGGCCGGCTTCTCGGCGGGCGGCTTGCGGGCCGGCTTCGCGGGCTCGTCGCCCGCGGCCTGGGCGGGCAGGGTGACGGGCGCGGCCTGGAGCCCCCCGGGAAGGGCCTGGAGGCGCGTACGGGACGCCGGGACGAACGGCCTGGACTCGGCGACCCGAGCGGGGGCGGGGCGCCCCTGAGGGGCCACGAGGTCCGTCACCGCCTGAGGGCGGAAGCGGGCCAGCAGGACGGCCGCGGCCCGGTTGCCGCGCAGCGCCCCGAGGGCGGCGAGGTCGTCGGCGGTCGGCCGGTGCCCGGCGTCCAGGGCCTCCTGGAGGAGGGCGAGGTAGCCCGTCGCACTGCCGGGCAGGGCGGCGCGGTAGCGGGCGAGGTCCGCCACCAGGAAGGCGCGCCGCCGGGCGCCCTCGTGGATCGCCTCGTCGAGCGACTCGGCGAGATGGAGACAGTCCTGGACGTCTTCGGCCGAGGCGGGGCTGGGGTCAAGGGCGAGGGCGAGGGCGCGGCGGAGCACACGCAGCTCCTCCGCACCGAAGGCCATGCCACCGAGGGATCCGTAGGGCGTGGGCATGCCGCGACGATACGCGCTAATCGGACAAACCCGGCATAGGGAAATGGGTGTCGCCGGGGAGACACCCGGCTGGGGGTGCGCCGGACGACCGGGCTCACCAGGGCCGATACCGCGATACCGGCCCTGGTGGCGGGGTCGGGTCAGCTCCGGGCGACGTTGCGTTCGTAGACCAGGCGGAGCCCGATCAGGGTCAGCCACGGCTCGTGCTCGTCGATGACGGTGCTCTCGCCGAGCACCGTCGGCGCCAGGCCTCCCGTGGCGATCACCGTCACGTCGTCCGGGTCGTCCGCGAGCTCCCGGGCCATCCGGGTGACGACCCCGTCGACCTGGCCCGCGAAGCCGTAGACGATGCCCGACTGCATGGCGGCGACAGTGTTCTTGCCGATCACGGTCCGGGGCCGGGCCACCTCGATCTTCCGCAGCTGCGCGGCCTTGACGCCGAGGGCCTCCACGGAGATCTCGATGCCGGGCGCGATCACGCCGCCGACGTACTCCCCGCGCGCGGAGACCGCGTCGAACGTGGTCGCCGTGCCGAAGTCGACGACGATCGCCGGGCCGCCGTACAGCTCGTTCGCCGCGACCGCGTTGATGATGCGGTCGGCGCCGACCTCCTTGGGGTTGTCGAACTGGATCGGCACGCCCGTCTTCACGCCCGGCTCGACGAGGACGGCGGGGACGTCGCCGTAGTAGCGGCGGGTCACCTCGCGCAGCTCGTGCAGGACCGACGGGACGGTCGCGCAGATGGCGATGCCGTCGATCCCGTCGCCCAGTTCGTCCCCGAGGAGCGGGTGCATGCCCATGAGGCCCTGCAGGAGGACCGCCAGCTCGTCGGCGGTGCGGCGCGCGTCCGTGGAGATACGCCAGTGCTCGACGATGTCCTCGCCGTCGAACAGGCCGAGGACGGTGTGGGTGTTGCCTACGTCGATCGTGAGCAGCATGCCGGTACCTACTCCGCCGCTCGCAGGTCGAGACCGATGTCCAGGATCGGCGAGGAGTGGGTGAGGGCACCGACCGCGAGGTAGTCCACGCCGGTGTCCGCGTACGCCTTGGCGTTGTCCAGGGTCAGCCGGCCGGACGCCTCCAGGGCGGCGCGGCCGTCGACGATCGCCACGGCCTCCTCGCACTCGCCCGGCGTGAAGTTGTCCAGCAGGATCAGGTCGGCGCCGGCGTCCACGACCTCGCGGAGCTGGTGCAGCGTGTCGACCTCGACCTCGATCGGCACGTCCGGGAAGGTCTCGCGGACCGCCTTGAAGGCCTGCGCCACACCGCCCGCCGCGACGACGTGGTTGTCCTTGACCAGGGCCGCGTCCGACAGGGACATGCGGTGGTTGACGCCGCCGCCGCAGCGCACGGCGTACTTCTCCAGCGCCCGCAGGCCCGGCGTCGTCTTGCGGGTGTCGCGGACCTTCGCGCGGGTGCCGTCCAGGACGTCCGCCCACGCGCGCGTGGCCGTCGCGATGCCCGACAGACGGCACAGGATGTTCAGCGCGCTGCGCTCGCCGGTGAGCAGGTCGCGGGTGCGGGTGGTCACGGACAGCAGCTTCTGCCCCGCCGTGATCCGGTCGCCATCCTCGACGTGCCGCTCGACCTCGAACTCGTCCTCGCAGACGATCGACAGGACCGCTTCGGCGACCCGCAGGCCGGCCACGACGCCGTCCTCGCGCGCGACGAAGTCGGCGGTGGCGACGGCCTCCTCGGGGATGGTCGCGACCGTGGTCACGTCCACGCCGCCGGCGAGGTCCTCCTGGATCGCCACGTTGGCGATGTCCTCGACCTCGACGGGGTCGAGACCCGCGTCGGCGAGGAGCTGGGCGAGCGCGGGGTCGAGCCCGCACTCCAGGTACTCCTCGCCGGCGCCGCAGGCGCAGTCGTCGCCGCAGCCGCCGTTCGAGGCGAGGGGAAGGTCCGGGGTGGTCACTGCTGTCACTGCTCCTGGGGCCGGGTCGGGGGGAGGTCTGCGGTGTCGGTGGTGTGCACGGCCAGTGTGCGGTCCGGGTTCAGGCTCACGACGATGTGACGCCGCCACGCCGTGTCGTCGCGGTCGGGCCGGTCCTCGCGCCAGTGGCAGCCCCGGGTCTCCTCGCGCATCCGGGCGGCGGCCACGAGGGCGCGCGCCACGCACAGGAGGTTCGTGGCCTCCCAGGTGTCGACGCCGGGCTCGGCGGTCTTGCCGTTCTCCAGGAGGGCGTCGCGGGCCTCGGCGTGCAGCCGCTGGATCTGTTCGGCGGCCTCGGTCAGGGAGGCTTCGGAGCGCAGGACGCCGGCGCCCATGGTCATGATCCGCTGGATGGCGAACCGGGCCTCGGGGGCGAGCAGCGGGTGCTCGGGGGTCTCCGGGTACGGCACGGGCTGCGGCACGCGCGCGGTGAGGCCGTCCGCGGCCCGGACCTCGGCGATGTCGGCGGCGATCCGCTCGGCGTAGACGAGCCCTTCGAGGAGCGAGTTCGACGCGAGCCGGTTGGCGCCGTGCACACCGGTGCAGGCCACCTCGCCGCACGCGTACAGGCCGGGGACCGTCGTCCGGCCCCGGGAGTCGGTGCGTACGCCGCCGGAGGCGTAGTGGGCGGCCGGGGCGACCGGGATGGGCGTGGTGACGGGGTCGATGCCGTGCGCGCGGCAGGCGGCCAGGATCGTCGGGAAGCGGTGCTCCCACATCTCGGCGCCGAAGTGCCGGGCGTCGAGGAACATGTGCCCCGCGTCCTGCTCCTGCATCCGCCGGGTGATGCCCTTGGCGACGATGTCCCGGGGCGCGAGCTCGGCCAGCTCGTGCTGTCCGACCATGAACCGCACGCCGTCGGCGTCGACCAGGTGGGCGCCCTCGCCGCGGACCGCCTCGGAGACCAGCGGCTGCTGGCCCTCCGCGTCCGCGCCCAGGAACAGCACGGTCGGGTGGAACTGCACGAACTCCAGGTCGCTGACCTCGGCGCCCGCGCGCAGCGCGAGGGCCACGCCGTCGCCGGTCGACACCGACGGGTTCGTCGTCGCGGAGAAGACCTGGCCCATGCCGCCGGTGGCCAGGACCACGGCGGGCGCGTGCACCGCGCCCACGCCGTCGTGCTGCCCCTCGCCCATGACGTGCAGGGTGACGCCCGCGGTGCGGCCCTCGGCGTCCGTGAGGAGGTCGAGCACCAGCGCGTTCTCGACGGTGCGCAGGCCCCGCGCGCGGACCGCCTCGACCAGGGCGCGGGAGATCTCCGCGCCGGTCGCGTCACCGCCCGCGTGGGCGATACGGCGGCGGTGGTGGCCGCCCTCGCGGGTCAGCTCCAGCCCGCCCTCGGAGGACTCGTCGAAGTGGGCGCCGGTCTCGATCAGCCGGCGTACGGCGTCGGGGCCCTCGGTGACGAGGATCCGTACCGCCTCCTCGTCGCACAGCCCGGCGCCGGCCACCAGGGTGTCGTCCAGATGCTGCTCGGGGGTGTCGCCCTCGCCGAGGGCCGCGGCGACGCCGCCCTGGGCCCAGCGGGTGGAGCCGTCGTCCAGGCGTGCCTTGGTGACGACGACGGTGTCGAGGCCGGCCGCCTCGCAGCGCAGCGCGGCCGTCAGGCCGGCCACGCCGGAGCCGACGACCACGACGTCCGCTGCGATGGACCATCCGGGCGCGGGGGCGTGCAGTCGTATGCCTGTGCTGGTCACGAGGCGGCTCCGAAGGTGAGGGTGATGTTGTCGATCAGCCGGGTCGCGCCGACCCGGGCGGCGACGGCGAGGACGGCCTCGCCGGTGAAGTCGTCCCCGATCTCGGTGAAGTCGTCGGGGTCGACGAGGGCGAGGTAGTCCAGTTCGAGCGGCGGGGTGAGCCGGGCGGCCTCGTCCAGGACCAGGCGGGCGGCGGCGCGGACGGCGGCGGCGGAGCCGGGCGCGGCCTTGGCGACGGCGTGCGCGTCGGCCGCGGCGCGGGACTCGCCGATGGCGCTGAGCGCCTCGGCACGCGCACGCGTGGCGGGCACCTCGCGGGCCCGCGCGCGCAGCGCCTCCTGGGCGGCGTGCCGGTCGGCGCCGGCGAACAGGGCCTGCGAGAGGGCGAGCGCGGTGCGCCGCTCCTTGGGGGAGAGGTAGCGGTTGCGGCTGGACAGCGCGAGGCCGTCCTCCTCGCGCACGGTGGGGACGCCGACGATCTCCACGCCGAAGTTCAGATCGCGGACCATACGGCGGATCAGCGCGAGCTGCTGGGCGTCCTTCTGGCCGTACAGGGCGACGTCGGGGCGGGTCAGGTGGAGCAGCTTGGCGACGACGGTCAGCATGCCGTCGAAGTGACCGGGGCGGGAGGCGCCCTCCAGCCGCTCGCCCATGGGGCCCGCGGTGATCCGGACCTGGGGCTCGCCGCCCGGGTAGACCTCGTCGACGGCCGGGGCGAACACGACGTCGGCGCCCGCCCGTCCGGCGACCTCGAGGTCGGCGTCCAGGGTGCGCGGATAGCGGTCGAGGTCCTCGCCCGCGCCGAACTGCAGGGGGTTCACGAAGACGGTGACGACGACCTCGCCGTCCGGTCCGGCGATCCGGCGGGCGGTGCGGATCAGGGTGGCGTGGCCCTCGTGCAGGGCGCCCATCGTCATCACGACGGCACGGCGGCCCGTGCGCACGCGCGCATGCAGCTCTGCGGCGGTGCGCAGCAGGGTGGTGGTCATCGGGCCTCTCCCTCGGCGCCGTCGGGACCGGTCGCGAGCACGTCGAGGAGGTCCTCGGCGAGTTCCGGCTTGAGCAGCCCGTGGGCCAGCGCGCGGTCGGCGGTGGCGCGGGCCATCGCCAGATAGCCGGCGACGGTCTGCGGGGCGTGCCGGCGCAGTTCGGTGACGTGCGCGGCGACGGTGCCCGCGTCCCCGCGCGCGACGGGGCCGGTCAGGGCGGCGTCGCCGGAGCGCAGCGCGTTGTCCAGGGCGGCGCCGAGCAGCGGGCCCAGCATCCGGTCGGGGGCGGCCACGCCCGCCTCGCGCAGCAGCTCCATGGACTGGGCGACCAGGGTGACCAGGTGGTTCGCGCCGAGCGCGAGGGCCGCGTGGTAGAGCGGGCGGCGCTCCTCGGCGATCCACTCGGGCTCGCCGCCCATCTCGATGACCAGGGCCTCGGCGGCCAGCCGCAGCTCGGCCGGGGCGGTGACGCCGAAGGAGCAGCCGGCCAGGCGCTGGACGTCGACGGGGGTGCCGGTGAAGGTCATCGCCGGGTGCAGGGCCAGTGGCAGCGCCCCCGCGCGCAGGGCGGGGTCCAGGACCCGGGCGCCGTACCGCCCGGAGGTGTGCACCAGCAGCTGGCCGGGGCGGACCGCGCCGGTGTCGGCGAGCCCTTCGACCAGGCCGGGGAGCGCGTCGTCGGGGACGGTCAGCAGCACCAGCTCGGCGTGGGCCAGGACCTCGGCGGGCGGCATGAGCGGCACCCCGGGCAGCAGGTGCTCGGCGCGGCGCCGGGAGGCGTCGGAGACGCCCGAGACGGCGACCGGGCGGTGTCCGGCCAGTTGGAGGGACGCGGCGAGGGCGGGGCCCACACGGCCGGCGCCGACGACACCGACGGTGAGCCGCGCGGGGCGGTCCCTGGGATCCGGCTGTTGGCTTGTACTCACTCGACGGTGGCCTTCCCGTTCCAGTCCGCTCGGGGTACCGGACGATTTCTCGTCATGTTAACGCGATTGGTTCGGCAGGGGTCCGGTCGTCCACAGGCTGTGGGCCATCGCACGGCCTCGCCCGCCCCGGCCGCCGGGCGCCGGGGCGGCCGGGCGCCGGGGCGGCCGGGCGCCGGGGCGGCCGGGCGCCGGGGCGGCCGGGCGCCGGGGCGGCCGGGCGCCGCGTAATCCGGATGCCCGCGCGCACCGCCGTACGGGATCATCCCCGGATGAGCGACACGGCGCCGCACAGCGGCCAGCGGCAGGACGGCATGTCGGACGAGGAGCGGCGGGGGCTGCTGCGCGAGCGGCGGATCACCGCCCAGCGCACCGCGAAGCGCGTGCTCGCGCGCCAGGGCTTCCAGAAGACCCTCCGCGAACGCCTGGCCCTGCTGGACGAGGCGCAGGACGTGTACGACCTGGACGAGCCGTCGGACGTCTACGGCAACCGCGTCGTCGAGGCCCTGGAGGAGAAGGTCGCCGGGCTGCTCGGCATGGAGGCCGCCGCGTTCTTCCCGACCGGCACGATGGCCCAGCAGATCGCCCTGCGCTGCTGGGCGGGCCGCACCGGGAACCCGGCGGTCGCCCTGCACGCGCTGAGCCACCCGGAGGTGCACGAACGCCATGCCCTCGGCCAGGTCAGCGGGTTGCGCCCGGTGCGGGTGACGTCCGAGCCCCGGATGCCGACGGCCGCCGAGGTGCGCGACCTCGCGGAACCCTTCGGGACGCTCATGCTCGAACTGCCCCTGCGGGAGCCCGGATTCCTGCTGCCCACCTGGGAGGAGCTGACCGAGGTCGTGGAGGCGGCGCGCGAGCGGGACGCCGTGGTGCACTTCGACGGCGCCCGGCTGTGGGAGTCGACGGTCGCGCTCGGCCGCCCGCTGCCCGAGATCGCGGGCCTGGCGGACAGCGTCTACGTGTCGTTCTACAAGTCGCTCGACGCCTTCGGGGGCGCGGCCCTGGCCGGCCCGAGGACCCTGGTCGAGGAGGCGAAGGTCTGGCGGCACCGCTACGGCGGCCAGGTCTTCCAGCAGTTCCCGACCGTGCTGTCGGCACTGGTGGGCCTGGAGACCCGGCTGCCCCGGCTGCCCGAGTACGTCGCCCACGCGCGCGTGGTGGCCGCCGCGCTGCGCGAGGGGCTGGCCGCGGCCGACCTGCCGTGGGCGCGGGTCCACCCCGAGCCGCCGCACACCCACCAGTTCCAGGTGTGGCTGCCGTACGACGCCGATGTGCTCGGGGAGGCGGCGGTCCGGCAGGCCGAGGAGACCGGGACGCTGCTGTTCACCCACTCCTGGGAGGCCGCGGGCCCCGGGCTGGCCTTCACCGAGGTCTGCGTCGAGGCGGCCGGCCTCGACTGGTCCGCCGCCGACGTCCGGGAGGCCGTCGCGGGCTTCGTCACCCGGCTGCGGGAGGAGACGGGCCGGTGACGCGGCAGCCGGATCTCGGGTGCGTCGATTGACGGCCGGCGTCAATCGGCGGTCGTGTTGTCAGTGGTGGGGTGCACCATGTGGGCATGAGCGTGAGCATCGACATCGCGGGGCTGCGGCCGGAGAGGGTCGCCGTCGTGCCCTCCCCCCTCGCCGAGCTCGGCATGGCGCTGCACGCGCTGTCGGAGCCGGGGCACCACCCGGGCCTCCAGGGCTGGGTGACCGGTGTGACGGCCCGGCTGGACCCGCACCTGGCCGACCGCATGAGCGAGGCCGACTTCCTGTGGCGGACGACGTTCTCGGACCTGTTCCTGCCCTACGCGGGCGTCCCCGGCGGAGCCCTGCCCGGCGAGACGCTCGCCGAGGAGCTGGATCTGCTCGACAAGCTGTCCGACGAGCAGTTCGTGGACGCCGCCCTGGAGTTCACCTGCGCCCTGCCCTACGGCAATCCGAGCCGGAGCGTGCTCGCCGACCCCGAGCTGCGCCGCCGCTCCCTGGAGCTGGCCGCCGCGCGCGGGCCGCAGCAGCTGCGGTTCACCGGACGGCTGCTCGACGATCCGGCGCTGATCCGGGCCTGGCTGCGGCAGTTCCTCGAGGACTGCGACGAGGCGTTCTTCGCCGACACCTGGGCCCGGCTGCGCCACCAGCTGACCGCGGACGCCCGCCACCGGACCGACCTCCTGCGGCACAAGGGGCTCGCCGAGGCGCTGACCTCGATCTCCGCGGCGGTGACGCTCGACGAGGCCGCCGGACGCATCACGATCGACAAGCTCCGCCAGGGCCACAGCCTGATCCGGGACGGCAGTCTGCTGCTGGTGCCGACGAGCCTGGGCTGGCCGCATCTGACGGTGCTGCACCGGTACGGCTGGCAGCCGGTCCTGCACTACACGGTCGGCTCCCCTGAGATCGCGTCCCCGCCGTCGGTCGGGCAGCTGACCCTGCGCATGACCGCGCTGTCCCACCCGGTACGCATGCAGCTGTGCCGCAACCTCGCGCGCAGCACCTACACCACGAGCGAGCTCGTGCAGATCCACGGCATGTCGGCCCCGGAGATATCCCGGCACCTGAGCGTCCTCAAGAAGGCGGGCCTGATCACCACCCGCCGCCGGGGCCGGTACGTCCTCTACCAGCTGGACGTGACCTCGGTGGCCCGGCTCGGCAGCGACTTCCTCGAAGCGCTGCTGCGATGAGGGCGGCGTAGAACGTCGAACGGCCGTCAGTCGAAGCGGATGTGCCGGATCCCGACCGCCGCCTGCCGCAGCCGCGTCCGCAGCGCGCCCTCGGCGTTGGGCCGCAGCGTCAGCCCGGCCAGGACGGCGATCCGGTCCGCCGTCCTCGGCACGCTCGTGCGGTCGGTCCACAGATGCTCGGCGAACTCCGGTTCGCGCAGCCGCTCCAGGCAGTGGTCGAGCCGGGACACCGCCCAGCTCTCCCGGCGCGGCCCGCCGCCCCTCCCCGCGGCGATCTGCGCCAGCCGCCCGAAGCCGCGCTCGCGCAGCCGCCGCAGGACGGTCTCGCGCTCCGCGAGGAGCGTGAAGTGCCGGACGTTGTGCCCGAGTTGGCGCAGCCGGCCCACCGTCTCCGCGAAGTACTCCGGATGCGTGACGGTCATCGGCGCGATGACCACGCCGTCGTGCCGGGTGAGCGCCAGGTCGAGGACCTCGACGACGCCCTGCCGCCAGGAGGCCAGATCCTGGAAGTCCCCGCGCAGGTCCGGCGGGAGCATGCGCCGCAGTCCGAACCCTGGGTGCTCGGGGTCGCAGACGACGCTGCCGGGCAGCCGGCGCCGGATCTCGTGTGCGGTCTGTGTCTTGCCGCCCCCGAAAGGGCCGTTGATCCACAGGAGCATGCGCAGACCCTAGTGGCGCTCGGCTCAGCCGTGGCCGCCCGCTCGCACCAACCCCGTCTCGTAGGCCAGGACGACCACCTGGACGCGGTCGCGCAGGCCGAGCTTGGTCAGGATGCGGCCCACGTGGGTCTTCACGGTGGCCTCGGACAGGACCAGCCGGGCCGCGATCTCGCCGTTCGACAGGCCCTGCGCGACCAGCACCATGACCTCGCGCTCCCGGTCGGTGAGCCGCTCCAGCTCCTTGTGCTTCGGCTCCCCGCCGGTGGAGGGCAGCATGGGCGCGAACCGGTCCAGCAGCCGCCGAGTCGTCGACGGGGCCACCACGGCGTCGCCGCTGTGCACCGAGCGGATCGCGGCGAGGAGTTCCCCGGGCGGCACGTCCTTGAGCATGAACCCGGAGGCGCCGGCCTTCAGCCCGGAGAACGCGTACTCGTCGAGGTCGAAGGTGGTCAGGATGAGCACCTTGGGCGGCTCGGGCTCCGAGCAGATGCGGCGGGTGGTCTCCACACCGTCCAGCTTCGGCATACGGACGTCCATGAGGACGACGTCGACGGAGGTCGAGCGGAGCACTTGGAGCGCCTCGACGCCGTCCCCCGCCTCCGCGACGACCTCCATGTCCGGCTGGGCGGCGAGCACCATCCGGAACCCGGTGCGCAGCAGCACCTGGTCGTCGACGAGCATCACGCGGATCGCCATCGGGTCCTCTTCCGTGTCTTCGGGGGCTTGCGGTTCGCCGGGGGCTTGCGGAGGCGTACCGGGGCTTGCGGGCTTCGGGTGTGCGCGGGGCCGGGTCAGTGGGCCGGTTTCAGCGGCAGCAGCGCGCTGATGCGGAATCCTCCGCCCGGCCGCGGCCCGGCGTCCAGGGTGCCGCCGACCATGCCGACCCGCTCGCGCATGCCGATCAGGCCGTGGCCCTGTCCGTCGGCGCCGCCGTCCTCGTACAGCTCGTGCGGGGCGCCCTTGCCGTCGTCCTCGACGAGCAGGCCGAGCCCGTCGTCGAAGTAGACCAGGCGCACGCTGGCCCCGGCGTTCGGGCCGCCGTGCTTGCGGGTGTTGGTCAGCGCCTCCTGCACGATGCGGTACGCCGTGAGCTCGACGCCGCTGGGCAGCGGGCGCGGGGTGCCCTCGACCTTGAAGTCGACGGGCAGACCGGAGCTGCGGCACTGCTCGACGAGGTCGTCGATCTGCTCGACGTCGGGCTGGGGAACGTACTCGCCGGTCTCCTGGTGCTCGCCGGTGCGGAGCACACCCAGGAGGCGGCGCATCTCGGCGAGGGCCTGGCGGCCGGTGGAGGAGATCGTCTCCAGGGCCTTCTTGGCCTGGTCCGGGGCGGCGTCGAGGACGTAGGCGGCGCCGTCGGCCTGCACCACCATGACCGAGACGTTGTGCGCGACGACGTCGTGCAGCTCACGCGCGATACGGGCGCGTTCGGCGGCGACGGCGACCTTGGCCTGGGCCTCGCGCTCCTTCTCCAGCCGGGTCGCGCGTTCCTCCAGCTGCTCGTAGTAGGCGCGGCGGGTGCGGATGGAGTCGCCGAGCACCCAGGCGAGCGCGAAGGGCACGCTGAGGAAGATGATCAGCGCGATGTTGCTGAGGACGGTGGCCTCCTGCTCCGGCCACCGCAGCTGGGACAGGGGCGCCGCGCACAGGCCCGCGCCGAGCGCGAGCCGCGACGCCCAGCGGGCGCCGGTCGCGGCGACGGTGTAGACGATCACCAGGAACGCGAAGTCGGCGGGCGTGGTCGCCACGTCCAGCACCAACTGCGCCAGACCGATCCCGATGGCCAGCAGCAGCATCTTCTCCGGCATCCGCCGGCGCAACGCGATGACCAGGCACAACAGCACCAGGATGGGGACGATGACGGCCTCGGACCCGGTGCCCTGGCCGTCGGCCCGCCCACCCTCCGGCTGGATGGCCACGCTCGCCACAGAGATCCCGAACAGGAGGACGGCCCAGAAGGTGTCGACCCCGGTCGGGTGCCTGCGGAGGAAGTCATAGAGGCGCTGCACGTAACCCAGCGTAGGGACACCGGATGTGTGCAGGGGTCAACCGGAGGGCCGATCCGCACCCCGCGCGCGTACTCCGCAAGGTGGAGGGACCGCATTTCTGTGCGCAGGAGAACGCCCTAGCCTGGGCCGGTGACACAAGAGGCGGCGGACGCGTGGCAGGGCTGGCGGGCGGCGGCGGAATCCGCCCTGTACGGCCCGGAGGGCTTCTACCGCCGTCCCGAGGGACCGTCCGCTCACTTCCGGACGTCCGTGCACGCCTCGCCGCTCTACGCGGCCGCCGTGGCCCGGCTGCTGTGCCGGGTGGACGAGGCACTGGGCCGGCCGGACACCCTCGACCTCGTCGACATGGCGGCGGGCCGGGGCGAGCTGGTCACCGGTGTGCTGGCCGCGCTCCCCGCCGGGGTGGCGGCCCGCACGCGCGCGTACGCCGTCGAGATCGCCGCCCGCCCCCCGGACCTGGACCCCCGGGTGACCTGGCTGTCCGAGCCGCCCCGGCCGGTGACGGGACTGCTCTTCGCCAATGAATGGCTGGACAACGTGCCGGTGGACGTCGCCGAGGTGGACACCGCGGGCGTGCCACGCCGGGTCCTGGTCCGCCGGGACGGCACCGAGCGCCTCGGGGAGCCGGTCGGCGGCGCCGAGGCGCGCTGGCTGGACCGCTGGTGGCCGCTGCCCGAGGAGGGCGGCGAGGGGCTGCGCGCCGAGATCGGGCTGCCCCGGGACCAGGCGTGGGCCGCCGTGACGGGCACGCTGGAGCGAGGGCTGGCGGTCGCCGCGGACTACGCGCACACGCGCGGGTCACGGCCCCCCTTCGGCACGCTGACCGGCTTCCGCGAGGGACGCGAGACGGCTCCGGTGCCGGACGGCTCCTGCGATCTGACCGCGCATGTGGCGCTGGACGCGTGCGCGCTGCCCGGCGCCCGTCTCCTCACCCAGCGCGAGGCGCTGCGCGCCCTAGGCATCACCGGCGCACGCCCCTCCCTGGAACTCGCCTCCACCCGCCCCGCCGAGTACCTGCGCGCCCTCGCGAGCGCCGGTGAGGCCGCCGAGCTGACGGCGACGGGCGGCCTCGGCGACTTCGGCTGGCTGCTCCAGCCGGTCGGCGTCCCGGACCTGCTGAACGCCTGACCCCGCGCCGGGGCTACTTGTCGATGTCCCCGACCACGAAGAACATCGACCCCAGGATCGCCACCATGTCCGCGACCAGCGTCCCCGGCAGCAGCTCCACCAGCGCCTGGATGTTGTTGTACGAGGCCGAGCGCAGCTTCAGCCGGTACGGCGTCTTCTCGCCCTTGCTGACCAGGTAGTAGCCGTTGATGCCGAGGGGGTTCTCGGTCCACGCGTACGTGTGCCCCTCGGGTGCCTTCAGCACCTTGGGGAGCCGCTGGTTGATCGGCCCCGGCGGCAGCTCCGCGATCCGGTCCAGGCAGGCGTCCGCGAGATCGAGGGCGTTGTGGGTCTGCTCCAGCAGGCACTCGAACCGGGCGAGGCAGTCGCCCTCCTGCCGGGTCACGACCTTCAGGACGTCCTGGAGCTCGCCGTACGCGAGATACGGCTCGTCCCGGCGCAGATCGAAGTCGACGCCCGAGGCGCGCCCGATCGGTCCGCTCACGCCGTACGCGTGCACGGCCTCGGGCGCGAGGACGCCCACCCCGCGCGTGCGCCCGCGGAAGATCTCGTTGCCGAGGACCAGATCGTCGAACCGGTCCATGCGGGAGCGCACGTCGGCGACGGCGGCACGCGCGCGCGTGGTCCAGCCGGCCGGGAGGTCCTCCTTGAGGCCGCCCACCCGGTTGAACATGTAGTGCATCCGCCCGCCGGAGACCTCCTCCATGACGTGCTGGAGTTCCTCGCGCTCGGTGAAGGCGTAGAAGATCGGCGTGATCCCGCCCAGCTCCAGCGGGTACGACCCGAGGAACATCAGATGGTTGAGCACGCGGTTCAGCTCCGCCAGCAGGGTCCGCGTCCAGACCGCCCGCTCCGGCACCTCCATGCCGAGCATGCGCTCCACGGCGAGGACGACGCCCAGCTCGTTGGAGAAGGCCGACAGCCAGTCGTGGCGGTTGGCGAGCATGATGATCTGGCGGTAGTCACGGGCCTCGAAGAGCTTCTCCGCGCCGCGGTGCATATAGCCGATCACGGGCTCGGCGCTCGTGATGCGCTCGCCGTCCAGGACGAGCTTGAGGCGCAGCACACCGTGCGTCGAGGGGTGCTGGGGGCCGATGTTGAGCACCATGTCGGTGCTCTCCGCGGCGCCGCCGATACCGACCATGGTCTCCGTCGTAGGAGTCATGGCCCCAGTCTCCCCTACGTACGCTGACCCCATGGAGACGGGGAGTCAGAAGGACACGGGAACGGCGCGGGACCGGCGCACGGAGGACGGACCGGTGTGGACCGGGCTCCCGCCGGGGCTGCTGCGGATGCGCCGGCTGCTGCTGGTGGTGTGGCTGGGGCTGCTGACGGTGGGCCTGGGCGTGCTGCTCGGCTGGCTCGCCGGGCCCGGCTGGGCGGTGTTCGCCGCGCTGCCGCTGGCCCTGATGGTCTGGGGCTGGGTGATGCTCGAACGGAACTGGCGTTCCTGGCGCTACGCCGAGCGCGCCGACGACCTGCTGATCAGCCGGGGTGTGCTGTGGCGTGAGGAGACGGTCGTGCCGTACGGCCGTATGCAGCTGGTGGAGGTCACCTCGGGGCCGGTGGAACGGCACTTCGGGCTGGCCAGCGTGCAGCTGCACACGGCCGCCGCCGCGACCGACGCCACCATCCCCGGCCTCGACCCGGCCGAGGCGGAGCGGCTGCGGGACCGGCTCACCGAGCTGGGCGAGGCCCGATCGGCGGGCCTGTGACGGCCCCGGGCGTCGACGACGCCATACGCGAGGCGCGGCCCGTGTCGGAGCGCCGGCTGCACCCCGTGACGCCGCTCCGGCGCGCGTGGGCGCCCGTCGCCGTGCTCATCGGCTGGGCGGTGCACGACCCCGACCAGGCGCAGCGCCAGCTGACCCGGCTGACGACCACGACCCTGCTGATCGCGCTCGCGGTGCTCGTCCCGGCCGCCGCCCTCTACGGCTTCCTCACCTGGTGGTACACGCACTTCGCCGTCACCGACTCCGAACTGCGCATCCGTACCGGCCTGGTGTTCCGGCGCACCGCGCACATCCGGCTGGAGCGCATCCAGGCCATCGACGTCACCCAGCCGCTCCTCGCGCGCGTGGCGGGCGTCGCCAAGCTGAAGCTGGACGTCGTCGGCACGGACAAGAAGGACGAACTCGCCTTTCTGGGCGCGGAGGAGGCGCGCTCCCTGCGCGCGGAGCTCCTGGCGCGCGCGGCCGGGTTCGCGCCGGAGACCGCGCACGAGGTGGGCGAGGCCCCGTCCCGGGAGCTGCTGCGGGTGCCGCCGCGCGTCCTCGCCGTCTCCCTCGTGCTGACCGGCGCGACCTGGGGCACGCTGGCCGCCGCCCTCGTCGTCCCGGCCGTGCTGTGGCTGTTCACGGAGAGCGTGTGGACGGTGCTCGCCACCGCCGTGCCGCTGGTCGGCGCGGCGGGCGCGGCCAGCGTCGGACGGTTCGTCACCGAGTACGACTGGACGGTGGGCGAGTCGCCGGACGGGCTGCGCCTCGACCACGGTCTGCTCGACCGCGCCCACGAGACGGTGCCGCCGGGCCGGGTGCAGACCGTACGGCTGGTGGAGCCGCTGCTGTGGCGGCGGCGCGGCTGGGTGCGGGTGGAGCTGGACGTGGCCGGCTCGTCCAACTCGGTGCTGCTGCCGGTCGCCCCGCGCGAGATCGCCGAGTCGGTCGTGGCCCGGGTGCTGCCCGGGGTGACCGTCCCGCCGCCCGAGGCCCTGACGCGTCCGCCCCGGCGGGCGGGCCGGTGTGTGCCCCTGTGGTGGCGCGGGCACGGACTGGCCGTCACGGACGCGGTGTTCGCGGCCCGGGCAGGTCTGCTGAGCCGCACCCTGGCCCTCGTCCCGCACGCGAAGGTGCAGAGCGTACGGCTCACCCAGGGGCCCTGGGAGCGCCGCTGGAACGTCGCCGACGTCCATGTGGACACGGGGGCCGGCAAGACCGTCACCGCGCGTCTGCGGGACGCCGGGGAGGCGGCCGAGCTGCTGCGCACGCAGGCGGAACGGTCCCGCACGGGGCGCCGGGACGCACGGCCGGACCGCTGGATGGCCTGAGACACCCTTTGAGGCGCGCGAAAAGGGGCGCCGGGGACCGATCGTGGTCCCCGGCGCCCCTTCGCGTGGTTCAGGAGACCGCGCTGCGCAGTCCCTGGACGTCGATGTGCTCGGTCTCGTCGTGGGCCGTCAGGTCGATGACCTGGCCGACGCCACGGGACCGGTCGTCGGCGGGCTTGAACTCCGCCTCCGCCTCGGCCTTGTGCAGGGCGAGCGCCTCCTCGCCGACCACGTCGGCCAGGTCCTCGTTCTGCACGGACTCCAGCGCGGCGGGCCCGTCCTGCTTCTGGGTGCCGAAGAAGTCGAAGCCGCCCTCGACCGAGGGACGCCGTACGGGAGTTGCCGGGACGACGGCCACGGCGGTCGGCGCGATGAAGTGGCCGCCGGGCCGCCGGGCCGGCGGCAGCGCGGGCTGGGCCGATGCCGACGCGTCGGTCCGGGTGGTGGCGGCCGCGCGCTCGTGCCCGTCGGCCGCCCCGGACTTCCCCCGCGGGTCGTCCTCCGGCGCGCGCTCCGTCTCGGAGCCCGCGGTGCGCGGCGCCTCGGGGGCGCCCGCGCCGGCCTTCACGGCCCTCCGGCCGGAGGGGCCCTGCGGCGGGACGTGGTGCGGGGGCTCGCCCTTCGGGGAGCGGCCGGACGGCGCCTCGTCGGTGCCCTTCGCCGGGCCGGTGCCCTCCACCCGCTCGGCTGCCGGGTCCTCGTCGGCGGCCACGGCCTCGGTGTCCGCCGTACCGTCCTCGTCCGCGCCGTCGTCGGCAGCCGCCTCGGCGGCCTCCTCGTCGCCCGGACCGTCCTCGGTGGCCTCGGTGTCCCGTGCGTCCCGCGTGTCCTCGTCGAACCGCGAAAGCGCCGCCTGCGCCCGCAGGAACAGCCGGGAGCCCTCGGGCGAGAAGACCGTCGGAGCCTCGCCGGGCGCCTCGTCCGGCTCCACCGCCCCGGCCTCGTCCAGCGCCTCGGCGTCCGCGAGCGCCTCCGCGGCGGCGGTGTCCTCGGCGGCCGGGGCCGTGCCCGGCGGCAGGGCGCGCGCGGGTGTGGTCGCCTCTATCTCCAGGACCCGGCGCTCCTCCAGGACGCTCGCCCGCTCGGTCTCCGCCGTGGCGTAGCGGCGCAGCAGGGCCGCGTGCTCGTTGCGCAGCTTCGCGAGCTCGGCGCGCTTGGCACGCAGCCGCTGCTCCAGCTTCTGGCGCAGCTCGCGCGACTCGTCGAGGTCGGTCTCCAGTTCGGCGACCCGTTCCTCGTGCCGCCACTCGTCGCTCGCCCGCGCGCGCGTGAGGTCGGCGACCTGTTTGCCCGCCTGGGCGTCCCAGCGGCGCATGACGACCGCGCCGACGACCGCGGTGGCCGCGGCGGCCGCGGCCAGTCCGCGCAGCACGACCGGTTCGGTGAACACCCAGGGCGCCAGCGCCCAGACGACGGACACGCCTGCGATCGCCGACGGGGGCAGCACCCTGTGCAGGGGCGGGGAATGACGGTGACGTCCACGTGGCATGGCCAGAAACTTACCGCGCGTAGGCGTTTCTTGGAGCCCCGCCCCGTAAAAACACGGCCATCCCCTGCCGTTCACACGGCATCAGCAATCACATTCGCCGTGGAATTGACCAAGAATCAAGATCGGGGCGGCTCTTCCGCTCTCTCCGGGGTGCTCAGCCGCTCGCTCGTCCACTCCAGTGTCGCCGGAATCTCGCGCCGCCAGGTGTTGAAGTTGTGCCCGCCGCTTTCGAGGATGATCGACGAGATCCGCGTCCGCTTCGTCGCTTTCACGCGCTCGATGAACTTCAGCGTGTCCCGGTAGTTGGATTCGCCGACCCTGCTGCTGCTGACGAGCAGGGACGTGTCCGGCGCGGGCAGGTTCTCCAGGCACCACCGCAGGTCGGCCCGGTCGCGCAGGTTCTCGTCGCCGTGGAAGAGGTCGCCGGTCGTCGCGTCGATCGGCGCCTTGTAGTAGGCGGAGAGCCCGGCGCCCGCGCCGTACACCGCCGGATGGTGCATGGCGAGCTTCAACGCGCAGTAGCCGCCGGTGGAATCGCCGATGATCCCCCAGCCGCCGGGCCGCCCGCCCACCCGGTAGTGGCCTTCCACGGCCTCGGGCAGGTCCTCGGCGAAGAAGGTCTCCGTCTGCGGGCCGTCCGGGATGTCGACGCATTCCGTGTCCCGGGGCGGCGCCACGGTCGGGCGCATCATCACCAGCACCATCGGAGACATACGACCCCGACCGGTGAGCCGCGCCGCCGTCTGCGGATAGTCGAGCTTGTCGACCAGTGCCTCGGCCGTCCCCGGATACCCGGTCAGGACGACGGACGCCGGAAACGTCCGGGTGCGAAATCCCGGCTGGAAATACTCCGGTGGCAGATAGACGTACGCGGGCGTCGCGATACGGCTCGTGCGGCCCACGATCTCGACCTTGTGGATCCGCCCGCTCACGGCCGGGTCCCCGCTCGCCGACCCCGGCACCCGGCGGGTGTCCACGACACGCAGCGGGCCGTCCGCCGGGGTGTGGTCGACCACGACCCCCATGCCGTTCTCCCGCCCGAACAGATCGGCCCAGCCGGCGTAGAAGCCGAAGGCCTGGTTGGCGGCGAGACCGACCGACGCGAACAGCGCCAACTGCGTGCCCAGCAGCAGCCCGACCCGTCCGGCCACGGCCCGTACGCTCCTCCGGGCGAGCCGCGGCCACAGCCACACCGTGCCGGCGAACAGCCCCACGGCCGTCAGCACCGCCAGTGCCAGCACCTTGTCGCTCGTCAGACCCATCAGTGGTTACCCGCCCGCGCTTTCCTCGGCCTCTGAAACGGTTTTGAGGAGCCGAGTGAACCTCTCCCCCCACGACACCGTCCTAGAAGGCGCAATGTCGCCGGATGCCCGAATCGGCACCGGATCCAAAACTCTCGCAGCACTCATGGGATGCGATGTCTGTCAGGACAGATGTGGAAATGTCGGGCGGGGTTCCGCGACGGGCAAGCCGGATACGGCATCTGTCGGGCCGGCTGCGGCCGCTGCTGCTGGGGCCGCGCCCCGAGGCCGTCCCGCTCCTCGTCGGACGGGCCTGCGCCCTGGTCGGACTGCTGGACGTCGCCGCGGGCGTCTTCCCGCGCTTCCGGCACAGCCGGATGCACGCCCTCGCCGAGGTGCTCCCGGGCGCCTTCGGGCCGTTCGCGGCCGCGCTGTCGCTCAGCGCCGGCGTGCTGTTGCTGCTGCTCGCCCACGGACTGCGGCGCGGCAAGCGGCGGGCGTGGCGCGCGGCCGTCGTGCTGCTGCCCGCCGGAGCGGTGGCCCAGTTCGCCTACCGGCACTCCGTCATCGGCGTCCTCATCTCCGTCTGGCTCCTCGTCACCCTGCTGCGCCACCGCGACCAGTTCACGGCCCTGCCCGACCCGCGCAGCCGCTGGCGGGCACTGGCCAACCTCGTCCTCATGGGCGCCGGTTCGCTCGCCCTCGGACTGGTCATCGTCAGCGCCCATCCGGGCACCCTGCTCGGCGACCCGAGCCTGGCCGACCGCATCAGCCACGTCCTGTACGGCATGGCCGGCTTCGAGGGACCGGTCGACTACCACGGCAGCACGTCCTGGACCGTCGCCTTCTCCCTCGGCGCCCTCGGCTGGATCACCGCCGTGAGCACCATCTACCTCGCCTTCCGGCCCGAGCACCCGGCCGCCCGTCTCACCGAGGACGACGAGAGCCGGCTGCGCGCCCTGCTGGCCCGGCACGGCGGCCGCGACTCCCTCGGCCACTTCGCGCTGCGCCGCGACAAGGCCGTCGTGTTCTCCCCCAGCGGCAAGGCCGCGGTGACCTACCGGGTCGTCTCCGGCGTGATGCTCGCCAGCGGCGACCCCATCGGCGACGTCGAGGCGTGGCCCGGCGCCATCGAGCGCTTCATGGACGAGGCCAAGGCCCACTCCTGGACCCCGGCCGTCATGGGCTGCTCCGAGACCGGCGCCGAGGTGTGGACGCGCGAGACCGGGCTCGACGCCCTCGAACTGGGCGACGAGGCGGTGGTGGACGTCCCGGATTTCTCGCTCGCCGGCCGCGCGATGCGCAATGTGCGCCAGATGGTCAAGCGCATCGAGCGCGCCGGTTACGAGACCCGGGTACGCCGCGTCCGTGACCTCGGCGACACCGAGCTGGAGCGGGTGCGCCGCGCCGCCGAGGACTGGCGCGGCACCGACACCGAGCGCGGCTTCTCCATGGCCCTCGGCCGGGTCGGCGACCCCGCCGACGGCGACTGCCTCATCGCCACCGCCCACAAGAGCGACGCCGAACCGGGTCCCTACGGCGACCTCAAGGCCGTCCTGCACTTCGTGCCCTGGGGCACCGACGGCGTCTCCCTGGACCTGATGCGCCGCGACCGCTCCGCCGACCCCGGCATGAACGAACTGCTGATCGTGGCCGCCCTCCAGGCCGCCCCCAGGCTCGGCATCGCGCGCGTGTCGCTGAACTTCGCCATGTTCCGCTCGGCGCTGGCCCGCGGCGAGAAGATCGGCGCGGGCCCCGTCCTGCGCGCCTGGCGCGGTCTGCTGGTCTTCCTCTCCCGCTGGTTCCAGATCGAGTCCCTGTACAAGTTCAACGCGAAGTTCCAGCCCCGCTGGGAGCCCCGTTTCGTCGTCTACCGCGCCTCCGCGGACCTGCCGCGCCTCGGTATCGCGGCCATGCAGGCGGAGGGCTTCGTGAACCTGGCCCTGCCCCTGCCGCGCTTCCTGCGCCGCCGCACCACCGCCCCGCGCCCCTGCCCGCACCGGCTGGCGGAGTCGGACATCCAGGCGGCCTAGGGGGTGTCTGACAATTCCCACCTGCCTCGCGGTGTCTGGCACGCACGCTCGCCGCGTTGGGCCGGCAGCCGCCCACGAACCTGTTCCGGCACCCACCGTGGGCGCCCGGCCCGACCAGCGGAGCGCCTACGCTGAACGTATGAGCAAGCAGAGCGGACGCGGGCGGGTCGCGGGCCTTCCGCAGTGGGACCGGTGCGCGGTCATGGGAGTCGTCAACGTGACCCCCGACTCCTTCTCCGACGGCGGCCGCTGGTTCGACACCACGTCCGCCGTCAAGCACGGCCTCGCGCTGGTCGAGGAGGGCGCCGACCTCGTCGACGTCGGCGGCGAGTCCACCCGCCCCGGCGCCACCCGGGTCGACGAGGACGAGGAGCTGCGCCGCGTCATACCCGTGGTCCGCGGCCTCGCCGCGGAAGGCGTCACGGTCTCCGTCGACACCATGCGCGCCTCCGTCGCCGAGCAGGCCCTCGCCGCCGGCGCCGCCCTGGTCAACGACGTCAGCGGCGGCCAGGCCGACCCCGCGATGATCCCGGTCGTCGCCGATGCCGGCGCCCCCTTCGTCGTCATGCACTGGCGCGGCTTCCTGGAGGGCGGGAACGTCCGGGGCGTGTACGCCGACGTCGTCACCGAGGTCGTCGACGAGATCCGCGCGCGTGTGGACGCCGTCCTGGCCGGCGGCATCGCCCCCGACCGCGTCGTCGTCGACCCCGGCCTCGGCTTCTCCAAGGACGCCGAGCACGACCTCGTCCTGCTCGCCCACCTCGACCGGCTGCACACCCTCGGCCACCCGGTCCTGGTCGCCGCCTCCCGCAAGCGGTTCCTCGGCCGTGTCCTCGCGGGCCCCGAGGGCGAGCCGCCGCCCGCCCGCGAGCGGGACGCCGCCACCGCCGCCGTCTCCGCGTTCGCCGCGCACGCCGGCGCCTGGGCCGTCCGCGTCCACGAGGTGCGCGCCACCGCCGACGCCGTCCGGGTCGTGCACGCCATCGAGGAGGCACGCGGCGGCGCGGCGGGCGGCGAAGGAACCCGGTGAGCGCCCCCCACACCGACGTCGAGCAGGTGGAGGCGGCCAACACCGCCTTCTACGAGGCACTGGAGCGCGGCGACTTCGAGACGCTCTCCTCGCTCTGGCTGACCCCGGCCGACCTCGGCGTCGACGAGAGCTACCACGACCCGGCCGACGCCGGAGTGGTCTCCTGCGTGCACCCCGGCTGGCCCGTGCTCACCGGCCGCGGCGAGGTCCTGCGGTCGTACGCGCTGATCATGGCGAACACCGACTACATCCAATTCTTCCTCACCGACGTGCACACCTCGGTGACCGGCGACACCGCGATCGTCACCTGCACGGAGAACATCCTCAGCGGCGGTCCCGCCCCCGAGGGTCACGACGACGAGCTCGGGCCCCTCGTCGGGCAGCTCGTCGTCGCCACGAACGTGTTCCGGCGCACACCCGACGGCTGGCGGATGTGGTCCCACCACGCCTCCCCGGTCCTCGCCGAGAACGACGCCGAGGACGGCGACGAGACCCCCGGCTGAGTGGGTACGCGGGCCACAGGGACCAAGAGGTGATTGGGATCGGCTGACCGCGGGTAGGGGCGGCTTCCGATCGGGCCGCGCCCCCACGGCCCGGCGCTGTCGGTGCCCGCGGGTAGATTCGGCCGAGGCCGGTGTGCCGCCCGCACAGGGCACCGACCGGCCGTCACCGACGACTGCAGGAGTGATTCGCGTGGATCGTGTCGCGCTGCGCGGCCTGAGGGCCCGCGGGTACCACGGGGTGTTCCCCGAGGAGCGCAGAGAGGGCCAGACCTTCGTCGTGGACCTCGTCCTCGGCCTGGACACCCGGCCCGCCGCCGCCGACGACGACCTGGCGAAGACCGTGCACTACGGCATCGTGGCGGAGGAGGTCGTGGCCGTCGTCCAGGGCGAGCCGGTCAACCTCATCGAGACGCTCGCCGAGCGCGTCGCGCAGGCCTGTCTGAAGCACGAGGGAGTCCAGGAGGTGGAGGTCACCGTCCACAAGCCGGACGCGCCGATCACCGTGCCCTTCGACGACGTGACCGTCACCATCACCCGGAGCCGAGTATGACCGCACCCTTCATCAAGGGCCCCAGCGACCCGACCGTCCAGCCGGTACCCGCCTCCGTCGTCGACAAGGTCGACGCCGCCGACACGACCCTGCACAACCCCAAATGGGCCGTGCTCTCCCTCGGCTCCAACCTGGGCAACCGTCTGGAGACCCTCCAGGGCGCCGTGGACGCCCTCGCGGACACGCCGGGCCTGCGGATCAAGGGCGTCTCCCCCGTGTACGAGACGGAGCCCTGGGGCGTCGACCCGGGCAGCCAGCCGTCGTACTTCAACGCGGTCGTCGTCCTGAAGACCACCCTGCCGCCGTCCTCGCTGCTGGAGCGGGCCCACGCCGTCGAGGAGGCCTTCCACCGGGTCCGCGACGAGCGCTGGGGCGCCCGCACCCTCGACGTCGACATCGTCGCGTACGCCGATGTCGTCTCCGACGACCCGGTGCTCACGCTCCCGCACCCGCGCGCCCACGAGCGCGCCTTCGTCCTCGCGCCCTGGTACGACCTGGACCCCGAAGCGCAGCTGCCCGGCCGGGGCGCGGTCGCCGATCTGCTCGGCACCCTCACCCGTCAGGGCGTCGTCCCCCGCCAGGACCTGGAACTCCGGCTGCCCGAGTAGTCGTTAAGGTCGAGACGGCCCACACTCCGTGGGTGCCGGGGGAGCTGAAGGGACACCGTGAGAGAGCTGCGCATCAGGATGCTGGTCGGCGTGTTCGTGGTCGCCGGGGTCCTGTCCTGGGCGGGCGCCCGCCTGTGGAACGCCATCGGGACCCTGCCCAGCGTCCCCCTGGCCGCCCCCATCGTGCTGGCGATCATCGCCGTGATCCTGCTGTCCACGGCGCTGTCGATCCGCTCCCGCCTCAAGGCGCAGCGCGAGCGCGACCCGGAGGCCAAGGGCGTCGACCCGCTGATGGCGGCCCGGGCGGTCGTCTTCGGACAGGCCAGCGCCCTGGTGGCTGCCCTGGTCGCCGGTATGTACGGCGGCACCGGGGTCGTCCTGCTGGAGTCCCTGGAAATCCCCGCCCGCCGCGACCAGGCCATCTACGCCGGTTTCTCGGTCGTGGCCGCCATCGGTGTCATAGCGGCGGCCCTGTTCCTGGAGCGCGTCTGCAAGCTCCCGGACGACGAGGACGACCACGACGGCACCGGGGCGGCCCCGACCACCTAGGGGCTGTCTCCGCCCCCTGGGCCGGCCCCGCTCAGCGGGCCAGGATCAGGCTCATCGCCTCGGCGCGGGTCGTGGAGTCCCGGAGCTGGCCGCGCACGGCGGACGTCGTGGTCTTGGCGCCGGGCTTGCGGATACCGCGTACCGACATGCACATGTGCTCGGCCTCGACGACGACGATCACACCCCGGGCCTCCAGGATCCGCATCAGGGAGTCCGCGATCTGCGTGGTGAGACGTTCCTGCACCTGCAGCCGGCGGGCGAACACCTCGACCAGCCGCGCGAGCTTCGACAGACCCGTGATCTTGCCGCTCTCGGCCGGGATGTAACCGACGTGCGCCACGCCGTGGAACGGCAGCATGTGGTGCTCGCAGAGGCTGACGATCTCGATGTCCTTCACCAGCACCATCTCGTCGTGCCCGAGATCGAAGGTCGTCGTCAGCACGTCCTCCGGGTCCTGACGCAGCCCCGCCAGAAGCTCCCGGTACGCCCGCGCCACCCGCGCCGGCGTCTCCGCCAGACCCTCACGGTCCGGGTCCTCACCGACCGCGATCAGCAGTTCCCGTACGGCGGCCTCGGCGCGCTTCTCGTCGAACTCGCCGATGCGGCCTTCGCCGTCCAGCGTCACCGGGTCGGTCATCTGGTGCCTCGTTTTCTTCGCGGGTGCGCGTATGTGTCACGCGTCTGGTCACGCGTCTGATCTGCGGTCATACGAAATGCCGTGCCCCCCAGGCTAGAACCAGGGGGGCACGGCATCCATTCCGGGCCCGGTCAGCGACCGGGTGGGGCGTCAGCTCTCGGGACGCTCCTCGGGGGCCGGCTCGGCCGCCGGGGCGGGCTCCGTCACCGTCGACTTGGCGGTGCTGATCGCCGGCGTCGTGCCGTTGGCGCCGTTCGTCAGTGCGAGCTCCTTCGGGGAGAGCACCGGCGGACGGGTGGACGGCGTACGGCGGGAGGAACCGGTCCAGGCGGGCCGCGGCGGGCGCTTGACGATGGGGGCGAAGATCTCGGCGATCTCCTCCTTGCCCAGCGTCTCCTTCTCCAGCAGGGCCAGGACGAGGTTGTCGAGGACGTCGCGGTTCTCCACCAGGATTTCCCAGGCTTCGTTGTGCGCGTTCTCGATCAGCTTCTTGACTTCCTCGTCCACCAGCGCGGCGACCTCTTCCGAGTAGTCGCGCTGGTGAGCCATCTCACGACCGAGGAACGGCTCGGTGTTGTCGCCGCCGAACTTGATGGCGCCGAGACGCTCGGTCATGCCGTACTGCGTGACCATCGCGCGGGCCGTGGCCGTGGCCTTCTCGATGTCGTTCGCGGCACCCGTGGTCGGGTCGTGGAAGACCAGCTCCTCGGCCGCGCGGCCGCCCAGCATGTAGGCCAGCTGGTCCAGCATCTCGTTGCGCGTGGTCGAGTACTTGTCCTCGTCCGGGAGCACCATCGTGTAGCCGAGGGCCCGGCCTCTGGACAGGATCGTGATCTTGTGGACCGGGTCGGAGTTCGGGGAGGCCGCCGCGACCAGGGCGTGTCCGCCCTCGTGGTACGCGGTGATCTTCTTCTCCTTGTCCGACATGATCCGGGTCCGCTTCTGCGGGCCCGCCACGACGCGGTCGATGGCCTCGTCCAGCATGTGGTTGTCGATGAGCTTCTTGTCGGAGCGGGCCGTGAGCAGGGCGGCCTCGTTGAGGACGTTGCTCAGGTCGGCACCGGTGAAGCCCGGCGTACGGCGGGCGACCGCCGACAGGTCGACGTCCGGGGCGACCGGCTTGCCCTTCTGGTGGACCTTGAGGATCTCCAGACGGCCCTGCATGTCCGGGCGGTCGACGGCGATCTGCCGGTCGAAGCGGCCGGGGCGCAGAAGAGCCGGGTCGAGGATGTCGGGCCGGTTCGTGGCGGCGATCAGGATCACACCGCCCTTGACGTCGAAGCCGTCCATCTCGACGAGCAGCTGGTTCAGCGTCTGCTCGCGCTCGTCGTGACCACCGCCGAGGCCGGCGCCGCGATGGCGGCCGACCGCGTCGATTTCGTCGACGAAGACGATCGCCGGGGCGTTCGCCTTGGCCTGCTCGAACAGGTCGCGGACCCGGGAGGCACCGACACCGACGAACATCTCGACGAAGTCGGAACCGGAGATCGAGTAGAAGGGCACGCCCGCCTCACCGGCGACGGCGCGCGCCAGAAGCGTCTTACCGGTGCCGGGAGGGCCGTAGAGCAGGACGCCCTTGGGGATCTTCGCCCCGACGGCCTGGAACTTGGCGGGCTCCTGGAGGAACTCCTTGATCTCCTGGAGCTCCTCGACGGCCTCGTCAGAGCCGGCGACGTCCGAGAACGTCGTCTTCGGGGTGTCCTTGGTGATGAGCTTCGCCTTCGACTTCCCGAAGTTCATGACCCGGGAGCCGCCGCCCTGCATCTGATTCATCAGGAACAGGAAGACGACGACGATGAGGACGAAGGGCAGCAGGGAGAGCAGGATGCCGACGAACGGGTTCTGCTTGGACGGCGAGACCGTGTAGCCGTCGGGGATCTGCTTCTGCTGGTACTTGTTCTGCAGGGTGTTGGCGATGTCCACACCCTGGTCGCCGATGTAGCTGGCCTGGATCTTGGTGGATCCGTCGACCTTCACACCGTCTTTGAGCTGGACCTTGATGTTCTGCTCGTCGCCGGTGGTGATCTTGGCCGACTCGACCTTGTTCTCATTGATCGCCTGGACGACCTGGCCGGTGTCCACCGTCTTGTAGCCGCCGGACGAGCCGACGACCTGCATCAACACGACCACGGCAAGGACGGCCAGCACGATCCACATGACCGGCCCACGGAAGTATCGCTTCACGTCCATCCATACGGAGCGGTGCCGCCCCGTCCCTCCTGCCATAGTGAGTTTGATAAGACAGTTCTTCTGACGGTACCCCAGCTTCGACGCCCGTAGCCGCACGGGACGGCCGTCAAGCCCGTCTGCTTGCTCCAACGGCGCGATGCCCGCCGGGGTTCCCGATCTTCCTACGGAACGGGGTCAGCCGCCGTAGACGTGGGGCGCGAGGGTACCGACGAACGGGAGGTTCCGGTACTTCTCGGCGTAGTCGAGGCCGTAGCCGACGACGAACTCGTTGGGAATGTCGAAGCCGACCCACTCCACGTCGATGGCGACCTTGGCCGCGTCCGGCTTGCGCAGCAGCGTGCACACCTTGAGGCTCTCGGGCTCCCGGGAGCCGAGGTTCGACAGCAGCCACGACAGGGTCAGGCCGGAGTCGATGATGTCCTCGACGATCAGGACGTGCCGGCCCTTGATGTCGGTGTCGAGGTCCTTGAGGATCCGCACGACTCCGGAGGACTGGGTGCCTGCGCCGTACGACGAGACGGCCATCCAGTCCATGGTGACGGGGGTGGACAGCGACCGGGCGAGGTCGGCCATGACCATCACCGCGCCCTTCAGCACGCCGACGATCAGCAGGTCCTTGCCCGCGTACTCAGCGTCGATCTTCGCCGCCAGCTCCGCCAGCTTCGCGTCGATCTCTTCCTTGGTGATGAGCACCTTCTTGAGGTCGGCACCCATGTCTTTCGCGTCCACCCGCATCACTTTCGGTCGGTCGTCCCGCATCAACGGCTCACGGCCCTACGGCTGACGTCCCCCGGGGAGTCCGGGGTCCTCCGGTGAGGAGGCCCGGTATCTCCCTGTGGGGGTCTTTTTCAGCCTTGCCGAATCACCAGTCTGCCACCCTGGCGGCGGGCGACGACTTTGCCGGGGAGGTTGATGGCTCCCTGGCCGCGCCAGCCGGTGATCAGGCGGTCGACCTCCTCGACGTGCCGGGCGAAGAGCGAACCGGCGGGCGCGCCCGCCTCGATGGCGGCCCGGCGCAGGATCCGGCGGCGCACCGCGGGGGGCAGCGTGTAGAGCTTGGCGCAGTCGAGGAGCCCCGCGGCGTCGCGGACGGCGGTCTCGGCCTGGCTCGCCCAGGCGTCGAGGGCGTCGGCGTCGTCGCGGGACAGCTGGGCGGTGCGGGCGAGGGCCTCGACGACCCCCTTCCCGAGCGCCTTCTCCAGGGCGGGCAGGCCCTCCTGGCGCAGCCGGGAGCGGGTGTAGGCGGGGTCGGCGTTGTGGGGGTCGTCCCAGACGGGCAGCGACTGGACCATGCAGGCCTTGCGGGCGGTCTGCCGGTCGAGGCCGAGGAAGGGGCGGCGGTAGCGGCCGTCGGCCCCCGAGACCGCGGCCATCCCGGACAGGGAGCGGATGCCGGAGCCGCGGGCGAGGCCGAGCAGGACGGTCTCGGCCTGGTCGTCGCGGGTGTGGCCGAGCAGGACGGCGGCGGCGCCGTGGCGCTCGGCGGCGTCGTCGAGGGCGGCGTAGCGGGCGTCGCGGGCGGCGGCCTCGGGTCCGCCGGAGCGGCCGACGGTGACGGCGATCGACTCGGCCGGGTCCAGGCCGAGTTCGCGCAGGCGCAGCACGACTTCCTCGGCGCGCAGGTCGGAGCCGGGCTGCAGACCGTGGTCGACGGTGATGCCACCGGCGCGGATGCCGAGTTTGGGGGCCTCGAAGGCGAGGGCGGAGGCGAGGGCCATGGAGTCGGCGCCGCCGGAGCAGGCCACGAGGACGAGCGGGGAGGGGGTGCGCTCGTGCGGGGTGGTTCGCCGGGGTGTGCGCTGGGCCGGGCCGGGGAGGTCGTACGCCGTCTCACGCGCGGTGTCGCAGGCGACGCGCGCGGCGGCGACCGGCGTCACGGCCGGGGCCTGCGGCCGGGGGGAGCGGCTGCCGGGGGCGGGGACGTCGGTGGTTCGGTTGTGTTCGGTGAGGAGGTCGTGGAGTACGCGGCGAACCGCCAGGCGTATCGCCGCGACCGCAGGATGGGGACCCATGTCCGGTTCCCTTCATGAAGTTGTCCGGGGGTGTGGCCGAGCTCGGTCACTCAGAGTGTGTAGATGGTGACAGAAGCGGGCCGTTCCCCGAGCATTGCACGCCTACCCATGGCTCACGGTCCCTCGGACGGGTGATTGGAGGGGCGTTCGTCTGCCGTCGGCCGATTTCGGTTCACGACCGTCGTATGAGATGCGCGGCGGGGCGCGGGCGTCATCAGTCGGCCTTGCGGTGCACGCGGGCGATCCAGTCCGCCGGCGCGGAGATCTCCGCCTTGGTGGGGAGGGTGTTCGGGGATGTCCAGACGCGGTTGAAGCCGTCCATGCCGACCTGGTCGACGACGGCCCGCACGAAGCGCTCGCCGTCGCGGTACTGGCGGAGCTTGGCGTCGAGGCCGAGCAGCTTGCGCAGGGCGGTGTCGAGCCGGGAGGCGCCCTTGGCGCGCCGCTGCTGGAACTTCTCGCGGATCTCGGCGACGGAGGGGACCACGTCGGGGCCGACGCCGTCCATGACGAAGTCGGCGTGGCCCTCCAGGAGGGACATCACGGCGGTGAGACGGCCGAGGATCTCCCGCTGCCCGGGGGTCTGGACGAGTTCGACGAAGGAGCGTCCGCCGTCGTCCTCCTCGGCCTCGGGCCGGCCGCCGGCGAGGGACTGCGCGGCCTCGCGGACGCGCTCCAGGACGGTCATCGGGTCGACGTCGGTCTCTCCGAGGAAAGACTGGATTTCGCCCTCGAGATGGTCCCGCAGCCAGGGCACGGCGCTGAACTGGGTGCGGTGCGTCTCCTCGTGGAGGCACACCCACAGCCGGAAGTCGTGGGGGTGGACGTCCAGTTCGCGTTCGACGTGGACGATGTTGGGGGCGACGAGCAACAACCGGCCGCCGCCGCTCCCGCCGGCGGGCAGATCACGGCTCGCGGGGGCGAACGTCTCGTACTGGCCGAGGACGCGGGAGGCCAGGAACGACAGCAGCATGCCCAGTTCGACACCGGTGACCTTGCCGCCGACGGCGCCGAGGACGGCCTGTCCGGTGCCGCTGCCCCGGCGTTCCTGCATCTTCTCCAGCAGGGGCCGCAGGATCTCCCGGAACCCGGCGACGTTGGCCCGGATCCAGCCGGGCCGGTCGACGACGAGGACAGGGGTGTCGTGGATCTCGTCGGTGCCCATACGGGTGAACCCGCGGACGTGTGACTCCGAGGCCTTGGCGTGCCGGCGCAGTTCCGCGACGACGGCCCTGGCTTCGTCGCGGCTCACCTCGGGGCCCGGCCGTACCAGCCGGGTCGCGGTCGCCACCGCGAGATTCCAGTCGACCATCTGAGAAGAAGCAGCACCACCGATGCTCGTCATGCGTCAACCGTACGTGAGCGTCCCCGGTCGGGGCAGAGCGTGCGAGCCGACGACCCCGAGGGCGGTGGTCACTGGCAGCCGCAGCCGGCGAGGGCTGTTGCCGCCCGGTCGAGGGCGTTCTGGGCCGCGTCCCGGTTGTTGGTGCCCGAGGCGAGGAAGGCGAAGGCGAGCAGGCGTCCGTCCTGGTCGACGACGGTGCCGGCCAGGGCGTTGACCCCGGTGAGAGTACCGGTCTTGGCGCGCACGACGCCCGCGGCGCCGTCGCCGTAGCGGCTGGTGAGGGTGCCGGTGAAGCCCGCGACGGGCAGGCCGGTGAGGGCGGCGCGCAGCTCGGGGTGGTCGGGGTCGGCGGCGCGGGCGAGGAGGGCGGTGAGGAGGTCGGCGGTGAGGGCGTCGCGCCGGTCGAGGCCGCTGCCGTCCTTGAACTCGACGTCGGAGACGGGGAGTCCGAGCTTGTCGAGCTGGGCCTCGATGGCCTTCCCGGCACCGGCGAAGTCGGGCCGCTCGCCGCTCGCGAGGGCGGTCTGGCGGGCCAGGGCCTCGGCGAGGTCGTTGTCGCTGTTGGTCAGCATGCGTTCGACCAGGGCGGTGAGCGGGGGCGAGGTGACCTGGGCGAGGGACTCGGCGCGGTTGGTGGCCTTGGAGGGGCCGGGCGCGCTGGTGCGGACGCCGTGGTCGGCGAGGAAGCCGGCGAAACGTTCCGCGGCGTCCTCGGCCGGGTCGTCGCTGCGGTCGGCGGTGCCGCTGCTGGAGTCGTCCAGGCGGCCCTCGTCGGCCATCAGGGCGGTGACGGGGGCGAGGTTCTGGTTCTTGCCGATGGGGTGCCGTTCGGAGCCGGCGTAGAGCGTCGTGTCGTAGGAGAGCGTGACCTTGCTCAGGCCGCGTTCCTTCAGCGCGTCCGCGGTCTTCGCGGCGAGGTCGCGCAGGCCGGCCCAGCCGCCGGTCTTCTCGCGGGCGGTGAGGGTGGGGTCGCCGCCGCCGACGAGGACCAGTTCCTTGGTGTCGGGTTCCAGGGCGGTGCGGGTGGTGAGGCGGTGGTCGGGGCCCATCGCGGTGAGGGCGGCGACGGCGGTGGCGATCTTGGTGGTGGAGGCGGGGGTGAGGGACTGCGAGGCGCCCTCGCCGTAGAGGCGCCGGCCGGTGGCCACGTCGACGACGGCGGCGCCGGTGCGGCTGCCGAGCTCCGGGGCGTCGAGGAGGGGGCGCAGGACGGTGGCGAGGGCCTTGCCGTCGGGGGCGGACCCGGCGTGGCCCGCGCCGGCGCCCAGGGCGGTGAGTACGGCGCCCGCGCTGGGCGCGGGGCGCGGGCCCCTGTCCCGTGCGCCGGAGGGGCCGGTGTCCCTGCCGTGATCTGTGCCACCCGTGCGCTCCTGGGCGGCCGCCCGGTCCCGCTCGGCCGTACGCTGACCGGTGGAGTCCCAGGGGCCCGCCGCGGTCACCACCGTGGCGGCCAGCGCCAGTCCGGCGGTGGCGGCTCCGGCGGTGTACTGCCAGGTCTTCGGCCTCGCGGCGCGTGCGAGACGGGGCCGCAGGGCGTCGGCGGCCCGCGCCAGTCGCGGTCCCACGGCGCCCGCGAGCCGCGCCACATGCGGTCTCGCGGCCTGCCAAGGCCTCAGCTCGGGCACGATCACCAGCCCCTTTCGCGATCACACACCTGCGTGAGGGACACTTAATCACCAGAACTATGTGTTGATCATGGAGGAGTCACCGGTGGAGTTCGACGTCACGATCGAGATTCCGAAGGGTTCGCGGAACAAGTACGAGGTGGACCACGAGACCGGTCGGATCCGCCTGGACCGTCGACTCTTCACCTCGACCGCCTACCCGACCGACTACGGCTTCGTCGAGAACACCCTCGGCGAGGACGGCGACCCGCTGGACGCGCTGGTCATCCTGGACGAGCCGACCTTCCCGGGCTGCCTCATCAAGTGCCGCGCGATCGGCATGTTCCGGATGACGGACGAGGCCGGCGGCGACGACAAGCTGCTGTGCGTCCCGGCGACCGACCCGCGCGTGGAGCACCTGCGCGACATCCACCACGTGTCGGAGTTCGACCGCCTGGAGATCCAGCACTTCTTCGAGGTCTACAAGGACCTGGAGCCGGGCAAGTCCGTCGAGGGCGCCGACTGGGTCGGCCGTACCGAGGCCGAGGCCGAGATCGAGCGTTCCTACAAGCGCTTCAAGGACCAGGGCGGCCACTGAGCCATCCCCAGCCGTTCCACGGACGGGCCGTACGCCGGGCGTACGGCCCGTCCGTGTATCCCGGGTGTCTGTGCGCATACTGAAGAACGGCGGAAGGTGTCGTTCCAAGGAGAGCTGCGTACGTGACGGACGCGGAGGACCGCAAGCCGCAGTCGGACGAGGCGAGGATGGCGTTCACGCCGCCCGCCGGGGTGGAGGTGGGGGACAGCGAGTCGGAGACCACGTCGGAGTTCGCGCTCCCCAAGGGTCTCGACGTCCCTCAGCAGCCGCCCGCTGACCGGGAGGGCTCGGCGTTCAGCACGCCGAGAGGCTACGCCGCCGAGGACACCCTGCCCGGCTTCACACCGCCGGACGGCATCCCGAAGATCAGTCTGACCAAGGACGTGCCCTGGCAGGACCGGATGCGCACGATGCTGCGCATGCCGGTGGCCGAGCGCCCGGCGCCGGAGCGGCCGCACAAGGCCGAGGAGGAGGGCCCGGCCGTCCCGCGCGTGCTCGACCTGACCCTGCGTATCGGCGAGCTGCTGCTGGCGGGCGGTGAGGGCGCCGAGGACGTGGAGGCCGCGATGTTCGCGGTCTGCCGGTCCTACGGCCTGGACCGCTGCGAGCCGAGCGTCACCTTCACCCTGCTGTCGATCTCGTACCAGCCGTCGCTGGTGGACGACCCGGTGTCGGCGGCGCGCACGGTGCGCCGGCGCGGCACCGACTACACGCGGCTGGCGGCCGTGTACCAGCTGGTCGACGACCTCAGCGACGCCGAGACCCACATCTCCCTGGAGGAGGCCTACCGGCGGCTCGCGGAGATCCGGCGCAATCGGCACCCGTACCCGACCTGGGTCCTGACGGCGGCCAGCGGGCTGCTCGCGGGCGCGGCGTCCGTGCTGGTGGGCGGCGGGCTGCTGGTGTTCGTCGCGGCGGCCGTCGGCGCGATGCTCGGCGACCGGCTGGCGTGGCTGGCGGCGGGGCGGGGGCTGCCGGAGTTCTACCAGTTCACGGTCGCGGCGATGCCGCCGGCCGCGGTCGGGATCGCGCTGACGCTGTCGCACGCCGACGTGAAGGCGTCCGCGGTGATCACCGGTGGGCTGTTCGCGCTGCTGCCCGGGCGGGCGCTGGTGGCGGGCGTGCAGGACGGGCTGACCGGCTTCTACATCACGGCGGCGGCGCGGCTGCTGGAGGTCATGTATTTCTTCGTCGGCATCGTGACCGGCGTGCTGGTGGTCCTGTACTTCGGGGTGAACCTGGGCGCCAAGCTCAACCCGGACGCGGCGCTGCACATCTCCGAGCGGCCGTACTGGCAGATCGCCGCGTCGATGCTGCTGTCGCTGACCTTCGCGGTGCTGCTCCAGCAGGAACGATCCACCGTGCTCGCGGTGACCCTCAACGGGGGTGTCGCCTGGGTGGTGTACGGGGCGATGCGCTACGCGGGCGAGCTGTCACCGGTCGCCTCGACGGCGGTCGCGGCCGGTCTGGTCGGGCTGTTCGGGCAGCTGATGGCCCGCTACCGCTTCGCGTCCGCGCTGCCGTACACGACGGCCGCGATCGGTCCGCTGCTGCCCGGTTCCGCCACGTACTTCGGGCTGCTGTCGATCGCCCAGAACGAGGTGGACGCGGGGCTGGTCTCGCTGGCCACGGCCGCGTCCCTGGCGATGGCCATCGCCATCGGGGTGAACCTGGGGTCCGAGATCTCCCGGCTCTTCCTGCGGATCGGTTCCCCGGAGAAGCGCCGGTCGGCCAAGCGGACGCGAGGCTTCTGAAACGACGACGGACGCCCCCCGAGGAGGGCGTCCGTCGTTAGCGACCGGTTCAGTACCGCTGGTCCGGCGGGTACTGCCCGCCCTGCTGGCCGTAGCCCTGCGGGTGCGGGTACTGCTGGGCGTACGGCTGCTGGGGCTGCTGCCCGTAGTGCTGCTGGTCGTACCCCTGTTGGTCGTAACCCTGCTGGTCGTGGCCCTGCTGCTGCCCGTAGCCGTACGGGTCCTGACCGCCCTGCGCGGGGCCGCCCTGCCCGTCGTGGCCGCCGTACTGCTGCTGGGGGTCGTGGGACGGGATGCGGCGCAGCCGCGTCGTCGCGTCGTCCATCTGGTACTGCTGCGGGTGCTGTCCGTCCTCGTGGGCCGGGGCCTTGGCGGCGGCGCGCTTCTTCTTGCCGCGCTCCCGCAGGTACTCGATGATGATCGGCACCACGGAGACGAAGACGATCAGGACGAGGATCGCCTCGACGTTGCTCTTGATGAACGGGATCTGGCCGAGCCAGTAGCCCGCGAGGGTGACACCGGTGCCCCAGGCGACACCGCCGATGATGTTGTACGTGAGGAACGTGCGGTACTTCATCCGGCCGGCGCCCGCCACGATGGGGGCGAAGGTCCGCACGATCGGCACGAAGCGCGCGAGCACGATGGCCTTGGGGCCGTACTTCTCCATGAACTCGTGCGCCTTCTCCAGGTTCTCCTGTTTGAAGACCTTGGAGTTGGGGCGGCTGAAGAGCCTCGGGCCGAAGAACTTGCCGATCATGTAGCCGACCTGGTCGCCGATGACGGCGGCCAGCACGATGAGCGTGCAGACCAGCCACAGGGGCTGGGTGATGTAGTTCCCCTCGGCGACGAACAGACCGGCCGTGAACAGCAGGGAGTCCCCGGGCAGGAACGCGAAGAGGCCGGACTCCGCGAAGACGATCAGCAGGATGCCGGGGAGGCTGAACGTCTCGATGAGGTAGTCCGGGCTGAGCCACTCGGGGCCGAGCGCAAGCGTGGTCACGGGATTGTGGCTCCTGCGGGGATGAGGGGTGGACGGTTGGTCACGAGCGAGTCAAAAATATCAACGCGCAACCGGTGTCCCAGGTTCCATGGACCCGTTCAGGATGCACTGTGCGACCCCGGCGACAAAGCTGTGGGGCATGGGCATCGATGAGTACGGCGGCGGGCAGGGCCCGCGCCCCGACGTTCTTGTAGTGACCACCAACGACGTCCCCGGGCACCGTGTGACGGAGGTCGTCGGGGAGGTCTTCGGGCTGACCGTGCGCTCCCGGCATGTCGGCAGCCAGATCGGCGCCGGGCTGAAGTCGCTGGTCGGCGGCGAGCTCAAGGGCCTCACCAAGACCTTGGTGGAGACCCGCAACCAGGCGATGGAACGCCTCGTGGAGCAGGCACGCGCGCGGGGTGCCAACGGTGTGCTGGCGTTCCGCTTCGATGTGACGGAGGCGGCCGACGTGGGCACCGAGGTGTGCGCCTACGGGACCGCGGTGGTCCTGGCCCGGGAGTAGCCGGGCCAGGACCCCTCACGCGTCGTGCCGGTCCGCGTTGGCCATGATCGCGTCGTGCAGGTGCTGGGCGAAGCCGGCCCGCATGGTGTCGTAGAACGCGGTGAAGCGTTCGTCGGTGACGTACATCTCGGCGAGGCAGCGGTGCATCGGGTAGCCGCACTCGTAGTACCAGGCGCCGATGTGCCGGCGGTGCTCCTCGGCCAGGTCCATGGCGGCCTGCCCGTCGGCGGGCTCGCCGGCCTCCAGCAGGGCGACATAGCGCTCGGCCCACTCGGCGGCCTCCGCCTGGATCCGCTGCCAGTCCTCCTTGGTGTAGGCCGCGGCGCGGCGCTGTGACTCGGCGTAGGCCTCGGTGTCGCCCCAGCGCTGTTCGGCCTCCTCGGCGTACTGCTCCGGGTCGTTCTCGCCGAAGACCTCGAAGCGCTCCTGTGGCGTGAGGTTGATTCCCATCGTGCGTGCCTCCATGGCGTGCTCCACGGCCGCCGCCATCTTCTGCAGCTTCTCGATCCGGGCGGTCAGCAGCTCGTGCTGTCTGCGCAGGTGTTCGCGCGGGTCCGCGTCCGGGTCGTCGAGCAGGGCGGCGACCTCGTCGAGGGGGAAGCCGAGCTCCCGGTAGAACAGGATCTGCTGCAGCCGGTCGAGGTCGGCGTCGCTGTAGCGCCGGTGGCCCGCGTGGCTGCGCTCGCTGGGCACGAGCAGACCGATGTCGTCGTAGTGGTGCAGGGTGCGCACCGTCACACCGGCGAATCCGGCGACCTGTCCCACGGAGTAGCCCACTTCCGCTCCCTTCTCGGTACGTGCTCCACGGTGCGCCCTCACGCCGCGTGAGGTGCAAGTCCCGGGGCCCGGACCTACCGTCGGAGGTATGGCACTGCATCGCGGGAACAGCGAAGCACCGGATGAACGCGACGGTGGGCGCAGGCTGGCCGTCAACCCCATCTACGGGGAGGCGAACCCGGCCGCGGGCATGACCGAGGCCCCGCCCACGCACCGGCTCCCGGACTCCCCCATGTCGCCGTCGACGGCGTACCAGCTCGTGCACGACGAGCTGATGCTGGACGGCAACTCCCGGCTGAACCTCGCCACCTTCGTCACCACCTGGATGGAGCCCGAGGCGTCGCTCCTGATGGCGGAGTGCCGGGACAAGAACATGATCGACAAGGACGAGTATCCGCGCACCGCCGAGCTGGAGCGGCGCTGTGTGGCGATGCTCGCCGATCTGTGGAACGCGCCCGATCCGTCGGCGGCCGTGGGCTGTTCGACGACCGGTTCCAGTGAGGCGTGCATGCTCGCGGGCCTGGCGCTGAAGCGGCGCTGGACGGCCCGCAACGCCGACCGGTACCCGTCCCCCGAGGCCCGCCCCAACCTGGTCATGGGTGTCAACGTCCAGGTCTGCTGGGAGAAGTTCTGCACCTTCTGGGAGGTGGAGGCCCGGCTGGTCCCGATGGAGGGCGAGCGCTTCCACCTCGATCCACAGGCGGCGGCCGAGCTGTGCGACGAGAACACCATCGGGGTGGTCGGCATCCTCGGCTCCACCTTCGACGGGTCCTACGAGCCGATCGCGGACCTGTGCGCCGCGCTGGACGCCCTCCAGGAGCGCACGGGCCTGGACATCCCGGTGCATGTGGACGGCGCGTCCGGCGCCATGGTGGCGCCCTTCCTCGACGAGGACCTGGTGTGGGACTTCCGGCTGCCGAGGGTGGCCTCGATCAACACCTCGGGGCACAAGTACGGCCTGGTGTACCCGGGCGTCGGCTGGGCGCTGTGGCGGGACAAGGAGGCGCTGCCGGAGGAGCTGGTGTTCCGGGTGAACTACCTGGGCGGCGACATGCCGACGTTCGCGCTGAACTTCTCGCGGCCGGGCGCCCAGGTGGTGGCGCAGTACTACTCGTTCCTGCGGCTGGGCCGGGACGGCTACCGGGCGGTGCAGCAGGCGGCGCGGGACGTGGCCGGGCGGGTCGCCGGAGCCGTGGAGAAGCTGGGCGACTTCCGGCTGCTGACCCGGGGCGACCAGCTGCCGGTGTTCGCGTTCACGACGGCGTCGGACGTCACCCGGTTCGACGTGTTCGACGTCTCGCGGCGGCTGCGGGAGGCGGGCTGGCTGGTGCCGGCGTACACGTTCCCGCCGAACCGGGAGGACCTGTCGGTGCTGCGGGTGGTGTGCCGCAACGGCTTCTCGGAGGACCTCGCGGACCTGTTCGTGGACGATCTGCGCCGCTCGCTGGCGGACCTGCGCCGGCAGCCGCACCCCCTGACACACGACAAGGGCGCGGCCACCGGCTTCCATCACTAGCGTTCGCGGGTCAGCGGCTCAGCCGGGCGAAGCGGCGCACCGCGAGCGGGAAGAACACGGCGAGCAGCCCGAGCGGCCAGGCGACGGCCGCGAGGACGTGGTCCGTGCCGGTGCCGGCGAAGAGGTCCCGGACGGCGGTCGCCGTATGGGACAGCGGGTTCCACTCGACGGCCGTGGCGAGCCAGCCGGGCATGGAGCCGGGTTCCGCGATGGCGTTGGACAGGAACCCGACCGGCCAGACCAGGATCTGCACCGCCTGCACCATCTCTGGTTTCCCGGCGACGAGGGCGAGATGGATGCCGATCCACAGCATGGCGAACCGGAACAGCAGCAGCAGTCCGACGGCGCCGAGGAAGCCCGCCGGGCCGCCGTCCGGGCGCCAGCCGAGGGCGAGGCCGACGGTGGTGAGGACGAGCACGCCGAGCGTCGACTGGATCATGTCGGCGGCCGAACGGCCCACCATCACGGCCCCGTTGGTCATCGGCAGGGAGCGGAAGCGGTCGATGACGCCCTTGTCGAGGTCCCGGGTGACCGCGATCATCGTGCCCTCCAGCCCGAAGGCCATGGTGAGCGCCAGCATCCCGGGCATCAGATAGTCGAGGTAGGAGCCGTCGACGCCCCGGCCGCCGCCCATGAGGTAGCCGAACATCAGCAGCAGCATCACGGGGAACAGCAGGCCGACCGCGACCGGCACGGGCTGCCGCGCCCAGTGGGCGAGTTCCCTGCGGGTCATGGTCCAGGAGTCGGTCACGGCGTGGGCGGGGGTGCTCATACGGTCTCCTTCACTCGCTCGGGGCCGCCGGTCAGGTGCAGGAACACCTCGTCGAGCGTGGGCCGGCGCAGCACGATGTCCTCGGCCTCGATCCCGGCCTCCGCCAGGGCCCGTACGACCCCGGCGAGGGCGGCCATCCGGTCGGTGACCGGGGCGCTGAGCAGCCGCCGGTCGGCGTCGACGCTCACCTCGTCCGCCCGCAGGGGCAGCAGGGCGACGGCGGCGCCGAGGGACCCGGCGTCGCGCAGGACGACGTCGATGCGGTCGCCGCCGGTGAGCGCCTTGAGGTGGTCGGCGGTGCCCTCGGCGGCGACCCGGCCGCCGTCGACCACCGCGATGCGGTCGGCGAGCTGGTCGGCCTCCTCCAGGTACTGGGTGGTGAGCAGGACCGTGGTGCCGCCGCCGACCAGGGAGCGGACCGACGACCAGACCTCGGCGCGGCCGCGCGGATCGAGCCCGGTGGTGGGCTCGTCCAGGAACAGCACGTCCGGTTCGGTGATCAGGGACGCGGCCAGGTCGAGGCGGCGCCGCATCCCGCCGCTGTACTGGCGGACCGGCTTGCGGCCGGTGTCGGCGAGGCCGAAGCGCTCCAGCAGTTCGCCGGCGCGCAGACGGGCGGGGCGGGCGCCGAGGTGGTGGAGCCGGCCGAACATCTCGAGGTTCTGATGGCCGGACAGCTCCTCGTCGACGGCGGCGTGCTGGCCGAGCAGCCCGATGCTCCGCCGTACCCGGTAGGCCTCGCGCACGACGTCGTGCCCGGCCACCTCGACCCGGCCGGCGTCCGGCCGCAGCAGGGTGGACAGGATGCGGACCAGGGTGGTCTTGCCGGCCCCGTTGGGGCCGAGCACGGCGTGCACGGTGCCGCGGGCGACCGTGAGGTCGAGCCCGTCCAGTGCGGTCCTGCCGGATGTGCCGCCGTACCTCTTGCGCACCTCTTCGACGGTGATCGCCGCTTCGGTCACAGGGACTCCCTCGCTAGTCAAACTTGACTACCCGAACGAAGCTAATGCCCGAGAGGGAGTTAGTCAAACTTGATTAGCGGCGATCTCCCGGATGCGGTTCGCCGGTGGCGTACGGGTTCTCCTGGTCCTCGGCGAGGATGCCGACGAACGGCTCGCCCTCGTCCGCGAAGGTGTAGGCGCCGCCCTCGATCCGGGCGATCAGGCCACGGGTCCACTCCCCCTCGGAGTCGGCGGTGTGGACCCACATGTTCATGATCTCGCCGATGTGGCCGAGCTGTTCGGGACCGTCCTCGGGCACGTAGTGCTTCAGGACGGCCGTCCGCCACTCCTCGATCCGCCGCACGCGCTCACGCAGCAGCTCCACCGCCTCCGCGCGCGGCAGGTCGACGAGGAAGCCCACGGCGGCCGTCTTCATGTCACCGCGCTGGTCGTAGGTGACCAGAGCCTCGCGCAGCAGCCGGAAGTACTCCTCGGTGCCTTCGCCGGTCACCTCGTACTCGGTGCGCGGCGGGCCGCCGGCCGTGGACGGGGCGATCTCGTGCGCGTACAGCAGTCCCTGCTTCGCCATCTGCTTGAGCGCGTGGTAGATCGAGCCCGGTTTGGCGTTGGACCACTCGTGCGCGCCCCAGTACTCCAGGTCGTTGCGCACCTGGTAGCCGTGGGCGCGGCCGTGCATACGGACCGCGCCCAGCACGAGGAGACGGATGGCTGACATGCCGTCCAGGTTAGAACGGGAAGCCGCTGCGGCCGTGCTGCACGGAGATCCACTTCATGGTGGTGAAGGCGTCCAGCATCGTCTCGCCGTTCAGCCGGCCGAGACCGGAGTGCTTCTCGCCGCCGAAGGGGACGATCGGCTCGTCGTGGACGGTGCCGTCGTTCACATGGAACATGCCGGAGTCGATCCGCTTGGCGAAGGCGACGCCGCGCTCGACGTCGGCGGTGTGCACGGCCCCGCTCAGGCCGTACGGGGTGTCGTTGACCAGCCGTACGGCCTCCTCCTCGCCGTCGAACGGCACGAGGAAGACGACCGGGCCGAAGACCTCCTGGCGCAGCAGCGCGGAGTCGGCCGGCAGATCGGTCAGGACGGAGGGCTCGACCAGGTTGTCCGTGGCCCTGCCGTGCACCAGGGCGGTCGCGCCCTCGGCGAGGGCCTGGGCGACCGTGCCGGTCAGGGCCTCGGCCTGGGAGGAGTTGATGACCGGGCCGATGACGGTCTCGGGGTCCCGCGGGTCGCCCACCTTCAGCGACTTCACCTTGGCGACGAACTTCTCGGTGAACGCGTCCGCGACCGTACGGTCCACGAGGACGCGGTTCGCCGCCATGCAGACCTGGCCCTGGTGGACGAACCGGCTGAACACGGCCGCGTCGACGGCGTAGTCGAGGTCGGCGTCGTCCAGGACCACCAGCGCGCTGTTGCCGCCGAGTTCGAGCACCGAGCGCTTGAAGTGCGAGGCGCAGACGGTGGCGACGTGCCGGCCGACCTTGTCCGAGCCGGTGAAGGAGATGACCTTGGGGACCGGGTGCTCGATGAACGCGTCGCCTATCTCGGCGATGTCGGTGATGACGACGTTGAGCAGACCGGCGGGCAGACCCGCCTCCTCGAAGATCTTCGCGACCAGCGAGCCGCCCACGATGGGGGTGTTCTGGTGCGGCTTGAGCACCACGGCGTTGCCGAGGGCGAGGGCCGGGGCTACCGACTTCAGGGAGAGCAGGAAGGGGAAGTTGAACGGGCTGATCACACCGACCACGCCGACCGGCACCCGGTAGACGCGGTTCTCCTTGCCGTCCACCGGCGACGGGATGATCCGGCCCTCGGGGCGCAGCGCCAGATGGACCGCCTCGCGCAGGAACTCCTTGGCCAGGTGCAGCTCGAACGCGGCCTTCAGCCGGGTGCCGCCGAGCTCGGCGACGATCACCTCGCTGATCTCCTGCTCGCGCTCCTCGACCACGCGCAGGGCCTTCTCGAAGACCGCGCGGCGGGCGTAGGGGTTGGTCGCGGCCCACTCGTGCTGGGCGCGGGCCGCCGCCCGGTACGCCTCGTCCACCTCGTCGACCGTGGCTATCGTGATCGACGCCAGCTTCTCGCCGTCGTACGGGTTGAAGTCGATGATGTCCCAGGAGCCTGTGCCCGGGCGCCACTCACCGTCGATGTACTGCTGAGCCAGGTCGGTGAAGTAGGACGACATGTGATCCCTCGATCCCTTGCGGACACCCGATCGGCCCGGTCGCCAATACGCTTGTCATCACGGTCTGATCACACGTCATCGTACTTGTGTTTCAAGAGAGTTGAAGGAGACCCCGGAGAAGATCCCGGCTCTCGTCCGGCCCCGGACTGTCCTGCTGGAGCTCCTTCAGCGCGAGCTCGTACTGGGCGACGTCCTCGCGCTTGTCGAGGTAGAGCGCGCTGGTGAGCTGCTCCAGGTAGACGACGTCCGAGAGGTCGGACTCGGGGAAGCTGAGGATGGTGAAGGCGCCGGACTCGCCGGAGTGCCCGCCGAAGCCGAACGGCATCACCTGCAGCCGCACATTGGGCCGCTCGGAGATCTCGATGAGGTGCTGGAGCTGGCCGCGCATGACCTCGCGGTCACCGTACGGCCGGCGCAGGGCCGCCTCGTCGAGGACGATGTGGAACTCGGGGGCGTTCTCCGCGACGAGGTACTTCTGCCGCTCCAGGCGCAGCGCGACGCGCTTGTCGATGTCGGACGCGCTCGCGCCCTTCATCCCGCGCGCGACGACCGCGTGCGCGTACGCCTCGGTCTGCAGCAGGCCGTGCACGAACTGCACCTCGTAGGCGCGGATCGAGCTGGCCGCGCCCTCCAGGCCGACATAGGTGGGGAACCAGCTGGGCAGGACGTCCGAGTAGCTGTGCCACCAGCCGGCGACATTGGCCTCGCGGGCCAGGGAGAGCAGGGAGGCGCGCTCCTGCTCGTCCGTGATGCCGTACAGCGTCAGCAGGTCTTCCACGTCACGCGTCTTGAAGCTCACCCGGCCCAGCTCCATCCGGCTGATCTTCGACTCGGACGCGCGGATGGAGTATCCCGCCGCTTCACGGGTGATACCGCGCGCTTCCCGCAGTCGCCTCAGTTGCGAGCCGAGCAGCATGCGCCGCACCACCGATCCGGGCTCTCCCGCGCTCACCTTCGCCAGCCTCCCCAACCGTCTTCCCGGCCCGCAGTCTGCCACTAAAACACTTCGAGCAGTACTCGCCCGATTACAGAGACGGAAAGAAGCCAAGGATTCCACTCGTGAAGCAGTCAGCGGAAGACAAGAAGAGGGGGTGAAGTTGGCGGAAAAAATGGCCAACAAGCGGTACGGGAGCGTCCAATTCGGTCACGTGCACGTGCATCTGCCCTTGCATCTGCTCTGCGCTTCCGAAACCATGGTCCCGCGCAACCGCTGCATCGCCACGACCGCGAACTCCCGGGAGTGCCTCGCATGGGGACGAATGGATCGACCATGCTCGAGCCGTTACGGCAGGGCCTTCCGCCGCTGGACCCCGCAGCCGTCTCCAACGCCGCCTCCTGTGCCCTGCCGGCCAGGTACGAGGCCGTCCGCGAGGCCCGGAACTTCACCCGCCGCACCATGGACCAGTGGGAACTGGGCGATCGCTTCGACGACGTCTGCCTCGTGGTCTCCGAGCTGGTGACGAACGCCCTCCGGCACGCCCTGCCGTCGAGCGCCCCGCGCTCGCCCGAGCAGCCCCCGCCGGTACGGCTGCACCTGATGCGGTGGACCGAGCGGCTGGTGTGCGCGGTGCGCGACCCCAGCCACGACAGCCCGGTCGCCCGCGACACCGACGACTTCTCGGCGGAGTCCGGCCGCGGGCTGTTCCTGGTGGAGTCCTTCAGCGACGGCTGGGGCTGGCACCCGATGGCGGGCACGCTGAGCGGCAAGGTGGTCTGGGCGCTCTTCCGCCTCCAGCCCGCCGGCTGCACCAGCCCCTCGGACTGACGAGCCGCCCCGTACGACGACGCCCGGGTTCTACGCGCGTCACAGCGGACGGGACGCCGTCCCGTACCGGTATGGGGCGGTATGGCCGCCTCAGCCGGCGACCAGGTGGTCGAACTCGCCGTCCTTGACGCCGAGGAGCATCGCCTCGATCTCGGCGCGGGTGTAGACGAGGGCCGGGCCGTCGGGGAAGCGCGAGTTGCGTACGGCGACATCGCCGCCGGGCAGCCGCGCGAACTCCACGCAGGAGCCCTGGGAGTTGCTGTGCCTGCTCTTCTGCCAGGCCACCCCGTCCAGCTCCGTGGCCGCCATGCCGTTGTACACGTCGTGGTCCACAGGTCGCTCCCCGATGGTGCGGTGGCTCTTCGCCATGAGGCATGAGGTGGTGCAGTGGTGCGTGTGCCGGACAACTGCTTTCGGATCATAGCCCCTGTTCACGTGCACCTGCATGAGCAGATGCACGTGCACGCGGGGTGTTCCCGCGGTTACTCATCAGACGTACGCAGGTGCTTCCGGCGTTCCAGCGCAGGCCCGGGAATCGCGTCACACGGGTGCGCCGGCCCCCGCTCGCTATCGTCGCGCCCCGGACGGAGCGGGGACGTCCGGATCGAGCCCCTTGTGCACCGAACAATGACGTGTTCCTCGCGGCGGTCGTTCCAAACTCAAGTATCCGCCCCCGCAACGGAGTTGGCCGACAATGCCGTATGCCGGGCGGTGCGGCCGGGGTCGCCCGCCGACTCCGGTGCCGTGGGCGCCCCCGAGAAGTCCCGGCTCTCCCGGAGACCACGAAGCGACTCCTTGGTAACTTGCTGCCGTCGTTCCGGCCACGCCCGGCCGGAACGGCCGTGCCGACCGCTACAGCTTGGAGCTCCCAGTGACCTCGGCGACTTTCTCGCGTACGCGCACCTCGGGCCGGTGGACGAGGGGCGTGGCCGTGGCCGCGTCCCTGGTGGGCGTGCTCGCGCTCACCGCGTGCAGCTCGGGCGGCGACTCCGACGGCGACGCCTCCCCCAGCGGCGCCCCGACCAGCGCCGGGACCGGCGAGGGCACGGGAGACGGGTCGGGCGGCGGTTCTTCCCCTGCCGCCGGTGATCTGGAGGGCAGCTGGCTGGCGACCACCGACGGCAAGGCCGTCGCCCTGGTGGTCACCGGCGACAAGGCCGGGCTGTTCGCGACCGGGGGCACCGTGTGCAGCGGCAGCGCCGGTGAGCGGACGATCAAGCTGTCGTGCACGGACGGCAGCAAGGACCGGGCGTCCGGGACGGTCGACTCCGTCGGCAAGGGCGAGCTGAAGGTGACCTGGAAGAGCGACCTGGGCGTGGAGACGTACACCAAGGCGGAGGGTGGCAAACTGCCGACCGGCCTGCCCACCGCCGGTCTGGGATCGTGATGTCCGATCGGTGACGTCACCGGCTCACCGACGCGACCTCCCGAGGACTCCATGCGCACCATCTCCGTCACCGCCTCCGTCGCCGCCCTCGCCGCGGCGCTCCTGCTGACCTCCTGCGACGACGCCGGGGACGCGAAGACCACCCAGGACAAGGCTGACAAGGCGGACACGGCGGCCGGGGCGGGCTGCGCCGCCGAGCTCGCCGTGCGGTTCGGGCCCGCCAACGCCGCGCCCGCCGCCGGGGACACCGGCAACGTGCCCGTCACCGTCACCAACCGCGGCGACGCCCCCTGCACCGTGGAGGGGCTGCCCGGTATGGAGCTGGTCGCGGGGGACACGACCGCCGCGGTCCCGGCCGCGGAGGCCGCCTCGGGCGGGAAGGCGACCTTCGCGAAGGGCGCCTCGCTGGCCTTCACCCTTACCTACGTCCGTGGCGAGGAGGGCGCCGAGACGTCCCTCGCGGCACGGACGGCGACGGTCCGGCTGCCCGGCGCCGAGAAGACGCACAGCTTCAAGTGGGCGTACGGCGACATCGCCCTGAAGAGCGACGGGAGCACGCCGGACGCCTCGGTGACCGGCTTCCAGCAGTCGACGGACTGACGGCCGGGGGCGGACGACCCGGACTCAGTTCAGCGGCCGGCGCGGGTCCACGCGGGCCCGGTCGGCCGCCTCCGCGCCCTCCGTCCAGCCCGCGTCGTCGCTGACCCCGCGCAGCCGGGTCGTCGTGGTCCGCGGGAACATCCGGTCCAGCCGGTCGGTGACCGCCACCTCGCGGGACGCCAGGACGGGAAGCAGGTCGTCGGTCACCTGGGTCCGCGCGGCGGCGGTGAGGCGGGTGCTCACCTGGTGGGCGTAGGCCGCCAGGAACGACTGCCGGAAGGTCTTGGTCCGTCTGCGGCCGCCCGCCCGCTGGGCGGCCTCCGCCTTCGTCATGGCGGTCTGGGCCTGCACCAGCAGGGAGGTGTACAGCAGCTCCACCACCTCCAGGTCCGCCTCGAACCCGACGACGGTGGAGAAGCCGAACGGCTCGTTCCACACGGCCCGGCAGTGGTTGGCCCGCGCCACCGCGTCCAGCAGCACGGCCTTGGCCTGCTCGTACGGCGGCTCGACCCCGATCCGGCAGGCGCCCGGCGCGTCGGCGGCCCCGGCCGGCGCACGGGAGGCGACCAGGGCCTCGTCGATGCTGTGCCGGGCCATCAGCTCCTGCGCCTTGGCGGTGAGCGCCTCGGCCTCCTGCGGGAACCCGGTCGCCTCGGCCTTCGCGAGCAGCGCGCGGATACGGGTGAGCATCCGGGACTCCGGGCGGGCGGTCCCGCCGGACGGGGCGGCCGTCTCCTCCAGGGGCTCCAGCGCGGGCAGGCGCAGCAGCAGGCGGTACAGCTCCAGGACCGCGGTGGCGTGCGAGAAGCGGTCGGTGCGGGGCGGGGCCTCGCCGGGCAGGGCGTCGAGCTGGGCCCGCCAGCGCGGTCCGCGCTCCCGGTCCTGGGGCGCCTGGTCCCGGATCAGCGCCGCGAGCAGGCGGACGTGCGGGTCGTCCAGGTCCCGCCGCACCAGCCGTACGACGTCGGCGGGCTGCCAGCCGCGCCGCCAGGCCGCCGCGACGAACTCCCTCCCGCGCCGCGCGAGTTCGGCGTCGGCCGCGGGGTCGGCGGCGAGCAGGCTGGCGCCCGTGTCGAGCGTCGCGTGCTCGGTGTCGTAGAGGGCGGCCTCGAAGGCGCGGTCGACGGTGCTGGGCGTGCTCACCCAGCGATCGTAAGTCTGTTCCCGCCGCCGTCCTCCAACAACCCAGGTCTGTCAACTACGGGTTGACACCCTAAGCCTGTCAACCTACGGTTGACACATGTCGACGAACCCGAGCATCACGTCATCCGTACGACTCGACGAACTCATCGCGGCCATCAAGAAGGTCCACGAGGAGCCCCTGGACCAGCTCCAGGACGCCGTGATCGCGGCCGACCACCTCGGCGAGGTGGCGGACCACCTGATCGGCCACTTCGTGGACCAGGCCCGGCGCTCCGGCGCCTCCTGGACCGACATCGGCCGCAGCATGGGGGTCACCCGGCAGGCCGCCCAGAAGCGGTTCGTGCCCAAGGAAGGCAACGACCTCGACCCCCAGCAGGGCTTCGGCCGCTACACCCCGCGTGCCCGCAACGTGGTGATGGCCGCCCACAACGAGGCCATCGCGGCCCGCAACCCCGAGGGCCGCCCCGAGCACCTCGTCCTCGGCCTGCTCGCCGAGCCGGACGGCATCGCCGCAAGGGCGATCACGGCCCGGGGCGTCCTCCTGGACACCGTGCGCCAGGCCGCCGCTGAGGCCCTGCCGCCCGCCGCCGACGAGATCCCCGAGCTCATCCCCTACGGCTCCGGCGCCAAGAAGGTCCTGGAGCTCACCTTCCGCGAGGCCCTGCGCCTCGGCCACAACTACATCGGCACCGAGCACATCCTGCTGGCCCTGCTGGAGTTCGAGAACGGCTCCGGCGTCCTGTCCGGGCTCGGCCTCACCAAGGAGGACGCCGAGGCGTACATCACCGAGGCGCTCTCGCAGTACCTCCGGAGCGGTGAGCGGACCGCCCGGCAGGCGGCCGGCGAGGACGGCACGGCCCAGGACTGAGGCCGATGTCAGACCCGGGTGCCACACTCGCGGCATGACCGACCGGTGGGCGCTCGCCCCGGCCGAGGACGGTGGCGCGGAGCTCGCCCCCCTCGGCCCGGACGGGCTGCTCGCGGGCCCCGTGCACCGCGCACCCGACCTCGCGGAGGCGGTGCGGACACGACCCGAGGTCACCCGGTGGGTGTGGCGGTCCACCGCCGAGGTCTATCCGCGCCTGCTCGCGGCGGGCGTCCGCGTCGAGCGGTGCTACGACATCGAGGACGCCGAGACCCTCCTCCTCGGCCACGAGGGGCGGCACGGCGCGCCGCGGTCCGCCGCCGCGGCCCTCGCCCGGCTGCGCGGCGGCCCCGTACCGCCCGATCCGCCCCAGCGCGCCGCCGAGCCGGGCTCCCAGTCCTCCCTGTTCGAGCCGCAGGCGGTCCATGTGCCGCTCGCCGACCTGGCCGAGGTGTACGCCGACCAGCAGCGGCGGCACGACAGGACCGCGCACCCCGACCGGATGCGGCTGCTCACCGCCGCCGAGTCGGCGGGCATGCTCGTGGCCGCCGAGATGAACCGTTCCGGGCTCCCCTGGAGCGCCGCCGTCCACCGTCAGGTGCTCACCGATCTGCTCGGCGAGCGGTACGCGGGCGGCGGGGAGCCGCGCCGGCTGGCCGAGCTGGCGGACGAGGTGTCGGCGGCGTTCGGGCGCCGGGTGCGGCCCGATCTGCCGGCCGATGTGATCAAGGCGTTCGCCCAGGCCGGCGTCAAGGTCAAGTCGACCCGGCGCTGGGAGATCGAGTCCGTCGACCATCCGGCGGTGAAGCCGCTGGTCGAGTACAAGAAGCTGTACCGGATCTGGGTCGCCCACGGCTGGTCCTGGCTGCAGGACTGGGTGCGCGACGGGCGGTTCAGGCCCGAGTTCCTCGCGGGCGGCACCGTCACCGGGCGCTGGGTGACCAACGGCGGGGGCGCCCTGCAGATCCCCAAGGTGATCCGGCGCGCGGTCGTCGCCGACCCGGGCTGGCGGCTCGTCGTGGCCGACGCCGACCAGATGGAGCCCCGGGTGCTCGCCGCGATCTCCCGGGACCCCGGGCTGATGGAGGTCGCCGGACGCGAGAGCGACCTCTACCAGGCCGTCTCCGACCGCGCCTTCTCCGGCGACCGCGCCCAGGCCAAGCTCGCCGTGCTGGGTGCCGTCTACGGCCAGACGTCCGGCGACGGGCTGAAGAACCTCGCCGCGCTCCGCCGCCGCTTCCCCAAGGCCGTCGCGTACGTCGACGACGCGGCGCGGGCCGGCGAGGAGGGGCGGCTCGTACGCACCTGGCTGGGACGGACCTCGCCCCCGGCCGCGGGCACCTCGGACGCGCCCGCCGAGGAGGCGGGCATCCCCGTCCCGGACGCCCCGGACACGCCGGCCGACGGCTCCTCGCCCCAGGACTGGGTGCCGGGGTACGCCTCGACGAACGCCCGCGCCCGCGGCCGCTTCGCCCGCAACTTCGTCGTCCAGGGCAGCGCCGCCGACTGGGCGCTGCTGCTGCTCGCCGCGCTGCGCCGGTCCTGCGCGGGGATGGCGGCGGAGCTGGTCTTCTTCCAGCACGACGAGGTGATCGTGCACTGTCCGCAGGAGGAGGCGGAGGCCGTGGTGGCGGCGATCCGCGAGGCGTCGGCGCTCGCGGGACGGCTCACGTTCGGGGAGACGCCGGTGCGGTTCCCGTTCACGACGGCGGTGGTGGAGTGCTACGCGGACGCGAAGTGAGGGGCGGGCGGGTCGCCTTGCCCGGGCAGGCGCTCTCCCGTACGGGCAGGTCGCTTCGCCGCGTCCTCAGAGAATCGGCGGCCGGCCCAGCCGGACGAGGCGTCCCACCGTGCGCCAGCTCATCGGCCGCCGCTCCCCCGCCGGTTCGCGGACGCCCTCCAGGAAGCCGCCGAACCACGCCCGCAGCCCGGCCGCCGACCGCGTGCGGGCCAGCGTGAGCAGCACCCACACACCGAGATGGACGGGGATGAGCGGAAGAGGGAGACGGCGCCGGGTCAGCCAGACCCGGTTCCGGGCGTTCACGCGGTAGTAGATGGCGTGCCGCGCGGGCGAGGTCTTCGGGTGCTGGAGCAGCAGCTCGGGCGCGTAGAGGATGCGCCAGCCCGCGTCGATCGCCCGCCACGCCAGGTCGGTCTCCTCGTGGGCGAAGAAGAAGCGCGCGGGCCAGTCGCCGGTCTGCGCGAGCATCGCCATGCGCAGCGCGTGCCCGCCGCCGAGGAAGCCGGTGACGTATCCGCCCCGCATCGGGTCGGACTTGCCGACCCTCGGTACGTGCCGCTGCTGTGTCTCGCCGTGCTCGTCGGCGATCCGGAACCCGACGATGCCGAGCCGGTCGTCGGCGGCGTACAGGTCCCGCACCCGGCGCAGCACATCGGCGTCGACGAGCAGCCCGTCGTCGTCCAGCTCGACGACGACGTCGACGTCCCCGAACGCGCGCAGCCGCTCCAGGGCGACGTTGCGCCCGCCGGGGCAGCCGAGGTTCTCGTCGAGTTCGATACCGGTGAACTCGCCGGGCAGGGACAGACGTTCGGCGAACTCGGGCAGCGGGGAGCCGTTGCCGACGACCACGATGCGGTGGGGGGCGAGGTCCTGTTTGGCCACGGACTCCAGCAGCGCGTCGACCTCCGCGGGACGGTTCCCCATGGTCACCACGGCCACGGCGATCCTCAGTTCCGTCATGCCTGTCCCTCGCCCGTCTCGTCCCACTGCCACCATCATCAACGGCGTGATGCTAGTGGTTCACCGGGGCGACGCGTCACGTTCGCCCGTGGGCCCCGGTCAGGCGCTCAGCGGATTGAAGCGCTCGGCCGCCATCACGTACCAGGCCGTGGCCCCCAGATGCCGGTACGGGTAGTAGCCGAACCCGAAGCCGGTGTCGATCGGACTGGTGGCCGACACGACGCCGGACCGCGCGGGCAGGGCGCGCCCGCCGACGGTCTGGCCGTCGCCGAGCCGGTCCTGGGCCCGTTCGATCGAGTCGAGCAGCCGCCGCGCCCGTGCCGCGTCGCCCCGTCCGTGCCGGTCGCGCAGGCAGAGCGCGAGATGGGCGGTGCCCTCGAACCAGACGCCGTTGCGGTCCGGCTTGGGCTGCCCGTCGGCGATCGGGCGGTCCTCGTCGGCGAGCAGACTGGCGGAGCTGAAGGTGACACCCGCGTACGACTGCCCGGCCGGGACCGTGCTGTTGGGCCGTCCGGCGTGGTCGGTGACGGCGAGGTGGCGCGCGGCCCAGTCGAGCGAGCGGGCGCGGGACCGCGCGTCGAGGGCGAGGTACGTCCAGGTCTGGGTGTCCTCGGGGATGGGCGAGCGGTTGACGGTCACCCCGTCGTTGGTGCCGGTGTAGAAGAAGCCGCCGTCCGCCTCCCACATCCGCTCCACGAAGGCGCGGGCGTGCGCCCGCCGCTCGCGCCAGACGCGGTCCCCCGTGAGCCGGGCGAGCCGGCCGAACAGGCCGACGAGGTCGGTGTTGTGCTCGGTGGACGTGAAGGGGAGCTTCGCGCCCGACCCGTCGACACCGAACTTGTAGCCGCCGAGCGGTTCGTCGTCCGTACGCCCGTTGCGCTCGATCCACTCCCCGATCCGCACGGCACCGTCGCGGAAGCGGCGCTTCCCGGTCCGCCCGGCCAAGGTGGCCAGCGCGATCCCGGCCCAGGCCATGTCGCCGACCGCCGTCCCCGTGAACCCGAACTGCGTCCCCACGTTGGCCGTGCCGTCCGCCCGCACGAACCCGTCGGGCTGCGGCGTGCCGTCGTAGAAGGTGTACGGCCCCACGTTGTACGCCTGCCGCAGCCGGCCGTCGTCATGGGCGGGGTCGTGCGCCTGCGCGTACAGCAGCGCGTCCCCGAGCGCGATCGCGCGGGCGTGCGCGTCCGGCGTACGGGCGGCGAGGAGGGCGAGGATCGCGAGCCCGTTGTCGTAGGTGAAGGCGGTGCTGAAAAGACCGGCCTGGTCGGTGTAGCTCTGGGCGAGCCGGACGGGCCCCTGCTCCGGGTAGGCGTCCATGGCGGCGGCGAGGAAGGCCACGGCCCTGCGTCCGGCGGACCCGGCGCCGTTCCCTCCGGAGGGGACACGCGCCTGTGCGGTGCCCGCGCCGGCCGCCGTGAGCACGGCGGCACCGAGGCCGGCCCCGATGAGCCCGCGACGGCTGAGCGCCGGGCCCTGTCTGTCGCTGAAGTCGGTCATGGGTCTCCCTCGGCCGGTGCTGGACACGTTTGAGAGCGCTCTCAAGAGCGCGCGGCCATTCTGCTGGCGACCGGGAGCCGGGTCAACGCTCGTGCACACGTCACTGGTTGCTGTGGATGAACGCCGAGGACAGGCCGGGTGCGGCGACGGCGTGGATCGGCCGTCGCCGGTGCTACCGCACGACCTTGGCGAGCAGCGAGGCCACGTCGGCGAGGAACTGGAGCCAGGGACGGGCGCGTTCCGCCCGCCGCCCCAGCCGTCTCCCCCAGCCCCCGGACCGGCGGCTCTCCCGCCGGCTGAGCACCTTGTCCCGCACCCGCTGTAAGTCCCTGATGCGCCGCGCTCCGACACGTGTATGTCGCCTCATACGGGGACGCTAGCGACGCCGGACAGTGCACCGCAGGGCAGAGGAGCGCCAAAGGGCGGGCGGGGTTATTGGCGGTAACCGTCAGAAGCGGGCGAGGTGACGAGCCGCCCCGAACTCCCTTTTGAGGACCACTAGTTGCCACGGGCCCCATTGCGTCGTTGCGCATACTGTCTGTTGTCACCGCTTCACCTAGGTCTCACGACTTCCGCAGGACAGGACGGGCAGCCCTCGATGACGGCCATCACCAGCATCCGACTCGACGACGGCTCGCTGCTCCGGGTGGAGACCACCGCACCGGCGACCGCGATCCCGGCACCCGAGGACGTCTACGAACCCATCCGGCGGCCACGCCCCGCCGACGACGCGGCCGGCGCGGCCGACACCCTGCGCGCCGCCGTCGACCGGGTGCGCCCGGCGGTCCAGGACATCGTCGACTCGCTGCGCTCCATGCCCCGCCGCCCGGACCGGATCACCCTGGAGTTCGGGGTGAAAGTGACCGCGGAGGCGGGCGTGGTCGTCGCGAGGAGCACGGCCGAGGCCCACTTCACGGTCGGCGTCGAGTGGGACACGACGGGCGGCACCGGCGCCTCCGATGCCGGCTGACCCGCTGCCGCGCCGAGCCCGCTACGAACGCGGCGCCGCCCGGGTGTTCTCGCCGGACGGCGAACCGGTCGGCGCCGGTTTCCTCGTGGACGAAGGCCTGCTCTGCACCTGCGCCCATGTCGTGGCGGAGCCGGACGGCGGCCCGCCTCCCGGCCCGGTCGAGGTCGACTTCCCGCTGCTCTCGGGTGCCGTACCGGGTCCGCGCGTCACCGCCGAGGTGGAGTCGTGGCGGCCGGAGGACGACGTCGCGCTGCTGCGACTCAAGGCGCCGGTGGACGGCGCCGAACCGCTGCCGACGGCGGACGGCTCCGACGGCGAGTGGGACCGGGACATCCGGGCGTTCGGCTTCCCGCCGCAGGTCCCCCGGGGCGTCAACGCGACCGGCACCCTGCGCGGCCGGCAGCGGGCCGACCTCATCCAGGTCGACCTGGACGCGCCGGGCGTGCGGATCGGGCCCGGGTTCAGCGGGGCCGCCGTATGGGACCCGGCGAACGAGGTCGTCGTCGGCATGCTCACCCTGCGCGGGAAGGGCCCCCTCGACGGCACCGCCTATCTGCTGGCGGCGGAGCGGCTGGTCGGTCCCGATGTGCTCGGGTGCCCGTTCCGGGGCCTGGACCGGTTCGAGACCGAGCACGCTCGGTACTTCCACGGCCGGGAGGACGAGACCGCGAAGCTCGTACGGGCCCTGGAGTCCCGGCCCGTGACCGTGCTCGTCGGCCCCTCGGGAAGCGGCAAGTCGTCGCTGCTGCGGGCCGGTCTGGTGACGGCTCTCGCCGATCGGGGGACGCCCTGGACGCTCCGGGTGCCCGACCCTGCGGACCCGGCCGGCGACGCGGTGGACACCCCTGACGCTGAGGACGCCTGGGTCGCCGACGCGGTCACCGCGGCCTGGCACCGCGCCGCCCCCGACGACGGTGCCCGGCGTGCGCGCTTCGACGCCGTGCGCGAGGCGTGCGCCGGTTCCGACGCCGACCGGCGCGCGCTGCGGGGCCGTATCAACGACGAACTCGGCCCGTCCGGGGCCGTATTACTGCTCGACCAGTTCGAGGAGTACGCCACCGCCGCGCCGCAGGGCGCGCTACGCGCCTTCCGGACCCTGTCGGCGCTCGCCCAGGCGCCCGACCCGGCCCAGGGCGGCGGGCTGCGGGTCGTGCTGACCGCCCGCTCCGCCACGCTGGAGGCGCTGACCGCCGCCGACACTTCGTCCCGCCTGGGCGACGCCGTGCTGTTCCTCGCCCCGATGACGGCGGAGGCGCTGACCCGGGCCGTCGAGGAGCCCGTACGGGCGGTCCCCGGTCTGCGGCTGGAGGAGGGGCTGGCCGGGCGGCTGGTGGCCGACGCGGTGGACGAGCCGGGCTGTCTGCCGCTGCTGCAGTTCGCCCTGACCCGGCTCTGGCAGCGGCGCGAGGCGCACACGATGACCCATGCCGCGTACGAGCGGTCGGGCGGTGTCGTCAAGGCGCTCGCCGAGTACGCGAACGACGAACTGCGGAAGTGCCTCGCCGCGACCGGTACGACGGAGGACACCGCCCGGCGGCTGTTCCAGCAACTGGCCCGCCCGGACGGCCAGGGCGGCTTCAGCCGACGTGCCGTACCCGTCCATCAACTCGTGCCCGGGCAAGCGGCGTTGGCGCACGCGCTCGCCAAGAGCCGTCTCCTGGTGCTGGACGTCGGGGAGCGCCCCGGCCCGCCCGGCACCGTGCAGGTCGTGCACGAGGCGCTGCTGTGGAAGTGGGAGCGGCTGGCGCAATGGCTGGCCGAGGGCGCCGAGTTCCGCGAGTGGCAGGACCGCACGGCACGCGACGCGGCGGAGTGGGACGGCGCGGGCCGCCCCGACGGACTGCTGCCGCACGGCGTACGCCTGAACCAGGGCCTGCGCTGGCTCGCCGAACGCCCCGATGACCTCACCTACCTGGAGCGCGCCTACCTGGAGGCGGGCCGGCGCCGGCAGCGGCGCGGACTGCGCCGGCTGTGGGGCGTCACCGCCCTGGTCACCGTGCTGGCGGTGCTGGCCACCACCCTCGCGGTGATCACGTACCGCGCCCGCCAGGACGATCTGCTCCAGCTCCGCACGGCCGCCGCCACGGAACTCGGCACCCTCGCCACCGACGTCGCGGAACGCTCCCCGGACAGCGCCTTCCGGTACGCGGCGGGCGCCTGGTCGGCGCGGCACACGCCCCAGGCGCGGCAGGCGCTCTTCGGGCAGTACGTGCGCGGGCACGACGTCGTCTCCGCGCACAGCGGGCTGTGGCCCGGCACGGTCCAGTGGACGACGATGTCGCCCGACGCCCGCACCCTGGTCGTGCTGTCCCGCCCGGACGGCGCGGCCGACCTGACCGCGACGGCCGTCACCGGCGCCCTCGACGGACGGCCCCGGGCGACCCGGCTCACGGGCGTCCCCGCCGGGCTGCGGGTCCAGGGTTTCCGGGACGCCGTCAGCGCCGACGGCCGGCGCTACGCCCTGGTCACCGTGGACGGACGGACCCTCCTGTGGGATCTGACCCGCCCCGGCTCCCGCCCCCGTCAGCTCTCCGGCGCTCTACCTGGCCGGGGCGACGTCTACACCCCCCACCTGGACTTCTCCGAAGACGGCACCCGTCTGCTCTACTTCTTCGCCTTCCAGCGGCCCCGCCCCGAGGACGACGGCCGCAAGGCGCTCGTCCGCCTCTGGGACACCGTGTCCGGCGACGCCCTGCCCGTCTCCCAGCGGCCCATGGCCCGGCGGAGCCCGCGCATGGCGTGGCTGCCCGCCGACGGTGACCGGATCGCGGTCGCCGCCACCGCGAGGAAGGGCGCGGACTTCCACCTCGACCTCTACGCCACGGCCTCCGGCGAGCAGGAGCGCCGCGTGTACGGCCCGGAGCCCGCCCTGAACCAGACCCCGGCCGACCGGGGCGTCTGGCTGGTCCGGCAGGACGGCGTCCGCTGGTACCCGCTGGTCCCCGGCGCGAAGGGACCGGACGGCACCTACCGGGGGACGGCCACGACGGCCGACCTCACGGGCACCCACCTCTACGGCGAGACCGGAACCGTGTCGGCCGAGACGGGCGACTACCGCCGTGTCACCCTGCGCGACCCCCGCGGCGGCGACCGCTACTGGTCGGTGACCCTGCCGGGCGGTTCCTCCGACAACACCCTCGGCGTCGCCGGCAGCGGCACCGGGACCCGCACGGTCCTGACCGCCGAGGGCGACACCCTGCTGCGCGCCCGCGCACGCCCCCTGCCGGCGGCACCGACCGACCGCTCCACGGCCACCGCCCTCGCTTTCGCACCCAAGAAGGACGGCTCACGTCTGGCGCGACTGCGCCCGGACCGACTGGAGATCCTCGGCCCCGGCGCCCGCACGCACGACACCCCGCTCCCCCGGCCGATCCGCGAGCTGGGCGATCTCGAACCACACCTGTCGTGGGTCGACCGCAAGGGCGGGGACGCCGTGCTGGTCTGGTCGCAGGAGAGCACGAACGCCTGGGTGTACGACGTGGACAGCCTGACCGCCCCCACCCGGGTCACCTGGGACTGCGGCCGGACCGGCGATCCGTCCTGGAACACCCCGCAGGACATCGCACAGACCGGCGACGGCGACCTGGTGGTGCTCTGCCTGGGCGACGCACTGGCCCGGCTGGACCCGCGCTCCGGGGTGCAGAGCGGCGGTCCCGTCCACCTCGAACGCTCCCCTCCGGAGCGGGGCTTCACCGGCGAGACCGGCCAGCTGACCCCCAGGCCGGGCCGCCCCCACGAGGTGGCGGTCGTCACCGACACCTGGCGTGAGGGAGGCCGCGTCGAGGTGTGGGACGTCCGGCGCGGCACAAGGGTGGCCCGCCTGGAGAGCACGCCCCTGGACTACGCCGCCGACCGCTGGGTGACGTTCACGCCCGACGGTGACCGTCTCGCCGCCCTCGACGAGGAGCGGCGCGTGGTGTGGTGGCGGGTGGACGACGAACGCCGGGACGGTCTGACCCGGTCCATCGCCGACGCCACCGGCGTGCTGGGCGTGGCACCGGACGGCACGCTCGTCGTCAACCTCGTGGGCGACGTCGGCCTGTTCGCCCCGGACGACGCCGAACCGCTGGGCCGGCTGCGCCAGACCTCGGGCGACAGTCTGCGTATCGCCCAGGTCCAGGGCGACCGGCTCCGCCTCCTCTCGGACAAGGACGACCGCACGCTCCACCTCTCCCCCGCGACCTGGCACACCACCCTGTGCGCGGCCCTCCCCGGCCCCAACAGCCGCACCCAACGCGACCGTCTGGACCTGGACATGGCCCGGGACACGGCACCCTGCCCGTCGCGTTGACCACGCCACCTGGCGAAACGTGAAACGCCCCGCCCTGCCCGAGGGGGGCGGGGCGGGGCCCGGAGACGTACGGCTCCGCATGCACGGGGGTGGTACGACGGAGCCGCGCGGTGCCGATAACCAGTCGGCGCCTCATCTCCTCACCGGGAAGACGAGCCTCGTGCCGGGGGAGCGTCGGCTGCTTCCCGGAGTACGGAGGGTGCGGACAGTACGGGGCACGCGGGGCATGCGGGCGTCACGGCTCCCGCCGCCCCTGCACCTTGATCGCGACGGCCAGCAGCGCCGCCGTCACGGCCGCCACATAGACGCAGGCCAGATAGGGCCCGCCCGGGAAGGAGACCCCGCCGGACTGCCCCTGGAAGTCGCTCAGCGCCAGAAACGGCATCCACGGGCCGATGTCGATCCCCGCCAGCCAGTCCCCCGTTGCGGACAGCGCCGGTTCGACGACCAGCGCCCACACCAGCAGGACGGTGATGGTCGCGCCACCGCTCTTCAGGAGGAGCCCGACGGCCAGGCTCAGCACGGCCATGAGGGCGAGCGCGACGGGAACGGTGAGGAGCTGACGCCACTCGAGCCCCCCGGAGGGCACGACATCGGCGTCGGGTGCCACGACGGACGCGACGGCGACGCCTCCCGCCCCCAGCACGACCCCCATCAGCGCCGCGAGCACCGCGATCACCCCGGCCTTCCCCAGCAGCAGCCGGGTCCAGGACGGTACGGCGAGCCGGGACTGCCAGATCGTGCCCGTGCGGAACTCCATCGTGGCGCTGCGGGACGCGAAGACCATGATCAGGAACTGTGCGAAGGCGGGACCGACCAGGACCTCGGAGAGCCCGGCCTCCTCCCCCTCCATGGGCGAGCGCACGGCGACACCGCTGAGGGTGAGCGACACCAGCGCGGTGATGCCCAGCAGCCATGCCGTGGAGTTGAGCGAACGCAGCTTGTACGCCTCTGCTTTCAGCACGGCGGTACTGGTCATACGGCCCTCTCTTCCGCCGGGCGCACCGAGCCCCGGTACTCCACCGAGCTGCCCGTGAGCTGGAGGTAGGCGTCCTCCACGGTCCCTCGGCGCGGGGTCAGTTCGAACAGCACGAGGCCCGCGCCGGCCACGGCCCGGCCGATGTCCTCGCAGCTCAGCCCGGTGACGAGCAGCGGCGGTGCGGACGGGTCCGGCCCCGGTACGCCGTCGGTCACGGTGGCGCCCGCGTGGGTGAGCAGGTCCCGCAGCCGACCGGGTTCGGGCCCGCGGACGAGCACCTCGCCCGCGGCGGAGGCGTCGACCGTGGTGAGTTCCGCGATGGAGCACTGCTTGATGAGCCGCCCCCGGCCGATGACCACCACTTCATCGGCCAACTGCGCCATTTCGGCCAGTAGATGACTGGACACGAGAACGCTGCGCCCCTCGCCGGCGAGCTGCCGCAGGAGCCCACGCATCCACGCGATGCCCTCGGGGTCCAGACCGTTGGCGGGCTCGTCCAGAATCAGAATCCCCGGATCACCCAGCAACGCCCCGGCCAGCCCCAGCCGTTGGGACATGCCCAGCGAGAAGCCGCCGACCCGCTGCTCGGCCACTTCCGTGAGCCCGACCCTGGTCAGGACCTCGTCCACCCGGCCGGTGTCGATCCGGTTGCTGTGCGCGAGCCACGTCAGATGCGCCCGCGCGCTGCGCTTGGGGTGCGCCCAGCGCGCGTCCAGCAAGGCGCCCACGACACGCAGCGGTTCGGCGTGCTCGTGGTAGCTGCGCCCCTGGATACGGGCCGTCCCCCGGTCGGGCCGGGTCAGGCCGAGCGCCATACGCAGGGTCGTGCTCTTGCCGGCACCGTTCGGTCCCAGGAATCCGGTGACGGATCCCGGGCGTACGGTGAACGACAGGCCGTCGACCACGCGCTTCTTGCCGTACGCCTTGGTCAGGTCGTCGATCTCGATGGTGGACATCCCTTGCCCCCGCCCGTCAGGCCGTGGCGAGCTGGTGGACCACGGCGAACCCGCCGGCCAGCAGCAGGAAGACCACCCAGGCAGCCTTGCCGACGGACGCTCCGCGCCGCACCGCGCGCACGCACTCGGCCACCGCCATCACCGCCGCCAGCAGCCCTATGCCACCGATCACCGCGCCCAGGACGTACGCCCAGGTGTGGTCGCCCAGAGTGCGCAGCAGCGCGGCGGCCAGCCCGAGCGGCAGTACCGGCCAGGCGTCACCGCTGACGGAGGACGGAGCCTCGTTCGGCGTCACGGAGGGGCTTTCGTTACTCATGTCTTCCTTGAGTCGAAGGGAAATCCGGTGGAGCGCGGTGGGGTGGGGAGTGCGGCGTGCGGGCCCCGGAGCGACGAGGTTCCGGGACCCGCGTCCGCCGCGCCCCTGTCCGGCCGGTCCCGAGGCGGCCCGTCCGGACAGCCCGGACATCAGAGACCGATGAAGTCCCGGACGGCCGAGTAGACCTCGTACACCGTGGCGCCGACCTCGATCGCCTTGCGGACGAGCCACGGCACATAGCGCTCGTACGCCTTCTTGAAGGCGTCGTAGCCCGCGCGGGCCGCGTCCTTCAGCTTGTTCCAGGCGCCGGAACCGAGGTCCTTGAGCTTGTTGATGATCCAGGACCACCGGCCGCGCTCCCCGGCCCGGTCGCCCTGGACGTCCTTCGAGGTGGTGGCGGCCTGGCCGACCGTCGAGGCCGCCGGAGCCAGCTTCACCTCGGCGGCCGACTCATTCCGGCCGCGGGCCCGCGGCACGCAGATACTCCAGCCCCGCCCTGTCCGTCTCGTCGTACGCCGTACACAGCCGGTGGACGACCGTCCAGCGCCCGCCGGGCAGGGCACCCCCGAACATGGAGGCCGTACCGGTCCTCACCGCCCGCGGGCAGTAGCGCTCCGGTCATGGTCCACGACTTCGCCCTGCGGCCGAACAACCTGGTCGGCAGCGACCGCCTGTGCCATGGCGGCTCCAAGCCCCATCGCGCCGCGCGGCAGACCGAGAGGTCCAGCACATGCTCGACGCCGGACTCCATGCGCGGGCGCCCGACCGAGATCCTCGCCCAGCGGACACCGATCGACTGACGCTCCCGCGCTATACGCGACGTCGGGCCCGACTGGACAGCCATCCAGCATCCCGCGGGCGGGCCACGACTCGGCCCGCCCGGATGGCCTCAAACGCGCACAGCGCCAGACACGGGACTGCGCTGGAGGCAGCGCGGCGGTGGCGGTCAGTTGAGCCGTTGTCCCATCTTTGCTGACTGCCGGTTGTGCCCCTTGGTGTCCCACCACTCCTCCAGATGGGCGTGGACGAGGTGCACGAGCTGCTGCAGTCGGTCGGGAGGGGGTGCGGGGGAGGTGAACACATCCGCCCAGGACTTGTCGCCCCAGGGGAGGGTGACCACCCAACGTTCATCCGGGTGGTCCTGGCCGCCCACAGTCAGCCAGTAGGTCAACGTCGCGCTGCGGTCAGGACGGTGCTCGACCGTCATTGCGACGACGTGGAACCTGATTCCGTCAGCGGTGACGTACGAGCGGCTCAGAGCCTGCTCGGCCGGTGTCTGTTCCTCCACGGAGGTCAACCACCCTTTCACCTCGGCCCACACCCCAGACGGCTATCAGCAGCGAGCAGCGCCGACGGCGGCACGCTGATCGACCTTGTAGGCCGTCAGGAGGTCGTTGGTCCCGGCCGGGGTACCGATGATAGTGCGGAACTTCTCCACCCGCGGGCACTGATTGGCGTATGTGGAGTACCCACCGCGACCATTGGCGTCCCCGGACCAGATGGCAGTGCTTATCTTCCGGTCCATCGTGCTGTTCCAGCCGTGCCGCGCCTTGATGTGCTTCCAGCCCCACGTGCTGGTACCACAGCGCAGTGTGAACTCCTTGGGACCTCGGTAGTACTTCTTCAGGACGTAGTTGCGGCTGTGGCTCCTGCACTTGGCGTCAAAGCTGTCGGCCCGTGTTGTGACGGTCTCCCCGGAGGCGGGGGACGCGGCGGACGCAGAACCGGCTGCCGGTATCAGCAGGGCCGGTATGACGGCAGCACTGGCCAGCGCTGCCTTGACGGCAGTGTTGTAAAGCATGTGTTCCCCTCTGTTCTCCCCGTGGTCAGCGGGGAGTTGCGCGAAACGCCACACTCGTGACGTTGCGTCACCGTTTCATCTCTGACTGTGCGCCGTCAACAGAATTCACGCCATGCCATCCAGGCACAGGCTTCACCGCGCCGAGCAGGCCCCTCACCCCAATCGGTGCCTGTGTCCTCGGCTTCGCCGCCGCACCGGCCTCCCGGAACCTGCCCCTTCGCGGTCACGGCCCGCGGTAGGGCGGCTGGCCCCTTGGCGAGGCCGGGATCCATGACCGCCCTCTGCACGACGGGAGCCGCCACACCGCCAGCACGATCCTGAATGAGCTAGGCGTCGATCAGCCAGACACGGAGGTCGCCACCTGCCCAAGGACGCCATGCGGTGGATAGGCGGAGAGTCCTTCACGCCTTCCCCCACCAAGACCAGAACGGAGACCACCGACACCCGTGCGGCCCGCTCCCCACGCCGTCGCCGCATCCGCTGATGCAAAAAGCCCAGCTCAGAGGCGTCTGAGCTGGGCTTCGGATGGAGCCGCCTTCGGGATTCGAACCCGAGACCTACGCATTACGAGTGCGTTGCTCTGGCCATCTGAGCTAAGGCGGCGCGCTGCCCGCACTATGGTGCGATCGGCAACGACGGTAAGTCTACACAGTTTCTGTGGTGCTCCGAACCAGCCCCCGGACCGCCCCGCAGGCCACCCCCACGCCGCCCCGGACCCCTGCTGCCAGGGCGGACAGGGCGGCACAGGGCGACGGAACGAAGCAGTCGGCCGCCGGCGTCAGCAGCGCTTGTCCGCGGCCGGCGCCTTCCCCCGGACGAGGTACGCGTTGATCGTGCGGTCGACGCACACGCTGCCCCGCCCGTACGCCGTGTGCCCGTCGCCGTCGTAGGTGAGGAGGCGGGCCGAGGAGAGCTGGCGGGACAGGGCCTGGGACCAGCGGTACGGGGTCGCCGGGTCGCGGGTCGTGCCGACCACCAGGATCGGGGCCGCTCCGCGCGCCTCGATGCGCTGCGGCTGTCCGGTCGGGGCCACCGGCCAGTACGCGCAGTTCAGGGTGGCCCAGGCCAGGCCCTCGCCGAAGACCGGGGACGCCTTCTCGAAGGCCGGGAGCGCCTTGCGGACCTCCTCCGGCGTGGAGAAGGCCGAGGGCAGGTCCAGGCAGTTCACGGCGGCATTCGCGAACATCAGGTTTGTGTAGCGGCCGTCGGCGTCACGCTCGTAGTAGCTGTCGGACAGGGCGAGCAGCCCGGAGCCGTCGTTCTCCCGCATCGCCGAGTTCAGCGCGTCGCGCAGGGTCGGCCAGGCGCCCTCGTCGTACATCGCCGCGATCACACCCGTGGTGGCCAGGGACTCGCCGAGCTTGCGGCCGTCCGCGTCTCCGGTGGAGACGGGCCGCGCGTCGAGCTTCCTGAAGAACGCCTTGAGGTTGGTCCCCACCTTCTTCGCCTCGTCGCCGAGCGGGCAGTCCTCGCGCCGGACGCAGTCGCGGGCGAACGCCCGGAACGCCGTCTCGAAGCCGGCCGTCTGGTCGAGGTTCATCCGCCGGGCGGGCAGCGACGGGTCCATCGCGCCGTCCAGGACCATCCGCCCCACCCGGTCCGGGAACAGCCCGGCGTACGTCGCCCCGAGGAAGGTGCCGTACGACGCCCCCACGTACGCCAGCTTGTCGTCGCCGAGCACCCCGCGCAAAAGGTCCATGTCGCGCGCCGCCTCGGTGGTCGAGACATGGCGCAGCAGACCGGGGGCGTCCGCCCCGCAGCCCTCCGCGAACCGCTTGTACGCGTCGACGAGCTCACCGACCTCCTTCTCGTCGTCCGGCGTGAAGTCGGTCTGGGTGTACCGGTCCATCTGCCGTCCGTCGAGGCATTCGACGGGCTCGCTGCGGGCGACTCCGCGCGGGTCGACGGCCACCATGTCGTAGCGGGCCCGGACGTCGACGGGGTAGCCGATCCCGGCGTACTGCTGGAGGTAGGCGATGGCCGAGCCGCCCGGTCCGCCCGGGTTCACCAGCAGCGAGCCGAGGCGTTCGCCGGGGCCGGTGGCCTTCTTGCGGGCGACCGCGAGCCGGGTCTGACCGGCGTCCGGCTTGGCGTAGTCGAGCGGCGCCTTCAGCGTGGCGCACTGGAACCCGGGCACCCCGCACGCCCGCCAGCTCAGCTTCTGGTCGTAGTACGGCGCGAGGGCCGCCGGTGTCGAGCGCGGCAGCGCGGCCAGCGCCGCCCCGGCCGCCGGGTTCCCCGCCGGCTTCGCCGCCCCGCCGGAGGAGCAGGCCGAGACGAGCAGCGCGGCGGCGCCGAGCAGGGCGCCGAGGGTGCCCGCCCGCCGGGAACGGCGACGGCGGTCGCGTGCGCCCGGCGTGCTCGCGGCCGGGGCGGGGAGAGCTGAGGTGCTGCGCCAGATGTGCATCTGGCGAGCGTAACTCTTTGGAGTCACATGGAAGCCCTCCGTGCATGTCTGCGCTCGTACGTGTTACACCGTGCGTCACTCGGTCGCTTCCCCGCCTCGGCCGCAGGAGCGGTAAGCCGCCTCCGTCAGCCCGCTCTCAGGGCCATCGTCATCGCCTCCACGGCCAGCAGCGGCGCCACATTGCTGTCCAGGGCGTCCCGGCAGGCGGCGATCGCCTCGATCCGGCGGAGCGTGGCCTCCGGCGAGCTCTCCTGGGCCAGGCGCTGCAGGGCGTCCTCGACGTCGGTGTTGGCGAGGGCCACCCGGGAGCCGAGCTGGAGGGCGAGGACGTCCCGGTAGAACGCCGTGAGGTCGGTCAGCGCGAGGTCGAGGCTGTCGCGCTGCGTCCTGGTGCGGCGGCGCTTCTGCTTGTCCTCCAGGTCCTTCATCACACCGGCGGTGCCGCGCGGCATCCGGCCGCCCTGGGACGCGCCCAGCGCCGCCTTCAGCTCGTCGGTCTCCTTGGTGTCCGTCTCCTCGGCGAGCTGCTTGGCGTCCTCGGCGGCGGCGTCCACCAGTTCCTGGGCCGCCTTGAGGCACGCGCCGATCTCGCCGAGCCGCAGGGGCAGCTTGAGGACGGCCGCCCGGCGCTGCCGCGCGGCCGGGTCCGTGGCCAGCCGGCGGGCCCGGTCGACATGCCCCTGGGTGGCACGGGCCGCGGCGGCGGCCACCTCGGGCTCGACGCCCTCCCGCCGGACGAGCATGTCGGCGATGGCGTCGACCGACGGTGTGCTCAGGTTCAGATGACGGCAGCGCGAGCGGATCGTGGGCAGGACGTCCTCGATGGAGGGCGCGCACAGCAGCCACACCGTCCGGGGGGCGGGCTCCTCGACGGCCTTGAGGACGGCGTTGGCGGACTTCTCGTTCAGCCGCTCGGCGTCCTCGACGAGGATGACCTGCCAGCGGCCGTTAGCCGGTGACGTGAAGGACTTGCGGACGGTGTCCCGCATGTCGTCGGCGAGGATCTGCGAGCCCACGGCGGCGACGGTGGTGACGTCGGCGTGCGTGCCCAGCAGGGCCGTGTGACAGCCGTCGCAGAAGCCGCAGCCGGGCGAGCCGCCCAGGGCGCGGTCGGGGCTGACGCACTGCAGGGCGGCGGCGAAGGCCCGCGCCGCCTGGTTGCGCCCCGCTCCGGGCGGGCCCGTGAACAGCCAGGCGTGCGTCATCTTGGACGCCTCGGGCGGCGGGGCGTCCGTGGCCACGGCGGTGACCAGGGCGTCGGCGTCCCGGGCGGCGGCGTCCAGCTGCTCGCTGATCCGCTCCTGCCCCACCAGGTCGTCCCATACGGTCATGGGCGCCGCCCGCCTTTCGTCACACTTCGGGTCACCGCGTCCATTGTGCGGGCCGGCACTGACAACCCGGTCCGGCCGGACCGCCGGGGCTCAGCGCCGCCGGCCCCGGCCCCGGCCGCCGCCCTCGTCGGGGCGCTCGTCGTGCCCGTCGTGCGCGTCCTCGTGCGGGCCGAGCAGCTCGTCGGCCAGCGTCGGCAGGTCGTCCAGCGGGGTCTCCTCGGCCCAGTCGGAGCGGGCGCGGCGGCGCGGGGTGCCCGACTCGTCGACCTGGGGCATCTCGCGCGTGCGCTCCTCCTCGCGGAAGTACCCCGGCGGCACGCGGTCGTCGGGTCCGTCCGCGGGCACCGGCGGCAGGACCGCCGTCTCGTCGGCGGCACCCGGCGGCACGGGCGGCAGTACGGCCGTCTCGTCCGCGGCACCCGGCGGGACCGGAGGCAGTACGGCCGTCTCGTCGGCCGCGCCGGACGGATCCGACACGCGCGGCAGCTTCGAGGTGGACTCCACGGCGGACTCCTCGGCCTGCGGACGCTCGTCGCGCACCGGGCGCAGGACCGTCGTCTCGTCGGCCGCCCTGCCCGCCGCCGCCTGCTCCGGGGTGACCACCGGCGTCGGCACGGTCATCGCGTCGTCCGGCGCGGCCGGCGTCGCGGGTGCGGCCGGCCGGGGGCCCGCCTGCGCGGCGGCCGCGGCCTGCTCGGCGAGCCGGCGGGCCTCCTCGGCCCGCAGCAGGGCCTCCTCCGCCTTGCGCTGCTTCTCCAGACGCCGCTCCTCGGCCTCGGCACGGATACGTGCCTCGTCCTCGGCCTGCTTGCGGCGCCGCTCCTCCTCGGCCTTGCGGCGCGCCTCCTCCTCGGCCCGCGCCTTCTCCTCGGCGAGGAGCCGCTTGCGCTCCTCCTCCGCGCGGCGCTGCGCCTCCTCGGCACGCAGGCGGGCCTCCTCGGCCTGCCGTTCGGCCTCGCGGCGCTGCGCCTCCTCCAGCTCGCGCCGCTTGCGCTCCTCCTCCTCGGCGCGCAGCCGGGCGAGCTGCTCCTGGCGCTCACGCTCCAGGCGCTCCTCCTCGGCCTTGCGGGCGGCCTCTTCCTCGGCCTTGCGCCGGGCCTCCTCCTCGGCCTTGCGGCGCGCTTCCTCGCGCGCCTGGATCTCGGCCTCGGACAGGGGGAGCATCTGGTCGAGCCGGTGCCGGATCACCGTGGTGACGGCCTCGGGCTCCTGGGCGCCGTCCACCACCAGGTAGCGGCCGGGGTCGGCCGCGGCCAGCGTCAGGAAGCCGGAGCGCACGCGCGCGTGGAACTCCGCCGGCTCCGATTCCAGCCGGTCCGGCGCCTCGGTGAACCGCTCACGCGCGGTCTCCGGCGCCACGTCCAGCAGCACGGTCAGATGGGGGGCGAGGCCGTTCGTGGCCCAGCGGTTGATCCGGGCGATCTCCGTCGGCGACAGATCACGGCCCGCGCCCTGGTAGGCGACCGAGGAGTCGACGTACCGGTCGGAGATCACGACGGCGCCGCGCTGCAGCGCGGGCCGGACGACGGTGTCCACGTGCTCGGCGCGGTCCGCCGCGTACAGCAGGGCCTCCGCGCGGTGCGACAGCCCGGCGCTCGACACGTCCAGCAGGATCGAGCGCAGCCGCTTGCCGACGGGCGTGGCCCCCGGCTCACGGGTGACGACGACCTCGTGGCCCTTGCCCCGGATCCACTCGGCCAGCGCCTCGGCCTGCGTGGACTTCCCGGCGCCGTCGCCGCCCTCCAGGGCGATGAAGAAACCGGCGGTGGCGGGCACCTGCTCGGGGTCGTCGCCGCCGAGCACCGCGTCCCGCAGATCCTTGCGCAGCGGCACCCCGGACCGGTCGTCGACCTTGGCCAGGACCAGCACGGCGACGGGCAGCAGCAGCGCGCCGACCAGCATCAGCGTGAAGGCGGCACCGCCATGGGCGAAGACGAACTTGCCGCTCTCCAGCCGGTGCGGCCCGATCAGCGCGGCCACCAGCGGCGCGAGCACGGCGCCGAGCGCGACGCACAGCCGTACGACGGCATGCAGATGCTCGGTGGTGCGGGGGCGGCGGAATTCCTCGGCCTCCTGGTCGAGCAGCGCGTGCCCGGTGTTGGCGGAGACGCCCGCGCCGATCCCGGCCAGGCCGAGGATCAGCAGCACGGTGGTGACATCCGGGACCAGGCCCGCGGCGAGCAGGGCGACGCCGGTGAGGGCGACCGCGAGCGCGAGCAGGCGCCGCCGGGACAGGGCGGGCAGCACCGAGGGCGCCGTACGGATGCCGACGACGACACCACCGGTCAGGGCGAGCACCATCAGGCCGTACAGGACGGGGCCGCCGCCCAGGTCCTTGGCGTGCAGGACGGCCACGGCGACGGCGGCGGACACCGCGGCGGCGACGGCGGCACACGCCGTCACGAGCAGGGTGATCGCGCCGGTGCGGCCCTTGTCGACACCGGTGCCGGTCTTGGGACGGCGCAGCCCCTCCAGCGGCGACCGCGCGCGCGGGGTGCGCGTGTCGGGCAGCTCGAGGAAGGTGACGACGGACAGGGACGCGGCGAACAGACCGGCGGCGACGTACGAGCCGAGCGCCGCCTGGTGCTGGGCGAACCAGTCGAGCCCGGCACCGAGCAGATTGTTCAGCAGGGACGCGGCGACCAGGGCGGCGGCGGCCAGCGGGACCGCCACGAAGCCGGTGCGCAGCGACAGCCGGCGCAGCGCGTCCAGGTGGTCCGGCAGCGGCCGTACGGTCGCGCCCTCGGGCGGCGGGGGCGGCAGCAGGGCCGGGGCCGCGCTCTCGCGGGCGACTGTCCAGAAACGCTCGGCGACGCCGGTGACGAAGACCGTCACCAGCAGCAGCGCGAGCGCGTTGTCCGGGGTCCAGTCGATCCAGAGCGGGGCGACGATGAGCAGGGCGGCCCGCAGTCCGTCGGCGCCGACCATGGTCCAGCGCCGGTCGAGCGGACCGTCCTGGGACGTCAGCGAGGTCAGCGGACCGAGGAGCACGGCACCGAAGAGAAGCGTCGCCAGGATGCGCACGGCGAAGACGGTCGCCACTGCGAACGCCACACCGCGGTAACCGCCGCCGAACGACTCCTCGGCGATCGCCGTCTGAAGGGCCAACAGGACCAGTACCAGCAGCGCGAGGAAGTCGCCGACACCGCCGACCAACTGCGCGCTCCACAGCCGCCTCAGCTGCGGCCGGCGCAGCAGGGCGCGGAGGGCACGCTCTCGGGAGTCGGCGACCAGCGCGTCGTCGGGGGCTTCGGGGTGGGCCGTTGGCTGCTCGGCTCGCGTCATGCGTTCAGCCTATCGGGACCCACCGACAGCCCGGCGCGCCCGCCCGAACGTACGCCCGCCCCGACACCAAACTGATGCCGAGGCGTTCGTTTTGCGAACCCGGAAGGGGGAACGGCCCCTCAACCGGCCGCCGGGACAGCCCGATTGGAGAGCCGCGATCCGGCCGGAAGAGCCGGACCGGCCCCCGTCTCAGTCGTCGCTGGGCGAGGCCGGCGCGGCGGTCTTCTTCGCCGCCGTCTTCTTGGCCGTCGCCGTCTTGGCCGTCGTCTTCTTCGCCGCGGTCTTCTTGGCGGCCGTCTTCTTGGCCGGGGCGGCCTTCTTGGCGGTCGTCTTCTTCGCGGCCGTCTTCTTCGCCGTCTTCTTCGCGGGGGCCTTCGCCCGCTTCTCGGCCAGCAGCTCGAAGCCGCGCTCCGGGGTGATCGTCTCGACGCTGTCGCCGGAGCGCAGGGTCGCGTTCGTCTCGCCGTCCGTCACATACGGGCCGAAGCGGCCGTCCTTGACGACGACGGGCTTCTCGCTGACCGGGTCGGTGCCGAGCTCCTTCAGCGGCGGCTTGGCGGCCGCGCGCCCGCGCTGCTTGGGCTGGGCGTAGATCGCCAGCGCCTCGTCCAGCGTGATCGTGAAGAGCTGCTCCTCGGACTGCAGCGACCGCGAGTCCGTGCCCTTCTTCAGATACGGGCCGTAGCGGCCGTTCTGCGCGGTGATCTCCTGGCCGTCCGCGTCCTTGCCGACGACGCGCGGCAGCGACATCAGCTTCAGGGCGTCGTCCAGCGTCACCGTGTCGAGCGACATCGACTTGAAGAGGGAGGCGGTCCGCGGCTTCACCGCGTTCTTGCCGGTTTTCGGGGTGCCCTCGGGGAGCACCTCGGTGACGTACGGGCCGTAGCGGCCGTCCTTCGCGACGATGGTGTGGCCGGTGGCCGGGTCGGTGCCCAGCTCGAAGTCGCCGCTGGGCTTGGCCAGCAGTTCCTCGGCCAGCTCGACCGTCAGCTCGTCGGGCGCCAGGTCCTCCGGGATGTCGGCGCGCTGGTGCTCCTCGGTGTCCTTCTCGCCGCGCTCGATGTAAGGGCCGTAGCGGCCGACGCGCAGCACGATGCCGTTGCCGACCGGGAACGAGGAGACCTCGCGGGCGTCGATCGCGCCCAGGTCGGTCACCAGCTCCTTGAGGCCGCCGAGGTGGTCGCCGTCGCCGTTGCCGGCCTCGGCCGCGCCACCGATACCCGGGCCGTCGCCCTCACCGAAGTAGAAGCGCTTGAGCCACGGCACGGACTGGGCCTCGCCGCGGGCGATGCGGTCGAGGTCGTCCTCCATCTTGGCGGTGAAGTCGTAGTCGACGAGCCGCCCGAAGTGCTTCTCCAGGAGGTTGACCACGGCGAAGGACAGGAAGGACGGCACGAGCGCCGTGCCCTTCTTGAACACGTAGCCGCGGTCGAGGATCGTGCCGATGATCGACGCGTACGTCGACGGGCGGCCGATCTCGCGCTCCTCGAGCTCCTTGACCAGGGACGCCTCGGTGTAGCGGGCCGGGGGCTTGGTGGCGTGCCCGTCGACCGTGATCTCCTCGGCGCCGAGCCGGTCGCCCTCGCCGACCTGCGGCAACCGGCGCTCGCGGTCGTCCAGCTCGGCGTTCGGGTCGTCGGCGCCCTCGACGTACGCCTTGAGGAAGCCGTGGAAGGTGATCGTCTTGCCGGAGGCGCTGAATTCGACGTCCCGGCCGTCGGCCGCGGTGCCGCCGATCTTGACGGTCACGCTGTTGCCGGTCGCGTCCTTCATCTGGGAGGCGACGGTCCGCTTCCAGATCAGCTCGTAGAGCTTGAACTGGTCGCCGGTCAGACCGGTCTCGGCGGGCGTGCGGAAGCGGTCGCCGGAGGGGCGGATCGCCTCGTGCGCCTCCTGCGCGTTCTTCACCTTGCCCGCGTAGGTGCGGGGCTGCGGGGGCAGGTAGTCGGCGCCGTACAGCTGCGTGACCTGCGCGCGGGCGGCCGCGATCGCGGTGTCGCTCAGCGTCGTCGAGTCGGTACGCATGTACGTGATGTAGCCGTTCTCGTACAGCTTCTGCGCGATCTGCATCGTGGCCTTCGCGCCGAAGCCGAGCTTGCGGCTCGCCTCCTGCTGCAGCGTCGTCGTACGGAACGGGGCGTACGGCGAGCGGCGGTACGGCTTGGACTCGACGGAGCGGACGGCGAACTGCGTCTGCTCCAGGGCGGCGGCCAGCGCGCGGGCGTTCGCCTCGTCGAGGTGCAGGGTGTTCGCGCTCTTGAGCTGCCCCAGGGAGTCGAAGTCGCGGCCCTGCGCGACCCGCCTGCCGTCGACGGTCTGGAGGCGGGCGACCAGCGTCGACGGGTCCGAGGAGTCTCCGGCGCGGCCGGTCGAGAAGGTGCCCGTCAGGTCCCAGTACTCGGCGGAGCGGAACGCGATGCGCTCGCGTTCCCGCTCGACGACGAGACGGGTCGCGACGGACTGGACACGGCCGGCCGACAGGCGCGGCATGACCTTCTTCCACAGGACCGGCGAGACCTCGTAGCCGTAGAGGCGGTCGAGGATGCGGCGGGTCTCCTGGGCGTCGACCAGCTTCTGGTTCAGTTCCCGCGGATTGGCGACGGCGGCCTGGATCGCGGCCTTGGTGATCTCGTGGAAGACCATCCGCTTGACCGGGACCTTCGGCTTCAGCACCTCCTGGAGATGCCAGGCGATGGCCTCGCCCTCGCGGTCCTCATCGGTGGCGAGGAAGAGCTCGTCGGATTCCTTCAGCAGGTCCTTGAGCTTCTTGACCTGAGCCTTCTTATCGGCGTTGACCACATAGATCGGCGCAAAGTCGTGTTCGACGTCGACGCCGAGACGGCGGACCTCACCCGTGTACTTCTCCGGCACCTCGGCGGCGCCGTTGGGAAGGTCGCGGATGTGCCCGACGCTCGCCTCGACTACGTAGCCGGGGCCGAGGTAGCCCTTGATCGTCTTCGCCTTGGCAGGCGACTCGACGATGACGAGTCGGCGGCCGCCCTGTGCGGTCTCGCTGGTCGGGGACAACTTCGCTCTTCTCTCCGGTCGACGCTGGGCCTCCCCAGGATCGGTTGCGCCCGGGGTCGGGTGGTGGTGACGCTGCGGAGTGTGACGGTACATCCCGCCCCGTTGTCAAACGGGAAAAGCCCGCAACGGCCACTCGAACGGTAACCCGACTTCCGCCATTCCTGCCGCCCGGAGTGGCCACCGGCCTTTTCGAGCCTTTCCGGAAGATCGACCCCCAATTATCGGCCGCGCAGCTCACGAGCCGTTCCCACAGCCGGAAGAAGCCCCGGCCGCCGATGATCGCCGCGAGCGCCGGGACCGGGCCCGCGAGCACCGCCGATGCGACGGGGTTCACACCGGGGGCGAGCCTCGAAGGGCCCGCGCGGCCGGCCCCGGGAGGTTGGCCTGTTTCGCCCGCCCCCCGGGAACCGGCCCGGCGTCCGGTCAGCGTGCCGGTTCGAGGAAGCCCTGCTCCACGAGCAACCGGATCTGGGCGGGCGTCCGGTCGCGCAGCACCACCGGGTCGTCGTTCATCAGCTGGGCGATGGCGTCCAGGATCCGGCCCGCGGTCAGCGAGCCGTCGCACACACCGGCGAATCCCGCGCCGACCGTGTCGACCTGGGTGGCCCGCCGCATGCCCCGGTGCTGGCGCAGCACCACATGCTCGGGGTCCTCGGCGCCGGGCAGCCCGATCTGCTCCTGCACGACCTCGCCGACCAGCCGGAAACGGTCCTCCAGCAGGGCGGCGTCGTCCCGGTCGCGCAGATAGTCGAGGCGTTCGAAGTGCGCGCGCACGGTGTCGCCGAGCGGCTGCTCGACGGGGTGCGGCCACTCCTCGACCGTGACCGTCGGCACGGCGGCCGACGTCCGGCGCAGGGTGACCCAGCCGAACCCGACGGCCTTCACCTTGCGCGCCTCGAACTCGTCCAGCCACGCGTCGTAGCGCGCCTGGTACGCGGCCGTGTCGCCCCGGTGGTCACCGGCGTCCCGCAGCCACAGCTCGGCGTACTGCGTGACGTCCTGGACCTCGCGCTGCACGATCCACGCGTCGCAGCCGCGCGGCACCCACGCCCGCACCCGGTCCTGCCAGTCCTCGCCCTCCACGTGCTGCCAGTTGGCGAGGAACTGGGCGTACCCGCCCTCGTTCAGGCGCTCGCCCGCCCCCTGGACGACCGCGCGGCACAGGTCGTCGCCGCCCATCCCGCCGTCGCGGTAGGTGAGCCGGGCGCCCGGCGAGATCACGAAGGGCGGATTGGACACGATCAGGTCGTACGTCTCCCCGTCCTTCAGCGGCTCGAACAGCGACCCTTCCCGCAGGTCCGCCGCCGGGGCACCGGAGAGGGCCAGGGTCAGCGCGGTGATGTGCAGGGCGCGGGGGTTGAGGTCGGTCGCCGTGACGCGTGTGGCGTGCTGCGCGGCGTGCAGGGCCTGGATGCCGGAGCCGGTCCCGAGGTCGAGCGCGGCGGCGACGGGCGTGCGCACGGTGATCCCGGCGAGCGTCGTGGAGGCGCCGCCGACGCCGAGGACGACCTCCTCGGCCTTGTTCCCGATGCCACCGGCCCCGCCGACCGCGCATCCGAGGTCGGACACGATGAACCAGTCCTCGCCCTGCGGCCCGCCGTACGGCCGGACGTCGACCGTGGCACGGACGTCGTCGCCGCCTGCCCGGGCCAGCCAGCCGCTCTCCAGGCACAGGTCGGCGGGCAGCACGTCCGCCACGCGCGCGTACGGCACCGGCTGCTGGAGCAGGAACAGCCGTACGAGCGCCTCCAGCGGGCTGTCGCCGCGCGTGGCCCGGAGCGCGGGGACCGTCTCGCTGCGGGCGAGCGCCGCGTACGCGGGCGCGCCGAGCAGCTCCAGCAGCCCGTCGGCGGTGAAGGAGGCCCCGAGCAGGGCCTCCCGCAGACGGGCCGCGGCGTCCGTCCGGCCGGAGCCGGGCAGCGCGGGAAGGTCGGACAGGACCGCCGGGCCGGTCGGCACGGCCCGGTCGGCCGCAACGCTCGTATCGGCCGGGACGCTCCTGTCGGTCGGGGCGCTCGGGTCGGTCAGGACGGTCGGGTCAGGCTGGCGGGAGTCACTCACGCCCTCATTGTGACCCGCGCCGCCTCATGCGGCGCTCAGCCGGCGGCCCCGGACTCGACGGCCTGCTTGCAGCCGTCCTGCGAGGTGAGTGCCGTCTTCACATCGCCCGACTCGAGCTTCTTCAGCGAGGCGATGGCGTTCTGACGCTGCGTCTCGACCTGCTTCATCTCGGCCGACACGTCCTTGAGGCCGGAGGCGAACTTCCCCTGGTCCTTGGTGTTCAGCCCGTCGACCTGCTTCTTCAGATCGGCGTAGGCGGCGGAGAGGTCGGTCAGCTTCTTGACGACGTCCTGCTGGTTCTTGGCGCCGCCCTCGACGCCGGGGGGCGCTCCGGCGTCGCGGATGAGCGCGGCGCGCGCCTTGTAGCCGTCGGCGAGGTCCTGGAAGGCCTTGGAGTCGGCGGCCTGCAGTTCCTTGGGCGTGCTGGAGGTGTCCTTGGCCGCCTTGGTGATCGCGACGTAGGCGGCCGAGATCTTGGCGTTCTGGGCCGGCACCTGGTCGCAGACCTTCTTGGCCCAGGCGTCGAGCTCCTTGTTGCCCTCTTCGCTCGTGCAGCCGGTCAGCGCCAGTATCAGTACCGCACCGCCGGACAGCGCGGCCGCGAGCTTCTTGTTCACCGGTTTGGTCCCTTCGTGGCTCTCGGCCACGGGACCCTACACGGCGGGCAGATGATGACAGCGTGCTATTTGCGGCTTTTATTACCTCTTCGCGCTGTTTACACCATGTGAGACAAGGGTCACGGCGTGGGGCGTGAACAGGCGAGGGGCGGGCGGCCGGCACATGGATCGCGCCGGTCCGCCCGCCCCTGGAGCCCTGCAGCCTGCAGCCTGCAGCCGGGCAGTCGGGCAGTCGGGCAGTCGGGCAGTCGGGCAGTCGGGCAGTCGTAAGACCGCCTACGAGACCACCGCGGGATCCGCCGGCTTGGACACCCTCTCCGCGTTGCCGTCGTCGCCCATGGCGATGCCGCGCCGCTTGGACACATAGACCGAGCCGACGATCACCAGGAGCGAGGCGACGGCGATCAGGACCCGTACGGCGACGTTCTTGTCGTCGCCGTAGCTGAACTGGATGACCGCGGGCGCGATGAGCAGCGCGACGAGGTTCATCACCTTCAGCAACGGGTTGATCGCCGGGCCCGCGGTGTCCTTGAACGGGTCGCCGACCGTGTCACCGATCACCGTCGCGGCATGGGCCTCGCTGCCCTTGCCGCCGTGGTGGCCGTCCTCGACGAGCTTCTTCGCGTTGTCCCAGGCGCCTCCGGAGTTGGCGAGGAAGACCGCCATGAGCGTGCCGCAGCCGATCGCGCCCGCCAGGAAGGCGCCCAGGGCGCCGACGCCGAGCGTGAACCCGATGAAGATGGGCGCCATCACGGCGAGCAGACCGGGCGTGGCGAGCTCGCGCAGGGCGTCCCGGGTACAGATGTCCACGACCTTGCCGTACTCCGGCTTCTCCGTGTAGTCCATGATCCCGGGCCGCTCACGGAACTGCCGCCGCACCTCGTAGACCACCGCGCCCGCCGACCGGGACACGGCGTTGATGGCGAGTCCCGAGAAGAGGAACACGACGGCCGCGCCGGCGATCAGGCCGACCAGGTTGTTGGGCTGCGAGATGTCCATCATCAGGTTCATCGGCGCGCCCTCGCCGGTGAGCTTCTCGCCGACGTCCCGCGCACCGGTGGTGATGGCGTCGCGGTACGACCCGAAGAGCGCCGCCGCGGCCAGCACGGCGGTGGCGATGGCGATGCCCTTGGTGATGGCCTTGGTGGTGTTGCCGACCGCGTCCAGGTTGGTGAGCACCTGGGCGCCCGCCCCCTCGACGTCGCCTGACATCTCGGCGATGCCCTGCGCGTTGTCGGAGACCGGTCCGAAGGTGTCCATGGCGACGATCACGCCGACCGTGGTGAGCAGGCCGGTGCCGGCCAGCGCCACCGCGAACAGCGCCAGCATGATCGAGGTGCCGCCGAGCAGGAACGCCCCGTACACGCCGAGCCCGATGAGCAGCGCGGTGTAGACGGCGGACTCCAGGCCGACGGAGATGCCGGCGAGGACGACGGTCGCGGGACCGGTCAGCGAGGTCTTGCCGATGTCCCGGACGGGACGCCGGTTGGTCTCGGTGAAGTAGCCGGTCAGCTGCTGGATGACGGCCGCGAGCAGGATGCCGATGCCGACGGCGACGAGCGCCAGGATCCGCGGGTCGCCGTCCTTGGCCGCGATGGCGCCGTCGGTGACGCCGTCGAGATCCGCGTACGACGACGGCAGGTAGGCGAACACGGCGATCGCGACGAGCACGATCGAGATGACCGCGGAGATGAAGAACCCGCGGTTGATCGCGGTCATGCCGCTGCGGTCGGACCGGCGCGGGGCCACCGCGAAGATGCCGATCATCGCGGTGATCACGCCGATCGCGGGCACGATCAGCGGGAACGCGAGCCCCGAGTCGCCGAACGCGGCCGACCCGAGGATCAGGGCGGCGACCAGCGTCACCGCGTACGACTCGAAGAGGTCGGCCGCCATTCCGGCGCAGTCGCCGACGTTGTCGCCCACGTTGTCGGCGATGGTCGCGGCATTGCGCGGGTCGTCCTCCGGAATGCCCTGTTCGACCTTGCCGACCAGGTCGGCGCCGACGTCGGCGGCCTTGGTGAAGATGCCGCCGCCGACACGCATGAACATCGCGATCAGCGCGGCACCGAGACCGAATCCTTCGAGCACCTTCGGCGCGTCGGCCGCGTAGACGAGCACCACACAGGAGGCGCCCAGCAGACCGAGCCCCACTGTGAACATGCCGACGACGCCGCCCGTGCGGAAAGCGATCTTCATGGCTTTGTGCGAGACGGCGGTGAGATCCTTTTCCGGCTCACCTTCCGCGGGGGTCGCTTCCCGGGCCGCCGCGGCGACGCGCACATTACTGCGCACGGCGAGCCACATGCCGATATAGCCGGTGGCCGCCGAGAATCCGGCGCCGATCAGGAAGAAGACCGATCGGCCGATGCGCTGATTCCAGTCGTCCGCGGGCAGCAGCATGAGCAGGAAGAACACGACGACGGCGAATACACCGAGCGTGCGCAGCTGCCGGGCCAGATAGGCGTTGGCTCCTTCCTGGACCGCGGCGGCGATCTTCTTCATGCTGTCGGTGCCCTCGCCCGCCGCGAGCACCTGACGGACCAGGACGCCGGCGACGACGAGCGCCGCCAGGGCGACCACGCCGATCACCGAGATGATGACCCGGTTGTCATCCGTCAGTACGGCCGCTGCGAGGGTAGTGGGGTAGTCAAGCTGATGAGGGGTAGAAAGCCCCGCCATTCGTCCTCCTTGACGCTTGGGCTGAGCTCAAGATGTGGACGGATTCTAGGTACCGGAACCTGATCAAAACAGATGGCGGTAAACGGAATTGGCCTTCACATGCCGTTCAGCAAATGATCGACATCCGGCCACAGAACCCGAAAGTGCTAATGCCCCAAAACCATTGACGCCCTGATTGACCCTTGATCGGATGATCGCGACCTTGATCAATGATCCGACAATCGATCGTGAATTACTTCACGAATTCACCGCCGCCATACGATAAAACCCGAAGGGGCCCTGCTCAGCAGGGCCCCTTCGGGAAGTGCGGGGGTGGGTCGGGCCGGCGTGTCAGTCGACCTGCCAGGCCGGCGTGGCAGCCCGACGTCTCAGGGAAGCACCACGGTCTGCGACGCGGTCGGCCACGTCATACGGATCAGCCCGCCGTGCTCGCCCGCCGAGACCTCGACGTCGTCGACGAGCCCGCTGATGACCGCGAGGCCCATCTCGTCCTCCTCGGCGTCGATGTCGTCGGCGCCGGCGACCCGCTCACCGGGAACGGTGTGCGGCGCCTCGTCGCCGACCTCGATGGAGAACTGCTTCTCCTCCTCGATCAGCGCCACCTTCACCGGTGCCGTGATGCCGACACTCTGATGCAGTCCGACGGCACGGCTGCACGCCTCGCCCACGGCGAGCCTGACCTCGTCCAGGACGGCCTCGTCCACTCCGGCCCTGCGCGCCACCGCTGCCGCCACCAAGCGGGCGGTCCTGACGTGCTCGGGCAGCGCGCTGAAGCGGAGTTCAACGGTGGCCATGCATCCCCCTCGGAACTTCGGGCGTGCTGTCAGGGGGACCGGGCCGCCGAAAGCCCGGTCCCCCGTCTCCTACCACTTCTCCCAGCCCGGGCACGCGTCACCGCGCCCCCGGGTGCGGTGACTCAGTCGGTCGCCGCCACCGCTTCCTCGACCGAGGTGTGGATCGGGAACACCTTGGTCAGACCGGTGATACGGAAAATCTTGAGAATGCGCTCCTGGTTGCAGACCAGGCGCAGGGAGCCCTCATGGGCACGCACGCGCTTCAGGCCGCCGACCAGCACGCCGAGCCCGGTGGAGTCGAGGAAGTCCACGCCCTCCATGTCGACGACGAGGTGAAAATTCCCGTCGTTCACCAGCTCGACCAGCTGCTCGCGCAGCTTGGGCGCGGTATATACGTCGATTTCGCCACCGACCTCGACGACCGTACGATCGCCGACGGTACGGGTCGACAGGGACAGGTCCACGGATCCTCCAGCACCTTGCTATCGAGCGGTCGCCCCTCGGGACACCTCGGCTTGCAACCCCAAGGACGGTTCGCCAGCCGCGATGGCATTCGATCACTTACCGGCAGGCGTGCACGACGCCTTGGTCCCATTGTCCGTCACGCCAGTGACACACTCGGTGCCGATGGCCGAGAATCACCGATCCGATCGATCCCCGACGGGCCCCGTCTCCCGGGTGGACCCGGGCGCGGTGCTGGGCCGACTCGCCTCGGGGCCGAGTCGGGCTTCGCGCATCACTCATACGGAGCATGTGCCCCCGCGAGCGGGTCGCCATGCCGTCTGGCCGGACCGGATCCGCGCCGAGGTCATCGCCGCCGTACAGCGCGCCGGTATCGAACATCCCTGGGCCCACCAGGCACGGGCCGCCGAGCACGCCCTGGACGGCGAGTCCGTCGTCGTCGCCACGGGCACCGCCTCCGGCAAGTCCCTGGCGTATCTCGTCCCGGTCCTCTCCTCGCTCCTCGACGGCTCCGAGGCCCCGAACGGGCGTGGCGCGACCACCCTGTACCTGTCCCCGACGAAGGCACTCGCGGCGGATCAGTGCCGTTCCGTGAAGGAACTTTCACATCCGCTGGGCAATTCGGTCCGGCCGGCCGTGTACGACGGCGATACGCCGTTCGAGGAACGCGAGTGGATCCGCCAGTACGCGAACTACGTCCTCACCAACCCCGACATGCTCCACCGGGGCATACTCCCGTCCCACCCGCGCTGGTCCTCCTTCCTCAAGGCGCTGAAGTACGTCGTGATCGACGAGTGCCACACCTACCGCGGTGTCTTCGGCTCCCATGTCGCCCAGGTGCTGCGGCGTCTGCGCCGCCTGTGCGCCCGCTACGGCTCCTCCCCCGTCTTCCTGCTGGCGTCCGCCACCGCCGCCGAGCCGGCCGTCGCAGCCCGGCGCCTGACCGGGCTGCCGGTCGTCGAGATCGCCGACGACGCCTCCCCGCGCGGCGAACTCGTCTTCGCCCTCTGGGAGCCCCCGCTCACCGACCTCCAGGGAGAGAAGGGCGCACCCGTCCGGCGTACGGCCACCGCCGAGACGGCGGACCTCCTGACCGACCTCGCGGTGCAGGGCATCCGCTCGGTCGCCTTCGTCCGCTCCCGGCGCGGCGCCGAGCTCATCTCGGTCATCGCGCAGGAACGACTGGCCGAAGTCGATCGCTCGCTCGCCGGGCGTGTCGCGGCCTACCGGGGCGGCTACCTCCCCGAGGAGCGCCGCGCCCTGGAACAGGCCCTGCACTCCGGCGAACTCCTCGGCCTGTCCGCCACCACCGCCCTGGAACTCGGCATCGACGTCTCCGGCCTGGACGCCGTCCTGATCTCCGGCTACCCGGGCACCCGCGCCTCCCTGTGGCAGCAGGCCGGACGGGCCGGCCGCTCCGGGCAGGGCGCGCTGGCCGTCCTGGTCGCCCGCGACGACCCGCTGGACACCTACCTCGTCCACCACCCGGAGGCCCTCTTCGACCGCCCGGTGGAGTCGACGGTCCTCGACCCCGACAACCCGTACGTCCTCGCCCCGCACCTGTGCGCGGCCGCCGCCGAGATCCCCCTGACCGAGGAGGACCTGACCCTCTTCGGCCCGGAGGCCGAGGGACTGCTGCCCCAGCTGGAGGCGGCGAGGCTGCTGCGCCGCCGCACCAAGGCCTGGCACTGGACCCGCCGGGAACGGGCGGCCGACCTCACCGACATCCGCGGCGAGGGCGGCCGCCCCGTCCAGGTCGTCGAGGCGGGCACGGGCCGTCTGCTCGGCACCGTCGACGCGGGCTCCGCGCACACGAGCGTCCACGAGGGCGCGGTCCATCTGCACCAGGGCCGCACGTATCTCGTACGCTCCCTCGACCTGGAGGACTCGGTCGCCCTGGTCGAACAGGCGTCCCCGTCGTACTCCACGGTCGCCCGGGACACGACGGCCATCTCCGTCCTGGAGACCGAGACCGAGATCCCGTGGGGCGACGGCCGCCTCTGCTACGGCTCCGTCGAGGTCACCAACCAGGTGGTCTCCTTCCTCCGGCGCCGGCTGATCACGGGCGAAGTGCTCGGCGAGGCGAAACTCGACCTCCCTCCTCGGACGCTGCGCACCCGCGCGGTGTGGTGGACGGTCACCGAGGACCAGCTGGACGAGGCCCGGATCAACCCGGAGATCCTCGGCGGCGCCCTGCACGCCGCCGAACACGCCTCGATCGGCCTGCTGCCCCTCTTCGCGACCTGCGACCGCTGGGACATCGGCGGCGTGTCGATCCCGCTGCACCCCGACACCCTGCTCCCCACGGTCTTCGTCTACGACGGTCACCCCGGCGGCGCCGGCTTCGCGGAGCGCGCCTTCCACACCGCCCGCGCCTGGCTGACGGCCACCCGCGAGGCCATCGCCTCCTGCGAGTGCGAGGCCGGCTGCCCGTCCTGCATCCAGTCCCCCAAGTGCGGCAACGGCAACGACCCACTGCACAAGCGGGGGGCGGTGCGGCTGCTTTCGGTGCTGTTGCGGGGGGCGCCGGAGGGTGAGGGTGAGAGTCCTGCGGGGGCGGCGGAGGGCGAGGGCGAGGGCGAGGGTCCTGCGGGGGCGGCGGATCGGGAGGGCGAGGGCCCTATGGGGGCTGATTCGGCTGCGGACGGGGAGTCGGCCCGGGCGTAGAGCGGGGCGGCTCATCGGGTCGCCGGACGCCCGAGTCCTGCCGGTGACGCTCCTACGGCCCTCGTGGCGACGCTCTCACAGCCCCTCGCGGCGACGCTTCTGTGGCTCCTCGCTGCCAGGCGGCCCTCCTCCCTCCGGCGATCCCGGCGTCCCAGCGGCGCCCGGTCCTCCCGGTCCCGCCCGCGCCCTCACCTCCGCGGTGAACGGGCCCCGGCCGGCCGCCGCCGTCACGTCCGACACATCGCCCACGACCACGCACCGCACCAGTCGTGCCCCGGTCTCCTCGGCGATCCGCTCCGCCCGGGCGCAGGCCCCGGCACTGCCCTCCGTCCAGTGATCCGCCGCCGCGAGGGCGGCCAGATCGGCGCCGCCCGCCGCACGATGCCGGATCACGACCGCCTGCCCGAGCGCCAGCACCACACCGAACACGACGCACAGCACGGCGATCAGACCGAGACTCCAGGCGGTGGCCGAACCCCGATCCGAGCCGGGGCCCGTACGCGACGCCTTGCCTGGGGCCGTGCCCGGTGCCCTGCCGAGAGCCCTCAGCCCTCGCCGCGCGCTCACGACTCCACCACCACCATCTCCTCCGCCGCCGCCACGGCCTCCTCGCGCACCTCGAAGGGGAGCCCGCGCAGCACCGGCGGTCTTGCCACCACGACCACGCGGACCACGGCACCCTCCCGGGCGACCGTCACCTTCGCCCCGCGCGGTGCGACATCACCGGCGACCTTGACGACGGCGGCCTCCGGCTCCTGCCGAGCCGCCGCGCGGGCCCCGGTACGGGCCGCGTCCACGCACTGGATCTGCGCCGCCACCACGAGCAGACCCCACACCAGCGCCATCGCGAACATCACGAGCACCGGCAGGACGACAGCCGACTCGGCCGTCACGAACCCCCGATCCGACCCCAGCACACCGTCCCGCCGCCTCCACCGGCCCTTTCCACCGTCGGCGAGGGCCCCGCGGGCCGGACGACCGCCCGACCCGCGTCCCTCCTCCCGCTCACGCCCCGCCATCGAGTGCCCGCTTCACGATGTCCTGCAGCTCCGCACTGACCTCCCCGCTCGTCACGACCTTGTAGAGCACCACGGCGAACGCCACCGCCGCCACGATGCCCATCGCGTACTCGGAGGTGACCATCCCCGCGTCCCTCCGCGCCGTTCGCGCCCTGCCCGTCATGGCACCCATTCGTGCCCGTACCGCCTTGAACATCTGTAACCCCCGTAAGCTTTGGTCCCGTTGATTGAGCCGACTTGCATCCGTGCTCGACGCGCTCCTGTCGCGCGCCTCACGGCTCACCCCGTCATGCGCCTCCCCCTCCCAACACACCGCCCGCCAGCCCGATGACCACCGGCGCCACCCCGACCGCGATGAACGCGGGCAGGAAGCACAGCCCCACCGGAGCGGTGACCATGACGGCCGCCCGCCTGGCCCTCTCCGTCGACGCACGACTCCAGTCGGCGCGGGCCTCCGCCGCGAGCCGTGCGACCGGCCCAGCCGCCGGCAGTCCCGAGACCCCGGCGCGCTCCAGCAACCGCGCCAGCCCCGCGGCCCCCGGCATGGACGCCAACCGCCGCCAGGCGTCGCGCGGTTCACCGCCGAGCCGGCATTCCGCGGCGCCTCTCGCCAGCGCATCGCCGACTGGACCACCCAACGCCTCACCCACCGCCTGGGCGGCGATCACCGGACTGGCCCCGGCAGCGATGCATGCGGCCAACAGATCTGCCGCGAGCGGGAGTCGACGTGCCACCTCGCCACCGTCGACCGCGTCCACGCCCGCTCCAACTGCCCCCGCCCCCGCACCGGCGTCCTTCCTCCGACGCCACCACCACAGCCCAACCGCCCCGGCCACTCCGACCAGCAGCCCGGCCACACCACCCACGAGAGCCCAACCCGCAGCTCCGACGCCCGCCACGGGCGCCCACCGCCGCATCACCCGCCTGACATCGAGCCGTCTACGGCCCGGCCCCCGATCGGCACCTCTCAACAGGCCCGCCAGCCGTCCCCTGACCTGGCGCTCCCGGCGAACTTCCGCCCACCACCGCACCAGCCACCCGAGGATCAGCGCCGCCCCCACGGCCATCCCCAGCCTGTGGACAACTTCCCCACTCACCTCACACCCTCCTTCCTGTCGCACATGCCAGGTCGCTGCCTCATCCCGCCTCCGCTCCTCGCACGATGCGCGCCGCCCACCACATGCCGGCCCCTTCCAGCACGCCGCCGACCACCAGGCACCCGAACCCCGCGCCGGTGTGCAGCAGCACGTGCAGCGGCCTCGCTCCCATCGCCGCGCCGAGCAGCAGCCCCAGCACCGGCAGCCCGGCGAGCATCACCACCGTCGAGCGGGCTCCCGCCAACTGGGCTCTCAAGTCGGCGCGTTGATCGCGCTCGGCGCGGAGCGCCGCCTCCAACCGGTCCAGCCCGGCCGCGAGACCGGCGCCCTGGTCCACGGCGACCCGCCAGCACGCGGCCAGCCCCGACAGCCCTTCGGCGCCGGGCCGGCACGCCGCAGAAGCCAGCGCACCGGGCACATCGCCACCGAACCGCGCCGCCGCCAGCACGGCGGACTGCGCCGAGCCGAGCCCGCCGGAGTCACGCGCCGCCCTCAGCAACGCCTCTCCCGGCTGCCGCCCCGCCCGTACCTCCCCGGCCAGCGCCCCGCAGAGCGCGATCACCGAGCCCCCGCGCACCTCACGCGCCCGCCGCGCCTCCTGGGCCAGACGCATCCGCCTCAGCAACGGCACCCCGGCCGCCCCGGCGACCAGCGGCACCACCGACGCACCGAGCACCGCCAGCACCAACCCAGCGACCAGGGCCCACCCCTCGACCTTCAGCCGCCCACGTAACCGCCGTAGACTCCCCGCCACTCCCCGCCAGCCGGACGCCCCGGCCTCCAGGTCCCCACCATCCGCGAGCAGCCCCCGGAGCCTCCGAGCCCCCTGGTCCCGCCCACCCATCAGACAGACGGCCGCAGCTCCCAGACACGCACCGGCCGCCCCCAGCCCGTCCAGCGCGCCGGACGCCAGCTCATCCACGGACACCACCTCCCACGGCACCTCTGGCATCGACGCCCCCGCGCAGAAGGCACTGGAGCCGTTCCCAGCCCCGCTCGGCCACGAACCCCTCCGGGGCCCACCGCAACGCCGGCACCGTCCGCACCAGTCCGGTCGGGTCCCGCTCCAGCACCTGCACCTCGGCGATCCGCCGACGCCCGCCCCGGTCCCTTACAAGGTGCAGGACCACCGACAGCGCTGCCGCCAACTGGCTGTGCAGGGCCGCCCGGTCGAGCCCGGCCGCCGTCCCGAGGGCTTCCAGGCGGGCGGGCACATCGGAGGCGGCGTTGGCGTGAACAGTCCCGCAGCCGCCTTCATGGCCTGTATTGAGGGCTGCCAGCAGATGCACCACCTCGGGCCCGCGCACCTCGCCCACGACGAGCCGGTCCGGCCGCATCCGCAGGGCCTGCCGCACCAGGTCCTCCAGCGTCACGAGCCCCGCGCCTTCCTGGTTGGCGGGCCGGCTCTCCAGCCGTACGACGTGCGGATGGTCCGGCTTTAGCTCCGCCGAGTCCTCGGCGAGCACGATCCGCTCACCCGGCCCGACCAGCCCGAGCAGGGCACTGAGCAGCGTCGTCTTGCCGCTGCCGGTCCCGCCGCTGATGAGGAAGGACAGCCGCGCGTCGACCAGGGCCCGCAGCACCCGGTCCCCGCCCGGCGGCACCGTCCCCGCCGCGACCAGTTCGTCGAGCCTGAACGCCCGCGGCCGCGCCACCCGGAGCGACAGGCACGCGCACCCGACGGCCACCGGCGGGAGTACCGCGTGCAGACGGGTCCCGTCGGGCAACCGGGCGTCCACCCAGGGGCGGGCGTCGTCCAGCCGCCGGCCGGCCACCGCGGCGAGGCGCTGCGCGAGACGTCGTACGGCCGCCGCGTCGGGGAAGGACACGGAGGTCAACTCCAGGCCCCCGCCCCGGTCGACCCACACCCGGTCCGGTGCCGACACCAGCACGTCGGTGACCGCGGGATCGGCGAGGAGTGGTTCCAGCGGGCCGCTCCCGACCAGCTCCGACCGCAACTGCTCGGCCGCACCCAGCACTTCCGCGTCGCCCAGCACCCTGCCCTGCTCACGCAAGGCCTGCGCGACCCGGGCCGGGGTCGGTTCGGCCCCGCTCTCCGCCAGCCACTGCCGCACCCCGTCGAGCAACCCGGCCGGCACGTCCGCCGCAGCCCCGCCGGACGCCCACCGCGCCCCAGGCGAACAACCCCCACCACCGCGCACCTCAACGGCCCCCGACCGACCCCGCACCTCACCGGCCCCCGAGCGGACCGGCGCCCCGCCGGCCAACGACCGCACCCGCGCCCCACGCACCCCCGGCGCCAGCCCTTCCGGCCCTAACGCCACCTCTCTCCCACTCACATGCCGCGTCCCCCGCTCGGGAGGCCCACCCGTATCCCCCACACCACTCACAGCCCACCGAGGCACCCGAGGCCCCGGCCTCGCCCCCGCCTCCGACCTCACCACCGGTGCCGTCACCGTCCCCGCACCCACGCGCGCCCCCTCCGTACTCATCCGTCCGCCCGCCTCTCCCACAGCTCCACCCACTCCGTCACCCCGACCTTTGATCACGCCGCTCACCCCGGCCCTGCAACCGCCGCCCCTCACCCCACCCGCACCTCACACAACGCGCGCTCCCAGAACTCCCGGCAGAAGCGGGCCAGTGGGCCGCGCGCCGCCGCGCCGGGTGGCTCCCGGTGCTCGTGGGGCCGCAGCAGACCCGGCTCCACCGGCACCTCGCCCACCAACGGAAGATCGAGGAGCCGGGCCACCTCCCGGTCGTCCAGGCCGGGCGCGTAGGGCCCTCGTACAGTCACCCGCAGGTCCCTCAGCAGCAGCTGGACCGCCGAGGCCACCTGCCGGGCCGCCGCGACGGCGCGCAGTTCGGCGGGGACGACGAGGAGGCCGACATCGAGCTGGGCCAGGGCCTCGGCGACGCCGTCGTCGATCCGGCGCGGCAGGTCGACGACGACCGCCCCGCCTCGGCGCCGGGCCGCCGCCAGCACCGCGCGCATCGCCTGCGGAGGGACGGCGACGCTGTCGCCCCGGTCCCAGCTGAGAACGCGCAGGGAGTGCAGTTCGGGCAGGGACTCCTCCAAGGCGCCGCTGCCCAGCCGCCCCCTGGATCCGGCGAAGGCGGGCCAGCGCAGGCCCGCGGCGGCCTCCCCGCCGAGGACGACGTCGAGGCCGCCGCCCAGCGGATCACCGTCCACCAGGAGGGTCCGCAGCCCTTCCCGCGCGGCCGTCACGGCGAGGGCACACGCGAGCGTGGAGGCCCCGGCGCCCCCTCTGCCGCCGATGACGCCGACGGTGAGGGCGGGCCGGCCGACGCCTTCGGCTACGTCGGCGATCCGGTCGACCAACCACTGCTCGCCGTCGGGGAGCATCAGGACGTGGTCGGCACCGATCTCGACGGCCCGGCGCCAGACCCCCGAGTCGTCCTGGTCACGCCCGACGAGGACCACTCCGCCCCGGCGTCCGGCACCCCGCACCCGGCGTGCGGCGTCGTCGCCGACGAGCACGAGCGGCGCCGCCTCCCAGCTGCCGCGCGGCTCCGGCACCCCGTGGTGGACCTCGGGTGTCGCGCCGGCCGCCGCGCACAGGCGCAGCAGGTCGTCCAGCAGGTCGGCGTCCTCGGTGACGATCAACGGCTTCCCGGGGCGCCCGGAGGCGGGGCCCGGCGGATCGTGTGTGACGGCTGCGGTCACGGTTTCCATCCCCCATCGCTGCATCGCTCGCGCAGCCCTGCGGCCACGCCATTCCCAAAGGTGTGAAGAGCCGGTAAGCGGCCCCATATGAACGGCCGATACGAACCGGCCAATCACGCCCGACAAACCGGAACCGGCCATGAAGTCGGCCCGCCGGGACGCGTCGGAATCACGATGCAGCGATCCGGCAAATCGTGTGGATCTTGGTCAATAACTGTGGACAACTCGGTAGTTGTGAATATGACCGTCACCCAATCCGGTGAGGCATGCACCGATCCCTGGACGGTTCCCGCACAGCACCGTGTTAACTACTCAGCGTGACGAATCGGAAGCATGCCGAAAGGGCGGCACCAGCCGCCCGGCTACGGCCTCACAGCCGTACACGTAAGGGAAAAACCGCCCCGGACATGCGACGACCCCCGCCGGGGGGGAGAGCGGGGGTCGTCTCCACGGCCGACTCGGGGGGGGAGGAGTCGGACCGGGTTAGCACGGTCGCGAACGATCCGTGACTTCCATGGTGTACCCGAGAGCCTTCTCAAGCAAACCCACGCGCCAACCTTACGCCGAATGGGCTGCGCCTATGCTCAGGGTCGTGGAAAACCACTCCTTGCCCCGCACAGCCGCCTTCTTTGACCTGGACAAGACGGTCATTGCCAAGTCGAGCACGCTCACGTTCAGCAAGTCCTTCTACCAAGGCGGCCTGATCAACCGCAGGGCCGCCTTGCGGACCGCCTATGCGCAGTTCGTCTTCCGCGTGGGCGGTATGGACCACGACCAGATGGAGCGCACACGCGAGTACCTCTCCGCGATGGTCCGTGGCTGGAACGTCCAGCAGGTCAAAGAGATCGTCGCCGAGACGCTGCACGACCTCATCGACCCGATCATCTACGACGAGGCCGCCTCCCTCATCGAGGAGCACCACACGGCCGGCCGCGACGTCGTGATCGTGTCGACGTCCGGCGCCGAGGTCGTGGAACCCATCGGTGAGCTGCTCGGAGCCGACCGTGTGGTGGCCACCCGTATGGTCGTCGGCGACGACGGCTGCTTCACCGGGGAGGTGGAGTACTACGCGTACGGCCCGACCAAGGCCGAGGCGATCCGGGAGCTGGCCGCGTCCGAGGGCTACGATCTCGCGCGCTGCTACGCGTACAGCGACTCGGCGACCGACCTGCCGATGCTGCAGACCGTCGGACACCCGCACGCCGTGAACCCGGACCGCGCGCTGCGTCGCGAGGCGCTCGCGCGTGGGTGGCCGATTCTCGACTTCCACCGGCCGGTCCGGCTCAAGCAGCGCATCCCCGCGTTCTCGGTACCGCCGCGGCCCGCCCTCGTCGCGGCGGCCGCCATAGGGGCTGCGGCGGCCACGGCCGGCCTGGTCTGGTACGCGAGCCGGCGCCGTACGGCGCTCGTCTGATCCGCTACCCGCCGCCCCATCCGTCACGCACGGATATCGATGCCCGTTTGGCTCGTATTTGAGAGCAAAAGTAAAGAACTGCAGCGAGGTCTTCCGCTTGGTTGCGGTCTGGAGTACAAAGGACTCAACGGCCCGCGAGACCAAGGACATCCGAGAGGATCACCTTAGCTACGCAATTGGCCCCACGGACCGAGCATGAACATCGGGCACCCACGCGACGTCGACCCGTCGATTACGGGCCAGCCGCACCAGGTGACGGGCAAAGTTCCCGGCCTGATGGGCAATACATCGAGGACGCTTGGTAACCCGATGGACATGCCAGCGGCGGTACGAATCCTCGTACCGCCGCATTTAGTTGTCGGGGTTCTCCGCGGCCCGCGCGGCTTACGGAATTCGGGTCCTGCCGCGCGGCGTAAAACCGCTCAGGCGGCGCCGCGCTGCAGCGCCTCGCAGACCGCCATGGACTCACGCGCCCCGAGCTCGACCGCCTTGCCGCAGTGGGCGATCCAGGCCGCCATACCCTCGGGCGTGCCCGAGACATAGCCGTCGAGCGCCGCCAGATAGGCCGCGCGGCCCAGCTCGGCGTGCCCCACCTCGGCCGCGCACACCGACTTCGGGTCCAGTCCGCTGCCCACCAGGACGACCCGCTCGGCCGTACGCGCGACCAGGCCGTTGTGGGAGGTGAAGGGGCGCAGCGCGAGCAGCTCGCCGTGCACGACGGCGGCCGTCACCAGGGCGGGCGCGGAACCGCCCGCGATGATCAGCTCCGCGAGGCCGTCCAGCCGGCCGTGCGCCTCCGCCGCGCTCGGCAGGGGCAGCTCGATCAGCGGTTCCTCGACCGCCTCGCCCTCCTGCCGCGGCCGCCCGACCCGCTCGTCACCGTCCGCGGCGGCCACCAGGTGCAGCCGGGCCAGGACACGGAGCGGCGACTGGCGCCAGATCGACAGCAGTTGACCGGCCTCGGCGGTGAGCCGCAGGGCGGCGCCCATCACGCGCGCCTCGTCGTCCCCGCTGAAGTCGGTACGCCGGCGCACCTCCTCGAGCGCCCAGTCCGCCCCGGACAGCGCCGCCGAGCCACGGGCGCCACGCAGGGCCGCCTCGGACGTGATCTCGTTGCTGCGACGCCGCATGATGCGGTGCCCGTACACCCGGTCCACTGCCTTGCGCACCGACTCCACGGCCTCGGGAACACCGGGGAGCGACCCGAGGGCCGCGAGCGGATCGGCGGACGCTCCTGTCGTACTCATGAGTACGACATTACGCGCCGCCCCCGATCCGGCCGCCACCCCGCCCCGCTTCCCACGCCCGGAACAGCGGCCTCCACCCCTCCGACCGACGGCCTCCGACCCCTCGATCGACGGCCTCCCACTTCTCGACCGACAGCCTCCACCCCTCGATCGAGTGGCCTTCCGTCCCACGTATGCCACGTACAGCTATTAGCCGACTACGCTTGGTGAACATGAAAATTGCTTTCGTCGGGAAGGGCGGCAGCGGCAAGACGACGCTGTCCTCCCTGTTCATCCGCCATCTGGCGGCGGCCGGAGCGCCGGTCGTCGCCATCGACGCCGACATCAACCAGCACCTCGGAGCCGCGCTCGGTCTCGACGAGACGGAAGCCGCGGCCGTGCCCGCGATGGGCGAGCGGCTACCGCTGATCAAGGACCACCTGCGCGGCCACAACCCCCGGATCACGTCCACGGCGACGATGATCAAGACGACACCGCCCGGTGAGGGATCGCGGCTGGTGCGGGTGCGCGAGCCGAACCCGGTGTATGACGCCTGCGCCCGCCCGGTGGAACTCGACGGCGGCGCCGTCCGTTTGATGGTCACCGGCCCCTTCACCGACTCCGACCTCGGAGTCGCCTGCTACCACTCCAAGACCGGAGCGGTGGAGCTGTTCCTGAACCACCTGGTGGACGGCCCCGGCGAGTACGTCGTGGTCGACATGACGGCGGGCTCGGACTCCTTCGCCTCCGGGATGTTCACCCGCTTCGACATCACGTTCCTCGTCGCCGAGCCGACCCGGAAGGGGGTCTCCGTCTACCGCCAGTACCGCGACTACGCGCGCGACTACGGCGTCGTCCTGAAGGTCGTCGGCAACAAGGTGCAGGGCCAGGACGACCTCGACTTCCTGCGCGCCGAGGTCGGGGACGACCTGCTGGTGACCGTCGGGCACTCGGACTGGGTGCGGGCCATGGAGAAGGGCCGCCCGCCGCGGTTCGAGCTCCTGGAGGACGCCAACCACACGGCTCTGCGCCGCCTGCGGACGGCCGCGGACGCCACGTACGAGCTGCGCGACTGGGAGCGCTACACCCGTCAGATGGTGCACTTCCACCTGAAGAACGCCCAGTCCTGGGGCAACGAACGCACCGGGGCCGATCTGGCCGCGCAGATCGACCCCGGGTTCGTCCTCGGCGAGCACCTCGTCGCGCTCTCCGAGGCCGACGCCTCCTTGTCCCCCACCGCCTGATCGACCGATCGGCCCCTACCGTCCTGCCGGCGCCCCCGGCACCCCCTTCGGGGCCGGGGCCCCGCTGCCCGACAGGAAGGACGCCCAGCCCTGCTTCGGGGCCTCGCCGACGTTCAGCGAGCGCAGCTTGCGCAGGGTCGCGGGGTCCTGGGCGTCGAGCCAGTCGACGAGCTGGCGGAAGGAAACGCAGCGCACGTCGGGCTTGTTGCAGACGGCTTCGACGGTCTCCTCGACAGCACGCATGTAGGTACCGCCGTTCCAGGACTCGAAGTGGTTGCCGATGATCAGCGGGGCGCGGTTGCCGTCGTACGCCCGCCGGAAGCCCATGAGCAGCCCTTCACGCATCTGGTCGCCCCAGAAACGGTGCTTGGACGGGTCGCCCTGGGTCTTCGTGCCGGACTGGTTGACCATGAAGTTGTAGTCCATGGTGAGCTGTTCGTAGGAGTGCCCGGGGAACGGCACGAGCTGCAGCGACAGGTCCCACAGCCCGTGCCTCTTCGTGGGCCACAGCTGGTTGTTGACGCCGCTGGAGTCGTAGCGGAAGCCCAGGTCGCGCGCCGCCTTCACGAAGTTCGAGCGGCCCTCCAGGCAGGGCGTGCGCGCGCCGATGAGCTCCTTGTCGTAGTCGAAGGGCAGGGGGTCCGCCTGTGCCATCCCGGTGTTGGTCTTCCAGGACTTCACGAACTTCTTCGCCTGGCCGATCTCCTCCTTCCACTCCTTCACCGACCACTCGCCGACCCCGCCGCCGCTGCCGCAGAAGTGCCCGTTGAAGTGGGTGCCGATCTCGTTGCCCTCCAGCCACGCGAGCCGCAGCTGGCGCACGGTGTCGGCGATCCCCTCCTGGTCGTTGAAGCCGATGTCGGAGCGGCCCGGGGAGTGCTGGGGCGGCCGGTACAGGTCGCGCTTGTCCTCCGGCAGCAGGTACACGCCGCTCAGGAAGTACGTCATGGTCGCGTTGTTCTGCTTGGCGACCCTGCGGAAGTGCGAGAACAGCTTCTGGCTGTCCTCGCCGGCGCCGTCCCAGGAGAACACCACGAACTGCGGCGGCTTCTCGCCCGGCTTCAGCCTCTCGGGGCGCGGCAGACGCGGCTGTGCTCCGGTGTACGCCGTGGAGCCGTCGCCGATGAGGCGGATCGCGCTCTTCGGGGCGGGGGCCACAGGCTTCTGCTTCTGCGGCCCGGGCGCGGCGTGCCCGTCCGGCTCGGATCCGGCGCAGCCCGCCAGCGAGGCCGCGCAGACGGCGGCGAGCGCCGTGCACGCCGCGATTCTCCGGGCCCTGGCGGACCGGTGCGGTGGGACGACTCGGTGGGGTGTGGCCGACCTGGGGGCTGGGGCGGCAGTGCGGTGCGGAGCGGTCCTGCGGGTGGTGGCCATGTCCGTCCACCTTCTTCCTTCTCTCGGGTCCGGCGGCGCCGCCAAGATCGCATGAGCCGAAGGTGGAATTAGTACGACAAGCCGACTAATCCATTGCTTCACCCTCCAGAGCGATTTATTAGTCCATTTGCTCGGACACTCTATTCCCTCCCTTTACTCTCCATTACGATTCGTTTACCGACTGTCACCACCCGCCGCTGTACGCCGTGACCACACGGCCGCGACACCCCTGGCGCACGGCCAGGGGCCCGAAGAGATCCGCGACCGCGCTGCCCCGGAGGAGACGGGAACATGTCAGCCTGCACCCCCACCCGCCACGACGACCCCCATCGCAAGGAGCACAGCCACGAGCCCCACAGCCCGCCGTCGCCCCGGCCCCGCGGCCCCCGCCTCACGGGCGCCGACGTATCCGCGTCCATCGCGGTCTTCCTGATCGCCCTCCCCCTCTCCCTGGGCATCGCCCTCGCCACCGGCGCCCCGCTCCAGGCCGGCCTCGTGGCCGCCGCCGTCGGCGGAGTCGTCGTCGGACGGCTCGGCGGCGCCCCCCTCCAGGTCAGCGGCCCCGCCGCCGGGCTCACGGTCGTGACCGCCGAGCTCATCCAGCGCTACGGATGGCGTACGACCTGCGCCATCACCGTCCTCGCCGGACTCGCCCAGCTCGGCCTCGGACTCCTCCGCGTGGCCCGCACCGCGCTCGCCGTCAGCCCGGCCATCGTGCACGGCATGCTCGCCGGCATCGGCGTCACCATCGCCGTGGCCCAGCTGCACATCGTCCTCGGCGGCACCCCGCACAGCTCGGTCCTGCTCAACCTGCGGGACCTGCCCGCCCAACTGGCCCGGGTCCAGACGGCCGCCCTCTCGGTCAGCGCGCTGACCCTCTGCCTCCTGCTGGCCTGGCCCCGCCTCCCCGGCCGCGCCGGACGGCTCCTGCGGGTCGTCCCCGCACCCCTCGTCGCCGTCACCGGAGCCACCACCTCCGCGGCACTCCTCGGGTTCGGCCTGCCCAAGGTCGACCTGCCGTCCTGGAGCAGCCACGCCCTCGCCGGCCTCCCCGAGGGCCCCGCGCTCGGCCTGATCGCCGCCGTACTCACGATCACGCTCGTGTGCAGCGTGCAGTCGCTGCTCGGCGCGGTCGCCGTGGACAAGATGGTCGCCGCCCGGCCCGCGCTGTCCGGCCGCGTCCGCCGCGCCGACCTGGACCGGGAGCTGCTCGGGCAGGGCGCCGCCAACGTCGTCTCCGGCACCCTCGGCGGCCTGCCCGTCGCAGGAGTGGCCGTCCGCAGCACGGCGAACGTCAACGCCGGTGCCGTCAGCCGGAACTCCACGATGCTGCACGGCGTTCTCGTAGTGATCGCCGCGCTGCTGATGGTCCCGGTCCTCGAGCTCATCCCCCTCGCCTCGCTCGCCGCCCTGGTGATGGCCGTCGGCATCCAGATGGTGTCCCTGCACCACATCCGCACGGTGACCCGCCACCGCGAAGTGCTCGTCTACGCCGTCACCACCGTCGGCGTCGTGTTCCTCGGCGTCCTCGAGGGCGTCGCGCTGGGGATCGGCATGGCCGTCGCCGTCGCCCTGCACCGCCTCACCCGCACCCGGATCACGCACCACGAGAAGGAAGGAGTCCATCACGTACACGTCAGAGGGCAGTTGACGTTCCTCGCGGTGCCCCGGCTCAGCCGGACCCTGCACCTCGTACCCCAAGGAGCGCACGCCGTCGTCGAGTTGGACGGCTCCTTCATGGACCACGCGGCGTACGAGTCCCTGCAGGACTGGCAGAGCACCCAGACGGCGCACGGCGGCACCGTCGAACTGGTCGGCCGCCGCACCGGCGTCCGGATCGGCGAGCCGACGGGACCGGCCGGCCTCCACCCGGACGGCGGCACGACCGCACCGGACTCGTCCGGCTGCCGGTGCCACCCGTGGACTCCGTGGCGCAACCACCAGTGCGCCATCCCGGAAACCGGCTCCGCCCACCGGAGCGACGCCAAGACCACGACGACTCGCACGCCCGAGGACACAGAGCACACCGAGCCCTCCGGCCTCACCGCGAAACTCGACGCACTCGTCGCACTCGGCGCACTCGGCGCACCCGGCACCCCCGGCACCCCCGGCACCCCCGGCACCCCCGGTGCGACGGTCGAGGCCCCAGCGCCCCCCTCCAGCCCCCGCGCCCCGGACGCCACCACCCCGACAGCGAACCAACTCGCCCGCGGCATCAGCGCCTTCCAGCGCAACACCGCACCCCTTGTGCGGAGCGAGCTGGCGAGGCTGGCGCGGGAGGGGCAGCAGCCCTCGCAGCTCTTCCTCACCTGTGCGGACTCACGGCTGGTCACCTCGATGATCACCAGCAGCGGTCCCGGAGACCTCTTCGTCGTCCGCAATGTCGGCAACCTCGTCCCGCCACCCGGCGAGGAGAGCGGGGACGACTCGGTGGCCGCCGCCATCGAGTACGCCGTCGATGTGCTGCGGGTGCGGTCCATCACGGTGTGCGGCCACTCCGGGTGCGGGGCGATGCAGGCGCTGCTCGCCGCCGACCAGGACACCGCGCAGACCCCGCTGAGGCGATGGCTGCGGTACGGCGGGCCGAGTGTCGCCCGGATGGCCGACGGGAGCCGGCCCGCGGCCAGACTCGCCGGGCGGGCGGCGGCCGACACGGTCGAGCAGCTCTGCCTGACCAATGTGATCCAGCAGTTGGAGCATCTGCGGGCCCACGACTCGGTGAGCCGTGCCCTGCGGGCAGGGGAGCTGGAGCTGCACGGGATGTACTTCCACGTCGGCGAGGCACAGGCCTACCTGCTGTCCGAGGTGCACGAGGGCGAGGTGTTCGACCACGTGGGGGTGGCGGACCTGACGGCCTGACCCTCCGCAGACGCACGGCCCCACCCCAGCCCCTCCCCGGGCGCACGGCCCCGCCCCGCCCTTCCCGGGTGCGGTGCCGTGCGCCCCCACCGGCGGCCATCCGGGCGACTCCCCCGCGGATCCGCACAGGCCGGAGCATCAGGGAGCGTCCGAGTGTGAAAGGGATAACAGACCTGAACCGCGTGCATACGGCGTCCGTGGGAACGGATGACCCCCGGCGCCGACAGCACGTGTGCACCCGGCCGCAGACAGGTCTAAACCAATTATCCGTCGACCCTTGTCAGCGGGCCCTCGGGTCTGATGAGCTGTGGCCTGGGACACAACGGACACCCTGGGAAAGGGAGATGTCGTGAGCAACGAAAGCCTGGCCAACCTGCTCAAGGAAGAGCGCAGGTTCGCACCCCCCGCCGACCTGGCTGCCAACGCCAACGTCACGGCGGAGGCGTATGAACAGGCCAAGGCTGACAGGCTCGGCTTCTGGGCCGAGCAGGCCCGCCGCCTGACCTGGGCCAAGGAGCCGACCGAGACACTGGACTGGTCGAACCCGCCGTTCGCCAAGTGGTTCAAGGACGGCGAGCTCAACGTCGCCTACAACTGCGTGGACCGGCATGTCGAGGCCGGCCACGGCGACCGGGTGGCCATCCACTTCGAGGGTGAGCCCGGCGACAGCCGCGCCATCACCTACGCCGAGCTCAAGGACGAGGTCTCCAAGGCGGCCAACGCGCTGCTGGAGCTGGGCGTCCGCAAGGGCGACCGGGTCGCCGTCTACATGCCGATGATCCCCGAGACGGCCGTCGCGATGCTGGCCTGCGCACGCATCGGCGCCGCCCACTCGGTCGTCTTCGGCGGCTTCTCCGCGGACGCCCTCGCGACCCGGATCCAGGACGCCGACGCCAAGGTCGTCATCACCTCCGACGGCGGCTACCGGCGCGGCAAGCCGTCCGCGCTCAAGCCGGCCGTGGACGAGGCGATCTCCAAGGTGGACAACGTCGAGCATGTGCTCGTGGTCCGCCGTACCGGGCAGGACGTGGCCTGGGACGACAGCCGTGACGTGTGGTGGCACGAGCTGGTCGAGCGGCAGTCCGCCGAGCACACGGCTGAGGCGTTCGACGCCGAGCAGCCGCTCTTCATCCTGTACACGTCCGGGACGACGGGTAAGCCCAAGGGCATCCTGCACACCTCCGGCGGCTACCTCACCCAGACCGCCTACACGCACCACGCCGTCTTCGACCTCAAGCCGGAGACCGACGTCTACTGGTGCACGGCGGACGTCGGCTGGGTCACCGGGCACTCGTACATCGTCTACGGGCCGCTGGCGAACGGCGCGACGCAGGTCATGTACGAGGGCACGCCGGACACCCCGCACCAGGGGCGCTTCTGGGAGATCGTGCAGAAGTACGGCGTGACGATCCTCTACACGGCGCCGACCGCGATCCGGACGTTCATGAAGTGGGGCGACGACATCCCCGCGAAGTTCGACCTGTCGTCGCTGCGCGTCCTGGGCTCGGTAGGCGAGCCGATCAACCCCGAGGCGTGGATCTGGTACCGCAAGAACATCGGCGCCGACACCACCCCGGTCGTCGACACCTGGTGGCAGACCGAGACCGGCGCCATGATGATCTCGCCGCTGCCCGGCGTGACCGAGGCCAAGCCCGGCTCGGCCCAGCGGCCGCTGCCCGGCATCGCCGCGACCGTCGTCGACGACGAGGCCAACGAGGTGCCCAACGGTGGCGGCGGCTACCTGGTCCTCACCGAGCCGTGGCCGTCGATGCTGCGCACCATCTGGGGCGACGACCAGCGGTTCATCGACACGTACTGGTCGCGTTTCGAGGGCAAGTACTTCGCCGGTGACGGCGCGAAGAAGGACGACGACGGGGACATCTGGCTGCTCGGCCGGGTCGACGACGTGATGCTGGTGTCCGGACACAACATCTCGACCACCGAGGTGGAGTCGGCGCTGGTGTCCCACCCGTCGGTCGCCGAGGCGGCCGTCGTCGGCGCCACCGACGAGACGACCGGCCAGGCCATCGTCGCCTTCGTCATCCTGCGCGGCACGGCCGCCGAGACCGAGGACCTGGTCGCCGAGCTGCGCAACCACGTCGGCGCCACCCTCGGCCCGATCGCCAAGCCCAAGCGGATCCTGCCGGTGGCCGAGCTGCCGAAGACCCGCTCCGGCAAGATCATGCGCCGACTGCTCCGGGACGTCGCCGAGAACCGCCAGCTCGGTGATGTGACCACGCTGACCGACTCGACCGTCATGGACCTCATCCAGAAGAAGCTGCCGACGTCGTCCAGCGAGGACTGAGCACGCCCCACCGAAAGGCACCCGGCGACAGACACGCCGGGTGCCTTTCGCGTACGTACGACGCACCGGCCGTACACAGGACCACCCCCACACGACAAGCCCCCACGTGCACAGCTCTGCACCCTTAGGTAGGCTAAACAAAGCGAAACTCGTTCATAGGTGCGCCGGGAAGTCTGGTCGGCATGTGCTCCGTCCTGCCCACCGACCGAAGGTAGCCCCGTGACCGCGTCCCCTCCCCAGCCCCCCGCCCGCAAGGCCTTCGGACGGCTCTCGCTCCCCGAGCGGAACTTCGTGGCGGACGCGCTGCGCACCGAGACCGTCGGCGGCGTCCTGCTCCTCGTCGCCGCGATCGCCGCGCTGCTGTGGGCGAACCTCCCCGGGCTGGGACACAGTTACGAGACCGTCGGCCACTTCCACCTCGGCCCCGAAGCCCTGGGCCTCAGCCTCTCCATCGAGCACTGGGCGGCGGACGGCCTCCTCGCGATCTTCTTCTTCGTCGCCGGGATCGAGCTCAAGCGCGAACTGGTCGCAGGCGATCTGAAGGACCCGGGCAAGGCCGTCCTGCCGGTCGTCGCGGCGCTCTGCGGCATGGCCGTACCGGCGCTCGTGTACACGCTCACCGTGGTCACCGGCGGAGGCTCGACGGCGGGCTGGGCCGTGCCGACGGCGACCGACATCGCGTTCGCGCTGGCCGTCCTCGCGGTCATCGGCACCTCACTGCCGAGCGCGCTGCGCGCCTTCCTGCTGACCCTGGCCGTGGTCGACGACCTCTTCGCGATCCTGATCATCGCGCTCTTCTTCACCGAGACCCTCAACTTCGCCGCGCTCGGCGGCGCCGCGGCCGGCCTGCTCGTCTTCTGGCTGCTGCTGCGCAAGGGCGTACGCGGCTGGTACGTGTACGTGCCGCTCGCCGTCGTCATCTGGGGGCTGATGTACAACAGCGGCATCCACGCCACCATCGCCGGTGTCGCGATGGGCCTGATGCTGCGCTGCTCCCGGCACGAGGGCGAGGAGCAGTCCCCCGGCGAGCACATCGAGCACCTCGTACGACCGCTGTCGGCGGGTCTGGCCGTGCCGCTGTTCGCGCTGTTCAGCGCCGGGGTCGTGGTCTCCGGGGGCGCGCTGCGCGATGTGTTCACCCAGCCGGAGACGCTCGGGGTGCTGCTCGGGCTGGTCGTCGGCAAGGCCGTGGGCATCTTCGGCGGCACCTGGCTGACGGCACGCTTCACCCGGGCCTCGCTCAGCGACGACCTGGCGTGGGCGGACGTGTTCGCCGTGGCGGCCCTCGCCGGGATCGGCTTCACCGTCTCCCTGCTCATCGACGAGCTCGCCTTCGCGGGCGACACCGCGCTCACCGACTCGGTCAAGGCGGCCGTCCTCGTCGGCTCCCTGATCGCGGCCCTCCTGGCGACCGTGCTGCTGAAGATACGGAACGCCAAGTACCGCCGGATGTGGGAGGAAGAGGAGCGCGACGAGGACGCCGACGGCGTGCCGGACATCTACGAACAGGACGACCCCGCGTACCACCTGCGCATGGCCGCCCTGCACGAACGCAAGGCCGCCGAGCACCGCCGGCTCGCCGAGGAGAAGGCCGCGGCACGCCACGCGGTTGCCGAAGAGGCGGGCAGGGCAGGCGATGAGGGGCACCGTCGGGCATGATCTGACGGGACGGTACAAAAGACGGAACCGTACTCGGTCAGGCGGAAGACGGAACCGTGACTACGAGGGAGACCGCGATGAGCGCACCCGACGGCAGCCCGGTCGGCGCCGAACGCAGCATCGGCCAGCTGTTCGCCTCGGCGACGACCGAATTGTCGGCGCTGGTGCATGACGAGATCGCGCTGGCCAAGGCGCAGCTCAAGCAGGACGTGAAGCGCGGCGCGACGAGCGGCGGGGCGTTCTCGCTCGCCGGCGCGGTGCTGGTGTTCTCGCTGCCGATGCTGAACTTCGCGCTGGCGTACGGCATCAGGACCTGGAGCGACTGGAACCTCGCCATCTGCTTCCTGCTGTCCTTCGCCGCCAACGTCCTCGTCGCGGTCGTCCTCGCGCTGATCGGCGTCGTCTTCGCGAAGAAGGCCAAGAAGAGCAAGAGCCCGCAGAAGGTCGCGTCGTCGATGAAGGAGACGGCGGGCGTCCTGCAGAACGCCAAGCCGCACCCGCGTCCCGTTCCCGCGGCCGAGCTGGAGGACCGGGCACCCGCCGCCATCGAGGCTGTGGCACGCTCGTCGTCATGACGGATCCCGCCCCTTCGGCACCCACCGGTTCGGTCGTACGCCTCGACGGCCCCTGGACCCACCGGGACGTCGCGGCGAACGGCGCGCGTTTCCACATCGCCGAGATGGGCGACGGCCCCCTGGTCATGCTGCTGCACGGCTTCCCGCAGTTCTGGTGGGCGTGGCGGCACCAGCTCGTCGCGCTCGCCGACGCGGGCTTCCGCGCCGTCGCGATGGACCTGCGGGGCGTGGGCGGCAGCGACCGTACGCCGCGCGGCTACGACCCGGCCAACCTCGCCCTCGACATCACCGGCGTGGTCCGCTCGCTCGGCGAGCCCGACGCCGCCCTGGTCGGCCATGACCTGGGCGGATATCTGGCCTGGACGGCGGCCGTGATGCGCCCCAAGCTGGTCCGCCGACTCGCGGTCGCGTCCATGCCGCACCCGCGGCGCTGGCGTTCGGCGATGCTCTCGGACGTGAAGCAGACCAGCGCGAGCTCCTACATCTGGGGCTTCCAGCGGCCCTGGATCCCCGAGCGTCAGCTGACCGCCGACGACGGCGCCCTGGTCGGCCGGCTGATGCGCGACTGGTCGGGCCCGCGCCTGCCGGACGACGAGGCGGTGGAGACGTACCGCCAGGCGATCTGCATCCCGTCGACGGCGCACTGCTCGATCGAGCCGTACCGCTGGATGGTGCGCTCGCTGGCCCGCCCGGACGGCATCCAGTTCAACCGCCGGATGAAGCGCCCGGTCCGGGTGCCGACGCTCCACCTGCACGGCTCGCTCGACCCGGTGATGCGCACGCGCAGCGCGGCCGGTTCGGGCGAGTACGTCGAAGCCCCGTACCGCTGGCGCCTGTTCGACGGTCTGGGGCACTTCCCGCACGAGGAGGACCCGGTCGCCTTCTCCACCGAACTCATCAACTGGCTGAAGGATCCCGAGCCCGACCGGTGACCGGGCCGGCCCGCCCGCTATCCGGAACTGAACACCTGTTCTTCGAACAGCCAATTGCCTCCCGCATAGGCCAATTGGGGTCTCCCGGCGCGGTTATCGACCTTGGGGCGGGGGCAGACGTCGGGGTATGGGCTGGACGCACGACTACAGTGACGCGGCACGCAATCGGCGCTCGGCCGGCGGGCTGAGCTCCCACCAGCGAGGCAGCGCCCCGCAGATGCCGGTCGCGGACCCCCGGGTAGGGATTCCGCGCATCCTCCGCCGCCGGGCCCGCTGGGTCTCGGTACGCCTGCGCCACCCACGCGGCTGACCGGCGCGCGAGGCCCCCGGCGTCACAACGCGCAGCTGTCGCTGTCCACCTGCTGGTCGGCGGTACGCCCCTTGGCGATGTCCTCCCGGATCTCGTCCGCGGTCAGCGCGTAGCCGGTGTCGGCGTCGTCGAGAGACTTGGCGAACACCACGCCGTACACCTTGCCCCCGGGTGTGAGCAGCGGGCCGCCGGAGTTGCCCTGGCGCACGGTCGTGTACAGGGAGTAGACGTCACGGCTCACGGTGCCGCGGTGGTAGATGTCCGGTCCGTTCGCCGGCAGCCGCCCGCGGACGCGCGCCGCCCGCACGTCGTACGCGCCGTTCTCCGGGAAGCCCGCGATGATCGCGCCGTCGCCGCTCTCGGCGTCATCGGCCGTGAACCGCAGGGCGGGCGCGTCGAGCTTGGGCACGTCCAGGACGGCGATGTCGCGCTTCCAGTCGTACAGGACGACCGTCGCGTCGTACCGCTTGCCCTCGCCGCCTATCTGGACGGTGGGTTCGTCGACGCCGCCGACGACGTGCGCGTTGGTCATGACGCGGCGCTCGGCGAAGACGAAGCCGGTGCCCTCCAGCACCTTGCCGCAACTGGTCGCCGTACCCATGACCTTGACGATGGAGCGCTGGGCGCGGGTTGCCACGGGGCTCTTCGCGAGCGCGGGGTCGGGCGGCTGCACCTCGGTGATCGGCTCGTTGGAGAACGGGCTGAAGACCTGCGGGAAGCCGTTCTGCGCGAGGACGGAGGAAAAGTCCGCGAACCAGGTGTCGGCCTCGGCGGGCAGCGCCCGTGAGACCCCGAGGAGCACCTTGGAGCTGCGGACCTCCTTGCCGACCGTAGGCAGCGTCGTCCCGGCCAGAGCCGACCCGATCAGCCAGGCCACCAACAGCATCGCCACGACATTGACCAACGCACCGCCGGTGGCGTCCAGCGCACGGGCCGGGGACCAGGTGATGTAGCGCCGCAGCTTGTTCCCCAGATGAGTGGTCAGAGCCTGCCCGATGGAAGCACAGACGATCACCACCACCACAGCGACAACGGCCGCAGTGGTACTCACCTCGGCATTGTCCGTAAGGGCGTCCCAGATGACCGGAAGCAGGTACACGGCCACGAGCCCGCCGCCGAGGAAGCCGATCACCGACAGGATGCCGACGACGAAGCCCTGGCGATAACCCACGATCGCGAACCAGACGGCGGCGACCAGCAACAGGATGTCCAGCACGTTCACCGGTTCTTGCCTCGCCTCATCACTCTTCGCTCACCAGGTCAGCCATGGACCCGGCGGCATTTCGGACACGAGGCCCCCCGGGACGGCACAGCACCGCAGACACCCTGTCATGACCGCCAGTCGAGCGGGACCTGCTTCCCCCGGTCCCAGGGCCGCTCCCAGCCGGAGAAATGGAGCAGCCGGTCGATGACACCGGCCGTGAAGCCCCAGACGAGTGCCGATTCGACCAGAAATGCCGGACCTCGATGGCCACTGGGGTGAACAGTGGTGGCACGGTTGTCCGGATTCGTGAGATCCGCCACGGGGACGGTGAAGACCCGGGCGGTCTCGTTCGGGTCGACGACACCGACCGGACTCGGCTCACGCCACCAGCCCAGCACCGGGGTGACGACGAACCCGCTGACCGGGATGTACAGCCGGGGCAGCACCCCGAAGAGCTGCACGCCCGCCGGATCGAGCCCGGTCTCCTCCTCGGCCTCCCGCAGCGCGGCCCGCAACGGCCCGTCGGTCGCCGGATCACCGTCCTCGGGATCAAGAGCACCACCAGGAAACGACGGCTGCCCGGCATGCGACCTCAACGAGCTGGCCCGCTCCATGAGCAGCAGCTCAGGCCCCCGCTCGCCCTCCCCGAAAAGAATGAGGACGGCCGACTGCCGCCCGGCCCCGTCCTTGGGCGGCAGGAAACGGCTCAGCTGCAACGGCTCGACGGTGTCGACGACCCGCGCCACCGGCTCCAGCCAGTCGGGCAGCCCGTCCTTGCTGAGCACCACCGGGCCGCCCTGCGTACCGCTCACCCGCGCCATCGCCACCCCCGTCGCCCTGCCAGCTTCAACGCGGGACGCCCTCCAGATCGTTCCGCCGTGCAACGACTCACGCGGCCCCCAACGGCGGAGCCGGCCTGCCCCCCGCGTCCAGGTAGGCCTGCGGCGGCTTCAGGCGCTGCCCGGGGAAGCCGCCCTTCTCGTACTTCAGCAACTTCCGCGCCTTCTCCGGATCCGTCTCGCCCTCACCGTAAGCAGGACACAACGGGGCAATAGGGCACGCACCACAAGCAGGCTTACGCGCATGACAGATACGCCGCCCATGCCAGATCACATGGTGCGAAAGATCGGTCCACTCCTTCTTCGGGAACAGCGCCCCGACCTCGGCCTCGATCTTGTCCGGGTCGGTCTGCTCGGTCCACTGCCACCGCCGCACCAGCCGCTGAAAATGGGTGTCGACGGTGATCCCGGGCCGCCCGAACGCGTTCCCCAACACCACAAAGGCAGTCTTCCGCCCCACACCCGGCAGCTTGACCAGCTCCTCCAGCCGCCCCGGGACCTCCCCGCCGTAGTCCTCCACGAGCGCCTTGGACAGCCCCATCACCGACCGCGTCTTGGCCCGGAAGAACCCGCAGGGCCGCAGGATCTCCTCGACCTCCTCCGGATTGGCGGCAGCCAGATCCTCGGGCCCCGGATACTTGGCGAACAGCGCAGGCGTCGTCTGGTTCACCCGCAGATCAGTGGTCTGAGCACTCAGAACAGTCGCGACCAGCAGCTGGAACGGATTCTCGAAGTCCAGCTCGGGATGGGCGTACGGATACACCTCGGCAAGCTCCCGATTGATCCGCCGAGCCCGCCGCACCAGAGCGGTCCGCGACTGCCCCACGGCAAGCTTCGACGAGGCGGCCTTCTCAGCCGCCCTCTTGCCTCCACCAGGAGCCTGTTCGCCCACAGCGGAATCACGACGATCAACCACCCGCTCAGCCCCCTTGGCCTGTGCTCTCACCGGCGATTTGGACACTCGGCCAGCCTAAAGCCCGGCACCGACATCCGCCCTGGACCGCGAAGATCGGCCCCCAATTGGCCCCCTGCCGCTTACCCCAGGACAGGTGTGCGGCATCCTTGTGACAGATCACACTGTTTGGACCGTCCGGCAAAATGGGGAACACGGTCCCCTGGCACGCGGGGGAATCGACCCCCTGAGCAGGTCGACAAGGAGAGAACTCGTGGACGACGTTCTGCGGCGCAATCCGCTCTTCGCGGCTCTCGACGACGAGCAGTCCGCGGAACTGCGCGCCTCCATGAGTGAGGTGACGCTCGCACGGGGCGACTCCCTCTTCCATGAGGGCGACCCGGGCGACCGGCTCTACGTCGTCACCGAGGGCAAGGTCAAGCTTCACCGCACGTCCCCCGACGGCCGCGAGAACATGCTCGCCGTCGTCGGCCCCGGAGAGCTCATCGGCGAGCTCTCCCTGTTCGACCCGGGCCCGCGCACGGCCACGGCCACCGCGCTGACCGAGGTCAAGCTGCTGGGCCTCGGCCACGGCGACCTCCAGCCCTGGCTGAACGCCCGCCCCGAGGTGGCCACCGCGCTCCTGCGCGCCGTCGCCCGCCGCCTCCGGCGCACCAACGACGCGATGTCCGACCTCGTCTTCTCGGACGTCCCCGGCCGCGTGGCCCGTGCCCTGCTCGACCTCAGCCGCCGCTTCGGCGTGCAGTCCGAGGAGGGCATCCACGTCGTCCACGACCTCACGCAAGAAGAGCTGGCCCAGCTGGTCGGCGCCTCGCGCGAGACGGTCAACAAGGCCCTGGCCGACTTCGCCCAGCGCGGCTGGCTCCGCCTGGAGGCCCGCGCGGTGATCCTCCTCGACGTAGAACGCCTGGCCAAGCGCTCGCGCTAATCAGCCGCACACGAGGTCCCGCCCCCCACCGAGGCGGGACCTCGCTGCATGCGCCGCACCCGCGTACGGCGTGAGGGGCCGTGCCGGGGGGTGTCCGCCCGCAGCGGCCGGCGTCGACGTACGCCCACTGACAAACGCACCGAGCCGCCGGACCGAGGACGGACACCCCCCGGCACGGCCCCGCCCCCGAAAGACACCGCAGGCGCCAGGCGCACCCCCACGGCCCCGCACGGGCCGCCGCAGGCACAAACCCGCACCTCACCCCCCTGGCCCCCCTCGAACATCCGCGCGCCAAGAGATAGCCTCGCGCCCATGGCAAACGGGCAGTGGTACCCACCGGAGTGGCCGGACCGCATCCGCGCGCTCGCGGAAGGAAGCCTCACCCCGGTAGCCCCCAGACGCGCCGCGACGGTGATGCTGCTCAAAGACGACGACGCACCCACCGCAACCGCACCCGGCCCCCTGGTCCACATGCTCCGCCGCCGCACGTCGATGGCCTTCGCCGGCGGCGCCTACGCCTACCCCGGCGGCGGCGTGGACCCCCGCGACGAGCACGAGATCCGCTGGGCGGGCCCCACGCGCGCGTGGTGGTCCTCCCGCCTCGGCGTCGAGGAGGCCACGGCCCAGGCGATCGTCTGCGCCGCGGTCCGCGAGACCTACGAGGAGGCGGGCGTCCTGCTCGCCGGCCCCACCGAGGACACCGTCGTGGGCGACACCACGGGCGACGACTGGGAGGCGGACCGCGCGGCCCTGGTCGCCCGCGACCTGTCGTTCGCCGAGTTCCTGGACCGCCGCGGCCTCGTCCTCCGCTCCGACCTCCTCGGCGCCTGGACCCGCTGGATCACCCCCGAGTTCGAGCCCCGCCGCTACGACACGTGGTTCTTCGTCGCCGCCCTCCCCGAGGGCCAGCGCACCCGCAACGCCTCCACGGAGGCCGACCGCACCGTCTGGATCCACCCCTCCGAGGCCGCGGCGGCGTACGACAAGGGCGAACTCCTGATGATGCCGCCCACGATCGCGACCCTGCGCCAGCTGACCCCGTACGACACAGCAGCCGAGGCCCTCGCCGCCGCCCAAGACCGCGACCTCACCCCCGTCCTCGCACAGGCGACCCTCGTGAACGGCGAGATCGTCCTCGCCTGGCCCGGCCACGACGAGTTCACGAAGCACATCCCGACCGCCGGCGAAGCCCCCGCATGACCGCCCAGGCACCGGCACCCGCACCCGCCCCCGCACAGCCGCCAGCCCCCACACCCGCCCCGGAAGGCCGCACCGCATGACGGACGCCGCAACCCTCCCCGGCCAGCCACGAGACACGGTCGTCTCCGGCCCGGCCACCGCCCGCGCCGTCAACGTCCTGGCCCCCAACGCGTCGCCGATGACCTTGGACGGCACGAACACCTGGATCGTCGCGGAACCGGACTCCGACCTCGCCGTAGCGATCGACCCGGGCCCCCAGGACGAGGCCCACCTCCGCAACGTGATGTCGACAGCGGAACGCGCGGGCAGGCGCATCGCCCTGACCCTGCTCACGCACGGCCACCCGGACCACGCCGAGGGCGCCCTGAGGTTCGCGGAACTGACCGGCACGCACGTGCGTGCCCTCGATCCGGCGCTGCGCCTGGGCGACGAGGGCCTGGCCGCCGGGGACGTGGTCACCGTGGGCGGCCTGGAACTGCGAGTGGTCCCGACGCCGGGCCACACCGCCGACTCGCTGTGCTTCCACCTGCCCGCCGACCAGGCGGTCCTGACCGGCGACACGATCCTCGGCCGGGGGACGACCGTCGTGGCCCACCCCGACGGCCGCCTGGGCGACTACCTGGACTCCCTGAGGCGCCTGAGGTCCCTCACGGTCGACGACGGCGTCCACACGGTCCTGCCGGGCCACGGCCCGGTGCTGGAGGACGCGCAGGGAGCGGTCGAGTTCTACCTGGCGCACCGCGCCCACCGCCTGGCCCAGGTCGAGACGGCCGTGGAGAACGGCTACCGCTCACCGTCCGAGGTCGTGGCACACGTGTACGCGGACGTGGACCGCTCGCTCTGGCCGGCGGCGGAACTGTCGGTCCGGGCGCAGCTGGACTACTTGGAGGAACACGGCATCATCGAGCGCCCATCCCTCTGAAACCGGCCCGCAGGGACAAACCCACCTAAACCACAGAGGCTCGTCCCCACAAACCCCACCGCCCCGCAGGGCCAAGCGCCCCGCAGGACTAAGCCCCGCGCAGCTCCACCTGCACCTCGACCTCCACAGGCGCGTCCAGCGGAAGCACGGCGACCCCCACCGCGCTGCGCGCGTGGACGCCCTTCTCACCCAGCACCTCGGCGAACAGCTCGCTCGCGCCGTTGATGACACCCGGCTGCCCGGTGAAGTCCGAGGCGGAGGCCACGAAGCCGACCACCTTCACGACACGCGCGATCCGGTCGAGGTCACCCGCGACCGACTTCACGGCGGCGAGCGCGTTCAGGGCGCAGACACGCGCGAGGTCCTTCGCCTCCTCGGCGGTGACCTCGGCACCCACCTTGCCGGTCACCGGAAGCTTGCCGTCCACCATCGGCAGCTGCCCGGCGGTGTACACGTACACGCCGGACTGCACGGCAGGCTGGTAGGCGGCCAGCGGAGGAACGACCTCCGGCAGCGTCAGGCCCAACTCGGCGAGCTTCTCCTCGACCGCGCTCATGCCTGCCTCTCCCGCTTCAGGTAGGCGACGAGCTGCTCCGGGTTGTTCGGCCCGGGCACGACCTGGACGAGCTCCCAGCCGTCCTCGCCCCAGGTGTCCAGAATCTGCTTCGTGGCGTGGACGAGCAGAGGCACGGTTGCGTATTCCCACTTGGTCATGCGGCCGACTTTATCCGCTGCCCCGGCCGACCCGGACGGCCGACCGCGTCACGTTGTCCACAGGCTGTCGCGTAGTCGGCGCACCGACTGGTTAGGCTCGAAGACGTGAGCAGGCTCCAGGTCGTCAGCGGTAAGGGCGGGACCGGAAAGACCACGGTCGCCGCCGCACTCGCGCTCGCCCTCGCGACGGAGGGGAAGCGGGCGCTTCTCGTCGAGGTCGAGGGCAGGCAGGGCATCGCCCAGCTCTTCGAGACGGAGGCGCTGCCCTACGAGGAGCGGAAGATCGCCGTCGCACCCGGGGGCGGGGAGGTGTTCGCCCTGGCCATCGACCCCGAACTGGCCCTTCTGGACTACCTCCAGATGTTCTACAAGATGGGCGGCGCCGGCCGGGCCCTGAAGAAGCTCGGCGCCATCGACTTCGCCACCACGATCGCGCCGGGACTGCGGGACGTCCTCCTGACCGGCAAGGCCTGCGAGGCCGTGCGCCGCAAGGACAAGGCGGGCCGCTTCGTCTACGACTACGTGATCATGGACGCGCCGCCCACCGGGCGCATCACCCGCTTCCTGAACGTCAACGACGAGGTGGCGGGGCTGGCCCGGATAGGGCCGATACACAATCAGGCGCAGGCGGTGATGCGGGTCCTGAAGTCCCCGGAGACGGCTGTGCACCTGGTGACGCTGCTGGAGGAGATGCCCGTCCAGGAGACCGCGGACGGCATCGCCGAGCTGCGCGCGGCGCGGCTGCCGGTGGGCCGGATCATCGTGAACATGGTGCGCCCCGAGGTGTTGGACGCGACCGATCTGGAACTCGTCCGCAGCGTCCCGCGCGCCGCGGTGGCCAAGTCGCTGTCGGCGGCGGGGCTGGGCGGGGCGCGCCGGGGCGGGCTGGCCGAGCGGCTGGTCGACCCGCTGCTGGGCCAGGCCGCGGAGTACGCCGAACGGCACGCGCTGGAGCACGAGCAGCGCGGGGTCCTGACCGACCTGGGCCTTCCGGTGCACGAACTGCCGCTGCTGGCCGAGGGCATGGATCTGGCGGGCCTGTACGCCCTGGCGCGCGAGCTGCGGGAACAGGACCTGTCATGGTGACCGACCGCAGGTCAGGGGCGTGGGCCCTGGAAGCAGGGGATGAGGGGATGTCATGACTGGTCCGAAGCCCGCGGAAAAGAACCCGGCGCGGAAGCGGAACCCGGCGCAAACCCAAAGCCGAACACAGGCACAGCCACACCCACAGGCCCAGGACACCCCCCGCCGCCCCCACCTCTCCCCCTCCCGCGTCCTCGACCTGGACCCCCTGCTCGACGACCCGTCGACCCGGATCATCGTGTGCTGCGGCTCCGGCGGCGTAGGCAAGACCACGACGGCCGCGGCACTGGGCCTGCGGGCGGCCGAGCGCGGCCGCAAGGTGGTCGTGCTGACCATCGACCCGGCCCGCCGCCTCGCCCAGTCCATGGGCATCGACTCGCTGGACAACACTCCGCGCCGTGTGAAGGGCGTAGAGGGCGACGGCGAGCTGCACGCGATGATGCTCGACATGAAGCGCACCTTCGACGAGATCGTCGAGGCGCACGCGGACCCGGAACGCGCGGCCGCCATCCTGGGCAACCCCTTCTACCAGTCGCTCTCGGCGGGCTTCGCGGGCACGCAGGAGTACATGGCGATGGAGAAGCTGGGCCAGCTGCGGTCCAGGGACGAGTGGGACCTCATCGTCGTGGACACCCCGCCGTCCCGCTCCGCGCTGGACTTCCTGGACGCGCCCAAGCGGCTCGGCTCGTTCCTGGACGGCAAGCTGATCCGGGTCCTGCTGGCCCCGGCGAAGGTCGGCGGGCGCGCCGGCATGAAGTTCCTGAACGTCGGCATGTCGATGATGACCGGCGCCCTCGGCAAGCTCCTCGGCGGACAGCTGCTGAAGGACGTACAGACGTTCGTGGCGGCGATGGACTCGATGTTCGGCGGCTTCCGCACGCGCGCGGACGCCACGTACAAGCTGCTCCAGGCGCCCGGTACGGCGTTCCTGGTGGTGGCGGCGCCGGAGCGGGACGCGCTGCGGGAGGCGGCGTACTTCGTGGAGCGGCTGGCCGCGGAGGACATGCCGCTCGCCGGGCTGGTCCTCAACCGGGTCCACGGCAGCGGCGCCGACCGTCTGTCGGCCGAGCGGGCGCTCGCCGCCGCGGAAAATCTTGAAGAGCCCCGCATTGTGGATCAGGAGCACGGGAAAGCTGGTCTTCGTAACTCCCCCGACACGTACGACAGTTCAGACCCGGCCGCTCCCGAGGCACCAGCTCCCGACGCAGGCTCCCCCGCCGCCACGGACATGGAGCGCATCGCGGCCCCTGACGAGCCCGAGACGGGCGCTCCGCATGTGGAGCGGTCCGTCGACCAACTCACGGCCGGCCTGCTGAGACTGCACGCCGACCGTATGCAACTGCTCTCCCGCGAGCAGCGCACGCGCGACCGTTTCGCCGCGCTGCACCCCGAGGTGGCGGTGGCCGAAGTGGCCGCGCTGCCCGGCGACGTCCACGACCTGGCCGGGCTGCGGGACATCGGGAACCGGCTCGCGGCCAACAGGCCGGAGCTGCCGGACCCCGAGCCACCCACCACGGCGCCCGAGGCCTGACCCACCCTTGCGGCCGCGTTCACGGCCTCGATCCGTCAGCCGACGGCCGCGTAGTCCTCGTACACCTCGTCGTCGTCGAGGGGCAGCAGCCCCGCTCCCCGCTCGTACTCCGTGCGCGCCGTCTCCAGCAGCCGGCGCCACGACGTGACGGTGGGCCGCCGGCGCAGCAGTGCGCGGCGCTCTCGCTCCGTCATGCCTCCCCACACGCCGAACTCGACGCGGTTGTCGAGCGCGTCCGCCAGGCACTCCGTGCGCACCGGGCAGCCGGTGCACACCGCCTTGGCCCTGTTCTGCGCTGCTCCCTGAACGAACAGTTCATCCGGATCGGTAGTGCGGCAGGCCGCCTGCGCACTCCAGTCGACTACCCAGCCCATACCGGCGCCGTCCTCTCCCGAATCGAGGCTCCCCCACGGCGGCAGCGGCATATTCACCGCCGCCAGTTGAGGACGTTACGGAAGGTGGGCACAGCGCAACACCCCCAGCGGGCCCAATCTTGAATGGTCCGAACGGACTATGGGTAAGCGGCAGATCACCCGGGGGAGTGAGCTGGCGACATGCGCGACCTTCCCGGCAAAGCGGGACAGTTGGCTTGCGTCACAACGGACGCCGTGTGACACACGAGGCGGATTCGGACACGCGCCCACCAGAAAAAGTGGGGAACCTCCGGAACGATTCGGGGTCGCCGGACGTATTGATACGTGGCCGCACTGCTGTGACAGTTGAGAGCAGCTTAGGCCAAGGCCTGTGCGCCTGTCCGGCGAATGGGAAGGCACCGTGGCCCGCGTCACCCCGCCATGCCATGACCTGGCACGGTCGGCCCTCGGTTCGCTCATCTCTACGGTTTAGGCTTCCCCCATGCCAAAGAAGCGCTCGGGCGGTGGTCTGTCGGCAACGCAGCAGGCCGCGAAGTTCCTCGGTGTCAGTGTGCTCGCAGGAGCCGTGCTGGCGGGCATCGCGCTGCCCGCCGTCGGCGCGCTGGGGCTCGCGGCCAAGGGGTCGGTCGAGAGCTTCGACGAGCTCCCCGCCAATCTGAAGACCCCGCCGCTGAGCCAGCGCACCACGATCCTGGACGCCGAGGGCGGCATGATCGCCTCCGTCTACTCGCGCGACCGTACGGTGCTGGACCTCAAGGACATCTCGCCGTACATGCAGAAGGCGATCGTCGCGATCGAGGACGCCCGCTTCTACCAGCACGGCGCGGTCGACCTGAAGGGCATCCTGCGCGCGCTCAACAAGAACGCGCAGAGCGGCGGCGTCTCCGAGGGCGCCTCGACGCTCACCCAGCAGTACGTGAAGAACGTCTTCGTGGAGGAGGCCGGCGACGACCCGACCAAGGTCGCGCAGGCCACCCAGCAGACCCTCGGCCGCAAGATCAAGGAACTGAAGTTCGCGATCCAGGTCGAGGAGGAGCTCGGCAAGAAGAAGATCCTCGAGAACTACCTGAACATCACGTTCTTCGGCCAGCAGGCGTACGGCGTCGAGGCCGCCGCCCAGCGCTACTTCTCCAAGTCCGCCAAGGACCTGAAGCTGCAGGAGGCCGCGCTGCTCGCCGGCATCGTGCAGTCGCCGAGCCGGTACGACCCGATCAACGACGAGGCCGAGGCGACGAAGCGGCGCAATGTCGTCCTGCAGCGCATGGCCGACCTCGGTGACGTCTCGCAGCAGGAGGCCGACGCGGCGAAGAAGGCCCCGCTGGACCTGAAGGTCCACCGGCCGGAGAACGGCTGCATCACGGCCGTCAAGGGCGCCAGTTTCTTCTGCGAGTACGTCAAGCACGTCTTCCTCAACGATCCGGTCTTCGGGAAGAACCGCGAGGCCCGCGCCAAGATCTGGAACCGCGGCGGTCTGACGATCAAGACGACCATGGACCCGAAGGCCCAGAAGTCGGTCCAGGCCTCGCTCAAGCAGCACGTCTACAAGTCGGACAAGGTCGCCGCGGCGGCCACCCTCGTCGAGCCCGGCACCGGCAAGGTCCTCGCCATGGGCCAGTCGAAGCCGTACGGCTCCGGCAAGAACCAGACCGAGCTGAACTACTCGGTGGACGCGGCGTACGGCGGCTCCAACTTCGGCTTCCCGACAGGTTCGACGTTCAAGCCGTTCGTGGCCGCGGCCGCGCTGGAGGAGGGCCGGCCGCCGACGCAGGAGTACTCGTCGCCGTACCAGATGGAGTACCCGAGCCCGGTCCAGACGTGCGACAGCAAGCCGTGGACCAATCTGCGCGGCGAGAAGCTGGAGAACGAGAGCGAGTCGGAGCACGGCCCGTACCGCCTGCGCAAGGCGATGGAGCTGTCGGTCAACACGTACTTCGTGCAGATGATCGCCGACATCGGCCTGTGCCCGGTCGTGAACATGACCGACCACCTCCAGGTCCGCCAGGGCAACGGCGACAAGCTCCCGGAGCGGCCCGCCATCGCCCTCGGCTCCGTCGGCCTCTCCCCGCTGACCATGGCGAGCGCGTACGCCGCCTTCGCGTCGCGCGGCATGTACTGCACGCCGGTCGCCATCGAGGCGATCACGCAGCGGGTCGGCGACCAGCAGAAGACGCTGGAGGTGCCGAAGTCGACGTGCTCGCGGGCGATGTCCGAGAAGACCGCCGACACCGTGAACAGCCTGCTGCAGGGCGTGGTCGACTCCGGCACCGGCAAGGAGGCCGGCCTCACGTCCCGGGACAGCGCCGGCAAGACCGGTACGACGGACGAGCGGCGCAACGCCTGGTTCGTGGGCTACACCCCGAACCTGTCGGGCGCGGTCTGGGTCGGCAGCGCCACCCAGAAGGTCAAGATGCGGAACATCTACATCGGCGGCCAGTACCACGACCTGGTCTACGGCGGCCGGGTCCCGGGCCCGATCTGGCGGGACGCGATGTCGGGCGCGCTGGAGGGCAAGCCGGCCGACCAGTTCCACACCGTGCACATCCCGGACGAGGACGAGGACCGGGACAAGGGCCGCGGCGACGACGATGACGACGACCACGGGCGCGGCGACGACAACGGCAACGGCGACGGCTTCATCGGCGGCCTGGTCGGCGGGGCCAACGGCGGCGGCGCCGCCGACGGTGGCACGGGCGGCCCCGAGCCCGACCCGTCCGTCTCCATCCCGGAGGGCTTCTGGCGGGGCCAGTCGAACGGGAACGGCACCGGAGGGCGTGGCTGACGCCCGTTGATGCGGCAATGACGAAGGGCCCGGCACATAGGCCGGGCCCTTCGTCGTATCGCCCCTGGCTAGGGCCTTTCAGCCGGCGAGAAGCTTCTTCACGGCGGCGGCGACCCGGCCGCCCTCGGCCTGCCCGGCCACCTTCGGATTCACGATCTTCATGACCGCGCCCATGGCCCGCGGGCCCTCGGCACCGGCGGCCTTGGCCTCCTCGACGGCCTGCGCCACGATCTGGTTCAGCTCGTCGTCGCTGAGCTGCTTGGGCAGGTAGGCGGCGAGGACCTCGCCCTCCGCCTTCTCCCGCTCGGCCTGCTCGGCACGCCCGCCCTGCGCGAACGCCTCGGCGGCCTCCCGGCGCTTCTTCGCCTCGCGGGTGATCACCTTCTGCACCTCGTCGTCGGAGAGCTCGCGCTTCGTCTTGCCCGCGACCTCCTCCTTGGTGATCGCGGCGAGCGTCAGCCGGAGCGTCGAGGAGCGGAGCTCGTCGCGCTCCTTGATCGCGGCGTTGAGGTCTTCCTGCAGCTTCGACTTGAGCGTGGTCATGTGTCCGATTGTCGCAGGTGCGGGGACCGGAACGCCCGCTTATTTAAAGGGACCTGCGCCAGGAGGCCGTACCGGAGGCAGAGGCGGCCGCTCAGGGACCGCCGGGCGCGGGGCACTTCCCCGGTCTGACACGATGGTCGTATGCGCGCGCGATACGGAGTACCCCTTGGCATCACGGCGGTAGGCGCCGCCGGTCTGCTCTACTCGGCCGGTTTCGAGGCCCGTTCCTTCCGGCTGCGACGGGTGACGGTCCCCGTCCTCCCGGCCGGCATGCGGCCGCTGCGCGTGCTCCAGGTCTCCGACATCCACATGGTCGGCGGCCAGCGCAAGAAGCAGCGCTGGCTGCGCTCCCTGGCCGGGCTGCGCCCCGACTTCGTGATCAACACGGGCGACAACCTGTCCGACCCGGAGGGCGTGCCGGAGGTCCTGGACGCGCTGGGCCCGCTGATGGAGTTCCCGGGCGCGTATGTGTTCGGCTCCAACGACTACTACGGTCCCAAGCTGCGCAACCCGGCCCGCTACCTGCTGGAGAAGACGCAGGGCCGCCACGGCCTGAACGGCAACCCGCCCGCGGTCGGCGCGATCCACAACCCGTGGGAGGACCTGCGCGAGGGCTTCGACGCGGCGGGCTGGCTGAACCTGACGAACACGCGCGGGACGCTCAAGGTCGAGGGCGTGTCCGTGGAGCTGACGGGGCTCGACGACCCGCACATCAAGCGGGACCGCTACGAGCGGGTGGCGGGCGGCCCGTCCGGCGCGGCGGACTTCGCGATGGGCGTGGTGCACGCGCCGTACTTGCGCGTACTGGACTCCTACACGGCCGACGGCTACCCGCTGATCCTGGCCGGCCACACCCACGGTGGCCAGTTGTGCATCCCCTTCTACGGCGCCCTGGTCACCAACTGCGACCTGGACACGGACCGCGTGAAGGGCCTCTCCACCCACACGGCGGACGGCCACACGTCCTACCTCCACGTCTCGGCGGGCTGCGGCACGAACCGCTACACCCCGTTCCGCTTCGCGTGCCCTCCCGAGGCGACACTGCTGACGCTGGTGGGCCGGGAGTAGGCCTGCAGGGCGGGGCTCAGGTCCTGCGGACGGGCCGGGCGGGCCTCAGGTGCTGTTGCTGAGCCGGGCGGGGCCTCAGCTGAGCCGGCAGGGGCCTCACGCTCTGCGGCTGGGCCGGGCGGGGTAACCCACCCGGCCCACCCATATCGCCCATTTCACCCCCGCTCCCTAGCGTGAGGTGCATGAGCGCCCCGATACCCCCGATACCCAGGGACATCCCGGATCTGCCCGCGATACCGGGCGTGCCCATACTGATGCCGTCCCACGTCCCCGCCACGGCGGTGGCCACCCCGGCCCCCCGCCGCCCGACGGCCGCCTTCCGCCTCCTGACCGCCCTACTGGCTACAGCAGCCGTGGCAATCGAACTGACCCTGGGCAGCCCCCTGCGCACCCTGAGCCACTTCGCCATCCAGAGCAACATCCTCCTGGCCCTGGTCTTCGCCGCGTCGGCACGCCTGGCCTGGACGGCCCGCCGCCCGCTCCCCTCGTCCCTGACCGGGGCGACCCTGCTCTACGCCCTGGTCACAGGCCTGACCTACCACCTGCTCCTGGCGAACGACTCGAGCCCCTTCGCCCTCCCCGGCGTCCTCACGGGCTCGGCGGCCGACCCGACGGGCTGGCACGCGGTGACGACCCAGATCCTGCACACGGTGACACCGCTGGCGGCCCTGCTGGACTGGCTCCTCCTGACACCCCCACGCGACCTGCACCTGCGCCAGGCGGCGCCCTGGCTCCTCTACCCGGTGGTCTACCTGGGCTTCGTCCTGACTCGAGGCGAGTTCCTGGTCCCCCCCGAGCCGGTCCGCTACCTGTACCCCTTCCTCGACGTCGCCGGCCACGGCCTCAAGAGCGTCCTGGGCAACGCGCTGCTCATGGGCCTCGGCATATACGCCCTCGCGCTCCTCCTGGTGGCCGTGGACCACGTCCGCCCGAACCCACTGCGCGGCCGCGTCCACCACCGCTCACAAACCGGATTTCGTCTCCAGCCACCGGTGGGCTAAAGTAAACGACGTCGCCGCGACAAGCAGCGACATCGGGGTGTAGCGCAGCTTGGCAGCGCGCTTCGTTCGGGACGAAGAGGTCGTGGGTTCAAATCCCGCCACCCCGACAGTGAAACACCAGGTGAGGCACCTACCGAATTCGGTAGGTGCCTCACCTGTTTCTGCATGTGTGTCCATCCACATGCCCAGCGCTCCGGGCCCGCCCAGAGGCTCAGTGGTGGCGGTGGGCAGGATGGGGTTGTTTCTTGCCGCGGGCGGTGCCTCTGCCCGACGCTGCCTTGGGGGGCTCATTGATCATCGCTGCTTCGCACGCCTACGACCCGGTCTACCAGCTCCAGACAGGCGCGCTCACTCTGATCTTTGGGATAGCGCTCATCAGCTTCGGGCGGATGCTCCGGCGGAACGGGCGGCTACCAAGCTCTTTGGCTCTTGGACAACGGATCTCCGGCTCCCTGGTGGTGCGAGAACGCAAGAGTGCCGGAGTCGTCCGGCTCGGCTCCGTCATGATCGCCGTGGTCTGCTTCTTTCTCTTCGGCACGGTGTGTCTCGTGCTCGGTGCCATGGGTGCCATGGGGCCCGCATGAGCCGTGAGAGCGTGCTGAGCGGTGTTCTCCGCATCGGCGCCGGGCGGCTCGCCAGCGTCATGGTCTCCGATGATCTGCGCGAACTCGTCGCGCTGCACGACCGGGCCCTGGGGACAGCTGACCGATGAGACCTGCGGCTCATCCGTCGGCGTACGCGGCTACTTGAGGTCGATCATGTGGATCGGCTGGCCGGTGGTGCGGGCGATGGTCTCGAAGTCGCGGTCGTGATGCAGCAGCGTGAGGCCGGCTTCCTCCGCTGCTGCCGCCACGAGGAGGTCGATGGCTCCGGCGCTGCGGTGCTCTCCCTTGGCCGTGAGCTCGCGCTGGACGACGCGAGCGCGCCGGTAGATGCCGTCGGGCATGTGGCACCAGGCGAACTGGTTCAGTCGTTCCTGGAGGGCTTCGCGATCTTTCGCGGAACGTGCGGAGTAGAGCAGTTCCAGCTCCGTGAGGTCGCACAGGGCGACCAGCCCGGCCGCCATGCGCTGCTCCCACTCCTCCGTCGTGTGACGGAGGAGCATGCGAGCCAGGGCTGACGTGTCGATCAGGTAATCGGGCACGCTCACCGCGCGGAGCCGCCTCGGTAGGTGCGCTTGTCCAGGAGGAGTTCGACGTCGAGAGCACCCTCGGCCGCCAGGTCCTGCAGTTCGTGCAGGGCGCGCAGGCGGCGGTTGCGGGCGACGATCTCCCGCAGGGCGGTGTTGATGGTGTCCCTCTTCGTGGAGGTGCCCAGCTCCTTGGCTGCGGCCTCCAGAGCGTCGTCGTCAAGGTCGATGACGGTTCTGCTCATGGACCCACCTCCGTATACATCGAGACGTGTATCAGTATACATGGCGGGATGTATACGGGGCGGGGGGCTCGGTCAGTCAGGCGTGCGTGCCGTCCGGTGGACTAGCGCACGTCCACGTAGTCGCCCGGGGCCTTTACGGCACTTGTCGTCATCGTGCCTCTGAATTCGTAGCGCCAGTAGCGGTCCGCCGTGGCCGTGACCTTGGCCGTGGGGACGCCGGTGGAGTTCGTCAGGGTGTAGCCGAGGGACTCGTAGTAGGTGGTGCCCGGTCGGCGGAACTCCAGGTAGGCGCGTTGGCCGGTGTAGCCGCGGTAGTCGTGGGTGTCCCAGTTGGCACGGGAGAGCTTGCCCGTGATCGTGAGGGTGCGGCCCTTGGCGATGGGCTCGGGTGAGGCGTTGGCCGTGAGCTTGGCGTAGCGCTTCAGGAAGAACGAGGTGTGGCCGTCGGTGGTGACGTAGTCGCCGTCGTTCGCCTTGGCCTGGACAGCGACCTTCCAGGTGCCGGCCAGGGAGTTCTTCAGCGAGGCGCGCGGGTCGATCGTGTAGTGCTTCGTGCAGGTGGACGTGGTGCCGCTCGCGGTGCACGCCGCCGTCGTCTCCGTGGCCTTCAGCTTCGCGTCGGCCTTGGCCAGGGTGCTGCCGTGGTAGAGCGTGAAGTCCGCCGACTTGATGCCGGAGTCGTCGCTCGCCGTCAGCTTGACGGTGATCGTCCTGCGCTCGGTGATGCCGAGCACGACGTCGTTGCCCGAGCCGCCGCCACCCGTGATCTTGAAGGTGCCGAGGTCGAGGTTGCCCACCACGTCGTCCGCCCGCGCGCCCGGCGTGAGGAGGGCGGCCAGGGCCACGGAGCCGAGCAGGGCGGAACCGATCGTCGATCTTCGCATGGAGTCCCCGAGGGGTCGGGCCCGCCTGGTGCGGCGGGCCGCCGATGAAATCGACCGCAGTGTACGCAGGTGGATGATCAGTGCGGCAGGGGGGCGGGGGCGTTTCTTTGCTGGTCAGCGGCCGGTCAGTTGTGTCAGCGTCCTGCGTTGCGGTTTCTCCAGGACTGCCTGGCACAGGTGGCGGACCGGTGGGGTGCACAGGGCCGTCGTCAGTGCCGCCGCCAGCAGCGTCAAGGTCGCCGCGCCAGTCGGGTGGCGGAGCCACACCCCTCCGTACCAGCCCTCGTGTTCTGCCGTTCGGGCTACGAAGCCGTGCAGGAGCTACGCGTACAGCGTTCCGGCGCCCAGCGGGGTGAACCATGTCCGGTGCCGGGGTACGCAGGCCAGGAAGCAGGCCGCCAGGGTCAGCGAGCAGGCGAAGGTGGCCAGGGTCGTCAACGGGCCCGCCCAGGCCGGGGCGCCCAGGCCGGCCGCGCTGTCGTTGTGGAAGAACCACGCGTAGCCCAGGTCAGGGGCCATCCAGTAGGCGCAGGCCAGGGCGGCCATCAGGAGGGGGGCGGCCACGACGCGCGGGAGACCGTCGTGCAGCCGGGCGTCGCCCCTCTCGCCCAACGTCAGGCCCAGTACGAAGTACGGCAGGAACTGCAGGACGCGCTGCAGGTCGAGGTCGTCGCCGAGGGACGGGGTGAGTGTCGCCAGGGCGGCGATCGCCAGGGCCCGGGGGACGGGACGGCGTACCGAGCGCCACGCCGGTGCCGTCAGGCGTCGAAGTGCCGTGACAGATGGCCCGAGATGAGTGCGAACACCGGCATGTGGAAGGCGTAGACGAGCGTGTAGAGCGCGGTGACCGCTCTGCTGCCCTCGCGCAGCGGTTCCCAGGCGTGGCCCGCCGCGACCAACAGGACCGCCAGGTACTTCGTGTTGTCCAGGAAGGGGTCGCGGGCGGCGGGGGCCCGTCGGGGCTCCGCCGGTGTCCGCCCCTGCCGTCGTCCCGTCGCGGCGGTGGCCTCTCGTGCCGGTGCGTCCCCTGTGCGCGGCGCGACCGGTGCGGCTTCGGTGCGGAGCATCGCCTGCACCCTCACCACACCTGCCCGGCCGGTTTCAGCCTGTGCCGGCGACGCCCGGAGTCCGCCCCGCCTATTCTTCTACGCGCCTGTAGAACAACCATGCACGGACGTGAAGGAGTGGACGCCACGATGGTGTTCAAGCGACTGCTCGGCTCGCTCGGTGTCGGGGGGCCCACGGTGGACACGGCCCTCGACCCGGGCCCCGCCCTCCCCGGCGGCACACTCGGCGGTCAGGTCCTCCTCAAGGGCGGCACCGCCGACTTCGACATCGAGCAGATCACCCTCGAACTCGTCGCCCGGGTCGAGGCCGAGCACGCGGACGGGGAGAGCGAGGGCGTCGTCGCCTTCGAGCGGGTCACCGTCGGCGGTGGATTCCGGCTCGCGGCGGGCGAGGAGCGCTCGGTGCCGTTCGGCCTGGTGCTGCCGTGGGAGACGCCCATCACCGAGCTGTACGGGCAGCCGCTCGGCGTCGTCCTCGGCGTGCGCACCGAACTGTCCGTCGCCGGTGCGCGGGACAAGGGCGATCTGGACCCGCTCGCCGTCGCGCCCCTGCCCGTACAGGAGGCCGTCCTGGAGGCGTTCGGGCAGCTCGGGTTCGGATTCCGGTCGGCCGATCTGGAGTACGGGCACATCGGTGGGACCGGACAGCTGCTGCCCTTCTACCAGGAGATCGAGCTCACCCCGTCACCGCGGTACGCGCACCAGGTGAACGAGATCGAGGTGACCTTCCTCGCCGGGCCGGGCGGTGTGGAGGTGGTCCTGGAGGCCGACAAGCGCGGAGGGCCGGCCTCCGACGGTCATGACGCGCTCACGCACGTCACCGTCGGGCACGACGACAGCCGGGACTGGAACGCCGAAGTCGACGGGTGGGTACGGCGATTGGTCGAGCACCGGGCCTCGTCGTACGGGGACCCCCACAGCGGTGCCTCGCATCACGGCCACCACTCCGGTCCCGGTGTCGGGACCGCCGTCGCCGCCGGGGCCGCCGGGCTCGCGGTCGGCGTGGCCGGCGGCCTGGTCGCCGCCGAAGTCGTCGACGAGGTCGGGGACTTCTTCGAGGGCGAGGAGGACGAGGAGGAGTGAGTGGCGCCACCGGGCAGTGGCGCCACCGGGCAGTGATGTCACCGGGCACCTGATAGTTTCTACATCACTGTAGAAACAAATGCCGGGAACGAGCGACGGAGGAGTCCTCCCATGGCCCTGTGGGACCGCATCAAGGAGTCCGCATCGACGATGCAGACCCAGCTGGTGGCGAAGAAGAACGACCTCAAGAGCGGTGCCTTCCGCGACGCGAGCATGGCGATGTGCGCGCTCGTCGCCGCGGCCGACGGCACCGTCGATCCGTCCGAGCGGCAGCGGGTCGCCCAGCTCATCTCGGCCAACGAGGTGCTGCAGAACTTCCCCGCCGACGATCTGCGCCGTCGCTTCGAGGAGAACCTGGACCGCCTCACCACCGACTTCGACTTCGGCAAGGTGAGCGTCATGCAGGAGATCGCCAAGGCGAAGAAGAAGCCCGCCGAGGCGCGTGCCGTCGTCCAGATCGGCATCGTCATCGGCGGCGCCGACGGGCACTTCGACAAGGACGAGCAGGCCGTGGTCCGGGAGGCGTGCTACGCCCTCGGGCTGCCGCCGCACGAGTTCGACCTCTGAGCGGTCGCCGGAGCGTTCACACGTCGGGCCGGTCCGTGCGAGCGAGCACGGGCCGGCCCGACGCGCCGTATACCCGAAGGGTCAGCGGATCCGGTCCACGTCCAGATCGTCGCCCACGACCAGCGTGATCACGCCCGCCCCCGCGTTCGCGTCCGCCGCCTTCGGCCCCGGTGCCCCCGGCAGATGCGCGGCCAGCGCTCTCGCCTGCTGCTTCTGGTCCGCCGGGTAGGTGATCTCGGTGCTGCCGGAGGACTCGGGCGCGTTGCCCGTGCCGGTGACCGTGAGGCCGGCCTCGCGCAGCTTCGCGGCGACCGTGCCGGCCAGGCCGGCCGTCGACGTGCCGTTCAGGACCTGGACCTTGACCGAGGAGGCGTACAACGGCACCTTCGTGTCCGCCTTCAGACGGTCGCCGTCGACCTCCTTGTCCTTGGCCAGGGAGCTGAAGAGATCGGTGGCGTGCGGGTACTGCCAGGCGACGTTGGCCCTGTCGGTGGGGACGTCGGCCTCGCGCGGGTAGTTGGGGACCGTGACGAAGGTCAGCCGGTCGCTCGGGATGCCCCGCAGCTCGGACGCCAGGGCGTACAGGGGCTTGATTCCGGCCAGATCCGGGTCGGTGGTCAGGGACTTGGTGGCCGACTTCAGAAAGCCGTAGAGGGAGGTGGGGCTGGTCAGCCGGTCCTGCGCCTTCTCGGCGAGGGCGTTCATGAACTCCTGCTGGCGGCCGATGCGCCCGATGTCCGAGCCGTTCCCGACGCCGTAGCGGACGCGGACGTAGCCGAGGGCCTTCTCGCCGGTGACGGTCTGGCAGCCGGCCTCCATGTCCAGGCGGGCCTTCTCGGAGTGGATGGCCTCCTCGGGGCAGACCTCGATGCCGTCGAGGGCGTCCACCATGCCCTTGAAGCCCTGGAAGTCGACGGACATGAAGTGGTCGATGCGCAGGCCCGTCCGTGCCTCGACCGTCTTGATGGAGCAGGCGGCGGCCCCGGAGACCTCGCCGCCGGAGCCGCCGATCGCGAACGCCTCGTTGATCTTGGCGTGGTGGGGGCGCGAGGTGCCGCCGTTCCCGTTCTCGCAGGCCGGTATCTCCACCCAGGAGTCACGCGGGAACGACACGACCGTCGCCCACTTCCGGTTCGCCGGCACGTGGAGCACCATCAGCGTGTCCGACTGCATGGTGGTCAGGTCCTTGCCGTACTTGGCGTTCGCGCCGTCGCGGCTGTCGGAACCGACGACCAGGATGTTCTTCGAGCCGGGGCTGAGGTTCTCCGGCCGGTCGCCGCCGATCTTGTCGTCCACGTCGGCCGACCCGATGCTGCCGTCGAGGTCCTGGTAGATCCACGCGCCGACGCCGGCCACGCCGAGCACGACCGCCGAGGTGACGCCGACGGTCCAGGCCAGTATCCGGCCCCTCCGCGTCAGACGGGTCCTGCGCGCACCGGACGACGCCATGCGCCGCCTCCCCGTTCCGCTCACGTTCCCTCCCCCTGGGGTCCGTCGCACCCTACATGGATACGGACATACGACGACCCGACCGGCCGTCCGTCCCGTCCGTCCCCCCTTGAACAGACGACGACCCGCGCCCCTTCCGTTGCCCGGCGGACGGAATCCGTCAACTCGCGCGATGGACAAGGGGGGTCAGAGCGGGGTCGCCGCTTTCAGGATCAGGACCATGGTGACGGCGGCGTTCGCGGAGGACATCGCCGATACGGCCGTCCCGGCGGCCGCGCACCACGCGGCGAGGCCCACCGAGGTGAACAGCGACGGCCAGCGGCGTACGGCGGGCTCCGGGCCGAGCAGGGCGGCGACCCGCCGGGGCACCGGGCCGGGCGCCGCGAAGCCGGCCAGGGTGGGCGCGGGAGTGCCCCGGGACACCAGCGCGGCCTTGCCGATGGCGTGGGCGACGGTCCGGCGGCTGCCGATCCGCCGGGCGGCCTCCTCGTCGGCCCAGCGCTCGGCGGTGTAGACGACGGCCGTACGCAGCGGGCGCAGGAACGGGTTGGCCCGTGCCGCGAGCTGCACGGTGAGCAGGAACCGGTGGTGCCCGCCGGTCAGATGGGCCCGCTCGTGCGCGAACAGCGCCCGGCGTTCGGCGGGTTGCAGGCGGTCCAGCAGGCCGGTCGTCACGACCACGCGGTCGCGCCGGCCGCCGGGCAGGGCGTACGCGTACGGCGTCTCGTCGCGCAGGACGGCGACCCCGGTCGGCGGCAGCCCGGACAGCGCGCGGTGCGCCCGGCGGCGTACCCGGGCGTGCCGCCACAGCGTCCGGGCGCAGGCCACGACGACCGCGCACAGCGCCGGGATCGCCGCCTTGCCGACGACCTCGTCGTAGGGGACGGCGGCCCGCACCTCGGGGTCGGACCAGCCGTCGGGCAGCGGGTTGCCGGGGAGCTGGGCGGTGCCGACGACCATCACCAGGGCCAGGCACACCGTGCTGCACGCGGCCATCACCGCGGCGACGGCGGTCAGCAGCCGGGTCGCGGTGCGGGGGTGGAGATGCTGCTCGGCCAGCCGGGCGATCGGCCAGGCCGTCAGCGGCAGGACGAGCGGCAGAAAGACGAAGACCCCCATGAGGCGTCAGTCTTCCCCCGCGCCGTGCACCCGACCCGTCCGGCCGCCCGTCCGATCCGTTCGATCCGCCCCTCCGGCCCGGCCGAGCAGGTCGCGCAGCAGCCGTTCGTCGTCGGGGCCGAGACCGGTGACGAAGCTCGCCAGGACGGCCTCCCGGTCGCTCTCGGCGTCCAGGACCCGGCGCATCCGGTGCGCGGCGAGGCCCGCCTGGTCGGAGGCCGGGGTCCAGGCGAAGGAGCGGCCCGCACGCTCCCGCGTGACGGCGCCCTTGGCCAGCAGCCGGGTCAGGATGGTGATGACGGTGGTGTAGGCGAGGTCGCCGCCGAGGCGTTCCTGCACCCAGCCCGCCGTCGCCGGGCCGTCGGCCTCGCCCAGCGCCGACAGGACCAGCGCCTCCAGTTCGCCCTGCCCCCGGCGCCGGGAGCCTCGTCGCTCTTCCGTCATGCCCTGTTTCCCTCCCGCCGGCCCGCGCGTCACGTCGGCCCCGTACAACGGCTCGACGTAAGGAAAGCAGAGACGGTCTCCCCCCGGCTATCTACACTCCTGTAGATTCCTGGCGGTACGGCCCGCCGTCGCGGCCGGCCGCCCGGCCACCAGGAGGAGCGGACCTCATGTTCGGACTGAGCGAGATCGCGATCATCCTCATCGTCGTCATAGCCGTCCTCTGCGCCAAGAAGCTCCCCGAACTGACCCGCTCGGCGGGCAAGTCGGCGCGCATCCTCAAGGCCGAGGCCCGGGCGATGAAGGACGAGGACGACGGCGAGCGGGCCGCGCCGCGGGTGATCCCGGGCGAGACGGTCACCCCGCGCCCGGACGAGCCGAAGGCATGAGAGAGGGCCCCGCCTTCCGCCGGGGCCCCAAGATCCGGAGACGCCCTCCCGCCGGGGCGGACGTCACCAGCTGCGCATGTCGTCCCGCCGGGTGACGCACAGGGCCCAGATCACGAATCCGGAGATCGCGATGGCCACCACGGACCACACCGGGTAGTACGGCAGCGACAGGAAGTTGGCGATGATGATCAGCCCGGCGATGGCCACGCCGCCGACCCGGGCCCAGGTCGACGCCTGGAACAGCCCGATGCCGATGATCACGGCGATCGCCCCGAGGATGAGGTGGACCCAGCCCCAGCCGGTGAGGTCGAACTCGAACACGTAGTTGCGGGTGGCGAGGAAGACGTCGTCCTCGGCGATCCCCATGATGCCGCGGAAGATCGCGATGAGACCGGCGATCGTCAGCATGACCGCGGCGAAGGCCGTCAGGCCCGCGGCCCACGCGTACTTGGTCGTCTGGTCCTGGCGCGAGTGTGAGGTGGCCATGTGTGCCTCGATTCTCTGTTCCGCGGGGCCCCTGGTGGTTCCCCGTGGTGTCCGTCCCGGGCGGTCAGACCCGGGAGCCCGAGGAGGGCGGGGTGGAGGCGCCGGCCGTCGGGCCGGCACCGCTGAGCACGAGTTCCTTGGCCCGGCGGAACTCGTCGTCGTCGATGTCACCGCGGTTGCGCATCTCGGAGAGCCTGGCCAGCTCGTCCGCGCTGCTGCGGCCGCCCGCCTCACCGGCCCGGTCGCGCACGTACTCGTCGAACGCGCGCTGCCGCGCCTGGGCGTGGGCGATCTCGCGGGCGCCCATCCCCTTGCCGCGGGCGATGAGGTAGACGAAGACACCGAGGAACGGCAGCACGATCACGAAGATCAGCCAGCCGGTCTTGCCCCAGCCGCTCAGCGCGTCGTCCCGGAAGATGTCACCGATGATCCGGAACAGCAGGATGAACCACATGATCCAGAGGAAGAACCACAGCAGCGTCCAGAACATGCTGAGCAGCGGGTAGTCGTACGCGAGGTAGGTGTGACCGGTCATCGCTCTCCTCCGTCACGGCGTGCGGTCCCGTCCAGCGGTCCCGCTGCCATCAGAGTGCGCATGTTCACGTCGAGCGACCTCACCCTGGACGGGTGAAGTCGGTCTTGGGCGGCCTGGTCGCCGTCGCCGCCAGTACGGCGACCAGGGCCAGGGCGACCACCACCAGGCCGACGACCAGCGCCACCACGCCGACCGTGGGCCGGTTCCACAGCAGCAGGGCCAGCGCCCCGGCACCGATGACGATTCCGGTGCTCCAGGAGCGGTGGGTGTCCAGCCAGCGCCCGGCCGCGCCGGTGCGCAGTCCCGCGTCGCGCAGGGCGTGCCCGGCGGCGCCGGTGCCGCGCGCGGACTGGCCGCGCACCCAGCGGGCGACCCGGCTCGGGCCGAACAGATAGGCGGCGAGCGCCGTGATCACAGCGACGACCAGCAGGGTGCGGGTGCTGTCGCGCAGGAAGCGCACGAAGGTGTCGTAGATGGCCGCGGCGGCGTCGGTGGGCAGGACCGAGGTGGGCACGGAGTCCAGATAGATCCGGCGGGCGACGGCGAGGCCGACGAGCAGCACGATCATCATGACGGCGATGCCGGACGCCGTGATCAGCAGCATCACGCGGTGGGCCGGCGCGATCCACACGGTGAGCGCGGCCAGCACGATCGTGATGACCGGCAGCCAGGCGCCCATGACGTCGAGCAGCCGCAGCGCGTCCTGCGCCTCGTTCAGCTTGTCGGTCTGGAAGAGGGTGATCTGCGCGTCCGGCGCGGGGATCGCGGACGCCTTGTCGAAGCCCTGCGCGACCAGGCGCTGCTTGACGTCGTCGATCAGGGGACCGACGTCCAGCTTGATGCTGTCGCCCTCGGCGCGCACCGCCCCGCTGTCGTCACCGGTGAGCATGCCGACGACGGCCGCGTGGGCCCGCCGGTTGGCGTCGACCCACACCTCCTCGAAGGTGCCGCTGGTGACGACCCGGTTGATGATGCCGTGCACGACGTCCGTCACGGCGGCCTTCAGCGGCCCGGCGAGCGCCTCCGTCCGGTCGACGATGGCCGGGGGCGCCCCGGCGTCGGCGAGCGCCTTGCCGAGTTCCCTCGTCACCGCGTCGACGTCGACGTTGGCGACGACCCGGGCCGTCAGCCGGTCGGTGACGACGTCCTGCACGGCCGGTTCGGACGCGAGAGGCGCGACGGTGTCGACGTACCGGTCGGTGTCGGAGACCGTGTCGGCCGTCCAGGCGGCGACGACGGCCGGCACCGACAGCAGCAGGGTGATCAGCAGCAGCAGCGACGACCCGGCGTAGCGGGCCTTGCGGTGCCGTTGCGTGGAGGCGTGGCGCAGCCGTTCGTAGGCGGCCGCCTCCTCCGGGGAGAGCACCCGGTGGCCGGGGGTGCCGGGGCCGGATTCGGGGGGTTCGGGGGTGCCAGGGCCGGGCGTGCGAGGACCGGGCGTGCCGGGACCGGGCGTGCCGGGACCGGGCTCGGGGGGTTCGGGGGTGCCAGGGCCGGGCGTGCCGGGACCGGACATGCCGGCGCCGGATTCGGGGGGCTCGGGGGGCTCGGGGGTCGCATCCGGGGGCATCGGCGCCTCCTCGGTCGCTCAGGGGGCCGCCTGCCGAGGCGGCGGTTCGGGCAGCGCCTGGCGCAGCGCGGCCCGCCAGGCGAAGGCGACGCCCAGTTCGGCCAGGCCGAGCAGGACGAGCCACAGTCCGAGCAGCCGGGTCAGGACGACGGCGGACTCGCCGGGCAGGGCCAGGACGACGATGCCCGCGACGACGCCGAGACCGGCGGCCGCGAGGACGACCCCGCGGTGCGGCATACCCTTCAGCGCGAGCGCGGTCCAGGCGGTCAGCATGCCGGTGACGACCCAGACGGCGCCGACGATCAGGGAGAGCGCGGCGATGGTCTGGAGCGGATTGCGCAGGCAGAGCACACCGGCCAGGACGAAGAGCACGGCCGCCAGCAGCTCCAGATGCCGGTCGCCGTGCGCCCGCGCGAACGAGGCGACGAACCGGAACGCGCCGGTGACCAGCAGATACAGCCCGATGATCACCGCCAGGACGTGCAGGGTGGCGTCCGGCCAGGCCAGCGCCACGACGCCGGGCACGAGCGTGGCCACCGCCGAGGCGAGCAGCCACTTCCAGGAGCCGCCGAGCGCCGACAGCAGGCGCTCGGTCTCCTGGTCGGGTGGGGGGACCGTCCCGCCGGCCAGAGGATCGGATCCGGTGTGCGGCGCCGGGCCACGCGACATGGTCATGGCTCCTCCTCGCGTGATACGGCCGTCGCCACCGGTCCGCCCGACGGGACGGTGTGTGGCACCCCTCACCTGGATCAGCGTGCCCCGCGCCGCCGCTCGCCGGGTCACCCCTGGCGGGTGATCCGTGCGGGGCGCCCCGGCGATGAGGTGGACGGTGGAAGGGTCTGCCGGTGCGCCCGGACCGCGGGACACGCACCGGCGCCGGCCGCACGGACGTGGAGGGCGAGCCATGACGATTCCGAGCGCGTTCACAGCGTCGCTGTCCCCGGCCGAGCGGGCGGCCTACGGCAGGAACGCCCGCAAGCGAGCCCCGCGCTCGGGCCAGGCCCGCTACGAGGCCGATGGCCGCGAGGACCCGATCGAGGTGATCGAGCGTCAGTCGATCACGCGGGTCCGCGAGTTGGTGCCGATCCGGTACGCCCGGATGCTGGAGTCGCCGTTCCGCTTCTACCGGGGCGCGGCGGCGATCATGGCGATGGACCTCGGACGGCATCCGCACAGCGGTCTGACCGTGCAGCTGTGCGGGGACGCCCATCTGCTGAACTTCCGTCTGCTGGCCTCGCCCGAACGCCATCTGGTCTTCGACATCAACGACTTCGACGAAACGCTGGCCGGGCCCTTCGAGTGGGACGTCAAGCGGCTCGCGGCCAGCTTCGTGATCGCCGCCCGGGCGAACGGCTTCGGCGCGCCGGAGCAGGACGAGGCCGTCCGCGCCTGTGTGCGCGGGTACCGGACGCGGATGCGGGAGTTCGCCGGGATGCGGACCCTGGACATCTGGTACGCCCAGGACGACGCCGACCGGATGCGCGCGCTGCTGGCGTCCGCGATGAACAAGCAGACCCGGCGCCGTACGGCCGAGGCCACCGCGAAGGCCCGTACCCGCACCCATATGCAGGCGTACGCGAAGCTGACCCGGCGCACCGCCGCGGGCCGGGTCATCGCCTCGGACCCACCGCTGATCACCCCGTTGCGGGAGCTGCCGAGCGGCGCCTCCACGGACCGGCAGGAGAAGGAGCTGCAGGCGGTCGTCGAGGGCTACACGAAGACCCTGTCGTCGGAGCGCCGGCATCTGCTGCGCCGCTACCGGATGGTCGACATCGCCCGCAAGGTGGTCGGCGTGGGCAGTGTCGGCACCCGCTGCTGGATCATCCTCATGCTCGGCCGCGACGACGACGATCCGCTGCTGCTGCAGGCCAAGGAGGCACAGGAGTCCGTGCTGGCCGTGCACACCGGCGGCGAGCGCTTCGACAACCAGGGCCGCCGGGTGGTGACGGGCCAGCGGCTGATCCAGACGACCAGCGACATCTTCCTGGGCTGGACCCATGTCGTCAGCGGCCTCGACGGGCACGGCCGGGACTTCTACGTACGCCAGCTGCGGGACTGGAAGGGCATCGCGCGGCCGGAGCTCTGGGACCCGGCGACGCTGTGCCTGTTCGGGCAGGTGTGCGGTGCGAGCCTGGCCCGGGCGCACGCCCGCTCCGGCGATCCGGTGGCCCTCGCGGCCTACCTGGGCGCCGGCGACCGCTTCGACCACGCCCTGACCGAGTTCGCGCGCGCCTACGCCGACCAGAACGAACGGGACTTCGAGGCGCTGGGCACGGCGGTGGCCGCGGGCCGCGTCGAGGCGCGGGACCTCTGAGGCGGCCGTACGAACAAGGCTGTTCACTCGGGCAGTTGCCGCATCTCCACGACCCGCAGGCCCAGCGACTGGCAGCGGGCCAGGAGGCCGTACAGCTGGGCGTCGTCGACGATCGGCCCGTACAGCACGGTCTGGCCGGACATCACCACGTGGTCCAGTTCCGGGAAGAGTCTGGCCAGCGTCTCCGACACATGACCCTCGACACGGATCTCGTAGCGCATGTGCTGCTCTCCCGCCGACAGCGGTTGCCAGTCCTGCCATGGTCGCGCCGGGCCCCGGCCCTCACCTCACCCGGTGCAGGTGAGCCGGGCGCGCCGGCGGGCGCCTCAGTGCGACACGACGATCTTGAACACGACGATCAGGAGGCCGAACAGCAGGTTGACCGCGGCGCTCAGGGCGATCAGCCGCCGGGTCGCGCCGGCCCGTGCCGCCGCCGCCACGGACCAGCCGACCTGCCCGGCGACGGCGACCGAGAGGGCCAGCCACGCGGTGCCGGAGAGGTCGAGGCCCAGCAGGGGGCTGATCGCCACGGCCACGGCGGGCGGGACGGCCGCCTTGACGATCGGCCACTCCTCGCGGCACACCTGCCACACGGTCGCCCGGCTCCAGGGCCGGTCGGCCAGCCGCGCGCCGAACAGCTGGGCGTGCACATGCGCGGCCCAGAACACCAGGCCGGTCAGAAGCAGCAGGACCACCAGCTCGGTGCGGTGGAAGGAGCCGAGGGCACCGGCGCCGATCACCACCGACGCGGCCAGCATGGAGCCGTAGACGCCGCCGGTGTAGTCGGCATGCGCCCGCAGCCGCGCCCGCCGTTCGCGCGCGCTCGCCCGGTGCTCGACGGCGGGCCGGGACGTCACAGCAGGTCCAGTTCGCGGGCCCGCCGGACGGCGTCGTTGCGGCGGTTGACGGCGAGCTTGCGGTAGACGCTCTTCAGATGCGTCTTGACGGTGTTCACCGACACGTACAGGTCGGCGGCGATGTCCTCGGTGGACATCATCTGGGCGAGCCGCAGCAGCACGTCGTGCTCCCGTCCGCTCAGCGGCTCCACGAGGACGGGCGGCGGCTCGGCGTCGGCCGGCGGATGGTGCGGCGGGACGGCTGCCAGGTAGGGCTCGACCCAGGGTCCGGCTTCCCGGAACGGCCGGCGCAGCCGCTCGCGCCGGGCTTCCGCGACGGCCTGCACGACCAGCCGGCGGGCGGTGGCGGTGTCCCCGGCGGTGTGCGCGGCCTGCGCCCGCAGCAGCGTGGCGCGCACGAGCACCGCCGGGCCTCCGCCGCGTACGGGACCGCCGGGGTCGAGCAGCCGCAGTGCCCCGCCCGGGTCGCCGGCCGCGAGCCGGGCGCGGGCCGCGGCGACGGCGAGGCCGGGCTGTTCGCCGCCCACCTGGTCCAGCACCTTCGTCGCCAGGTCGGGCCGGCCCTCGGCGAGGTGGGCGGCCGAGGCGACCAGCGTGGTGTGCAGGTGCTGCCAGGGGGAGCGGACGGCGGCGGGCACCGCCGGTTCGGCGGCCTCCAGGGCGGCGCGCGTCCTGCCGCGGGCCAGCAGCAGCCGGGCCGTGGTGAGCGAGCGGCCCGCCGCCGTCACCGGGTCGTGGACCGCCGGTCCGGGGGTCCGGTCGAGCAGCGCCCGCGCCTCGGCGAGGTCGTCGCGCTCGACGGCCGCGGCGGCCAGGACGACCCGGCCGAGCCCGGAGCCGGCGCCGTCGGCCAGCCCGAACCGCTCGGTCTCGGCGAGGGCCGCGGCCGCCTTGCGCTCAGCCGTGGCAGGCCGGCCGGCGAGATGGTCGATGAGGGCCAGCAGCTCCAGGGACTCGGCCCGGGGCAGCGCGGTGGCCGCGCCGGTCGTGGTGCCGGCGACCGTGGTGAGCGCGGTCCGGGCCTCGTCGAAGTCGCCCGCCCACAGCCGGACCGAGCCCAGATGGGTCAGCAGCAGCGCGGACAGCTCCGGGTGCTTGTCCAGGAGCTCGGCGGGGAGTTCGTGCTGGAGCGCGCGGGCCGCGCGGACCGCCTCCTCGGCGCGCTGCGGGGAGCCGGTGAGCCGGGCCGCGAGCGCCTCCAGCAGGGCGCAGCCCAGCCGGACCGCGGCGGTGCCGGGCCCTTCGGCGGCCAGCCGCTCGCGGACGGGCCCGAGGCCGGCGAGGGCGTGGTCGAGGTCGCCGCGGGCGAGGTCCCGGGCCACCCGGACCAGTTCGGCGGCGGGGCTCGCCGCCTCCGGGTCCATACCGGAGAACAGGTCGGCGAGATGGTCGGTGCGCAGCCCGGTGAAGAGCTGCCCGAGCGCGAGGTCGTCGACGAGGGCCCCGGCGGTGAAGTCCCACTCCCCTGCCGCCGCGCCATGGGTCAGCGTCTCCGGCAGCTGGCCTGAGCGGCCCAGCCAGTGCGCGGCCCGCAGGTGCAGCCGCGGCTCCAGGTCGGCGGAGCGCTCCCGCAGATGGGCCCGGAGGATCTCGCGGAACAGCGGGTGCAGGCGGTACCAGCCGTGCCCGAGGTCCTCGACGAAGGCGTTCTCCCGGTGCAGGCCCGCGAGGATCGCCTCGGCGTCGCCGCGGCCGGTCAGCTCGTTGGCGAGGTCGGCGCAGAAGCGGTCCAGGACGCTGACGCGCAGCAGGAGGTCCTGGGTGGCGGGCGGCTGCCGTTTGAGGACCTCGGCGAGCAGGAAGTCGGCGACCGTGCTGTGCCCGGCCTCGAACTCCTTCAGATACTCCTCCGGGTCGGGGTGCTGCTGGGCGGCGAGCGCGCACAGCCGCAGCCCGGCCGCCCAGCCCCCGGTGCGTTCGACGAGGGCGGTCGCGGCCTGCACGGACAGCCGCAGTCCGTGCCGCCGCAGCAGCGCCACGGCCTCCTCGGGGGTGAACGCCAGCTCGGCGTTGCGGATCTCGGTGATGGCGCCGGCCGCGCGGTAGCGGTGCAGGGGCAGCAGGGGCTCGGTGCGGGTGACGAGGACCAGGTGCAGTCCGGGACCGGCGTGGTGCAGGACGAACTCCAGCTGCTCGGCGACCTCGGGGGTGCCGACCCGGTCGTACTCGTCCAGCACCACGGTGAGTTCGTCGGTGCCGAGCTGGGCGGCGAGCCGGGTGAGCAGGGTGTGGTGCACGCGCCCGGCGTCGGCGGGCGTGCCGACGTCGCCGGCCACCGGCACCCCGTGGGTGCGCAGCGCCTGCAGCAGATGGGCCCAGAACATCCCGGGGCCGCGCAGCGACGGGTCGAGGGTCAGCCAGACGACCGGGCGTTCCAGGCCGGCCGCCCAGTCGGCGACCAGCAGCGTCTTGCCGGCCCCGGCGGCGCCGTTGACCATCGTGAGCGGGGTGACCAGGGCCTGGTCGAGGTGGTGGACCAGGCGGGCGCGGCGCAGAAAGGTCGCGGGGCGGGCCGGGAGCGCGAAACGGGTCCGCAGGAACGGGTCGCCGAGGGGGTCCGCGTGGGGGGCGCCCGGTTCGCGGGGTATGCCGTCGCTCTCTGCCACCTCGTTCACCGCCTTGCAGCGCGAGACCGGCCTGCCGTCCCCTCCCCCACCACCATCACAGTTTTCGGGGGTTCGCGCGCGTCAAGCGGGTGCCACTCCCGGAACCGCGTCGTCCGGCACCGGTCCCTCCCCTCGTGGGGACCGGTGCCGGACGGCGGAGCGGGTGCCGGTCCACGACCTGTCTCCGGGCTCCGAGGACCGGCGCGGCCCGAACGGGTCGGGCGCGGGACGACGGCGGCGCGAAGCGCTCGCGACTCCCGCGGACAGCGAGGGTGTGAAAGCTGTCCGAGAACGTACGGCGCCGGGTGGGACGGCTTCGGGCTCTGCGGCTGGTGAGCCCGCCTCGGCGGGCCGCGGCGGCTCCCGCACCTGCGTCGTGATCCTGCCAGTCGGAGGGTGCCCGCGAGGAGGTTCCGGTCTCCGGAGCGGGTCTTCCTCGCAGGTCAGCCGTATAAGGTGAGTTTTCCGGTCCGGAAGACCCGGTGGCGCGCGAGTGAGGGAGTGACGGTCTTGAGTTCCGAGTCGGCGGCGCGCGCGGCCTTCGCGGAACGGCTCGCGCTGCTCTACAAGGAGGCCGGGAACCCACCCCTGAAGAGCGTGGCCGAGGCGGTCGTACGGCTGCAGCGGGTGGACGAGCGGGGGCGCCCGGTCCGGGTGTCCGCGCAGCGGATCAGCGACTGGCGGCGGGCGCGGAACGTCCCCGCGCAGTTCGCCGCCCTCTCGGCCGTCCTGCACGTCCTCGTCCCGCAGGCCCGGCGGCTGCGCCCCACCCCCGTGTCGGCCGGTCTGTACGACCTCGTGCAGTGGCAGCACCTGTGGGAGCGGGCGACCTCCGGTCCGGGGCAGGACCAGGAGCAGGAGGCCCCGGCGGCGGTGGCCGGCGGGGTGTGCCCGTACCGGGGGCTGGCGTCCTATCGGCAGGAGGACGCCCGCTGGTTCTTCGGCCGGGAGCGCAGCACCGGCACCCTGGTCGCCCGGCTCCGCTCGGCGGAGCGCACCGGCGGGCTGGTGATGCTGGTCGGCGCCTCGGGCGCCGGGAAGTCCTCCCTGCTCAACGCGGGACTGGTGCCGGTCGTGCGGGAGGGCGTGCTGGGCGGCGACGGCACTCCGAGGGCGAGCGCCGTGCTGCAACTGGTGCCGGGCGCCGATCCGCTGGGCGAGCTGACGCGCCGGGTGCCGGAGCTGACGGACGTCGTCTCCACGGCCCGGGCACCGGACGAGACGGACACCGGCACGGACGGCGGCCCCGATCTCGTACGGGACGTGCGCGCGGCCGTCCTCGCCTGGGCCCGGCGCGAGGCCTCCGCCACCGGACCACCGGGTTCGCCTCCCGACACCTCGCAGGGCCCACCCGTCCTGATCGTCGACCAGTTCGAAGAAACCTTCACCCTCTGTCCGGACGAGGCGGACCGCCGCGCCTTCGTCCGTGTCCTGCACGCGGCCTGCACCCCGCCCCGGCCCGGCGCCCCCGCTCCCGCCCTGGTCGTCCTCGGCATCCGCGCCGACTTCTACGAACAGTGCCTGGTCCACCCCGAGCTGGCCGACGCCCTCCAGCACCGGCACATGGTCCTCGGCCCGCTCACCACCACCGAACTGCGCGAGGCCGTCACCGGCCCGGCCAAGGCCGTGGGTCTGGAGCTGGAACCGGGGCTCGCCGAGCTGATCGCCCGGGAGGTCGGCGCGGACGGCCCGCGCGGCGCCCATGACGCGGGCGTGCTGCCGCTGCTGTCCCACGCCATGCTCGTCACCTGGCAGCGCCGCAAGGCCGGCCGGCTCACGCTCGCCGGGTACCGCGCGGCCGGCGGCATCCAGGGCGCGGTCGCCGCGACCGCCGAGCGCGCCTGGGCGCAGCTGGACCCGGCGGCCCGCACCGCCGCCCGGCTGCTCCTGCTGCGCCTGGTCCGGATCGGCGAGGACACCCAGGCGACCCGGCGGCGCGGCACCCGCCGGCAGCTCGCGGCCGAGGCGGCCGACCCGGCGAAGACCGAGGAGTCGCTGGAGGCGCTGGTGCGGGCCCGGCTGGTCACCCTGGACGCGGACACCGTGGAGATCACGCACGAGGCCCTGCTGCACGCCTGGCCCCGGCTGCGGGACTGGATCGACGAGGACCGGCAGGGCCATCTGCTGCGCCAGCGGCTGGAGGAGGACGGCCGGTCCTGGGAGGAGTCCGGGCGGGACTCCGCGCTGCTGTACCGGGGCTCCCGGCTGGAGCAGGCGCACGACTGGGCGCGCTCCGCCGGGAACACCTTCCTCACCCGTGGCGCCGTGGAGTTCCTGGCCGCGTCCGTCCGGCTGCGCCGGCGCACCGTGTGGATCCTGCGCGGCGGCGTCGCGGTCCTCATGGCGCTCGCGCTGGTGGCCGTCGGGGCGGCGGCGGTGGCGTGGAAGCAGCGCGACGACGCCCTGTTCGCGCAGGTGCTCGCCGAGGCCGACCGCTTCCAGTACACCGATCCCTCGCTGTCCGCCCAGCTCGACCTGGTGGCGCACCGGCTGCGCCCGGACGACGAGGAGACCGGCAGCCGGCTCGTCTCGATCGTGAACGCGCCGCTCGCCACCCCGCTCAGCGGCCACTCCGGCGCCGTCTACCTGACCTCGTTCCGTCCCGACGGCAAGGTCATGGCCACCGCCGGCTACGACCGGACCGTCCGTCTGTGGGACGTGTCGGACGCGCGCCGCCCCCGCCCGCTGGGCGCGCCCCTGACCGGGCACCGCAGCTGGGTGAGCAGCGCGGTCTTCAGCCCCGACGGCCGCACCCTCGCGAGCGCCGCCGACGACGGCACGATCCGGCTGTGGGACGTACGGCGTCCGGAGCGGCCGGAGCCGATCGCCGCCCCGCTGACCGGGCACGAGGGCACCGTCTACCTGGTCGCGTTCAGCCCGGACGGCCGCACCCTGGCCTCCGTGAGCGAGGACCGCACGGTCCGCCTGTGGGACGTGTCGGATGCCGGGCGCCCGAAAGCGCTCGCCACCCTCACGGGGGCGAAGGCCGCCGTGCGCTCGGTGGCGTTCGGCCCGGACGGCCGCACCCTGGCGGCGGGCGGCGACGACGACACCGTACGGCTGTGGGACGTGTCCGACCGGCGGCGGCCGGAGCGGCTGGCCACGCTGACCGGGCACACCGGCCTGGTGCACTCGGTGGCGTTCAGCCCCGACGGCCGCACCCTGGCCAGCGGCAGCGGCGACGACACCGTCCGGCTCTGGGACGTCTCCGACGGGGCCCGCGCCCACCAGCTCGGCACCCCGCTGACCGGGCATCTGGGGCCCGTCTGGTCGGTGGCGTTCAACCCGGACGGGACGATGCTCGCCGCCGCCAGCGCGGACAGCACCGCGAGCCTGTGGAACGTCAGCGATCCGGCGGACGCCTCGCAGGTCGGCGAGCCGCTGGCGGGCGGCAGCGGGGAGATGTACGCGCTCGGCTTCAGCCCGGACGGCCGCACCCTCGCCACCGGCAGCGGCGACGGCAAGGTCCGGCTGTGGTCCGTCCCGACGTCCGACATGACCGGCCGCACGGGCGCGTTCCGGCCGGACGGCAAGGTGCTGGCGACCGCCGCCCGGGACGGCAGCGTCCGGCTGTGGGACGTGGCCCGGCCCGACCGGCCCGTGCTGCTCAACGAGCCCTTCCTGCCCGGCGAGGGCGGACAGCGGTCCCTGGCGTTCTCCCCGGACGGGCACACCCTCGCGGTGCTGACCGGCAGCCGGGCGGTCCATCTCTGGGACGTCCGCGACCTCGCCCGTCCGGTCCCCCTGGGCTCGCCGCTCACGCTGCACACCCGGTTCATGGGCCCGGACGCGCTCGCGTTCAGCCCGGACGGGCGCACGCTGGCCACCGCGTACGACGACCGCACGATCCGGCTGTGGGACGTGCGCGACCCGGCCGACGCGACACCGCTCGGGGAGCCGCTGACCGGCCACGGCGGCTACATCAACTCCCTCACCTTCAGCCCGGACGGGCGCACCCTGGCCAGCGGCAGCGCGGACGCCACGGTCCGGCTGTGGGACGTGCGCTCCCCCGCCCGCGCGAAACCGCTCGGGGACCCGCTGACCGGGCACGGCGGGCCGGTCAACTCGGTCGCCTACGCCCCGGACGGCCGCACGCTCGCCAGCGCCGGCGACGACGACGCGGTCCGGCTGTGGGACGTCACCGACCCGGCCCGGGCACGGGCGCAGGGGGACCCGCTCACCGGCCACACCGAGGCGGTCGTCTCGCTGACGTTCGGCCCGGACGGCCGCACCCTCGCCAGCGGCGGCAACGACAACACGGTGCGGATGTGGGACGTCCGGGACCCGGCGCACGCCTCGGCGGTCGGCCGGGCCATGAGCCCCAACGCCCGGACGGGCAACTTCCTGGCGTTCCGGCCCGCGAGCAGCATGCTCGGCGTCTCCAGCGGCACGGACACCGTCCGGCTGTGGAACCTGGACGTCGACCAGGCGATCCGCCGCGTCTGCGCGACGACCCGGGGCGTACTGACCCGGGAGCGGTGGGACGAGTATCTGCCCCGGCTGTCCTATGAACCTCCGTGCTCCGGGTGAACTCCTGTGACCTGTGCGGAGCGTGAGGGCGCGGGGACGCAAGTGATATGCCTGAGGCAACTTTGACAGCGTTTTCCGTGATCCCGATCACAACGCCTCACCGCAGCCGATCCGGCGGCTCCCACGAGGCTCGCGGCCTTGTTACTGTTGGCCACAGCCCGATCGCTGGTGCATCCCCCGTCGCCAGCGGTCGGGCCTTCGCATGTCCGTGGAAGGGTGGTGGGTCGCTCCGTGCTCCGGCGGGTCGTCGTCGTGACCGCGGTCCACGGACCCTCGGCCGCGTTCCTGCCGCAGGCCCACGCGTCCCTGTGCGCCCAGGAGTTGCCGTCCGGCTGGGAGTGGCACTGGGTGATACAGGAGGACGGGCGCACCGACGCCGTCCGCCCGTACGTCCCCGATGGAGACCCGAGAGTGACGTTCCGTCAGGGCCGGCCCGGAGGCCCCGGTGTGGCCCGCACGCTCGCCCTCGCGCACACCGAGGGCGCCTACGCCAAGATCCTGGACGCCGACGACCAGTTGACCCCGGGCGCGCTCGCCCGCGACCTCGCCGTCCTCGAGGGGCACCGCTCCGTCGGCTGGACCACGTCCCGGGTGCTGGACCTGCTGCCGGACGGCTCGACGGCCGCGTTCCCCGGCGACCCGGCCGACGGCCCGATCGAACCCGGCACCCTCGTCGGCACCTGGCGGGCGAACGACTGGCTCGCCCCGGTCCACCCGGCGACCCTGTGCGTGCGCCGGGACCTGCTGCTGGCGCTCGGCGGCTGGATGGCGCTGCCCGCCTCCGAGGACACCGGTCTGCTGCTCGCGCTCAGCTCGGTCAGCCGCGGCTGGTTCTCCGCCGAGGTCGGGCTGCTGTACCGCAAGTGGGAGGGCCAGGCGACGGGGCAGGCGGCCCATGTCGACCCCGCCGAACGGGCCGCGCGGATGGCGGTGGTGGAGGCCAGGGCCCGCGCGCTCGGCTCGTTCGGCTGGACGTACCCGCCGGTCACGGCGCCGGACTGACCGCCCGGTCCTCGCGGTCGAAGGGCAGGTCGAGCATCCGGATCGCGTTGCCCCGCAGCAGCTTGTACGCCACCTCGTCGGAGAGCCCGCCGACATGCTCCTCGGCGACCCGTTTCGTCTCCGGCCAGGTGGAGTCGACGTGCGGATAGTCCGTCTCGAAGGTGGCGTTGTCCACGCCGACCGTCTCGATGGCCTCGATGCCGTGCCGGTCCCGGAAGAAGCAGCAGAAGATCTGCCGGTAGTAGTACGTCGACGGCGGCTCCGGGATCAGGTCCTTCACCCCGCCCCACGCCCGGTGCTCCTCCCACACGTCGTCGGCGCGCTCCAGCGCGTACGGGATCCAGCCCATCTGGCCCTCGCTGTAAGCGAGTTTGAGCCGGGGGAACTTCACCAGCACACCCGAGAAGAGGAAGTCCATCATCGACGCCATGGCGTTGTTGAAGCTGAGGGACGCCTGGACGGCGGGCGGGGCGTCGGGCGACGCGGCCGGCATCTGCGAAGAGGACCCGATGTGCATGTTGACGACCGTGCCGGTCTCCTCGCAGGCCGCGAAGAACGGGTCCCAGTGACCGGAGTGGATCGACGGCAGCCCCAGATAGGTGGGGATCTCGCTGAAGGTCACCGCGCGCACGCCCCGGGCCGCGTTGCGCCGGATCTCCGCGACGGCGAGATCGATGTCCCACAGCGGGATCAGGCACAGCGGGATGAGCCGTCCGCCGCTGTCGCCGCACCACTCCTCCACCATCCAGTCGTTGTAGGCCCGTACGCAGGCCAGGGCGACCTCCTTGTCCTGGGCCTCCGCGAAGGTCTGGCCGCAGAAGCGCGGGAAGGTGGGGAAGCAGAGCGAGGCCTCGACATGGTTGAGGTCCATGTCCGCGAGCCGGGCCTTGGGGTCCCAGCAGCCGCGCCGCATCTGCTCGCGCGTGATCCCGTCGAGGGTCATCTCGTCCCGCGAGAAGCCGACGGCCGCGATGATCCGCTTGTACGGGAACAGTCCGCCCTCGTACTCCCACCAGTCGGTGATCTGGCCGTCCGGGTCGGTGGTGAACCGGTACTTCCCGCCGACGTACGCGAGTTCGCCGATCCCGGCGGTGAGGGGCTTCGGGCCCCGGTCCCGGTACTTGGCCGGGAGCCAGGTCTCGAAGAGGTGCGCGGGTTCGATCACATGATCGTCCACGCTGATGACCTTCGGCAGGTCCTTCGTGCCGCTCTCGGTGTGGGCCACGCCTACCTCCTGGCTGCTGCGCCGCCGGCCGCCGGTGCCGCCTCGTTTCTGACGGGCCGTCAGATACAGGGTTCAGGGTAGTCCCCGGCCCGGGTCCCGCCAAGGGCCCGCCGGGCGGCGCCCGGCGCACAGAGGTCACCGGCTGTGGAACCGGCGATCACGATGAGGCAGTCTTCTCCCTCGTGGCAGTCCCGCAGCAGACCTCGATCAGTGACAGCACCGCGCACATGGTGGTGTGCGGCGACGACGGACTCGCGCACCGGCTCACGGCCGAACTGCGCGGCGTGTACCGGGAACAGGTCACACTCGTCGTGCCGCCGTCGGAGCGGACGGTACGGCCACCGGTCGTCGGCCGGGCCCGGGCCGCCTCGGCGGCGCTGCTGGGCGCGGTGACCGCGGCCGTGAACCGCGCGGGCACCGGCCCCGTCCCCGGCGAACCGGGCGGCACCCGGGTGCTGGAGGCCGCCGAGCCCAGCGAGGCCACGCTCGCCGAGGCCGGGGTGGAACGGGCCGCCGCCCTCGCCCTCGTCTACGACGACGACGAGACCAACATCCGCGCCGCCCTCACCGCCCGCCGCCTCAACCCCCGCCTCCGGCTCGTCCTGCGCCTCTACAATCGCCGGCTCGGCCAGCACATCGAGGAACTGCTCGACCAGGCCGCCGCGTTGGCGACGGGCGCCGGCGAGGGCGGCCTGGACGCCTCCACGACCGTGCTCTCGGACGCCGACACGGCCGCCCCGGCGCTGGCCGCCACCGCCGTCGCCGGCACCACCAAGGTCGTCCAGACCGACGGCCTGTTACTGCGCGCGGTGGAACGGCCGCCCGGTGAGACCCGCCCCACCGACCTCGCCACCCTCGCGCTGCTGTCCACGACCCGCAGCGACCCGGCGGGCACCGACGGCTCGGAGGACAGCGGCGAGCACGGCCCGCTGATGCTGCCGGACGCCGCCCAGGTCGAAGCCGCCGCCGGACGCGGCACCGTCGTCCTGGAGCAGGTGTCCTACGCCGGTCCGCCGATGCCCTCGGGCCGCGGCGGAGGCGGCCTGATGCCGTCGTTCGGCTCGCTGTTCTCCCGGCGGCTGCGCTGGTCGCTGGCCGGTCTGGTGACCTGTGTGGCCGGACTCGCGGTGGCGCTGACCGTGGTGACCGGCGACCACCCCCTGCACGCCACCTATCTGACCCTGCTCGACCTCTTCGCCATCAACGAGCCCGCGCTCCACCAGCCCCTCGCCCGCCAGATCCTGCAACTGCTGTCCGGGCTCACCGGACTGCTGCTGCTCCCGGTCCTGCTGGCGGCCGTGCTGGAGGCCCTCGGCACCTTCCGCTCGACGTCCGCGCTGCGCAAGCCGCCACGGGGCCTCGGCGGCCATGTGGTGCTGCTCGGCCTCGGCAAGATCGGCACCCGGGTGCTGACCCGGCTGCGCGAGCTGCACATCCCGGTGGTGTGCGTCGAGGCCGACCCCGAGGCGCGCGGCATGCCCACGGCACGGCGGCTGCGGGTGCCGGTGGTCCTCGGCGACGTCACCCAGGAGGGCGTCCTGGAGGCCGCGAAGATCCACCGCGCGCACGCCTTCCTCGCCGTGACCAGCGAGGACACCACCAATCTGGAAGCGGCCCTGTACGCCCGCTCCGTACGCCCCGACCTGCGAGTCGTCCTGCGCCTGTACGACGACGACTTCGCCAAGGCCGTGTACCGCACCCTGCGTGCCGCGCACCCGCGCGGCTACACCCGCAGCCGGAGCGTGACGCACCTGGCCGCGCCCGCCTTCGCCGGGGCGATGTCGGGCCGGCAGATCCTGGGCGCCATCCCCGTGGAGCGGCGGGTGCTGCTCTTCGCCACGCTGGAGGTCGGCGGGCACCCCCAGTTGGAGGACCGGACCGTCGGCGAGGCGTTCCGGCCCGGGGCGTGGCGGGTGCTGGCCCTGGACCGGACCCCGCCCGGCGAGCGCCGGGAGGAACCGGCCGCCGACCGGGCCCACGACGAGCGGGCCGGCGCCCCCTCCGGCTGGGTGTGGGACCTGCCCGACACCTATGTCCTGCAGAGCGCGGACCGGGTCGTCCTGGCCGCCACCCGCCAGGGCATGGCCGAACTGCTCCGCCGCCGGGGCCGGGAGCGGGCGGGGACCTGAACCGGCGGGTTCCGGGGCGGTCGGCCCCGGAACCCGGCCGCTGCCGCTGCTTTCCGCGCGTTCTACTTCCCGCGCGCGGGAAGGTGCCGCTCGGCGAAGTCCAGCTCCAGGCGCACCTGCTTGATCCGCTCGTCCACGACCAGCGAGCCGTGCCCCGCGTCATAGCGGTACACCTCGTGCACGGCGCCGCGCGCCTCCAGCCGCTTGACGTAGTTGTCGACCTGGCGGATCGGGCAGCGTGGGTCGTTGACCCCAGCGGAGATGTAGACCGGGGCCTTCACCCGGTCCACGTAGGTCAGCGGGGACGACGCCTCGAACCGCTCGGGCACCTCCTCGGGCGTGCCGCCCAGCAGGGTGCGGTCCATGGCCTTCAGGGCCTCCATCTCGTCGTGGTACGCCGTGACGTAGTCGGCGACCGGGACCGCCGCGATGCCCAGTGTCCACGCGTCCGGCTGGGTGCCGAGGCCGAGGAGCGTCAGATAGCCGCCCCAGGAGCCGCCGGTCAGGATCAGCCGCTCGGGGTCGGCGAGACCCGAGGAGACCGCCCACTCCCGGACCGCCGCGATGTCCTCCAGCTCGATCAGACCCACCCGGTGCTTCAGCGCGTCCGTCCAGGCCCGCCCGTAGCCGGTGGAGCCCCGGTAGTTGACCCGTACGACCGCGTACCCGTGGTCCACCCAGGCCGCCGGGCCGGCCGCGAACGAGTCGCTGTCGTGCCAGGTCGGGCCGCCGTGGATGTCGAAGACCGTCGGCAGCGGGCCCTCGGCGCCGGCCGGCCGCTGCACCAGCGCGTGGATACGGCCGCCGGGGCCCTCCACCCACACGTCCTCCACCGGGACCGAGCCCGGGGACCTCATGCCGGGCGGGTCCAGCACGACCCGGCCGGTCGTGGACCGCACGGCCGACGGCTCCGCAGCCGACGACCACAGGTACTCGACGCTGCCGTCGGGCCGGGCCGTCGCCCCCGACACCGAGCCGGCCGGGGTGTCGACCCGCTCCAGCGCCCGGCGCCCCAGGTCGTACCGGAACAGCTCGCTGCGGGCCTCGAAGCTGTGCACGATCAGCAGACCCGTCCCGTCCGGGTACCACTCCGCGCTGACGTCGCCCGGCAGCTCCAGCGCCAGGTCCGTCTCCTCGCCCGTCGCCACGTCCCACACCAGCGGCTCCCAGCGGCCGCGCCGCTGATGACCGACGAGCAGCCGCGCGTCACCGACCACCGGGGCGAAGCCCAGCACCTCCAGGCCCAGCTCCTCGGTGCCGCCCTTGGTGTCGTCCAGCTCGGCGACCGTCGAGCCGTCCGGGCGCAGCACCCGCAGCGCCGCGTGCATCGCGTCGCCGTGCTCGGTGTGCTCGACGGCGATCAGGGTGCCGTCGTGCGAGAAGTCGCCGACGCCCGCGGACTCGCGGTGCCGGTAGATCTCCACCGGCGGCTCGCCCGTGCGCACCAGATGGATCGTGGTGCCCTCCTCGTCGGTGGAGCGGCCGACGACCGCGGTCCTGCCGTCCCGGCCTAGGGCGAGGCCCGCCGGGTAGGAGGCGTCCAGGCCCGGGGCCGCGAGCTCGTCCTCGCCGCCGTCGAAGGGCTGACGGCGCCAGACGCCGAACTCGTCGCCGTCCTTGTCGTCGAACCACCAGATCCACGCGCCGTCCGGGGAGAGCACGCCGTCCGTCGTGCCGTTCGGCCGGTCGGTCACCTGGCGCTGCTCACCGGTCGCCCGGTCCCACGCGTACAGCTCGTACGTGCCCGTCGCGTTCGACACGAACAGCGAGCGGTCCGGGGCGTCCTCCGCCCAGTCGGGAAGCGACACCCGGGGCGCCCTGAAGCGCCGCTCCCAGTCCGGCATGTCCTCGTCCTGCTTCCGGTGATCCCGCGAAGCGGACCCGTGGCTCTCAGTCATGACCCCATAGTGCCTGGTCCGGACGACATCGTGCGGCCGGGATCCCCAGCCTGTGGAAAACTTCCCGCGCGCCCGGCCACGACCGCACCCCGCGCCCCGCCGCCGCCCCGCCGCACCGTACCGTTATGGGCGTGTACCGGTTTCTGCTGACGCCCCGCTGGTGGGGGATCAACGTCTTCGTGCTGCTCGCCATCCCCTTCTGCGTGTTCATGGGGTCCTGGCAGCTCGGCCGGTTCGAGGACCGGGTCGAGGACCACCGCGGCGCCGGCGACCGGGCCGCGGAGAACCGGCGCGAGCCCGCCCGGCCGCTCACCGAGCTGCTGCCTGTGGACAAGGAGACAGTGGGCCGCCAGGTCACCGCCCGCGGCCGGTACGCCGAGCAGTTCCTCGTCCCCGACCGCAAGCTCGACGGCGAGCGCGGCACCTATGTCGTCACGCTGCTGCGCACCGGCGACGGCAGGGCCCTCCCGGTCGTCCGCGGCTGGCTGCCCGGCGCCGCCGACCCGGCCGCGGCCCCCGCCGCCCCCACCGGCGAGGTCACCGTCACCGGGGCGCTCCAGGCCTCCGAGGTGCCCGGCGAGAACGGCGTCCCCGCGCGGGGCGGCCTGCCCGCCGGCCAGACCGCGGCGATCAGCGCCGCTTCCCTGGTCAACCTGGTGCCCTACGACGTCTACGACGCCTGGATCACTCTGTCGAAGGCCGACGCCGGGATGAAGGCGGTGCCGGTCGCGACCGTCAACGACTCGGGCCTGGACCTGAAGGCGTTCCAGAACCTCGGCTACACCGGCGAGTGGTTCGTCTTCGCGGGCTTCGTGGTCTTCATGTGGTTCCGGCTGCTGCGCCGCGAGGTGGAGGCCGCGCGGGACGCGGAGCTCGGCCTCCTGCCGGACGCCGGCCCGGCGCCGGAGAAGGCCGGCGCCTGACCGCTCACGGCTTACGCCCCCGGCAGCACGCCCGTCCAGTAGACGGTCCCCGCGCAGGCGTTGGACACCGTCACCGCGGCCGTCGGCGCGGCGGCCACCGTGGTGTTGGACACCGTGACGCTTCCGTCGGCCGTCGGGTCCTCGCCCAGCAGCTGGGTGGAGGTGCCGGTGTCGCCGCCCGTCGAGGTTCCGGTGGTGGTGCCGCCCGCGCCGGTGCCCTCGGACGGGGTCGGGTCGGGGGTCGGGTCCGGACCGCCGGAACCGCCGCCGTTGCTCTCCCCCGTCGAGGGGCAGGTCGCCGACGGCACCCAGGCGAACTTCACCTCGTACGAGCCACCGGGCTTGAGGACCAACGCGGCGACCTCCTGGGACGGGTCGGGCAGACCGGCCGCCGGGTCACCGGCGACATGCCGGAGCTGACCGATCTTGGTGCCGTCCGCCGCGCCCGCCGGGGACAGCGACACCGTGCCCGGGCCGGCCACCGTGCAGTCGGCCGTGGAGGTGTTGCTGAAGCGGAAGGTGCCGTACACCGCGCCGGACGAGTCGGGGACGCCCGCCTCCTGACCGGCGACACCCAACTGCCCGGCCGTGCACGCCGGAACCCCGGCCGTGCTGGTGGCCAGCGGGTCGTCGGCGCCTCCCGAGCCGGTGCCCTGACCGGCGCCGTCACCCTTGTCCTTGTCCTTGCCGCCGCCCTGGCCCTCGGCGTGGCCGCCGCCGGAGGAGCCCCCGGACGTGCTCTCGCCGCCCTGCGTCTCCTTGCCCTGGCCGGCCCCGCCCTGCGTCTGCTCGCCGTGCCCGGCGTTGGAGGAGTTGACGTGGGCGCCACCGGAGTTCGACACATGCACCAGGGCCGGGACCGCGGTGCCCACGAAGAGGACCGCGGCCGCCGCGCCGACCAGCGCCTGACGCTTGCGGGCCCGCCGGGCCGGCACCGCACGGCGCAGATGTTCCAGCGTGCCGTCGCGCGGTTCGATCTCCTGGACCGCGTCGTGCAATATGCGGCGCAGTGCCAGCTCGTCCGAGTCGAGCCCGTCGGCGGGGCCCTGGTCGTCGGGGCCGTGGTTCACAGTTCCGTTCCCAGCGTGCGATTGCTTCGGCTGATGCTCGTCGGGGCGCTCATGCGGCCCGTTGCGGTCCCCGCTCATGCCGGCGCCTCCATCGCGACCCGCAGCGCCGCGATGCCGCGCGAGCCGTACGCCTTCACCGAGCCCAGCGAGATGCCGAGCGTCTCGGCGACCTGCGCCTCGGTCATGTCCGCGAAGTACCGCAGGACCAGCACCTCGCGCTGGCGGCGCTGCAGGTTCTTCATCGCCTTGATGAGGGAGTCGCGCTCCAGCTGGTCGTAGGCCCCCTCCTCGGCGCTCGCCATGTCGGGCATCGGCTTCGACAGCAGCTTCAGGCCGAGTATGCGGCGGCGCAGGGCGGAGCGGGACAGGTTGACCACGGTCTGCCGCAGGTAGGCGAGCGTCTTCTCGGGGTCCCGGACGCGTTTGCGCGCGGAGTGGACCCGGATGAACGCCTCCTGGACGACGTCCTCGCAGGAGGCGGTGTCGTCGAGCAGGAGCGCCGCGAGGCCCAGCAGCGAGCGGTAGTGCGCCCGATAGGTCTCCGTGAGGTGGTCGACGGTCGTCCCGGCCGCCGCGGCGCTCTCCGCCTCGGAACCGTCACGCTGACTGGGGATGCGGGTCGGCCGCGCTGCGGGCATGGGCGCGATCACCGGCATGCCGCCGGGCGCACCGGGCATGCGGGGTCGGACGGGACGGCGGGGCGGCCGTAGGGCCGTACCGCGGGTCGCCGCGCTGAAGTCGAGAACCTCTGCCACGCCTGTTGGACACGCGTCCCCCCTGGAGGGTTGTACGTGCCGGACGTCACTTTTGCGTCAGTCGCCGCCACCGGCCCTCTCGTGCCAGGCAGCACGACCGACCGTGCGTCAAACGCCCACATGCCTACCCGCTCTTCCCTTGTGCCTCATCTGTGAACGGGCGTCCCCACGCCTGCTCCTGGCGTCCCCACGCCGGAAAAACGCGTCCTCGCGCCCTTGAGGGCGACCGCAAAGACGCTCCCCGCCCTGCAAGCGGTTGCAGGCGCGGGGAGAAAAATCTTCTGTCGCCGCGACGGTCCTGATCAAGGGGCCAGGGCCATCGATCGGCTCACATTGTTCTCACAGATCCTACAAATGCGGCGGCGGGCCTTCAGCCGATTTCCGCGGCCACCAGTTCGGCGATCTGCGCGGTGTTGAGCGCGGCGCCCTTGCGGAGGTTGTCGCCGCAGACGAAGAGCTCCAGGGCGGTGGGGTCGTCGAGGGCGCGGCGCACCCGGCCCACCCAGGTCGGGTCGGTGCCCACGATGTCGGCGGGGGTGGGGAACTCGCCCGCCTCGGGGTCGTCGTACAGCACGACGCCCGGCGCGGTGGCCAGGATCTCGCGGGCCTTGGCGACGGTGACCTCGCCCTCGAAGCGGGCGTGCAGGGTCAGCGAGTGCCCGGTCAGCACGGGGACGCGGACACAGGTCACGGCGACCGGCAGCTGGGGCAGACCGAGGATCTTGCGGGTCTCGTCCCGCACCTTCATCTCCTCCGACGACCAGCCGTCCTCGCGCGGCGATCCGGCCCACGGCACGACGTTCAGCGCGACCGGCTCCGGGAACGGCCCGGTGTCGTCGCCGACGGCCCGCCGTACGTCTCCGGGGCTGGTGCCCAGCTCGGTGCCGGCGACCAGGGACAGCTGCCGGCGCAGGGTGTCGACGCCGGCCCGGCCGGCCCCGCTCACCGCCTGGTAGGAGGAGGCGACGAGGGAGCGCAGCCCGAACTCGGCGTGCAGCGCGCCGAGGGCCACGATCATGGAGAGGGTCGTGCAGTTGGGGTTGGAGACGATCCCGCGCGGCCGCATCCGCGCCGCGTGCGGATTGACCTCGGGGACGACGAGGGGCACCTCCGGGTCCATCCGGAAGGCGCCCGAGTTGTCCACCACCACGGCACCCCGGGCGGTGGCGACCGGCGCCCACCGGGCGGCCACGTCGTCCGGCACGTCGAACATGGCGATGTCGACGCCGTCGAAGGCCTCCTCGGTGAGCGCCACCACCTCGACCTCCTCCCCGCGCACGGCCAGCTTGCGGCCGGCCGAGCGCGGGGAGGCGATCAGACGGATCTCACCCCAGATGTCCGCGCGCTGGGACAGGATCTGGAGCATGACCGAGCCGACGGCTCCGGTCGCCCCCACGACGGCGAGCGTCGGGCGGCGTGATCCCAGGGGGGCCATCAGCGCCCGGTGCCTCCGTACACGACAGCCTCGTCGCTGTCGGAGTCCAGGCCGAAGGCGGTGTGCACGGCGCGCACGGCCTCGTTGACGTCGTCGGCGCGGGTGACGACCGAGATACGGATCTCCGAGGTGGAGATCAGCTCGATGTTGACGCCCGCGTCGGACAGCGCCTTGAAGAAGTCGGCCGTGACGCCCGGGTTGGTCTTCATACCGGCGCCGACCAGGGAGATCTTGCCGATCTGGTCGTCGTAGCGCAGGGAGTCGAAGCCGATGCGCGAGCGGCTCTTCTCGAGCGCGTCGATGGCCTTGCGGCCCTCGGACTTCGGCAGCGTGAAGGAGATGTCCGTCAGGCCCGTGGAGGCCGCGGACACGTTCTGCACGATCATGTCGATGTTGATCTCGGCGTCGGAGATCGCACGGAAGATCGCGGCGGCCTCGCCCGGCTTGTCCGGCACACCGACGACCGTGACCTTGGCCTCGGACGTGTCGTGCGCGACCCCCGAGATGATGGCCTGCTCCACCTGCTTGTCCCCTCGCTGAATCGGCTCGCTGCTGACCCACGTGCCCTGCAGCCCGCTGAAGCTGGACCGGACGTGGATCGGGATGTTGTAACGGCGGGCGTACTCCACACAGCGGTGGAGCAGCACCTTCGAGCCGGACGCCGCCAGCTCCAGCATGTCCTCGAAGGAGATCCAGTCGATCTTCCTCGCCTTGCCGACCACGCGCGGGTCGGCGGTGAACACGCCGTCGACGTCGGTGTAGATCTCGCACACCTCGGCGTCGAGGGCGGCGGCCAGCGCGACGGCGGTCGTGTCGGACCCGCCGCGGCCCAGCGTGGTGATGTCCTTGCTGTCCTGGCTCACGCCCTGGAAGCCGGCGACGATCGCGATGTTGCCCTCGTCGACCGACGTCCGGATGCGGCCCGGGGTGACGTCGATGATCCGGGCCTTGTTGTGGACCGAGTCGGTGATGACACCTGCCTGGCTGCCCGTGAACGACTGGGCGGAGTGGCCCAGGTTTTTGATCGCCATGGCCAGCAGGGCCATGGAGATCCGCTCTCCGGCGGTCAGCAGCATGTCGAGCTCGCGACCGGCAGGCATCGGGGATACCTGCTCGGCGAGATCGATCAGCTCGTCCGTCGTGTCGCCCATCGCGGAAACCACGGCGACCACCTGGTGGCCGTTCTTCTTGGCTTCCACGATCCGCTTGGCGACGCGCTTGATGCCCTCGGCATCGGCTACGGAGGAGCCTCCGTACTTCTGCACGACAAGGCCCACGTGCGCTCCTCGCTCAGTCCGTGTGTGTCGGCTCAGTTTACCGAGCGTCCGAAAACGACCATCGGGTTCCCAGATGGTGAGATTCGGTAGCTCCGGGATGGTCCCTGCCCGGTCGGGCGCCGGGCACTCCGAAAGTGGGGGAGGTCACTCCGGGACGTACGGCGGAAAGGAGCGCTCGCCGGACGCCCCGCTACGGGGCCGAACGCATCCCGAGCTGGCCGCCGATCTCCTGCTGCATGACCCGGCCGGCCTCGAACTCCAGGGTCTCGTCGCCCATCACGCCCTGGTCGGTGTCCAGGCCGTCCAGCTCCTCCAGCGGCTGGTCGAGCCGGACGTGGGCGAGGACGGAGTGCAGCGCGCGCAGGGTCGCCGACGCCGTGGAGCCCCAGTTGGAGAAGTAGGAGAACTGCCACCACCACAGGGCCTCGGCGGTGCGCCCGGCACGGTAGTGCGCCATGCCGTGCCGCAGGTCGGCGATGACGTCGGCCAGGTCGTCGGAGATCCGGGCCGGCACCGGCGCCTTGCGGGGCTCGTAGGGGTCGAAGACCTCGGAGTAGACGTCCACGGGGTCCAGCAGGCGCGCGAGGTTCTCGCGGAGCTCGTCCACGTCCTGCTCGGGGCCCAGGTCGGGCTCGTAGCGCTCGTCGGGGACGATGTCCTCGTGGGCGCCGAGACGGCCGCCGGCCAGCAGCAGCTGGGAGACCTCCAGCAGCAGGAAGGGCACCGTCGAGCCCGGCTCGTCGCCCTTCGCGACCTCCGTCACCGCGACCAGGAAACTCTCGATCTGGTCCGCGATCTGGACCGCGAAGTCGTCCGGGTTCGGCTCTGTCGCGTGCAGCGTGGCGTCAGACATCTAGGAGTCGTCTCCCCTCGAAGGCGCGGCCGAGGGTGACCTCGTCCGCGTATTCCAGGTCGCCACCCACCGGGAGGCCGCTGGCCAGGCGGGTGACCTTCAGGCCCATGGGCTTGATCATGCGCGCGAGATAGGTGGCCGTGGCCTCGCCCTCGAGGTTCGGGTCCGTGGCCAGGATCAGCTCGGTGACCGTCCCGTCCGCCAGCCGCGCGAGGAGTTCCCGTATCCGCAGATCGTCCGGGCCGACGCCCTCGATGGGGCTGATCGCGCCGCCCAGCACGTGGTAGCGGCCCCGGAACTCACGGGTCCGCTCGATCGCCACGACGTCCTTCGGCTCCTCGACCACACAGATGACCGAGGGGTCGCGGCGGGTGTCGCGGCAGATGTTGCACAGCTCCTCCTGCGCGACGTTCCCGCACGTCGCGCAGAAGCGGACCTTCGCCTTGACCTCCATGAGGGCCTGAGCGAGGCGCCGTACGTCCGTCGGTTCCGCCTGGAGGATGTGGAAGGCGATCCGCTGCGCGCTCTTGGGACCGACGCCGGGGAGCCGCCCCAGCTCGTCGATGAGGTCCTGGACCACGCCTTCGTACAACGGACTGCCGTCCTTCCTGGGTTCACTTGGTACGTACGGTAGTTGGCGCGCACCCGCCGGTGGAAGGCGGCGGGATGACGCGCCGGGGTCAGAAGGGGAGACCGGGCAGGCCTCCGCCGCCCAGCCCCTGCGCCAGCGGGCCCAGCTTCTGCTGCTGGAGGGCCTGCGCGTTCTCGTTGGCGGCCTGGACGGCGGCGACGACCAGATCGGCCAGCGTCTCGGTGTCCTCCGGGTCGACCGCCTTCGGGTCGATCGTCAGCGACCTCAGCTCGCCGGAGCCGGTCACGGTGGCCCGCACCAGGCCGCCACCCGCCTGGCCCTCGACCTCGGTCTGCGCCAGCTCCTCCTGCGCGCGCTGAAGATCCTGTTGCATCTTCTGCGCCTGCTGGAGCAGCTGCTGCATGTTCGGCTGGCCACCACCGGGGATCACGTCGGGCTCCTCGCGTCTGTACGGCTTTCCCGTTCAGGACGAGCCTACGTGCTCCGGGCGGCCGTCGCCCCGGCACTCTTTCGAGTGAGTGGAACTCGGTTGAACTGGCGTCCTATACCTGATCAAGACCCACTTCCGGGCGGAAAAGACGCGAAAGACATCTCTTCGCCACCCATTGGGCGGTAGGAAGGGTCCGGCGCGTCAGCCTCAGGTGTCGCGTGACGTTCCGTGCGCCACGGGGGTCGTACCCGGCGCGCACGTCCCACGCACCGTGATCAGTAGGGAGTGCCGGGTGGGTCAGCCGGAGATGCAGCCCGAGAGGTCGCCGCAGGACGGGTGGGGCGGCGAGGGGGCGACCGGACTTCGGCCGGGCGATCTGACGGGGCGGGCCTTCCCGCTCGGGGACTGGGGGGAGCCCGCGGTGCGGTTGCACGAGCTGTACCGGTGGGTGGAGCGCAGGGCGCTGGAGACCGCCACCTGGTATCTCGCGGACCGGGTGTGGAAGCGGCGCGGGGCCAGGGCGCTGCGCGGCGGCGCGGCGACGGGCGCGGTCGTCGGGGCGGCGCTCCCGCTGCTCGATCTGACGGGGGTCGCCGACGGGGCGGCGCGCTGGGGGTATCTGGCGCTGCTGCTCGGCGTCGCGTGTGTCGCGGCCGACCGGTTCTTCGGGGTGACGTCCGGCTGGATAAGGGACGTCGCCACGGCCCAGGCCGTCCAGCGGCGGCTGCAGGCGCTCCAGTTCGACTGGGCGACGGAGAACGTCCGCGAGGTCCTGGGCCCCGCCGAGGGCACGGCGAGCGAGGCGGCCGAGCGGTGCCTGGGCGTGCTGCGCCGGTTCTCGGAGGACCTGAACGAGCTGGTGCGGGCGGAGACGGCGGACTGGATGGTGGAGTTCCGCACCGGCTCGGCGCCCCTGGGCATCCAGTCGGTGCTGTCCGGCGGCGCCCGGCAGGACGCCGGGGTGGGCGGCGGCCGTTTCCCGGTCCCCCCGGCGAACGGCGCGCGCCCGAACATGCCCCGTCAGCGGCCGCCCGAGCCGCGCTGACCCCTCACTGCTTCGTGTAGGTCAGCTTCTCGCCGCTGCCCACGGTCACCCGCTCCAGCCTGCCGTCGGGCAGCAGCCTGATCTGCGTGGCCTTGCCCGGGGAGCAGGTGGGGGCTTCGCCGGCGGTCACCGTGGACGGGCCGATCGGCAGGGTGCCGTCCGGGTTGGGCTCGGCGGACAGGGCCGCGCTGAACTCGCAGTGGTAGGTGCCGCTCCCGGCGGGCCCGTCGGCGACGAGGGTGAGGACGGTGTCGCCCACCTCGCCCTGCCGCAGGGTCAGCCGGCGGCTGCTCGCGCCGTCGGCGCCGGCGATCGAGGCGGTCCAGGTGCCCAGCATCTCGGCGGGGATCGCGCCGTCGTCCGCCGACTGGCTCGGGGACGGCGTCGGGGAGGCGGTCGTCGGATCGCCGGACGGGTCCTCGGTGGCACCGGCGGTGGTGGGCGCGGGGGTCGGCCGGCCGCCGCCCTCGTCCTCGTGACCGCCGCTCATCATCGCGTAGACCGAGCCGCCCGCGGCGAGCGCCACGACCAGGGCCACGATCACCAGCACCACGGTGGACCGCCCCCCACGGCCCCCGCCCTCGGGCGGCGCCGGGTAGGCCGGGTCGTACGCCGCCGGGGGCCCGTACGGCGAACCCGGGCCGTACGGCGGGGTCGGCCCGTACGGCGGGGTGGCGCCGAGCGCGGGGGCCTGTCCGTGGGACGCCTGCTGGTACGGCGGGTTGGGGCCGGCCGGCGGATAGCCGTACGCGTGCTGCTGCGGATGCTGCTGCGGGACGCCGTAGCCGGGGTGGGCCGGGGCGGGTGTACTCGGCGGACCGGGCGGACCCGCCGGACCGGGCCGGCCGGGTGTGCCGGGCGGGCCCGGCGGCGGGGTGCTGAGACCGCCCTGCTGGGCGGCGACGGTCGGCAACTGGTGCGGGGGCGTCGCCGGACCGGCGGGCGCGTGCTCGGGGGAGGCGGCGGGAGTGGGTTCCTCGGGGCCGGGGCCCGAGGGGGCGCCCTGGGACGCGGGACCGGCGGGCGTGCCCGGGGACGCGGCGCCGGGCCGTGCGGGGGCTTGCGGGGATGCGGCACCGGAGGAGGCCGGGCCCGGTGCGGCGGCAGGGGCGGCCTTTCCGGCTGCCGGTGCCGAAGGCGCACCGCCCTCCGCCGGACCAGCCGGCGCCGGCACCGGATCCTCCGCGTCCAGCAGCCGTACCGCGTGCCGTCCGAGCTGGGCGACCAGGGCGCTCGGCAGCCAGGGGTCACGGGAGCGGCCCCCGGAGACGGTGTCCTCGGCGCCCGTGCGCTCCAGGATCACGTCCAGCGAGGGCCGGGCCTCCGGCGCCTTGCGCAGACAGTCGCGGACCAGTTCGGCGACCCCCTCGGGCACGCCCTCCAGGTCGGGCTCGTCCTGGGCGATACGGAACATCACGGCGTGCGCCCCGCTCTCGAGCGAGCCGAAGGGCAGCCTGCCGGTGGCCGCGTACGCGAGCACCGAGCCCAGGCAGAACACGTCGCAGGCCGGGGTGATCCGGTCGCCGCGCACCTGCTCGGGCGCCATGAAGCCGGGCGAGCCGATGAGCGAGCCGGTGCGGGTGAGGCCGGTCTCGTCGACCGACTCCAGCGCCCGGGCGATCCCGAAGTCGATGACGCGGGGCCCGTCGATGGTGACGAGGACATTGGACGGCTTCAGGTCGCGGTGCACTATCCCGGCGGCGTGGATGTCCTGCAGGGCGTGTGACAGACCGGCCGCGAGGATCCGCACCGACCGCTCGGGCAGCGCCCCGTGGTCATGGCCGACGACCTGCTGCAGGCTCGGCCCGGCGACATAGCCGGTGGCGACCCAGGGCACCTCGGCCTCGGTGTCCGCGTCGAGCACGGGCGCGGTCCAGAACCCGCCGACCTGCCGGGCGGCCCGCACCTCCTGCCGGAACCGGGCCCGGAACTCGTCCTGTGCGGCCAGCTCGCGCCGGACCAGTTTCACGGCGACGGTGCGCCCGCGGTCCGACCGGGCGAGGTACACGTCCCCCATGCCGCCCGCGCCGAGCCGCGCCAGCAGCCGATACGCCCCGATCTGTGGCGGATCCCCCGGCCCCAGCTTCTCCATCGCACGCCCCCAACAGCCCCCGCCTATGCGTCGGCCCCACGATAGTGCGGCGTCCGGCGAGGTGAGCGGGGCGGCCTCTACGGTTCGGTAACGGGCAGGCCGGTCCGCTCCAGCACGTCCGACAGCCGTTCCAGCACACGGACGGCCTCCGCGAGTTCCTCCTCGCCCATGGCCTCGGCCAGCCGGTCCGCGAAGGCCGCGTGACCGGGGTCGATCCGGGCGACCGCCGCGCGCCCGGCGTCGGTGGGCGCGAGGAGCTTGGCGCGCCGGTGCGCCGGGTTGGGCCGGTACTCGGCGAGGCCCTTGTCCACCAGCAGGTCGGCGACGCGCTGCACGCTCTGCCGGGTGATGCCCATGGCGCGGGCCACCCCGGCGACGGGCAGGGGCTCGCGCAGGACCGCCCCGAGCACCTGCCACCAGGAGGCCGTCAGCCCGGCGGGCCGGGCCAGCTCCTCGGCGACCGCGAGGAACTGCCCGTTGAGCCGGAAGACCCCGAGCGCGCTCCGGCTGAGCAGGTCCTGACGGGCCCGGCTCACAGCACGCCGGCCTTCTCGAGGACGGCGTACGCGCCGGCGTCGGAGTCGTGGAAGAGCCGGTACCAGGCGTCGACGGCCTCGTCGTCGTAGACGTGGAGCAGACGCAGGATCTCCCGGGCGAAGGCGACGGGTTCGGTGGGTCCTGCGGTGACGAGTCCCCCGTCGGTGACGGCGTCGGCGTCGACGTACCGCTCGCCGCCGCCGTATCCGGTGGCCGCCAGATAGAAGGAGACGGCGCTGGTGTGGTCCCGGTCGTCGAGCAGGCCCTCGCGGGCCAGTCCGGCCGCCGCCCCGCAGATCGCGGCCACCGGCACCCCGGCGTCCAGGAAGGCGCGGGCGGTGCGGGCGAAGGGCGCGAGGTCGTCGCCGGCGTCCCACAGGTCGGCGCCCGGGAGGATCAGCAGGGCAGCGTCGGACGGCCGGACGTCGGCCAGGGCCAGGTCGGGCTGGACACGCAGCCCGCCGACGCTCCTGACGGGCTCCCGGGTGGGGCCGACGGTACGGATCTCGTAACCGGCCCGGGCGAGCTGGGCGGTGGCATGACCGGTCTCCCAGTCGGCGAGGGTGTCGTAGACGGCGAGGTACACGGGCTTGCGGGTGGTGCCGGTGCTGCTGCTCATGGCTCCTCCTGGAGACGAGGACCGACCCTCGAAGATGACAGCATTCTGTCTTTTGGACAGCCTGCTGTCAACACATGCCGATGCGGGACGGCCGCACACGTCGACAAGGTGTCGTCAAAAACCCCGGACCGCGGGACAGGACGCCGATACCGCGTCCGGGCCGCCCCTCCCTACCCTCGGGCGCATGACCCCTCAGCCCCACCCCCAGGCAGGCGCCGCCGTGAAGGCCGCGGACCGCGCGCACGTGTTCCACTCCTGGTCCGCGCAGGAGCTCATCGACCCGCTCGCCGTCGCCGGTGCGGAGGGGTCGTACTTCTGGGACTACGACGGCAGGCGCTACCTGGACTTCACCAGCGGGCTCGTCTACACCAACGTCGGCTACCAGCACCCGAAGGTCGTCGCCGCGATCCAGGAGCAGGCCGCGCGGATGACGACGTTCGCGCCCGCCTTCGCGATCGAGGCGCGCTCGGAGGCGGCCCGGCTGATCGCCGAGCGCACGCCCGGCGACCTGGACAAGATCTTCTTCACCAACGGCGGCGCGGACGCCGTGGAGCACGCCACCCGGATGGCCCGGCTGCACACCGGCCGCCCCAAGGTCCTGTCGGCGTACCGCTCGTACCACGGCGGCACCCAGCAGGCCGTGAACCTCACCGGCGACCCGCGCCGCTGGCCGTCCGACAGCGGCACCGCCGGCGTCGTGCACTTCTGGGCGCCCTACCTCTACCGCTCCCGCTTCTACGCCGAGACCGAGGAGCAGGAGTGCGCCCGCGCGCTGGAGCACCTGGAGACGACGATCGCCTTCGAGGGGCCCGGCACCATCGCCGCGATCATCCTGGAGACCATCCCCGGCACGGCCGGGATCATGGTCCCGCCGGCCGGCTACCTCGCCGGGGTCCGGGAGATCTGCGACAAGTACGGGATCGTCTTCGTCCTGGACGAGGTGATGGCCGGGTTCGGACGGACCGGTGAGTGGTTCGCCGCCGACCTCTTCGGTGTCGTGCCCGACCTGATGACCTTCGCCAAGGGCGTGAACTCCGGTTATGTGCCGCTCGGCGGTGTCGCCATCTCCGAGGAGATCGCGCAGACCTTCGCGCGCCGCCCCTACCCGGGCGGCCTCACCTACTCCGGGCACCCGCTGGCCTGCGCCGCCGCCGTCGCCACGATCCAGGTGATGGCCGAGGAGGGCGTCGTCGAGAACGCCGCGCGACTCGGCCGTACGGTCGTCGGCCCCGCCCTCGCCGACCTGGCCGAACGGCACCCGAGCGTCGGGGAGGTGCGCGGCACCGGCATGTTCTGGGCCGTCGAGCTGGTCCGCAGCCGGGAGACCCGCGAGCCGCTGGTGCCGTACAACGCGGCCGGTGAGGCGAACGCGCCGATGGCGGCCTTCGCCGCCGCCGCGAAGGAGCACGGCGTCTGGCCCTTCGTGAACATGAACCGCACCCATGTCGTGCCGCCCTGCAACGTCTCGGAGGCCGAGCTGAAGGAGGGTCTGGCCGCCCTGGACGCCGCCCTGAGCGTGGCGGACACCTTCACCGAATAGCGCCGGGGGCGACGCCGGCGAGGAAGGTGCCGTCGCGAAAACTCCCGTCGCGGCCGAACGCGTAAGGTGGCGTGCTCGTAGACATGTACGTGCACTCGGACACGTGCACGCCACCTCATCGCGATCGACGGGAGACGCCCTGACCATGGCCGGGATCGGCGGCACCGGCTCCGTGACACGGAGCACCCTGCGGCAGCAGCTCGCGGACGCCCTGCGGGACGAGGTGCTGGCCGGCCGGCTGCAGGCGGGGCGGGAGTTCACCGTCAAGGAGATCGCCGAGCAGTACGGCGTCTCCGCCACCCCGGTCCGCGAGGCCCTGGTCGACCTGTCCGCGCAGGGGCTGCTGGAGGCGGACCAGCACCGCGGCTTCCGCGTGCACGAGTACACCGTCGACGACCACCGCGGCATCGTCGAGGCCCGCGCGCTGGTCATCGAGGGCATGTTCCAGGTCCTGGACCGGGACATGACGGGCCGCCGCGACCCGGACGACCCGCGCGTCGCCGCCGCCGTCGCCGGGGTGCGCCGCCGCGCCGAGGAGGCGCAGCGCGCCGCCGGCGCCGGCGACCTCACCGTGCTCGTCGGCTACGACCTGCGCTTCTGGCGGGAGTTGGGCGCCCTGTTCGGCAACCCCTATCTCGCCGACTTCCTGCACCGGCTGCGCGTCCAGGCCTGGGTGTGCACGGTGCAGCATCTGCGCCGGCTGCACGATCTGCGCGGGCATCTGTGGGCCCGTCACATCGAGCTGACCGACGCCCTCGCCCGCCGGGACCTCGCCACGGCCCGGGCCGTCATCGCCGCCCACGATCAGGAGGCGCTCGCCCTGATCGAGCGGCTGGCGGCCGGATGAGCCACCGGCACGGCCTGCCGGAGGCGTCCACGGACGACCGGCGGCCCGGCTCCGGCACGCCCGAACTCTCCGTGGTGGTCCCCGTGGACGACGGGTCCACCGACGGCACCGCCGGACTCGTCACCGCCCGCGAGGACCCCCGGATCCGGCTCGCCGGGGGCTCGTCGCGGCCCCGCGGCCGAACGCCGGCGCGCGGCGGGAGACCGTGCGCAAACTGGTGGGCCCGCCCGGCAGGTGGGTGGACGGAGTATGGGTATGGGACCTCCACGGACCGGGACGTCCGTGAGCGGCACTGTCTATCCTTCCCTGACCACCGTGCTACGCCTTTGCCACGTTGTGCGACCGTTGTGTGAGGAGCCCTCTTTTGGCCTGTGACCTGTGGCTGGTACCGCTCGTCGACGTGTTGTGCCACACCCCCGACAACCCGTTCGCCGAGGAACTCGCGCAATACAACAAGGTGCTCGCCGAGGCCGGGCTGCCGCCGGTGCCGGTGTACCAGTACATGCCGGGCCTGTCCGGCGACGTCGCCCCGGTCGCCGGTTTCGACTACGACGCGCTGCACTTCCTGCGCCGGGCGTATCTCCTCCAGGTGTGCGGGCTGCCCGTGACGCCGGTCGACGAACTCGGCGGCGACTACGAGCAGTTGCTGGAGATGTTCGAGTCGACGGCCCAGCAGTCCCATCTGGTCTGGCACTACGACCACGCGGGCGCCTACGTCCCCGTCGACTTCCCGCATCCGCTGGCCGACGACGACCTTCTCGCGGGCGGCGGACCGCTGGGCTCCTCGCAGGCGCTGCTGCGTGAACTGGAGGCGGTGGCGCAGGTCATCGGCATCGACCCGGCGAACCCGCCCGCGCCGCCGCAGCCCCCGCTCGCGCCGACGGCCCTGGAGGAACCGGCCGTCCCCGCCCCCTACGACCCGAGCCCCTTCGCCCGCGAACGGCATGTGTGGCTGGGCCTGCACGCGGCGGCGACGCGGAGCCTGGCGCAGGGCTCGATGATCGTCTTCAGCTGACCGTTCCGGGGAGGGGGCGCTCGGTCGTCCCCCTCCCCGAGCCGGTCAGTGCTGCTCGACGATGCGGATGGTGCGGATGCCGGTGCCCTGGTAGCGGGTCGGCGTTCTGGTCAGGACGGGGCGTCCGCGCGGCCACTCGACGGTGGGCAGGGCGAGATGCAGCACATGCGCACCGCTCCAGTCCGCCTCGTCCTTGCCCTCGTCACCGGCATCGGCCGTCCGCAGTCGCTTGCCCACAGCGGCGGCTGCGGGGAAGTCGAGCCCCTCGACATGGACCGACGGCAGAGCGCCCAGGTGCTCGGCGACCCCGGCTCGCTCACGCTCGGCGGCGGCGAGGCTCAGTGCCGGGATGTAGACCCGCAGGGCGGGGTTCTTCTGCGCCTCGACGACCAGGCGCGAAGCCATGCTGTTCCCCGCGCCCAGGGCGAGGGCGGCCGTGTCGTCGAGGATGACGGCGCGCGGCAGCGGGTACCGCTTCTCGTCGGTCACTGGACCTCTCCGATGCGCCCGGTCTCGAGGTCCGCCCACAGCTTCTCCCCGGCCCGCTCGTCGTCCTCGGTGTACGGCCTCCCGAGGAAGTGCTCCTCGACGTACGCCTTGGTCTCCTCGTACCGCTTCCGCAGCTCTTCCTTGGTGGGCGTGGCCCCGGCCAGCTCCGCCACGAAGTCCCGCATGCTCATCCCGCGCTCCCGGGCCAGCTCCTGCAGCCGGTCGCGGACGGCGGGGTCAACCTTGATCGTGGTGTCGGCCATGAGGACAGTATACCGGCGGTATACCACCTCGGGCCGCTCCGATACGACAGTCATCGAACACGTTCCCTTTCGCTAGAAGGACCGCCCGGCGCGCAGCCGGGCCTCCGTGTGGCCGTAGGCCGACGGCAGGAACGGCGGGGCACCCCAGGTCACCGCCCTGCGGATCAGCGCGTCGCTCGCGCCCCGCCGCCACCACTCCTCGACCAGCGGGGCGAGCCGCCGCGCCTCGGCGCCGGAGAGGGTGAGGCGCCGGTCGTAGTCCCCGAAGGTGAGCAGCAGACGGGCCGCAGCGGCGGTCCGCGCGCCCGGCGGCACCTGCCGGCGCGGAACTTTTTCGATTTCACCCGTTCGTGGAGCCGCGTCGCACGGCACCTCGAACACCGTGTGAACGACGGGGAGTTGGGGAACAGGGGCCGCACCCGCCGCGCCCCCCACCACACGCCGCCGATACCGGAGTTCGTCCAGCTCACGCAGAGTCGAGGCGACCCGCGACCGCCCGTCGGCCCACACGTCGGCGAGCACCCGGAGGAGGACACGGACGCTGTTCGGGAAGGCCGGGAGGTACGTCAGTACGCTCACCGCGCACCAGAAGGTGCCGCGATCGCCCAGAAGGTCGGCGGACAGGCCTGAAATGACGCGCGCAGGCGTCGTACGATGACCACGCATTGGGAGGTGGAAGCTCCTGGTGTCGAGCCCCCGGGTGTTGGCGCACCGCGGGGGCGTTCCTGTTGGCGTGACTCTAAGGCCACGCAGAGCGACGCGCGCAAGCCGAAACCGCCTTTTTCCAGGCGGAAGTTGATGTTCTTCACTCCTGCGAGTGAAGGCCGCCGGCCGTTCCTGTCGTGTCCCCGCCCGGCGTGACCAGCCCCGTCTCGTACGCCACCACCACCGCCTGCGCGCGGTCCCGCAGCCGGAGCTTGGACAGGATGCGGGCGACGTGGGTCTTCACCGTGGCCTCGCTCAGGGCGAACCGGGCGGCGAGTTCGGCGTTGCTGAGACCCGTGCCCAGGCACTGGAGGACCTGCCGTTCGCGCGGGGTGAGGACCGCCAGGTCGCGATGGAGCGCGGCGGTCGCCGTGTCCTGTGTGACGAAGCGTTCGACCAGGCGGCGGGTGATGGCCGGGGCGAGCAGCCCGTCGCCGGTGCTCGCCAGCCGGACGGCGGCCACGAGGTGTTCCGGGGTGACGTCCTTGAGGAGGAAGCCGGTGGCGCCCGCGGTGAGGGCGGCGTAGACGTATCGGTCGAGGTCGTAGGTGGTGAGGATCAGGACGCGGGGCGGGTCGGGGATCGCGCCGGAGAGGATGCGGCGGGTGGCCTCCAGGCCGTCGAGGCCCGGCATCCGGATGTCCATGAGGACGAGATCCGGGCGGGTGCGCTCGACCGCCGCGACCGCCTCCCCGCCGTCCGCCGCCTCCGCCACCACGTCGATGCCGTCGGCGGTGAGGATCATCCCGAATCCGGTGCGGACCAGGGCCTGGTCGTCGGCGATCACCACACGCGGGGCGCCGGTCACGACACCCCCTCGGCCGGCCGGTCCTCCCGCACGGGCAGGACCGCGCGCACCCGGAAGCCTCCCGTCGGGCGTGGGCCCGCCTCCAGCGTGCCGCCGTAGACGGCGAGCCGCTCCCGCAGGCCGAGCAGGCCCCGGCCGCCACCGGGGCCGGCCGGGGTCGCGGCCGTGCCCCCGGTGTTGGACACCTCCACGTGCACGGCCTGGGGTGTGTGGCCGACGAACACATTCACCCGCGCGCCGGCGGCGTGCTTGACGACGTTCGTCAGCGCCTCCTGCACAACCCGGTACACGGCCAGACCGGGGCCGGCGGCCAACGGCGCCGGGGTACCGGTGACGGTCAGCTCGACGGGGACGCCGGTCGCGCGGACGCGGTCCACGAGCACGTCGAGCTGGTCGAGACCCGGCTGCGGGGCGAGGCCCGTGTCGGCGGCCGGGTCCGGGCCCGCGTCGCCGTCCATCGTCAGCAGGCCCATCACGTGGCGCAGTTCGGCCATCGCGGTGCGCCCGCCCGCCTCGACGGCCAGCAGCGCCTCGCGGGCGCGGTGCGGTGCGGCGTCCATCACCTTCCGGGCCGCTCCCGCCTGGATCACCATCACACTCACATTGTGGGTGACGACGTCGTGCAACTCCCTTGCGATCCGCGCGCGTTCGCGTTCGACCGCGAGTCGGGTGGCCGTCTCCTGCTGTTCCTGGAGGTCCCTCACGCGCTGCTGCCAGGTGTGGATCGCGTTCGCGCCGAGTCCCACCCCGAGCAGCACCAGGAACGGCACGAAGCTCTGGGTGAAGTACGGAAAGTACTCCTCGTGGAACACCGCCATGAGCACCGCGCCGAACACGACGCCGGCCAGCGCCGGGACGCGGCGCGGACTGTGCACGGCGGCGCTGTACGCGGCGACCACGCACGACAGGAAGGCGTACACGGTCGCGTCCGTCGCGCCGGTGCGCTGGCCGAACACCAGGGTCGCCCCGAGCACGGCCCAGAACGCGGCCAGCGGACAACGACGGCGGGCGACCAGGGGCAGTGCGGTCAGCGCGGCGAGGAGCAGTTCCCCAGGGTCGGGCGAGGGGACCGGGAGGACGTCCGGCGGCCCGAAGGGCGGCGGGACGGCCGGCTCCCCCATGCCGACCCGCGGCACCTGCACGGCGGCGTCCTGATCGAGCGCCGCGCTGACCGTGCAAAGGGCCAGGACGAGCGCCAGGACCGCGTCGGCCGTCCACATCCACCGCGACGACCGCGGCAGGGCCGTGTCGGCGGCCCTCCGCCGCCCCGCACCCGCCCGTCCGAACATCCCGGCTGCCCCGGCCACCCCGCTCATGGCGCCAGTCTCGCAAGGGCACGGCACACGCACATCCCTCCCGCCGGGGACCGCCGCGCGGCACCGTACATCCTCCTCGTACATCCCGGGGATGACGTCCCCGCCGTGTCCCCCCGGTACGGCAGCCGCTCTCGACGTCGAGGGCGACGCGCCCGGCACGCCCCCGCGCCTAGCGTCACGCCGGACCGACCGCACCAGCCGGGGAGAGCCCATGACCACGACCGCGCCGCCTCTGATCGACATCCGCGACGTGAGCAGGACGTACGGGGAGGGGCCGCCGGCGCTGGCCGGGGTGAGCCTGAGCGTGCGGGCCGGGGAGGCGCTGGCCGTCCTCGGGCCGTCGGGCAGCGGCAAGTCGACGCTGCTCAACCTGATCGCGGGCCTGGACCGGCCGAGCGGCGGGAGCGTCACCGTCGACGGGCTGCGGGTGGACCGGCTCGGCGAGGCCGCGTCGGCGCGGTACCGCAGGACCCGGATCGGCATGGTCTTCCAGTTCTTCAACCTGCTGGACGACCTCACGGTCACCGACAACGTCCTGTTGCCGGCCCAGCTCGCCGGGGTGCCCCGCGCCGAGGCCCGGCGGCGCGCCGCGGAGCTGCTGGCCCACCTCGGTGTCGAGCGGCACGCGGACGCCCACCCCGGCCGGCTGTCCGGCGGGGAGCGGCAGCGTGTCGCGGTGGCCCGCGCCCTGATGAACCGTCCGCCGCTGCTGCTGGCCGACGAGCCGACCGGCGCGCTGGACACCGCGTCCGGCGACGACGTCCGGGAGCTGCTGGCCGCGCTCAACGCGGACGGGCAGACGATCGTGCTGGTCACCCACGATCTGGGGCTCGCCGCGTCCTGCGCGACCCGGACGATCGAGCTGGTCGACGGCCGGATCGTCCGGGACTCCCAGGACGTCCGTCCGGCGGTGGCCCGGTGAGCGCCCTGGGCAAGGTGGTGCGGGCGGGCGTCGGGCGGCGGCGGACGCAGACCGTGGTGCTGGTGCTGACGACGCTCGTCGCGGTCGCCGCCTCGGTCGTGGCCACCGGGGTGCTCACCGCGTCCCGCGCCCCCTTCGAGCAGGCGATGGCCGAGTGGCGCGGGGCCCATCTGGCCGCGCAGTTCGACGGCGGCGAGGTCAGCGAGCGGGAACTCGCGGTCACGGCACGGGCGTCGGGGGTGACGGCCGCGGCCGGACCGTTCCGCACCCTGCGGCTTCGTCCGCGCACGGTCTCGGCGTCCGACGCGCTGCCGGCCGGGGTGACCCTGCCCGCGCTGAGCGTGACCGGACGCGCGGACCCCGCAGGGCCGGTCGACCGCCTGCGGCTGACCGCGGGCCGCTGGGTCACCGGGCCCGGCGAGATCGTGCTGGCCGGGGACGAGTGGCCGTTGCGGCCGGGGGCCCGGCTGGCCCTCCCCGGAGCGGCGGGCGGCCCGACGCTGACCGTGGTCGGCCTCGCCCGGTCGGTCACCGGCACCGCGGACGCCTGGGTGACCCCCGCCCAGGCCGCGGCTCTCTCCCCCGGATCCGGTGCCGGCACCTTCGAGATGCTGTACCGCTTCCGGCACGCCGGCACGGACACGCGGATGTCCGCGGCGCGCGACACGATCGCCGGCGCCGTGCCGCCGGGCGCCCTGACCGGGACGCGGTCCCACCTCGTCGTCCGGCAGGAACAGCTTGCCAACGCGCTGGCCTTCGTGCCCTTCGTGGCCGCTTTCGGGGTGCTCGGTCTGATCCTGTCGGTGCTGATCGTCGGCATCGTCGTCAGCGGCGCGGTGGGCGCCGCCACCCGGCGTATCGGCGTCCTCAAGTCCCTCGGTCTCACCCCCGCCCAGGTGGTCCGGGCGTACGTCGCCCAGGCGCTGGTCCCGGCCGCGCTGGGCTGCGCGCTGGGGGTGGCGCTCGGCAATGTGCTGGCGTGGCCGGTGCTCGGCGACCTCGGCGACGTGTACGGCGGCGCGTCAGCGTCGGTGCCCTGGTGGGTCGATGTGGCCGCGCCCGCCGCCACCCTGGCGCTGGTGGCCGTCTCCGCCCTCCTGCCCGCACTGCGCGCCGGCCGGCTGCGCACGGTGGAGGCGATCTCCGTGGGGCGGGCGGCGGGCGGCGTACGGGGGCGGACGGCCCGGCGGCTCACCGGGCGGCTGCCGTTGCCGCGTCCGGTCGGGCTCGGTCTGGCGCACCCGTTCGCCCGCCCGGCCCGCTCGCTGACGACGGCCGCCGCGGTGGCCGTCGCGGCGGTCACGGTCACCTTCGCGGCCGGGCTGGTGCTGAGCCTCGGTGCCGTGCAGTCGCACCGGCTGCTCGACTCCACCGCCCCGGTCGTCGTCACCGTCGGAGGCGGGCAGGGGCCGCCCGGCGCGCAGGTCGTCCGGGGTCCCGGCCGGCCGGAGAAGCCGGCCGCCGACCCGGCCGAGGTCGCCGCCGTCCTGCGCGCCCAGGAGGGGACCCGCCGCTTCTACGGCACCGCGCGGGCGGAGGTGGGCGCGGCCGGTGTCGCCGGCCGGACCGTCGTGACCGGGTACGAGGGCGACGCTTCCTGGGCCGCTCCCGACCTGGTCGCGGGTACCTGGCTGACCGGGCCCGGCCAGGCGGTGGTCACGCGGCGCTTCCTCGACGCCGCCGGGATCGGGCTCGGCGACCGCCTGACCCTGACGGAGGCCGGGCGCCGCACCACCGTCCGGGTCGTCGGGGAGGCGTTCTTCACCGAGAACGACGGCATGACCGTGCTGACCCCGGCCGGCACCCTCACTGCCCTGGGCCTGGACGCCGGGCCGACCGGCTTCTACGTCCAGCCGGACCCGGGAACCTCCGAGGACGCCTACCTGGCCTCCCTGAACAAGGCCCTGGACGCCCTCGGCGCGTACGCCCACCCGGGCGGGGACGGCTCCTCCGACGTGATCGCGGCCATGGACGCGCTCATCGGCACCCTCACCCTGCTGCTGGTGACGGTCGCGGGCCTGGGGGTGTTCAGCACGGTCGTCCTCGACACCCGCGACCGCGTCCACGAACTCGGCGTCCACAAGTCGCTGGGCATGACGCCCCGTCAAGTCGTCGGCATGGTCCTCACATCGGTCGCCGGTATCGGCGTGGTCGCCTCGGCCGCGGGGATCCCGCTCGGTGTCGCCCTGCACCAGCGGGTGACGCCGCTGATGGGCGACGCGGTGGGGATGGACCTGCCCGGCGCGTACCTCGACGTCCACACCTCACCGGTCCTGGCCGTGCTCCTGCTGGGCGGTGTGGTGGTCGCGGTGGCGGGCGCCCTGGTCCCGGCGGGCCGGGCCGCCCGGACGGACGCGGCCGTGGCACTGCGTACCGAGTGAGCGCCTGAACGCGCGAGCGCCCGGCCGGAGTTCCGGCCGGGCGCTCGCACATGTGGATCTACAGGAACGAGTTGATCTCGATGGTCTCGTCCCGGCCCGGGCCCACGCCGATCGCGGAGATCGGGGCGCCGGACATCTCCTCCAGCGCCTTGACGTACGCCTGGGCGTTCTTCGGCAGGTCGGAGAACGACTTCGCCTTCGAGATGTCCTCGGACCAGCCGGGCAGCATCTCGTAGACCGGCTTGGCGTGGTGGAAGTCGGACTGCGAGTACGGCAGTTCCTCGACCCGCTTGCCGTCGATCTCGTAGGCCACGCAGACCGGGATCTGCTCCCAGCCGGTGAGGACGTCGAGCTTGGTGAGGAAGAAGTCCGTCAGGCCGTTGACCCGGGTCGCGTAGCGGGCGATCACCGCGTCGAACCAGCCGCAGCGCCGGTCACGGCCGGTGGTGACGCCCCGCTCGCCGCCGATCCGGCGCAGCGCCTCGCCGTCCTCGTCGAACAGCTCCGTCGGGAACGGACCGGCGCCGACACGGGTCGTGTACGCCTTGAGGATGCCGATGACCCGGCTGATCTTCGTCGGACCTACGCCGGCACCCGTGCAGGCGCCGCCCGCGGTCGGGTTGCTGGACGTCACGAAGGGGTACGTGCCGTGGTCGATGTCGAGCAGGGTGCCCTGCCCGCCCTCGAACAGGACGACCTTGTCGTTCTCCAGCGCCTCGTTGATGACGAGGACGGTGTCGGCGACGTACGGGCGCAGCTTCTCCGCGTAGTCCAGCAGCTCCTCGACGACCTGGTCGACGGCGATCGCGCGCCGGTTGTAGAGCTTGGTGAGGATCTGGTTCTTGACGTCGAGCGCCGCCTCGACCTTCTGGGTGAGGATCGACTCGTCGTACAGGTCCTGCACGCGGATGCCGACGCGGTTGATCTTGTCGGCGTAGGTCGGGCCGATGCCCCGGCCCGTGGTGCCGATCTTCCGCTTGCCGAGGAAGCGCTCGGTCACCTTGTCCACCGTCACGTTGTACGGCGTGATGATGTGCGCGTTTCCGCTGAGGAGGAGCTTGGACGTGTCGACGCCACGCTCGTTCAGACCGCTCAGCTCGGAGAGCAGGACCGACGGGTCGACGACGACGCCGTTGCCGATGACCGGCGTGCAGCCGGGAGACAGGATTCCGGAAGGGAGCAGGTGGAGGGCGTACTTCTGATCACCCACGACTACCGTGTGGCCGGCGTTGTTGCCGCCCTGGTAGCGCACCACATAGTCGACGGAGCCGCCTAGCAGGTCCGTCGCCTTTCCCTTGCCTTCGTCACCCCACTGAGCACCGAGCAGCACAAGTGCGGGCACGCGCGTACACCCCTTCCGGGCGGGGCATGTCCAAGGTCAGGGGTGTACGCCGCACGTGTGCGGGTGATACACCGGCGACCTTCGTTGGCCGCAAACCGTCGGACCGGATGCCCCGGAATAGACGAAGCCCCTGGCGCAATAGCGCAAGGGGCTCTTGCACAAAGATGCTACCCGAGGAAGCGAGGCATGGCCGAGGTGGCGACTTTCGCGAGGTCCGATCAGCTGCTGGTGGTGATCGATCCGGCAGCCCGCACGACGGACGGAGAGTCCGTACGCATCGCGAAAGACGTGCTCAGCGCGGGTGCGACCACCAAGGTGTGCCTGCCGGAGGACTCGGACGAGTTCGCCCGCGCCCTGGCCCGGCGCGGCGCGCGCCGGCCGGTCGTGATCGGCGACGACGGCGCTCTGCTGCGCGCGGTGTCGCTGCTGCACCGGCAGCGGCAGCTGGCCGAATGCGTGCTGTCGGTGGTGCCCGTCGGGGGCGCGCTGACGCTGGCCGCGTCCCTCGGGGTGCCGCTGGGGGCGGTGGCGGCGGCACGGGCGGCCCTGGACGGCGTGGAGCGCCGTCTGGACCTGCTCGTCGACGACAGCGACGGTGTGGTGCTGGGCGGGCTGCGGATACCTCCGATACGGGACCCGGCCGCGCCGGACGGGGCCACCGTGGTGGGCCCGGGTGCCGGACGGCCGTGGCTGCGGACGTGCCAGTCGCTGGTACGGACGCTGGTGCCGCCGAAGGGCTCGTCCCCGGCCGCCGCCCAGGGGCCGTCGCGGCTGCGCGTCGAGGTCGACGGGACGACGCTGGTGGATCTCGACCAGCCGGTGGAGGCGGTGTCGGTGACGCCGGGGCTCGCGGGCCTGGCGGAGGTGGAGGTACGGCCGTCCTCGGTGGGCGCGGAGGCGTCCCCGCTGCGCGCCGAGGGCCGCACGGTGACCGTGTCGGGGGCGCACTTCCGCTACCGCGCCGACACGGCGGTCTCCGGGCCGGTGCGCAGACGCACGTGGACGGTGGGGGAAGGCGCGCTACGGCTGGTGCTGCCGGGCCGCTGAAGGCTGGTGCCTCAACGGCCGCTGAAGGCCTACCCGATGCCGCCGGGCCCCGACGAGGTCCTACGGGGCGCTCGGGCCGAAGGTCTTGTCGCGGTGTTCGCGCCAGCGTTCCATCAGGTGGGCGAGCTCGCCCTCCAGGTACTCGAAGAAGGCCAGTGTCTCGGCGATGCGCTGCCCGCCCGGGGTCGCCGGGCCGAGGCTGTCGACGCCCTCGCGCAGGGTCTGGCCCCAGCGCCTGAGGACGGCGTCGCGGTTGGTCAGCGCCTCGTACCACTGGTCGCTGTGCACCCGGTAGCGCTCGCGCCGTGAGCCCGGTTCGCGCTCGCGGGAGACCATGTGGACCTGGGCGAGGTAGCGCACGGCGCCGGAGATCGCGGCGGGGCTGACCTGGAGCTGTTCGCCGAGCTCGGCGGAGCTCATGGTGCCGGAGTCGGACGCGAGGAGCGCGGCGAACACCCGCGCCGCCATGCGCTGCATCCCGGCCTCGACGAGCTGCGCGGCGAACGCCTCCACGAATTTCGACACCGCCTCGGGGTCCCGCCCCGCCTCGCTCGGTTCCATCATTCGTAGATCATCTCCCCTGCGTCCGCCCAGCTCGCGCGCCGTCCCCGAGTCTATCCGCGATTTATACGCTTCCTTAACTTCACAAATTTCTGAAGGAAGCGTACGTTCTGAACCATGACGAAGGCAAACCCCGCCATCGAGGTATCCGGACTGCACAAGTCGTTCGGCAAGACGCACGCCCTGGACGGCCTCGACCTGGACGTCGAGACGGGCGAGGTCCACGGCTTCCTCGGCCCGAACGGCGCCGGAAAGTCCACCACCATCCGCGTCCTGCTCGGCCTGCTGCGGGCCGACTCCGGCGGCGCCCAGGTACTCGGCCGCGACCCCTGGACGGACGCGGTGGAGGTGCACCGCCGGATCGCCTACGTGCCGGGGGACGTGACGCTGTGGCGGAACCTGTCGGGCGGTGAGGTCATCGATCTCTACGGCCGGCTGCGCGGCGGGCTGGACTCCCGGCGCCGCGCCGACCTGATCGAACGGTTCGAGCTGGACCCGACGAAGAAGGGCCGCACCTACTCCAAGGGCAACCGGCAGAAGGTCGCCCTCGTCGCCGCGTTCGCCTCGGACGTCGATCTGCTGATCCTCGACGAGCCGACCTCGGGCCTGGACCCGCTGATGGAGGAGGTCTTCCAGCGCTGCGTGGAGGAGGAGCGCGACCGCGGCCGGACGATCCTGCTGTCCTCGCACATCCTCAGCGAGGTCGAGGAGCTCTGCGACCGGGTCAGCATCATCCGCAAGGGCCGCACCGTCGAGAGCGGTTCCCTCGCCGACCTGCGCCATCTGACACGCACGAGCGTCACCGCCGACCTGGCCGGGCCGCCCAACGGGCTGTCGCATCTGCCCGGCGTCCACGACCTCGACGTCCAGGGTCACCGCGTCCGGCTCCAGGTCGACACCGACAAGCTCGACGCCGTCCTGCGCTCGCTCAGCGAGTCCGGCGTACGGTCGCTGACCTCGACACCGCCGACCCTGGAGGAGCTGTTCCTGCGGCACTACCAGGCCGACACGGACGAGGTGGCCGCCCGATGACCGCCACCGCTTTCGGGGCACGGCACGGCGGCTCGCGCCAGCTCGCCAGCACCGGGACCCTGCTGCGCTTCGCCCTGCGCCGTGACCGGGTGATGATCCCGGTCTGGGTGGCGGTGAACGCGCTGATGGTCCTCTCCATGCCGAACACGCTGGAGAACCTGTACGCCACCCCGGCCGACCGCGCCAACCTGGTGCAGGACACCGCGACCAACGCCTCCTTCCGCGCGCTGATCGGCCCGGTCTTCGGCGACTCGATCGGCGCCCTGACGGCCTGGCGGGTCGGCGTCTACGCCGGCGCGCTCGCGGCCGTGGTCAGCATGCTCCTCGTCGTACGGCACACCCGGGACGAGGAGGAGAGCGGCCGTCAGGAGCTGGTCGCGTCCGGGATGGTGGGGCGCCGGGCCTCCCTGACGGCCGCTCTGCTGACGGCCGTGGTCGCGAACGCCGTACTGGCCCTGCTGGTCACGGCCGGACTCGCGGGCCAGGGCGCCACGGGAGCCCTGGCGCTCGGGCTCGGGCTCGCCGGGGTCGGCATGGTCTTCGCCACGCTGGCGGCGATCGTCGCCCAGTTCACCGAGAGCGCCCGGCTGGCGCGGGGCCTGACGGCCGGGCTGCTGGGCGCCGCGTTCGTGCTGCGCGCGGCGGGCGACTCGGCGTCGGACGACGGCTCGTCCGCGCTGACGTGGGCGTCGCCACTGGGCTGGCTGGAGAACCTGCGGCCGTTCGCGAGCGAACGCTGGTGGGTGCTGCCGCTGTTCGCGGGGGCGGCCCTCGTGCAGGGCGTGGTGGCGTACGAACTCGCCGGGCGCCGGGACGTGGGGATGAGCTTCCTGCCCACCCGTCCGGGCCCCGCGCTCGGGCGCCTCGGCACGGCGGGCGCGCTGGCCTGGCGCCTCCAGCGCGGCAGCGTGCTCGGCTGGAGCATCGGCTTCTTCCTCGCCGGGGTCATCTACGGCGGGCTGACCGACGGGGTGGCCGACCTGGTCGGCGACAACGACAACGCGCGCGAGATCTTCGAGCGCATGGGAGGCCAGGCCGGGCTGACGGACGCCTTCCTGGCGTCGATGGTCGGCATGCTGGGCCTGATCGCGGCCCTGTACGTCGTGGCGTCGGTCCTGCGGCTGCACGGGGAAGAGACCTCGATGCGGGCGGAGCCGATCCTCGCGAACGCCGTGGGCCGGCTGCGCTGGGCGGCCGGTCACCTGGTGATCGCCTTCGCCGGCTCGGCCCTGATCATGCTCCTCGCCGGCCTGGGCTTCGCCGTCGGCTACGGCAAGGAGATCGGCCCGATCCTGGGCGCCTGCCTGGTCCAGCTCCCCGCGGTCTGGGTCGTCGGCGGTCTGGCGGTCCTGCTGTACGGCCTGCTCCCGCGGGCGGCGATGGCGGCCTGGGCGGTGGCCGGCGCGATCCTGCTGATCGGCTGGGTGGGCCCCGCGCTGGACGTGCCGCAGGCCGTGCTGGACCTGTCCCCGTTCGGGCATCTGCCGAAGCTGCCGGGCGGCGGAATGGAGTGGAGGCCGGTGCTGACCCTGCTGGCACTGGCGACGACACTGGTCACCGCGGGGTTGGCAGGCCTACGGCACCGGGACATGACCACATGAGGGCTATCGGTCGACGTACTGCTTGAGTTCATCGGTGTCGAGTGCACGCTCTGCCATAACCGTCATGGTGCCTCCCTTCGCAGGCATGCACCAGGATGACGAGCCGCCGACGGCCGTCGATCGGGATTCGCTCAGCGATCAGACGAACGAGTGATCACCTCAGCTCGACGCTCAAACCCTCCAGACCCCGGATCACGAAGTTCGGCTTGCGGTCGGGTTCCCCCGCCGCCCGCAGGGTCGGCGCCTGGTCCAGGAGTGCCGACATGGATGCCGCCAGTTCGATGCGGGCCAGGGGGGCGCCGATGCAGTAGTGGATGCCCGCGCTGAAGGAGATGTGCGGGTTCTCCGTGCGGGTCAGGTCCAGGTGCTCCGGGTCGGTGAAGACCTCCGGGTCGTGGTTGGCGGAGCCGAAGAGCATGGCGATCTCGGCGCCGCGCGGGATCGTGGTGCCGTCGATCTCGATGTCGTCCAGGACCCAGCGCTCGAAGAGCTGGAGCGGGGTGTCGTAGCGCATCAGCTCCTCGATCGCGGAGGGGATCAGGGAGTGGTCGGCGCGCAGGGCCGCGAGCTGGGCCGGGTTGCGGAACAGCGCCCACCAGCCGTTGACGGTGGCGTTCACCGTGGCCTCGTGCCCGGCGTTGAGCAGCAGGACCGCCGTCGAGATCATCTCCTGCTCGGTGAGCCGGTCGTCCTCGTCGTGGGCCGCGATCAGCCCGGAGATCAGGTCGTCGCCCGGTTCCTTGCGGCGGGCCGCGATCAGCTCGCGCAGGTAGTCGGAGAACTCGATCGAGGCGCGGACCGCCTTCGCGGCCGTCTCCGGCGGCGGGTTCAGCTCGTACATCCCGCAGATGTCCGCCGACCAGGGCCTCAGCGGTCCCCGGTCGGACTCCGGGATGCCGAGCATCTCCGCGATCACGGCGACCGGCAGCGGCTCGGCGACCTCCGTCAGCAGGTCGCCGCCGCCCCGCTCGACCAGCCCGGCCACCAGCTCGCCCGCGAGGTCGCGGACGTACGGCCGCAGCCGCTCGACCGTGCGCGGGGTGAACGCCTTGGACACCAGGCGCCGGATCCGGGTGTGGTCCGGCGGCTCCAGGTCGAGCATGCCGTGGTCGTTGAGCGTGTGGAACGGCTCGTGCTCCGGCGGCGGCGCGCTGCGCCCGAACTCCTCGTGGGTGAAGCGGTGCAGATACGTCCGCCCCAGCCGGCGGTCGCGCAGCAGCGCCGACACGTCGGCGTGGTGCGGGACCAGCCACTGGTTCGTGGGCTCGAACCAGTGCACCCGTCCCCGGGCCCGCAGTTCGGCGTAGGCGGGGTAGGGGTCGGCGAGGAACGCCGGGTCCCAGGGGTCGAAACCGAGGTCGGAAGGAGCTGCCATGCACGGACGGTAGACCGCCGTCCCCCCTCCTGACCAGGGGGGCACCCTAGGCGGCGCCGAAGTCCGGGAGCGTGACCGTGCCGTCGTCGGCCAGCGGGAAGGACGGGTTGTGCGCGACCTCCCACGGGTGCCCGTCGGGGTCCGTGAAGGCCCCCGAGTAGAAGCCGACGACGTTGACGGCCGCCGGCTTGGTGACCGTCCCGCCCGCGTCCGGCACGGCCGCGAGCAGGGCGTCGACCTCGTCCCGCGAGCGGACGTTGTGGGCGAGGACGATGCCGCCGAACCCGCCGGGCTCCCCCGGCTCCAGCCCGCAGTCCCGCGCCAGCTTCTCCCGGCTCCACAGCACCAGACCGAGGCCGCCCGCCTGGAAGAAGACGGTCTCCTCGACCTCCTGCCCCCGCCAGCCCAGCGCCGCGTAGAACGCCTTGGCACGGGCGAGGTCACAGACTCCCAGCGTGATCAGGGTGATGCGCTGTTCCATGAAAGTCACCGTAGCCCCGCACCCCTTCTCTAGCCGGGTGTCACCAGCCGGGCCTCGTACGCGAAGACCGCCGCCTGCGTACGGTCGCGCAGCCCGAGCTTGACCAGGATGCGGCTGACATGGGTCTTGATCGTGGACTCGGCGACCACGAGCCGCTCGGCGATCTCCGAGTTCGACAGGCCCTGCGCGATCAGCACCAGCACCTCCGTCTCCCGCTCGGTCAGCTCCCCGTACGCCGCGTGCGCGGACGACATCGCGCGCGGGGCGTCGGACAGCTTGGAGAACTCCGTGATCAGCCGGCGGGTGACCGACGGGGCGAGCAGCGCCTCCCCGGAGGCCACGACCCGCACCCCGTCCGCGAGCTGGCGCGCGGAGGCGTCCTTCAGCAGGAAGCCGGACGCCCCGGCGCGCAGCGCCTGGTACACGTACTCGTCGAGGTCGAACGTGGTCAGCACCAGCACCTTCGCCGTGCCGTCGGCGGCGACGATCTCGCGGGTCGCCTCGATGCCGTTCAGCTCGGGCATACGGATGTCCATCAGGACGACGTCCGGGCCGAGCTCGCGGACCCGCTCCACCGCCTCGCGGCCGTTGACGGCCTCTCCGACGACCTCGATGTCCGGCATCGCGTTCAGCAGGACCGAGAAGCCCTCGCGGACCATCATCTGGTCGTCGGCGATCAGCACCCGGATGGTCATGCGCTGTCCTCCGCGGCCGCCTCGACGGGCAGGAACACCGCCACCTCGTAGCCGCCGTCGTCCGTCGCGGCGGCCGTCATCCGCCCGTTGAGCATGGAGACCCGCTCCCGCATACCGGTGATGCCGTGCCCGGCGCCCGGCGACGGTTTCAGCAGGGCCGGCGCGGGCGGCGGGCCGTTGACTATGCGCAGGCCGAGCCCGCCGAGGACATAGCCGACCTCGACCTGGGCGCTCGCGCCGGGCGCGTGCCGCAGGCTGTTGCTCAGCGCCTCCTGCACGATCCGGTACGCGGACAGCTCCACTCCGGGCGGCAGTTCGCGGACCGCGCCGGTCACCGTCTTGCGCACGTCGAGCCCGGCCTCCCGCACATTGGCGAGCAGGGCGTCCAGGTCGGCGAGGGTGGGCTGCGGGGCGTCGGGCGCCTCGTAGTCCTCGGCCCGTACGACACCGAGGACGCGCCGAAGCTCGGTCAGGGCCGCCACCGCGTTCTCCCGGATGGTGGCGAACGCGCGCTCCAGCTCGGGCGGCGGGTTCTCCACCCGGTAGGGCGCGGCCTCCGCCTGGATGGCGACGACGGACATGTGGTGGGCGACCACGTCGTGCAGCTCCCGGGCGATGGTGGTGCGCTCCTCCAGCAGGGTCCGCCGGGACCGCTCCTGCGCGGTGACCGTCTGCTGGGCGCTCACCTCCTGCTGCGCGGCCTGGCGGACGTGCCGCAGCGAGACGACGAGCAGGGCGAACGCGGACGTCACCAGCATCGGGGCGCCGTTGGAGTAGTAGTACGACCCGCCGATGACACCGTCCGAGAGGACGACGTACACGGCCGTGACGACCCACATCCAGACGGCGGTACGGGGCCGGGTGCGCAGCGCCACCACGACCAGCACGGTGAGGTGGCAGAGGAACGCGCCGGGCATCCACGGCCAGTCCGACCCGCCGCCGTTGAGGGCCGCGGTCACCGGCGTGATCGCCAGCGACAGCCAGAACGCGCCGACGGGCCGGGTCAGCGTGGTGACGACGGGCAGCGCGCACAGCAGACCGGTCAGCAGGGCCCTGCCGTCCCCGCCGGGCTCGCTGCCGGACAGGGCGCCGATCATCAGGGTGAACAGCGCGATCCCCGCGATCACCGCGTGCGGGAGGCGTTCGGCGGCGGTGCGCATCCGGCCGGGCAGCCGGCGCACGAACGGGCCGTCGGTGCGGCGGTGCGGCAGCGGGCGGTAGGCGAACGGATCGCGGAACAGGTCCTCGCGCAGTCCCTGGAGGGAGTTGCGGGCCAGCCGGTACTCGGGGCTGCGCTGTCTGCCCGCGTCCCCCGGTGGCGGGGGCGGCATCTGGGTCGTCTCGGTCACGTACAGCACCGTAGGCGCCGGGCGGGCGCCCGGTCGTCCCCATGGAGGCGGGTTCTTCCGCGTACCTCTCAGGTACTACGGGGAGCGTCGCAGGTCGCGAGGGGTACGGCCGGGGCGGCGGGCCCGCTCACCAAGCCAGCTGGGCGATCTCCTCCACCACGACCGCGCAGGCGTCCGCCGCCGGGTCGATCAGCGGGAAGTGACCGACGTCCTCGAGCAGCGTCAGCCCGGCCACCTCGCCCGCCTTCGCCGCCGCGTCCGCGTACGCCTCGGCGACGGCCTGCGGGACCACGATGTCGGTACGGCCCTGGACCAGCGTCGTCGCGATCCCGGTGGGCAGCAGCAGCGCGGGATCGGCGTACGGCTGCCGCTCGGCGAACTCCGGCCCGGACCCGAGCAGCTGGCGTACGGCGCCGCCGCAGACGTCCAGCTTGTCGGCGACCGCGAGGTCGGCGATCGGGGCGAGTGCCACGACCCCGCGCAGCGGCGGGGGCCCGTCGGTGCGCCAGGGGGACCCGGCGGGCAGAACGTGCCGGGCGGCCGCCCACAGGGCCAGATGCCCGCCCGCGGAGTGCCCGGCGAGCACCATCCGGCGCGCGTCGGCCTGCGGCAGCGCCTCCCGGGCCAGCGCGGGCAGCGCGTCCAGCGCGGCGGCGACGTCGTCGAAGGTGTCCGGCCAGCGCCCGGCCTCCGCCTCGGACCCTTCGGCGCCCCGCCGGTACTCCACGTTGGCCACGGCGAAGCCGCGCCGCGCCATGAAGGCCGCGAACGGGGTGAGGTGCCGCCGGTCGTACGGGGCCCGCCAGGCGCCGCCGTGCAGCAGGACGACCAGCGGGACCGGACCGGCGGGCGCGGTGGTTCCGCGCGGCGCGTAGAAGTCGACGACCTGGTCGGGGTGGGCGCCGTAGGAAGCCGTGGCGTCGGGGTCGACGGGCGGGTGCGAGAAGGCCGACTCCTCCTCGGCGGCGTCCCGGGCAGCGGCGACGTCGTCCGGCATGCTCCAACCTCTCAGCGACGAAACGGAATTGGACGGAAGCGGGGGTGGCGGTCCAGGGGACACCTCGGCCGTTGGCGGGGACGGTATCAGGCGGATGACGTGCGCGAACACGCGCATGTCACACACCGTGAGGGTCACACGGCCGCCCGGCGCACCGAGGAGACCCATATGTCCGCCGAACCCGGAACGCCCCCGCCGCCGCGACGGGGGCGTCGGCCGTCTATCCGTCCAGCACGTCCGCGAGGACGCGGGCCGCCCGCTCCGTGTCCGCGAAGGACACGTACAACGGGGTGAAACCGAAGCGCAGCACGTCCGGGTGACGGAAGTCGCCGACCACGCCCCGCGCGATCAGCTCCTTCATCACCTGCCCGGCATCGGCACACCGCAGCGCCACCTGACTCCCCCGCTCGGCGTGCGCGCCCGGCGTCACGGACTCCACCCGCCCGGCGGGCACATACGCCTCGACGCACTCCAGGAAGAAGTCCGTCAGCGCCAGCGACTTGGCCCGCACCGCCTCCACCGGCACCCCGTCCCACACGTCCAGGGCCGCCTCCAGGGCGAGCATGGACAGGATGTCGGGCGTGCCGACCCGGCCGCGCATGGCGCCGGACGCCGGGGCGAACTCCCGGTGCATCCCGAAGGGTTCGGCGTGCGAGTTCCACCCCGGCAGCGGCGAGTCGAACCGGTCCTGCAGACCGTGGCGCACATACAGGTACGCCGGTGAACCCGGGCCGCCGTTCAGGTACTTGTAGGTGCAGCCGACCGCCAGGTCCACGCCGTGCTCGTCCAGCCCGACCGGCAGCGCGCCCGCGCTGTGGCACAGGTCCCACACGGACACCGCGCCCGCCGCGCGCACGGCGGCCGTGAGCGACGGCAGGTCGTGCAGCCGCCCGGTGCGGTAGTCGACGTGGTTGAGCAGCACGGCGGCCGTACGGTCGCCCAGCGCGTCCGGCACCTCGGCGGGCGTCACCGGCCGCAGCGTACGGCCGGTCATCCGGGCCGCCGACTCGGCGATGTACCCGTCGGTGGGGAAGGTGGTGGCGTCGACGAGGATCTCGTCGCGGCCGTCCCCGGCGATCCGCACGGCGGCGACCAGCGCCTTGAAGACGTTCACGCTGGTGGAGTCGCCGACGACGATCTGCCCGGGCGCCGCGCCGACCAGCGGGGCGATCCGGTCGCCGATCCGCTCGGGCGCGGTCCACCAGCCGCTCTCCTCCCAGGAGCGGATACGCAGCTCGCCCCACTGCCGGCGTACGACGTCCTCGATCCGGCCGGGGACGTGCGCGGGCAGCGCGCCCAGCGAGTTCCCGTCGAGGTAGACGACATGGTCGAGAACGAACCGGGCACGACTGCCCGCGAGTATGTCTTCGGCGTCCAGCTTCTCGGCCCGCGCGGCGAGCTCGCTCGGCTCAGACATGGGACCTCGCCGTCCACAGCTCCGGGAAGACGTTCTTCTGGGCGCGCTTCTCCAGCCAGGCCACCCCGGCCGAGCCGCCGGTGCCGGTCTTGGCGCCCATCGCACGGCGGGTGGCGACCAGGTGGTCGTTGCGCCAGCGCCACACCAGCTCGGCGACGTCCGTGAGGGCCTCGCCCAGACGGGTGAGCTCGGCGTTCTGGTCGCCCGTGTAGATCTCCGTCCAGACCGCCTCGACGGCCTCCGAGGGCTCGTAACGGCGGGTGACGTCCCGGGTGAGCACCTGCTCGGGGATCGCGTGGCCGCGCCGGGCGAGGAAGCGGAGCACCTCGTCGTACAGGCTGGGCTCGTGCAGGGCCTTCTCCAGCTCCGCGTGGACGCGCGGGGCGCCGCGGTGCGGGACGAGCATGGACGCCGACTTCTCGCCGAGCAGGAACTCCAGCCGGCGGTACATCGCGGACTGGAAGCCGGACCCCTCGCCGAGCGCGCTGCGGTACGAGTTGAACTGGGCCGGCGTGAGCTGCCCGAGCGGCGTCCAGGAGGCGTTCAGCGCCTCCAGCTCCCGCACGGACCGCTTCAGGGCGTCGATCGCCACACCGGGGCGGTCCTCGCGCAGCGCGCGGGCCGCGGTCTCCCACTCGTGGACGATGACGGTGAACCACAGCTCCATGACCTGGGTCGTGACCAGGAAGACCATCTCTCCGGGATCGTCGGAGAGGGTGTGCTGCAGGTGGGTGAGGACGTCCGCCTTGACGTAGTCCTCGTACGGTGTCGTACCCGCGAAGTCGAGATTCGGGGTCTCGGGCTCCTGAGTCCCCGCGGTGGTGTCCGCGGACCGATGAGCCTGCTGGGACATCGCTGTCTCCTGTGTAACTCCGGGTAGCGGTCCGCCCTGCCGTTATCGGCAAAGGGGCCCCGGTCCCCACCCGCATCCTCAGCCATGCCCCCGGAACCCCGCAAGGCCCGCCCGGTCACACCGGGGGGCCTCACGGGAACGCCGGAAACGACTAGCCCAGAGTCTGGGCGGCGGTCGGCGAGGAGTCCTTCAGGAACTGCGAGCAGCGCTCGTACTCCTCCTGCTCACCGATGGACCCGGCGGCCCGGGCGAGGGCGTGCAGGGCCCGCAGGAAGCCCCGGTTCGGCTCGTGCTCCCACGGGACGGGCCCGTGGCCCTTCCAGCCGTTGCGGCGCAGCGCGTCCAGACCGCGGTGGTAGCCGGTGCGCGCATAGGCGTACGACTCCACGACGCTGCCCCGCTCGAACGCCTCGTCGGCGAGCTGGGCCCAGGCCAGGGAGGAGGTCGGGTACCGGGCGGCGACTTCGGAGGGCGCGGTACCGCCCGCGAGCAGCTCACGGGGCTCCGGGTCGTCGGGCAGATGGGTCGGGGGCGGCCCCCCGAGCAGATTCTCATGAATGGCCATGGCCCCAGTGTCGTCCATCCCACCCACGTGGACCCCACCGCCCAGCCCGGACCTATCCAGCCCGCCCGGCGCTTGAGGACACACCTCATCCCCCCAGCCTCCCCTTGCTCCCCTGCCCCTCCAACGGCGGCGACACGACAGACCCGTGCCGCAGACACTCCGGCTTCCGGCACCCCGCGGGCAGCGACCGCACCGTCACGAACGCCACCACCGCCCCCACCACCAACACCCCCGCACAGATAGGCATCGCCCGCCGAAACGCCGCATCGAACGCGGACGCCGACCGGTACGCCTCCTCCCCCATCCCCGCGAGCAGCGGCAACGCGGCCACCGCCACCAGCCCCGCCGCCCGAGCCGCCGCATTGTTGATCCCACTGGCCAGCCCCGCCCGAGCGGTATCGACGGACCCGAGAACCGTCGCCGTCAGCGGCGCGACCAGCGTGACCATGCCGAGCCCCAGCACCAGCAGCGCGGGCAGCACATCCGACACGTACACCGCCCCCGGCCCCACCCGCAGCATCAACAGCATCCCGCCCGCACACACCAGCGGCCCCACGGTGAGCGGCACCCGCGGCCCGATCCGATCCGCGAGAGCCCCCGACCGCGCCGAGAACAGCAGCATCAGCGCGGTCGTCGGCAGCAGCGCCGCCCCCGCCCCGAGCGCCGAATACCCGGCGACCACCTGCAACTGCAGCGCGGCCAGGAAGAAGAACCCGCCGAAGGCCGCGTACACGCACAGCGTGACCAGATTGACGGCCGTGAACTGCCGCGAGCGGAAGATGTCGGGCGGCATCATCGGATCGCTCCGATGCCGCTCCACCCACACGAACGCGACCCCCGCACCGACCCCCGCCACCGCGGCCACCACCACCGTCGCCGACCCCTGCGGCGCCTCGATCAGCGCGTACGTCACCAGCGCCAGGGCCAGCGCCCCCAGGGCGGCCCCGAGCACGTCGAAGCGGCCGTGCCGGGTCCCGTCGCCCGACTCGGGGACGTGCCGTACGGCGATCGGGGCGCACACCAGCGCCACCGGCACGTTCAGCAGGAACACCCACCGCCAGCCCGGCCCGTCGACCAGCCAGCCGCCCACGAAGGGCCCGACGGCCGCCCCGACCCCGCCGAACCCGGACCACAGGCCGACCGCCCGCGCCCGGTCGTCGGGGTGGAAGGACGCCTGGATCAGCGCCAGCGACCCCGGGGTCAGCAGCGCCCCGCCGATCCCCTGCAGGGCGCGGGCGGCGACCAGCACCTCGACGCCGGGCGCGAGCCCGCACAGCAGCGAGGCCGCCGCGAACCACACCACGCCCACCACGAAGATCCGGCGCCGCCCGTACCGGTCGCCGAGCGAGCCGCCGAGCAGGATCAGCCCGGCCAGCGTCAGCATGTACGCGTTGACGGTCCACTGGAGCGCGGCGAGGTCGGCGTCGAGATCCCGGCCGATGCGGGGCAGGGCGACGTTGACGACGGTGGAGTCCAGCATCGCCATGCTGGAGCCGAGGACGGTGGTGAGCAGAACCCACCGGCCCTGCGATGAGGCCAGCCGGACGTCGGGCATGTCCCCAGGTATACAGCGAGCCCGGCGCCATGGCAGGCGCCGGGCTCACGGGGTCCCCGAGGGGACGGAACTACTTGATCTTCGTACCGGCGGAGCGCAGGTGCGTGCAGGCCTCGGTCACCCGGGCGGCCATGGACGCCTCGGCGAGCTTGCCCCAGGTCCGCGGGTCGTAGGTCTTCTTGTTGCCGACCTCGCCGTCGACCTTCAGGACGCCGTCGTAGTTGCGGAACATGTGGTCCGCGACCGGACGCGTGAACGCATACTGGGTGTCGGTGTCGATGTTCATCTTGACGACGCCGTTCTCCAGCGCGGTGCGGATCTCCTCCTCGGTGGAGCCCGAGCCGCCGTGGAAGACGAAGTCGAACGGCTGCGAGCCGGCCGGCTTGCCGTACTTGGCGGCGACGCCCTCGTTGAGCTCCTTCAGCAGCTCGGGACGGAGGACGACGTTGCCCGGCTTGTACACGCCGTGGACGTTGCCGAAGGAGGCGGCGAGCAGGTAGCGGCCCTTCTCACCGAGGCCGAGCGCCTCGGCGGTGCGGATCGCGTCGTCGACCGTGGTGTAGAGGGAGTCGTTGATCTCGTGGGAGACGCCGTCCTCCTCGCCACCGGTCGGGGTGATCTCGACCTCGAGGATGATCTTGGCGGCGCGGGCGCGCTCCAGCAGCTCCTGCGCGATGGCGAGGTTGTCGGCGAGGGTCTCCGCCGAGCCGTCCCACATGTGCGACTGGAACAGCGGGTTCTCACCGCGCGCGACGCGCTCCTCGGACACGGCGAGCAGCGGACGGACGTACCCGTCGAGCTTGTCCTTGGGGCAGTGGTCGGTGTGCAGCGCGACGGTGACGTCGTACTTCTTGGCGACGATGTGCGCGAACTCGGCCAGGGCGACGGCGCCGGTGACCATGTCCTTGTTGTACTGACCGCCCAGGAACTCGGCACCACCCGTGGAGATCTGGATGATGCCGTCGCTCTCCGCCTCCGCGAAGCCGCGCAGGGCCGCGTGCAGGGTCTGGGAGGAGGTCACGTTGATGGCCGGGTAGGCGAACTTGCCTGCCTTCGCCCGGTCGAGCATCTCGTTGTAGACCTCGGGGGTTGCGATGGGCATCTGTCCGCTCCTTGGAGTGTGCGGGTCGGCGTACTGCGTACGGCGTTCTTCTTGGCCCTGACCTAGACCTTGGGGGGTTGTGACGTCGTCGTCGGCGCCCATCTTTCCAGACGAACCCGGATGCTCCGAGCGTCTGTCACCAGCCGAGACGGACCCGGCCGGAAGGGGGTGTCAGTCCAGGCCGAGCTCGTCCTTGGAGTACGCGTACAGGTACGGCACTTGGGCGCCCTCGCGGATCTTCTCGGCGGCGCCGGTGGCCCGGTCGACGATGGTCGCGACACCGGCGACCTCGGCGCCCGCCTCGCGCACGGCCTCGACGGCGGTGAGCGGCGAACCGCCGGTGGTGGAGGTGTCCTCGACGACGAGCACCCGGCGGCCGGCGATGTCCGGTCCCTCGACGCGGCGCTGCAGGCCGTGCGCCTTGGCGGCCTTGCGGACGACGAACGCGTCGAGCCTGCGGCCGCGCGCGGCGGCGGCGTGCAGCATGGCGGCGGCGACCGGGTCGGCGCCCATGGTCAGCCCGCCCACGGCGTCGAACTCCAGGTCGGCGGTCAGGTCGAGCAGCACCTGCCCGACCAGGGGGGCGGCCTCGCCGTCGAGGGTGATGCGCCGCAGGTCGACGTAGTAGTCGGCTTCGAGGCCCGACGACAGGGTCACCTTGCCGTGCACCACGGCCTTGTCCTTGATCTGCTGCAGCAGCGCCGCACGAACGTCAGTCATGCCGCCCAGCTTAAGGGCGTGTCCAGCGCCAGACGGTCGTGGCCTCCAGCGGCTCCAGGGGCGTGACCAGGCGGGGATGGGTGTTCAGCCCATTGGGCGGGCCGGTCTGCGGTTCGACGCAGACGGCGGCCTCCTGCTCGTCGTAGACGACGACCCACTCCTCGCGGCTGGTCACCTTCAGCTCCAGGCGCTCCGGCCAGGTGAGGGTGACGTCGACGCCGCCGGGCATCCCGAAGCAGTCGTCCCAGGGGCCGGGCCGCGGCTCGATCCGGTTGCCGGTGGGGAGGTGGTCGTCGCCGCGCTCCTCCTGCCAGGCGGGGCTGAAGTCGAGCCGGACGTCCTCGCCGCCGTCGCCGAGGTTCCGGTTGAACCAGGGGTGCCAGCCGATCTGCGCCGGGAAGGAGGCGTCGTACGTCTCCACGGACATGGTCAGGGTGAGGCTGTCCGGGGTGAGCGCGACGAGCTGGGTGACGCGGCCCGGGTAGGGCCAGGGCTCGGTCAGGTCGTAGGTGAGGACGGTCTCGGCGTCGGTGTGCCGCGCGACCTTCCACACCCCGTCGCGGGCGGTGCCGTGGATGGCGTGGGGCGGGGCGTTGAGCGGCATCTGCCGTACCTCGGCGCCGTCGCGGAAGCGGCCGTCGCGGATCCGCCCGCACCAGGGCACCATCGGGAAGCAGCCGAACCGCTCGCCCTGCCGCAGCAGCTCCGTCCCGCCGACGCGCAGTCCCCCGACCCGTCCGCCGTTGCCCGGCAGTACGTCCACCTCCGCGTCGCCCGCGGTCAGCGTGATGTGTTCGGTACGCACAGCACGACCCTACCGGGGGCGATCAAGACCGCCCGGCGCGTCAGCGGCGGCGGCGCAGCATCCGGCCGGCCACGATCGCCGAGGCCAGCACGACGGCGGCGGCCGGGGCGGCCCACCGCAGCGCGGAGTTGGGCGCGAGGGACTGGGGCGGCGGCACCGGCGCGTACCGGCCGCGCGGCGGGGCGTGGTCGACCTCCTCCGCGCTGCGCCCGATCATCGTGCGCCGGGCGTGCGCGGCCTCCGCGACGGGCGCCTCGCCCGCCTCCTCGCTCTCCTCGCTCCCCTCGCTCTCCTCGTCCTCCGCTTCGAGGGCGGGCGGCGGCACCTCGGTGTCGAACACGGACGGCGGCTCCGGCACGGGCGGGTCCTCGGCGTCCGGGGTCGTCTCGAAGTCGCTGGTCACGCGTGGCTCGAACTCGCCGGGAGCGAGGGACTCCTCGACGCCGTCGTCGGCGGCCTCGGGTCCGGCGGACTCCGCCGCCACCGCGCCGAGCTGCTCGGCGAACCGGTTCAGCAGCCGGGTGACGGCCGTGTGGACGGCGTCGGCGTCGAACTCGGTGACGCGCCCGTCCGCGGAGGCGCCGCCCTCGAACACGAGCGTGGCCCCGCCGTCGGCGTCCCGCGTGCGCAGGGTGAGGGCGAGCTTCACGGAACCGGTTCCGCGCGCCTCGGCCGCGTCGCCCTCCACGGTGTACGCGCCGTCGTCCCGCGCGGAGATCCGTACGGCGCCCCGGTAGGTGATGGTGTGCCCGGCGACGCGCAGCTTCAGGCGCCCCGCGACGGGCTCGGCACCGGCGTCCTGCTGGAGCCCGGGGACCGCGCGGGCGACCCTCACGGGGTCGGCCAGCACCTCCCTGAGCCGCTCGGCCGGGACCGGAACGAACACCTCATGCTCCATGCCGATCGAGCCTACCCAGCATGGCGTGAACCGCACCCACACAATCCCGGATTCCCGTGGGCCGTGTGCCCGCCGGGGAGCCTCAGTACCGCGGATGCACGAGGGTCGACGCGGGCAGGCCGGCGACCCGTGACGCCTCGGCCACCCGCATACCCGCCGGCAGCGGTGGCGGGCCGTCCCGCCCGGCCAGGACGAACCCCCAGTCGTCCGGCGCCCGCGCCGGGCCCTCCACCGCCTCGCGCGGTGCGAGGGAGTACGGCGTGGTCCGCAGCCCGGCGGCGCGCAGCGTGGCCTCGACGGTCCGGAAGACGCGCGGGTCCGGGGAGACCGTCCCGGCGTGCACGGCGAGGCGCCCGTGCGGGGTGAGGGCGCGGCGGGCGAGGCCGTAGAACTCCTGCGAGTACAGCTTGGCGCTGTCCGTGACCCCGGGGTCGGGCAGATCGGAGACGATCACGTCGTACGAGCCCGGCGGGACCGACCGCAGCACATGGAAGGCGTCGGAGTCGCGGACCCGCACGCGCGGGTCGCCGTAGACGTACCCGTTGAGCCGGGACAGCGGCGGGTCCTCGCGGGCCAGCCGCACCACCTCGGGGTCGGACTCGACGATGTCGACCCGGCGCACGCCGGGGTGGCGCAGCACCTCGCGCGCCGCCAGTCCGTCGCCGCCGCCGAGGATCAGCACGCGCGCGTGCCCGCCGCTCATCGCGGGGTGCACCAGCGCCTCGTGGTAGCGGCCCTCGTCCCGGCCGCTGACCCGGAGCCGCCCGTCGAGGAAGAGGTCGAGGGGCCGGCCGCCCGTGCCGCCGGTGATGACGACCTCCTGCGTACCGGTCCGCACGGCCACCCGCACGTCCTGCCCGTACACCGCGTGCCGCGCGGCCCGCTCGAAGTCGTCGACGAGGACGGCGGCGACGGCGAGGACACCGAGCACGGCGAGGTTGACGGCGAGGAGGACCCGGCGGGCGCGGGGGCTGAGGTCGGCGCGGAACACCCCGAGGACGAGCGCGGCGCCGACGACCGCGTTGACCCCGCCGGTGATGAGGGCCGACGTCAACTGCCCCAGCAGCGGCAGGAGAAGGAACGGGAAGGCCAGCCCGCCGACGAGCGCGCCGACGTAGTCCGCGGCGAACAGGTCGGCCACCGCGCCGCCCGCGTCCTGGCGGCGGATGCGCTGGATCAGCTCCATCAGCAGCGGGACCTCGGCGCCGATGAGCAGCCCGATGACGAGGGAGAAGGTGACGAGGAGGGCGCGGGGGGCGTGCGCCCACGGGCCGCCCCAGTCGCCGGTCCAGGCGAAGACGGCGTACAGGGCGAGCGCGCTGCATCCGCCGACCAGGGCGAGGACCGCCTCGATGGCGCCGAACCCGGCGGCGGCGCGGGGGCGCAGGCGCTTGGCGGCGAGGGAGCCGATGCCCATGGCGAACACCATGACGGACAGCACGACGGACGCCTGGGTGACCGAGTCGCCGATCAAGTACGAGGCGAGCGCGACGAGTTCCAGTTCGTACACGAGTCCGCAGGCGGCGCAGACGAAGACGCCCGCGAGGACCAGGAACCGCCCGGTGTCCGGCCGGACCGGCAGCCGCGCCCGGCCGCCCCAGGAGGGCGTCGTGCCGGGAGGCGCGGGGGCGTGCGGTTCGATCACGTTGCCGACGGTACGTGACGCCTGGGGCACGCTTCGTCACCCACACGTGTGGAACTGGCGGCTCCGGAGGCGTCGGTGGTTTATCCGGCGAGGACGGCGGAGGGGCGCAGCCGGTTCGCCGTGGGCCGGCCGGGCCCCGCCGGGACGCGCACCCCGACCCGGGTCTGGGTGGCCACCAACTGGCCGTCCTGCGGGTAGGCGTGCCAGGTCCGCCAGTGCACCTGGCCCTCGTGCCGCCGGGCCAGCATCGCGGTGAAGGCGTGCGGGCTGCCGGGGAACACCCCGGCCAGGCCGTGCGGATGGTCGGCGACCAGCGCCAGCAACTCCTGGGCGCGGCCCGCGAACTGGCCCGGTGACAGCACCTCGACCCGGGCGGCGAACTCGTACTCCCAGTCGCCCGCGCGCTTGGCCGCGCCGAGCGGGAGGGGGGTGCTGCTGCCCGGAATGCAGGCCACCGTCTCCGAACAGCGTCCCCGCTCCTCGTCGAGGAGGACCTGGTGGGAGGCGCCGAGCAGCCTCAACTGGAGTCTGGCCGCGCCGAGTTCCAGGTCGAGCGTGGCGAGTGCGGGAAGCGGCTCCCGCCCCAGGGTCCAGGCCAGGTCGGCGGCGCGCGTGTCGGTATAGGCGGTGTTCAGGGTCGTGAGCATGGATGGGCTCCGCTAGCAGCAGGAGGAAGGTGGGGTGCCGGCCGTCGTCGCACTGCCGGCACCGGGACGTCGGCCCCGTCAGCCCGGTCGGCGGTCAGATGGGTGTCCGGGGGACGTCCGAGGGGGCTGCGTAGGTGAACTTCACTGAATCATGAACTGCTTCGACGACACAGCGTTTTTACCCAAGTTCGTAGGGTTTCCATCCCTCGGAGGGCTTATCAGCTCAACTGTTCAACTCCGGCGCGCGCCTGTACGAGGGGCGCGCGCGCCGGAGCCCTTCGCCGGGAAACGGAGAGCGGGGCCGGTCCAGGCACCGGCCCCGCTCCCTGGTGGATACGGCTCCCCCTGCCGGGTGGAGCTCAGCTGCCCCGTGTCAGCTGCCCCCGCCACCGCATCCGCCCCCTCCGCCGCACGACGACCCGCCTCCGCAGGACGAGCCGCTGGAACAGGAGGAGCTGCCGCTCGAACAGGACGACGAGCTCCCGCCGTCCCCACCGCCGACCCACCAGCTGTTGCTGCTGCCCCCGTCGCTGCCGCTGTACGAGCTGCGGCTGCGCCCCCGCGCCCTGCTGACCGACCGCCGCCCCGCGTTGCGGGCGATGGACACGAAGACCAGGACGAACACCACTGCGACCAGCGCCACGACAAGTCCTGTGACCATGGCGTCAGCCTCCTTCCGCTCCCCCGAAGCGACCCGAGACGTCCCCCCGTGGGCGCCTCCGCTCGGTGTGTGCGGGGGAGATGCCCGGGCCGCTCCCCGCCCAAAGCAGAGTTGAGCAACTTCAGAGGGTTGGCCCGCGGGTCAGGCCCCGAGGTGCGCTCCGTCGCCCGTGCCGAGGAGCGGGGTCGTGAGCCGGCGTTCGACGGCGCTGGGCAGGGACCACAGTTCCGCCCGCCGCTTCCGGTCCGCCGCGCCCTGCCGTTCCGCGCGGCGGATGCCCGGCACGGCGAGGCCGAGGGCGGCCAGGGACACGACGAGCCCGGCGCCGAGGAGCGCACCGGCGAGCAGGGGGCCGTCGGCGAGGGCGAACGGAAGCGCGAACCCGAGGCAGAGCGTGCCGAGACCGCCGAGGACGGCGACCGTCCACCACAGCGGTGTGAGCGGGTGTTCGTCGCGCAGATGGCCGACGAGCTGCCGGTCGGTGGGACGCCGCCGCGGGTGGTCGCCGGCGGCGGCGAACAGCTCGGCCCGCCCGCGCAGCGCCCACACGGCGTGCACGCCCACCCAGACGACGGGCAGCACGAACAGCGCCACCAGCACCAGGACGGCCTGGACCGCCCGTGACACCGGCATCCAGCCGACGGCGTCGGCGACCACGGACGCCACGGCGACCGCCACGAGCACGGCACCGCCCGTACTCGTGACCACCAGCCACCGCCGGGCCGCCCGCACCCGGCCGCTGAGCGGGAACTCGACCGCGTCCACCGTCTTCTCCCCTCGACGACGGCAGGCACTCTACGCACCGCGCCGAGGACGACGGGCGGCGAGTGTCGGTTGAGGAAAGCCCGGGCTCGGGCGGAGGATGACGGGCATGACCTCCTCCTCGCGCCCCCTGCTCAACCGCCGGCTCGCCGAGTTCGGGACGACGATCTTCGCGGAGATGTCGGCGCTCGCCCTGAGCACCGGGTCCATCAACCTCGGGCAGGGCTTCCCGGACACCGACGGCCCCGAGGAGGTCCGGGAGGCCGCCGTGCGGGCGCTGCGCGACGGGCGGGGCAACCAGTACCCGCCGGGCCCCGGCGTCCCCGAGCTGCGCGCGGCGGTCGTCGCGCACCAGGAGCGCCGCTACGGCCTGGCGTACGACCCCGACACCGAGGTCCTGGTCACGGCGGGCGCCACCGAGGCCATCGCGGCGGCGCTGCTCGCGCTGGTGGAGCCCGGCGACGAGGTGATCGCCCTGGAGCCGTACTACGACTCCTACGCGGCCTGCATCGCCATGGCGGGCGGGACCCGGGTGCCCGTCACCCTGCGCCCGCACGACGGCGCGTTCCGGCTGGACCTGGACGAGCTGCGCGCCGCCGTCACCGACCGCACCCGCCTCCTTCTCCTCAACACCCCGCACAACCCGACCGGCACGGTCCTCACCCGCGCGGAGCTGGCCGCGATCGCCGAACTGGCCGTCGAGCGCGACCTGCTCGTCGTGACCGACGAGGTGTACGAGCACCTGGTGTTCGACGCCGCCGAGCACCTCCCGCTGGCCTCGTTCCCCGGCATGCGCGAGCGCACGGTGACGATCAGCTCGGCGGGCAAGACGTACTCGTTCACGGGCTGGAAGGTCGGCTGGGTCACGGCCTCCCCCGCCCTGGTCACGGCCGTCCGCTCGGCCAAGCAGTACCTGACCTACGTGTCGGCGGGCCCGTTCCAGTACGCGGTCGCCGAGGCGCTGTCCCTCCCCGACTCCTACTTCGCCGAGTTCCGCGCGGACATGCTCGCCAAGCGGAACATCCTGGCCGGCGGCCTGGAGGAGGCGGGCTTCACGGTCTACCGCCCCGCCGGCACCTACTTCGTCACCGCCGACATCCGCCCCCTCGGCGAGACCGACGGCATCGCGTTCTGCCGCACCCTGCCGGAGCGGGCCGGCGTCGTCGCCATCCCGACGGCGGTCTTCTACGACCACCGCGACCAGGGCGCCCCCTTCGTCCGCTTCGCCTTCTGCAAGCAGGCCCACGTCCTGGAGGAGGCGGCCACCCGCCTGAAGACGCTGTCGGTCTGACTGCGGACGGACCTACGACCGGCCGTCCGACTCGGGCTCGGGACGCGGCAGCTCAGGAGGCCGTGCGCTGGGGATGGGCACCCCGGCGGCCTCTGGGCAAGACCGCAAGACCGTGTGGGCGGAGGTGTCCGTCGGGGTGCCGAGGTCGGGGTGCTGAGTACCTGGGCAGGTACCTGCTCGGGTAGCCGTACTCATGTCTGAGCGGGGCCGCACGGCGAGACTCGTCGGCATCGACCTGTACGAGCGGAAGGGCGCTCCCGATGCAGACCTCTTCCCGCCTCCGCCTGCCGCGGCTCCTCGTGCTCGGCACCGACAGCCGGCTCGCCCGGGGCTATCTCGTGGTGTTCGGCCTGAGTGTCCTGGTCATGCTCGTCCTCCCGGACAGCCCCGTCGCCATGGCGCCGATGCTGCTCACCGCGCCGCTCTCGCTGATCGGCGTGGCTCTCCCGTTCGGGCCCGGCACCGAGGGCGGCGGGCCGGGTGAGGCGCTCGCCGTCGGGTTCTGGGCGGCCTGGGTCCTGCTGTGCGCCCTCGTCAACGCCGCCGCCCTCGGCGCTCTCACTGCGAAGCGGTCGGCGCCGGCGCCGGTGCGGTCGAACGTGCCCGCCAGGAACCCGCTCGCGCCCGCCGTCGACAACTGGCTCGCCCGCGCCTACTGCGCCGTCGTCGCCGTGGCGCTCGGCTTCTTCCTGTACGCCGTGCTCCTGTCGCCGGACCCGGGCTTCGCGGGGATCTGGCCCCTCATCACCGCCGCCCCGTTCAGCTTCCTCGCCGTGCCGCTCTCGCTGCCCGCGGAGTACTCCGGGATACCGGGGCTGGGCACGCTGGTCTTCACCGTCGCCGTGGGCCTCGCGGGGCTGGTCAACGCCGTGCTGATCGGGCGGCTCGCCCACCGGCTGCGCGAGGGACGCTGAGACGCGGAAGAGCCCGGCATCAGGGCCGGGCTCTCCTCCGCCCGCGGCACCGCGCCGCGGGCACGTCCGTCGTGACGACTACTCGTCGTCCTCGGGCTTGTCCGCCTCGTTGATCTCCTGCTCCAGGCCGAGCTGCTCGACGAGCCACTTGTCGAACTCGATGGCGGCCCGCACCCAGCTGACCGTCGACGAGACGAAGTGCTCCAGGCTGACGCCCGTGCCGATCAGCATCTGCGCCTCGCCGATGAGGCGGACGGTGCCGTCGTCGTGCGTGTGGCTGTAGACCTTCGGCCACAGCGTCCGGCGGTTCCAGTCGTCGATCGACTCGAGGAGCGCGGGCTTCTCGTCGATCTGGTGGGGCCGGTCGTAGAACGTCCGCACCGAGAAGACCTGCTGGTCACCCTCGCCGCGGAACATGAAGTACGTACGGAACTGCTCCCACGGCGCCGCGAGGTCACCCTCGTCGTCGACGACGTACTTCAGCTCCATCTGGTCGAGGAGCTGCTTCACGAGGTCCTGATCCGGGATTACGGGGCCGGGCGGTGGCCCGGGCTGCGGCTGCTGGCCCCCGAAGTTCGGAATCGAGGACGGGTCGATGCTCACCGTGATTTTCCCTTCGTACGGATTCCGCCATCCTCCCCCATGCAGGGAGGGGGGTGGCAAGCCCGGACGGGCCCTGTCAGCCCTGGGCTGACTCGATCCGGTCAACGGGACGGGTACCCGGTTCGCACCGGGTACCCGCGATCACGGTGCCATCGCCCCTCAGAGCGTCTTTCCGGTGGCCGGTCCCACGATCAGGCCGTCGCCGAAGGCGTCCACCCGGACCGTGTCGCCGTCCTTGACCTCCCCGGCCAGGATCTCCTTCGCGAGCCGGTCCCCGATGGCCGTCTGGACCAGGCGGCGCAGCGGCCGGGCACCGTACGCCGGGTCGTTGCCCTCGTCGGCGAGCCAGGCCAGCGCCTCGTCGGTGACCTCCAGGGTGAGCCGGCGCTCGGCCAGCCGCTTGGCGAGCCGGTCGATCTGCAGCCGGGCGATCCGGACCAGCTCGTCCTTGGTCAGCGCCGAGAAGACCACGAGGTCGTCCAGCCGGTTCAGGAACTCGGGCTTGAAGGAGGCGCGGACCACCTCCAGGACCTGCTCCTTCTTCTCCTCCTCGCTGGTGATCGGGTCGACCAGGTACTGGCTGCCCAGGTTGGACGTCAGCACGAGGATCGTGTTGCGGAAGTCCACCGTGCGGCCCTGCCCGTCGGTGAGGCGCCCGTCGTCCAGCACCTGCAGCAGGATGTCGAAGACCTCCGGGTGCGCCTTCTCCACCTCGTCCAGCAGCACGACGCTGTACGGCCGCCTGCGCACCGCCTCGGTGAGCTGGCCGCCCTCCTCGTAGCCGACGTAGCCGGGGGGCGCGCCGACCAGCCGGGCCACGCTGTGCTTCTCGCCGTACTCCGACATGTCGATGCGGACCATGGCCCGCTCGTCGTCGAAGAGGAAGTCGGCGAGCGCCTTGGCCAGCTCGGTCTTGCCGACACCGGTCGGGCCGAGGAAGAGGAACGAGCCGGTCGGGCGGTCCGGGTCGGCGATACCCGCCCGGGTGCGCCGTACGGCGTCGGACACGGCCTGCACGGCCTCCGTCTGCCCGATGAGCCGCTTGCCCAGCTCCTCCTCCATGCGCAGCAGCTTCTGCGTCTCGCCCTCCATGAGGCGGCCCGCGGGGATGCCGGTCCAGGCGGCGACGACGTCCGCGATGTCGTCGGCGCCGACCTCGTCCTTGACCATGGTGTCCCGCGCGGCCTCCTCCTCGGCCTCCGAGGCGGCCTCCAGCTCCTTCTCCAGGGCCGGGATCTCGCCGTACAGCAGCTTGGAGGCGGTGTCGAAGTCGCCGTCGCGCTGGGCGCGCTCGGCCTGGCCGCGCACCTCGTCGAGCCGTTCCTTCAGCTCACCGACGCGGTTCAGGGACTGCTTCTCCTTCTCCCAGCGTGCGGTCAGGTGGCGCAGCTCCTCCTCCTTGTCGGCGAGGTCGCGGCGCAGCTTCTCCAGGCGCTCCCGGGAGGCGGGGTCGGTCTCCTTCTCGAGGGCCAGCTCCTCCATCCGCAGCCGGTCCACGGAGCGCTGGAGCTCGTCGATCTCGACCGGCGAGGAGTCGATCTCCATCCGCAGCCGGGAGGCGGCCTCGTCGACGAGGTCGATGGCCTTGTCGGGCAGGAAGCGGGAGGTGATGTACCGGTCGGACAGGGTGGCGGCGGCCACCAGCGCGCTGTCGGCGATCTGCACCTTGTGGTGGGCCTCGTAGCGGCCCTTGAGCCCGCGCAGGATGGCGATGGAGTCCTCGACGGAGGGCTCGGCGACCAGCACCTGCTGGAAGCGCCGCTCCAGCGCCGGGTCCTTCTCGATCCGCTCGCGGTACTCGTCCAGCGTGGTCGCGCCGACCATGCGCAGCTCACCGCGGGCCAGCATCGGCTTCAGCATGTTGCCGGCGTCCATGGCGGAGTCGCCGCCCGCGCCCGCGCCGACGACGGTGTGCAGCTCGTCGATGAAGGTGATGATCTGCCCGTCGGAGTCCTTGATCTCGGCGAGGACGGTCTTCAGACGCTCCTCGAACTCACCGCGGTACTTGGCGCCCGCGACCATCGCCCCGAGGTCCAGCGCGACGAGCCGCTTGTCCTTCAGGGACTCGGGCACGTCGCCCTTGACGATGCGCTGGGCGAGCCCCTCGACGACGGCGGTCTTGCCGACGCCGGGCTCACCGATGAGGACGGGGTTGTTCTTCGTACGGCGCGACAGCACCTGCACGACCCGGCGGATCTCCTGGTCCCGTCCGATGACGGGGTCGAGCTTGCCCTCGCGGGCGGCGGCGGTGAAGTCGGTGCCGAACTTCTCCAGCGCCTTGTACTGCCCCTCGGGATCGGCGGTGGTCACGCGGCGGCCTCCCCTGGCCTTACGGAAGGCGTCCAGCAGCTTCTTCGCGGTCGCGCCCTGACGGGTGAGCACGTCGGCCGCGGGACCGCCCTTGGCGGCGATCCCGATGAGCAGGTGCTCGGTGGACAGATACTCGTCGCCGAGGTCCTTGGCGCGGGCCTGCGCGTCCGCGATCACGGCGAGCAGATCGCGGTTGGGCTGCGGGGGCGCAACGGTGGACCCCGTCACGCTGGGCAGGGCGGCGAGCGCCTTCTCGGTACCGGCCCGTACGGCGGCCTGGTCGGCCTCGGCGGCGGCGAGCAGATCGACGATGTTCTCGTTGTCCTGGCCCTCGAGCAGAGCCAGCAGCAGGTGGGCGGGGGTGAGGTCCGGGTGTCCCTCGGTCACGGCCCGGTTGCTGGCCGCGTTGATCGCGTCCCGGCTCCTGTTGGTCAGCTCGGCGTCCACGTGTCCGTTCTCCTCCTGGCGTCAGCGTCTCCCTTTAACTGACAAAGTCAGCGTACACAAACTTGAGTCTATTCCACTCAAGGTGGGCCGGGGAGCCCTGCGCCCGTTAGGTTCCCCACCATGGCCGCATACCCCCAGGATCCGGGCGCTCCCGACGCGCCGTACCTCTCCTTCTGGCAGGAGAGGCATCTGTGCACGCTGACCACGCCCCGCCCGGACGGCACCCCGCACGTGGTGCCCGTCGGTGTCACATACGAACCGGAGGCCCGGCTGGCTCGGGTGATCACGAACAAGTCCAGCAGGAAGGTGGCGCATGTGCTGGCCGCCGGGGCCGCCGGGGCCCCGGTCGCCGTCTGCCAGGTGGACGGCGGACGCTGGGCCACGCTGGAGGGGGTCGCGCACGTCAGCTCGGAGCCGGAGCGGGTGCGGGAGGCCGAGCGGCGCTACGCCGTCCGGTACGGGCGGACGCCGGCGCCCAATCCGGACCGGGTGGTCATCGAGATCGCGCTGACGCGGGCGATGGGGCGCGGCTGAGACCGGCAACTTGGCCGCGGAGGCGGACCGGCCGGTTCCGGCCCCGTCGAGGGTCGCCGTAAAGCGGGAAATATCCCGGAAAACTGCAGCGGCGTCCCCGGGTTGAGGGCACGGGGCCGGCGGTGGGGGGGGAACCGGCGGCGCGCT
>NZ_JAGPYD010000015.1:0-238142 GCF_018070255.1 Streptomyces sp. RK62 | reverse complement strand
CCGCCCGACCCCTCCCTCTCCTGGAGCGCCCCCACGCCTCCGACCCCCGGGCGGCCCGTCGTGTCGTTCGGGGAGCCCGAGGGGTACGACGCCGGGACCCGCCCGCGCCCCCTCGGCGGCCTGCGGCTGCGGCCGCGGATCGCCGTGGCCGCCGCCTGTGGCGTCCTCGGACTCGGGCTGATCGGCGGTGCCCTCACCGGGAGCTGGCTGGTCGGTGAACCCGGCGGCGGCGACCAGGGCACCTTCGCCGCGGCCGGCACCCTGTGGCACAGCATCCCCGTCGACCGCCTCTTCCCGCCCACCGTGGACGGCAAGGGCGCCGGACCCGGCGGCGCCGACCGGACCTGGACGCGGATCGCCGTGGCCCCCGACACCGGATGCGCGGACGCCCTCGACCCGCTGCTGCGCAAGGCCCTCGCCCCGGCCGGCTGCCGGCGTCTGCTGCGCGCCACCTACATCGACGCCACCCAGAGTCACGTCACCACCGTCGGCCTGCTGTTCACCAAGGCCGACGCCGCGACGATGCGTGCGCTCGACGCCCGCTTCGCCCGGGACGGCCTCGACCGGCGCGCCGACCTCGTGCCCCGCCCCTACGCCCCCAAGGGCACCCTGGCCGCCGGGTTCGGCGACGCACAGCGGGCCGCCTGGACGGTTTCCGTGCTCACCGACGCGCCCGTCGTCGTCTACGCCGTCTCCGGCTGGGCCGACGACCGCGTGGTCGCCCGGCCCGAGCCCGCCGAGGAGGCCATGCGCTCCGGCGCCACCTCCGCCGTCGCCCAGGCCGGACTCGGCCACGAGGCGCGGGGCCTCGCCGACCGCGTCGAACGCTCCCTGCGCAGAAACGTCGGCCCGTCCGCGGAGCCGTCGTCATGATCGCTCCCCTGAACAAACCGGCGCCCGCCGCCGTGACCAGAGCTGTGAAGACCTCCCCGACCCGGCGCACCGGCCCCCTCGCGGCCCTGCTCGGCGCCTTCCTGGCCGTCCTGCCCGCCACCCCCGCGCACGCCGACTCCATACGCGCGCAGCAGTGGGCCCTGGAGGCCATGCACACCCAGGAGGCCTGGCGCACCACCAAGGGCGCCGGCGTCACCGTCGCCGTCCTCGACACCGGCGTGGACGACGACCACCCGGACCTGGCGGGCAACGTCCTCACCGGCAAGGACATGGTCGGCTTCGGCGCCGAGCGCGGCGACCGCGCCTGGGCCCGGCACGGCACCGCGATGGCCGGCATCATCGCCGGTCACGGCCACGGCGAGGGCAACGGCGACGGCGTCCTGGGCATCGCCCCGCAGGCCAAGATCCTCCCCGTGCGGGTCATCCTGGAGGACGGCGACTCCGCCCGCGCCAAGGCCCGCAACACCCGCGGCAACGCCCTCGCCGAGGGCATCCGCTGGGCCGCCGACCACGGCGCCGACGTCATCAACCTCTCGCTCGGCGACGACTCCAAGTCCGCTCACCCCGAGGCCGGCGAGGACGAGGCCGTCCAGTACGCGCTGAGCAAGGGCGCCGTCGTCGTCGCCTCGGCGGGCAACGGCGGCGAGAAGGGCGACCACATCTCCTACCCGGCCGCCTACCCGGGCGTCATCGCCGCGACCGCCGTCGACCGCTACGGCACCCGCGCCTCCTTCTCCACCCGCCGCTGGTACGCCACTGTCAGCGCGCCCGGCGACAAGGTCGTCATCGCCGACCCCGACCGCAAGTACTACGAGGGCTGGGGCACCAGCGCGGCGGCGGCCTTCGTCTCCGGCGCGGCCGCCCTGATCAAGGCCGCCCACCCGGACCTGCCCCCCGCCCAGGTCAAGAAGCTCCTGGAGGACACGGCCCGCAACGCGCCCGCCTCCGGCCGTGACGACTCCCGCGGCTACGGTTTCGTCGACCCGGCCGCGGCCCTCGCGAAGGCGGACCGGCTGAAGCCGCGGCAGCTGAAGCCGGTCGCGCACAGCGAGGAGTACTTCGGCCCGGGCCCGGACGCCGCCGCCACCGACGACGGCCCGGCGGGCTGGACGGCCTGGCTCGCGGGCGGCGCCGGAGCCCTCCTCCTCGTCGCGTCCGTCGCCGTCTGGCGCGGCCGCCGCGGCCGCTTCGGACTCGGCGCCTGACCCTCACCCCGAGGACGCGTCGTCCCCGGCAAACACCGACACCGCGGCCACCGCCGCCGCCTCCACCACCGAGATCCCGCGCGCCTGGGTCGTATGGCCGTCCGACAGCACGGCCACCAGCAACTCGCGTCCCTGGGACGTCACCCGCCCGACGCTGTTGACGTCCCACAGCCCCGTGGCCGTACGCGGCAGCCAGCCGTTCTTCAGCGCCCACCCGGAGCCGGCGGCCGCCGCCGACACCCCCCAGTGCTGCCCCTGCGCGATCCGGCCCATCAGCGTGCGCACATACGCCCGCGACGCCGCCTCCAGCTCCGACTCCTCCCCGAACACCTGCCTCAGCAGCCGCAGCCGGTCGGCGGCCGTGGTGCGGGTCAGGCCCCACAGCATCCCGTCGCCGCCCTCCGTGTCCGTGAGGCCGAACCGCTCGTTCGCCGCGTCCAGCCCGGCCGCCGCGCCGATCGCCCGCCACAGCCGGGACGCGGAGGCGTTGTCGCTGTGCTCGATCATCGCGGCGGCGTCCGCCCGTTCCGTGGGCGTCAGCCTCCGCCCCTCGTCCTGGGCGCGCAGCAGGAGCGCCGCCAGGATGTCGACCTTGACGACACTCGCCGTGTCGAAGGCGCCCTCCCCGAACGTGGCGCTCTCCCCGGACGCCAGGTCCAGCACGCCCACCGACACCCGGGCCCCGTCCGGGACGTCCACCGCACGCATCGCCCGCGCCAGTACCGCGTCGCGGTCCACCGTCGGCCGTGCCACACGTTCCACCGAAGCCTCCTCACCCGCCGGCGGCGAGGCGGACCCGGACGCCGGCGCGGACGACGACGATACGGGCCCTGCCGCGCGGTGCGCCCGGGACGACCCGTAGGCCGTGCCGCCCAGGACGAGGACGGCGGCGAGGGTGCCGCACAGCAGCGGACGGGCACGGGGGCGTGGGGGAGACTCCATGGCCGCGATCGTGGGCGCCCCACCTGAGCGGTCCGTTAGCCGGAGGTGAAAGCCGTGTCAGAAAACGGGGACGAGGCGGGCCGTGCGTCACCGCCGGGTTTCCGGGGCCGCACAAGCGCAGCAGCATCCCCCCGATAGGGTCGGTGACCGTGGCGAACAAGAACATTCCCGACTCCCCCTTCTCCGACGACGACGGCACCGCCGACCCCCGGCTGAGCGCCGCGCTCGCCGCCTGGGCCGAGGACCGCACCGCCGAGGGCCCGGTCCTCGAGGCGCTCAGGGACGCCCGGCTGCTGGTGCCCGTCGTGGCCGTGCTCGGCGAGGTGGAGGAGGACGAGAAGGGGCTGCGCCGGGAGAAGACCAGCGACATGGCCGTCCCGACCCTGAAGGCCGGGAACCGCACCGCGTTGCCCGCGTTCACCTCCACCGAGTCCCTCGCCCGCTGGGACCCGGCCGCCCGCCCCGTCGCGGTACCGCTGCGCTCGGCCCTGGAGGCGGCCGCGCACGAGAAGGCCGACACGATCGTCCTGGACCTGGCCGGACCCGTGCCCTACGAGCTGACGGGACGCTCCCTGCTGGCGGTGGCGGAGGGCCGTACGACCACGGACCCGCTGGCCGACCCGGCCGTACGGGAGGCCGTACGGGCCGTCGTGGCCGCCGAGCCCGCCGTCCTGCGCGCCCACCTCGGGCCGGGCCGGGCCGACGGCACCCTGGCCCTCGTCATCGACGCCGCCGAGCCCGCGGAGGCGGCGCGGTCGGTCGCCCAGCGGCTCGCGGCCGACGAGACACTGAGGGCCCGCCTGGTGCGCGGCCTCGACCTGGCACTGCTGCCGGCCGGGACCACGCCTCCGGGCGAGCCCCTGTACGTACGCGATTGAGCGGGACTTTCCGAAAAGCCCTAGCCGTAGACGGGGCCGGTGTACTTCTCGCCCGGTCCCTGGCCCGGCTCGTCCGGCACCACGGACGCCTCGCGGAAGGCGAGCTGCAGCGACTTCAGGCCGTCGCGCAGCGGGGCGGCGTGGAAGGAGCTGATCTCGGTCGTGCTCGCGTCCAGCAGACCGGCGAGGGCGTGGATCAGCTTGCGGGCCTCGTCGAGGTCCTTGTACTTGTCGCCCTCCTCGGTCAGACCGAGCTTCACGGCGGCCGCGCTCATCAGGTTGACCGCGACGGTCACGATGACCTCGACCGCCGGCACCTCGGCGATGTCGCGGGTCATGGCGTCGAAGTCGGTGGAGCCGGAGGTCTCGGGGCTGTCCGAGGGGGAGGTGTCACTCATGCCCCACACGATAGGCCCCGCGCGCGCGAGGCCCCGGTGCGGGCCGGTTAGCGCCGCCCCGGGGATCCTGCTAACCTTGTGTAACGACCGGCTGGGGACCTCTGTCGCCAGCCCACAAGTGGAGGCTCCGATCTCCCACCTGACCGTCCCCCGGGACGGCGGGTCACCCCGGTCAGGCGGCCACCATCGTTCCGTACGGACGATGGAGCCGCCCGAATCGCGCCCCGCGGCATCGCGGCGGTGCTCCGGAAGTGCTTGGAGCCCCGCCTGTGATCGTCCGGGGCATTTTTTGTGCTTCGGCGCGGTTAGGTCTGTCTAGAAGAGACATACGCGGCTGTCCGCCAGACCGCCGTGTGGTGCTAACCGAGGAGGATCCATCAGCGCCGAGCCCCGCATCAACGACCGGATTCGCGTTCCCGAGGTGCGACTTGTCGGTCCCAGTGGCGAGCAGGTGGGCATCGTCCCGCTGGCCAAGGCACTGGAGCTTGCGCAGGAGTACGACCTGGACCTGGTCGAGGTCGCGGCGAACGCCCGTCCGCCCGTGTGCAAGCTCATGGACTACGGGAAGTTCAAGTACGAGTCGGCCATGAAGGCCCGTGAGGCGCGCAAGAACCAGGCGCACACGGTCATCAAGGAGATGAAGCTCCGGCCGAAGATCGACCCGCACGACTATGACACCAAGAAGGGTCACGTCGTCCGGTTCCTCAAGCAGGGCGACAAGGTCAAGATCACGATCATGTTCCGTGGTCGCGAGCAGTCCCGGCCCGAGCTGGGCTACCGACTGCTGCAGCGTCTCGCGGAGGACGTCCAGGACCTCGGTTTCGTCGAGTCGAACCCGAAGCAGGACGGCCGAAACATGATCATGGTTCTCGGTCCGCACAAGAAGAAGACCGAGGCGATGGCCGAGGCCCGCCAGGCGCAGGAAGCCCGCAAGGCAGACGCGAAGGCCAACCCCGGCAAGTCGCAGAACGCCGCGGACACCGAGAACGGCGTGGAGTCCGAGGCTCCTGCCGAGGCTTCCGCCGAGGCGTGATCCCGGGGGACACCGTCCCCAGGACATAACCGACAAACGAGCGACGCTCCACCGTGCCCGGTTTCACGACCGGGCATCGGAGCGCCACCCACGAGGAGAGAACGGCGCTATGCCGAAGAACAAGTCGCACAGCGGTGCCAGCAAGCGCTTCAAGGTCACCGGCTCCGGCAAGGTGCTCCGTGAGCGCGCCGGCAAGCGCCACCTGCTCGAGCACAAGTCGTCCCGTGTGACGCGTCGCCTCACCGGCAACGCCGAGATGGCCCCGGGCGACGCCGCGAAGATCAAGAAGCTTCTCGGCAAGTGACGTCCGCGGCGCTCCCCACGAGCGCCGTGCGTCTGGACCGGGACCCCATCGATTCCGGGCCGTGTGAGTCCAACCGCGGCCCCGCTACAAGGAGTTAAACAAAGTGGCACGCGTCAAGCGGGCAGTCAACGCCCACAAGAAGCGCCGGGCGATCCTCGAGCAGGCCTCCGGCTACCGCGGTCAGCGTTCGCGTCTGTACCGCAAGGCCAAGGAGCAGGTCACCCACTCGCTGGTCTACAACTACAACGACCGCAAGAAGCGCAAGGGTGACTTCCGCCAGCTGTGGATCCAGCGCATCAACGCCGCTGCCCGCGCGAACGGCATCACGTACAACCGCTTCATCCAGGGTCTGAAGGCCGCCAACGTCGAGGTGGACCGCAAGATCCTGGCCGAGCTGGCCGTCAACGACGCCAACGCTTTCGCCGCGCTCGTCGAGGTCGCCCAGAAGGCGCTCCCGAGCGACGTCAACGCGCCGAAGGCCGCGTGACGCCGCGCTGGCTCTGAGCCGACGTGACTGGACCCGCAGGCTGTGACGCCTGCGGGTCCTTTCTTTGGCCGGTGGCGCGGTTCCCCGCACCCGGCGTCGACTACTTGTGAAGGTGAAGAAACGCATGCGCCCCGCCGCCCCCGAGCTGATCTCCCCCCGTTCGCAGCGTGTGCTCGCCGCCCGGCGCCTGGCGAAGCGGAACTTCCGGGGCAAGGAGCGGCTGTTCCTGGCCGAGGGGCCGCAGGCCGTGCGGGAGGCCGCCGCCTACGGGGAGACGCTCGTCGAGCTGTTCGCCACCGTCGAGGCGGCCGAGCGGTACGCCGACATCATCGGTGAGGCCCGGACCGCCGGCGCCCGCGTGCACCTCGCCGACGAGCAGGTGATCGCCGACATCTCCACCACCGTGACGCCCCAGGGGCTCGTCGGGGTCTGCCGGTTCGTCGACACCCCCTTCGAGGACATCCTCGCCGCCCGCCCCAAGCTGGTCGCCGTCCTCGCCCATGTCCGCGACCCCGGGAACGCCGGGACCGTGCTGCGCTGCGCGGACGCCGCGGGCGCCGAGGCCGTCGTCCTCACCGACGCCTCCGTCGACCTCTACAACCCCAAGGCCGTACGGGCCTCCGTGGGCTCCCTGTTCCATCTGCCGGTCGCCGTCGGCGTGCCCGTGGAACGGGCCGTGGCCGGTCTCAAGGACGCCGGGGTGCGCATCCTCGCCGCCGACGGCGCGGGCGACCACGACCTCGACGCCGAGCTGGACGGGGACACCATGGGCGGGCCCACCGCCTGGGTGTTCGGCAACGAGGCCTGGGGGCTCCCGGAGGAGACCCGCGCGCTGGCGGACGCCGTCGTGCGCGTCCCCATCCACGGAAAGGCCGAGAGCCTGAACCTCGCCACCGCCGCCGCCGTATGTCTCTACGCGTCGGCCCGTGCACAGCGCGCCTCCGGAGGGTGCCGCTCCGTCACCGAGAGCTAGTAAGGTGACCAGCTCGGGGGCCCCTCAGCCGTCGTGAGAGGTGGGGTACGGGGATGAGTGTCGGCACGAGCAGCGCACCGGGGGCACATCAGGTGCGACGGCCGTCCGAGGACACCGCCTGGCACGGCATCGACCCCGACGATCTGCCCGACGGCCTCGTCGTGGCCGACGAGCACGGGCACGTGATCTGCTTCAACGCCGCCGCCGAGCGCATCACCGCCGTCCCCGCCGCCGGCGCCCTCGGCCGGCGCCTCGAGTCGGCGCTGCCGCTGGAGGACCTCGAGGGCCGGCGCTGGTGGCAGCTGACCGACCCCTACGGCGGCCTCGCCATCCGCCGCGGCCAGCCCGAGCGCAACCTCCTGCTGCCGGGCGGCCGCGAGGTGCTGGTCGCCGTGCGCTACGTCCGCGCCGAACCGACCGGGCCGGTGCGCCGGGTCGTCGTCTCGCTGCGCGACACCGAGGCCCGCCGCCGCACCGAGCGCAGTCACGCCGAGCTGATCGCCACCGTCGCGCACGAGCTGCGCTCGCCCCTCACCTCCGTCAAGGGCTTCACCGCGACCCTGCTCGCCAAGTGGGAACGCTTCACCGACGACCAGAAGCGGCTGATGCTGGAGACCGTCGACGCCGACGCCGACCGGGTCACCCGGCTCATCGCCGAGCTCCTCGACATCTCGCGGATCGACAGCGGCCGGCTGGAGGTGCGCCGCCAGCCCGTCGACATCGGCGCGGCCGTCGGGCGGCACATCCAGGCGTACGTCGCCGCCGGGCAGCCCGCCGACCGGTTCCTGCTGCGTGTCGAGCAGCCGCTGCCCGCCCTGTGGGCCGACCCCGACAAGATCGACCAGGTGCTGAGCAACCTCATCGAAAATGCGGTGCGGCACGGCGACGGAACGGTCACCATTGACATCACGTCCTCGCCGTCCCCCCGCGAGGGAGAGGACACCGGCACGTCGGTCACCGTGAGCGACGAAGGCCCCGGCATCCCGGAGGAGTCCATGAACCGCGTCTTCACCCGCTTCTGGCGGGGCAGCAAGCGCGGCGGCACCGGCCTCGGGCTCTACATCGTCAAGGGCATCGTCGAAGCCCACGGCGGCACCATCACGGTCGGGCGCGCCCCCGGGGGCGGCGCGCTGTTCCGATTTACGTTGCCCGTGGCGGCACCGGCGTACCTCACCTGAGAGCCGGACCGGGCCCCACGGGCGCATTCGCTCACCTCAACCCCGTTAGACTCGGCCTTTGGCACCTTTGTGTCCCCACACCGAGACGAGATGTCCGCGAGTCGGTACGGGGCCATCCGCCAGCCAACCGGAAGCACGGGAAGAGATGTCGGCACCGAACAAGTCGTACGACCCTGTCGAGGTCGAGGCACTGAAACCAGAAGCCATCGAGCGCATGCGGGACGAGGCGCTCGCCGCCTTCGCCGCCGCGGACTCCCTCGACGCGCTCCAGGAGGCCAAGACCGCCCACACCGGCGGCACCTCCCCGCTGGCCCTCGCCAACCGCGAGATCGGCGCCCTGCCGCCGCACGCCAAGGCCGACGCCGGCAAGCGTGTGGGCCAGGCCCGCGGCGCCGTGAACAAGGCGCTCGCCGCCCGCCAGGCCGAGCTGGAGGCCGAGCGCGACCAGCGCGTGCTGGTCGAGGAGGCCGTGGACGTCACGCTGCCCCACGACCGCGTGCCGCCCGGCGCCCGCCACCCGCTCACCACCCTGTCCGAGCGCATCGAGGACATCTTCGTGGCCATGGGCTACGAGGTCGCCGAGGGTCCGCAGGTCGAGGCCGAGTGGTTCAACTTCGACGCGCTGAACATCGGCCCGGACCACCCGGCCCGCGGCGAGGCCGACACGTTCTTCGTGCAGGGCCCCGACGGCGGCGCGGACTCCGGTGTCGTGCTGCGCACCCACACCTCGCCCGTGCAGATCCGCTCGCTGCTCGACCGCGAGCTGCCGGTGTACGTGATCTGCCCCGGCCGCGTGTACCGCACGGACGAGCTGGACGCCACGCACACCCCGGTCTTCCACCAGGTCGAACTGCTCGCCGTGGACGAGGGCCTGACCATGTCGGACCTCAAGGGCACCCTGGACCACATGGTCCAGTCGCTGTTCGGTGAGGGCATGAAGACCCGGCTGCGGCCGAACTTCTTCCCCTTCACCGAGCCCAGCGCCGAGATGGACATGCTCTGCTACGTCTGCAAGGGCGAGTCCGTGGGCAACCCCGACCGGCCCTGCCGCACCTGCTCCAGCGAGGGCTGGATCGAGCTGGGCGGCTGCGGCATGGTCAACCCGCGGGTGCTCACCGCCTGCGGCGTCGACCCGGAGAAGTACAGCGGCTTCGCCTTCGGGTTCGGCATCGAGCGGATGCTGATGTTCCGCCACAACGTCGAGGACATGCGAGACATGGTCGAGGGTGACGTCCGGTTCACCCGGCCGTTCGGGATGGAGATCTGATGCGGGTCCCGCTTTCTTGGCTGCGGGAGTACGTCGACCTGCCGGCCACCGAGACCGGCCGCGACGTGCAGGCCAAGCTCATTTCGGCCGGCCTCGAGGTCGAGACCGTCGAACAGCTCGGCGCCGACCTCAAGGGCCCCCTGGTCGTCGGCCAGGTGCTGACCATCGAGGAGCTGGAGGGCTTCAAGAAGCCGATCCGCTTCTGCACCGTCGACGTCGGCCAGGCCAACGGCACCGGTGAGCCCCAGGAGATCGTCTGCGGCGCCCGGAACTTCTCCGTCGGCGACAAGGTCGTCGTGGTCCTGCCCGGCGCCACCCTGCCCGGGGGCTTCTCCATCAGCGCCCGCAAGACCTACGGCAAGACGTCGCACGGCATGATCTGCTCCAGCGACGAGCTGGGCATGGGCGACGACGGCACCCACGGCATCATCGTGCTCCCGCCGGAGACCGAGGTCGGCAAGGACGCCATCGAGCTGCTCGAACTGGTCGACGAGGTCCTGGACATCGCCGTCACCGCCAACCGCGGCGACTGCCTGTCCATCCGCGGCGTCGCCCGCGAGACCGCCATCGCCTACGGGCTGCCGCTGCGCGACCCGGCGCTGATCGACGTGCCCGGCCCGAACGCCTTCGGCTACCCGGTGCAGGTCTCGGACCCGCTCGGCTGCGACCGCTTCACCGCCCGCACGGTGACCGGCCTCAGCCCCGAGGCGCGCTCGCCGATCTGGCTCCAGCGCCGGCTGCAGAAGGTCGGCATGCGCCCGATCTCGCTCGCCGTCGACATCACCAACTACGTGATGATGGAGCTCGGTCAGCCGCTGCACGCCTACGACCGCACCCGCGTCCAGGGCACCATCGGCGTGCGCCGGGCCGAGGAGGGCGAGAAGCTCGTCACCCTCGACGGCGTCGAGCGCAAGCTGCACGCCGAGGACCTGGTCATCACCGACGAGCGCGGCCCCATCGGCCTCGCCGGCGTCATGGGCGGCGCCAACACGGAGATCGCGGATCACGAGGACCTGGAGAACGCGACCTCCGACATCGTCATCGAGGCCGCCCACTTCGACCAGGTGTCGATCGCCCGTACGGCCCGCAGGCACAAGCTGTCCTCCGAGGCGTCCCGGCGCTTCGAGCGCGGTGTCGACCCGGCAGCCGCCGCGGCCGCCGCGCAGCGCACCGTCGACCTGCTGGTGCTGCTCGCCGGCGGTACCGCCGAGGCCGGTGTCACCGAGGTCGTCACGCCGTCCGCGCCGCACACCATCACGACGCCGGCCGACCACCCCGACAAGGTCGCGGGCGTCGAGTACGGCCGCGAGACGGTCGTACGCCGGCTGCAGCAGATCGGCTGTGACGTGTACGGGCAGGACGAGCTGATCGTCACCGTGCCGTCCTGGCGGCCCGACCTGCTGGAGCCCAACGACCTCGCCGAGGAGGTCATCCGGCTGGAGGGCTACGAGAACCTGCCCTCCACGCTGCCGAAGCCGCCGTCCGGGCGCGGTCTCACGGCCCGCCAGCGACTGCACCGCCGCGTCGGCCGCGCACTGGCCGGCGCCGGCTTCGTCGAGGCGCCGAACTACCCGTTCGTCAGCGAGCAGGTCCTCGACCAGCTCGGCCTGGACGCCGACGACCCGGCCCGCCGGGTCGTCAAGCTCGTCAACCCGCTCAACGACGAGGAGCCCGCGCTGCGCACGTCGCTGCTGCCGGGTCTGCTCGCCGCGCTGCGGCGCAACGACGGACGCGGCACGCACGACCTCGCGCTCTTCGAGACCGGCCTGGTCTTCCAGCCGCGCGAGGAGCGGGCCGCCGCCAGGCACCTCCCCGTGGACCGGCGCCCGACCGACGAGGAACTGGCCGCGCTCGACGCCGTGCTGCCCGAGCAGCCCCGGCACGTGGCCGTCGTCCTCGCCGGCGCGCGCGAGCAGGCCGGCTGGTGGGGCCCCGGGCGTCCCGCCGGATGGGCCGACGCCGTCGAGGCGGCCCGGCTCGTCGCCCGTGAGGCGGGGGCCGCGCTGACGGTCCGCGCCGGGCAGTACGGGCCGTGGCACCCCGGCCGCTGCGCCGAACTGGTCATCACCGTGGACGGGTCGGAGCGGGTCGTCGGTCACGCCGGCGAGCTGCACCCGCGGGTCCTGAAGGCCCTGCACCTGCCCGCGCGCACCTGCGCGATGGAGCTGGACCTGGACGCGCTGGAGCAGGTCGGCGACGACACGCCCCAGGCGCCGAGGATCTCCACCTTCCCCGTCGCCACGCAGGACGTCGCCCTCGTCGTCGACAAGCCGGTCCCGGCCGCCGAGGTCGAGGCCGCGCTGCGCGAGGGCGCGGGCGAACTGCTGGAGGCCATCCGGCTGTTCGACGTGTACGAGAACGAGGAGCAGCTCGGCGACGGCAAGAAGTCGCTGGCGTACGCCCTGCGGTTCCGCGCCGCGGACCGGACGCTGACGGTGGACGAGGCGTCGGCCGCGAGGGACGCCGCGGTGGCCCTCGCGGGTGAGCGGACCGGAGCCGTGCTGCGCGGCTGACGGCTCCGCGCGCCCCCGGAGAGGCGCCCGGAAGTCACCTCACTCGATAGGGTGACTTCCCCGGGCGATCTCGACCTACCGGGGCATCTGCCGACAGAATCGGACCGGCCTTTCGAGGCCGGTCCGATTCTGCGTCGTCAGGGCCTTTCCTGGGGGGCCATCGGCATGTTCCGCATCACGGCTCGGGTTCCCCGCAAGGCGCTGGCGATCGGGACGCCCACGGCCTGGGGCGCCACGGTGCTCGCCTACCAACTGACCTGTCCGCTCGCGCAACGCGAAGGCGTCTGCGCCCGTGTCGTCTCCGGTGCCCTGCTCCTCGCCGTGGGCGCCGGCCTCCTCCTCCACACCCGGCGCACCCTGCTGCGCGAGCTGCGGCAGGCCCGGACGGTCGCCGGTGCCGCGCAGAGCGTGCTGCTGCGGCCGCCGCCCGCCCGTGTCGACGGCGTGCGGATCGCCGCCGCCCAGCTGTCCGCCGACCGGGGCGCCCGGGTCGGCGGCGACCTGTACGAGGTCGTGGCCACCGAGCACGGGCTCCGGGTGCTCATCGGGGACGTCCGCGGCCATGGCATCGGCGCCCTCGGCACCGTCGCGGCGGTCCTCGGCAGCTTCCGCGAGGCGGCGCACGACGAGCCCGAACTCGGCGGGGTGCTGCGCCGGCTCGACCGGGCCCTGGCCCGGCACCTGGGCGAGCGGGGCGCCCACGACGACTCCGCGGAGGACTTCGTCACCGCGCTCCTCCTGGAGATCACCCCGGACGGCGAGATCACCGCCCTCAACTGCGGGCATCCCTGGCCCTTTCTGCTGTGCGACGGCGGCGTCGAGCCCCTGGCGCGGGCCGATCCGCTGCCGCCGGTCGGGCCGTTCCCGCTGCCGGGCGATCTGACCCCCGAGCGATGCGGTGTGTTCCTGCCGGGCGATGTGCTCGTCCTGCACACCGACGGCGTCGAGGACGCCCGGGACCCCGCCGGCCGGTTCTTTCCGCTCCGGGTGACCCTGGCCGCACTGGCGGACCGACCCCCGGCCGCACCCGAGACCACCCTGCGCCTCCTCTTCTCCGCCCTGCTGCGGCACACCCGGGGCCGCCCCGCGGACGACGTCGCCCTCGTCGTCCTGCGCAACGACCGGGCACGGGTGACCTGCGGCCCCCTGGCGGCACAGGCCTCCGACCAGGGCGGCGCCGCGCCCGGCACCCGGCCGGCCGCCGGCTGACCCGCCCGGTCGTCGGCGGCGCCGTCCGCCCCGCCACGGAGTGTCGGGCAGGCAGCCGGGCGGACGGCGCGGAAGCGGGCCGCCGCACTGTATGAGGGGGAGCCGGCGGCCCGGCCGGCCTCTTGCGAGGCATTTCAGTCAACCGGTTGGAAACTCTCCGCGACAGTGCGCGCACCCTACGGATTCGCGCACTCCGTTCACACCCCGTGTGAACCGGTTCGCACTACTCTGTCGGCACCGAGGTACCCGGGGGGCATCCATGCAGCCCAACACTCTGCTCGACGCGATCCTCGACGAGGCGGGGATCTCGCACGCGGGGCTGGCCGCACATGTGAACCAGGCGGGACGGGCGCGCGGGCTCGCACTGAGATATGAACACACCGCCGTCGCCCGGTGGTTGAAGGGGCAGCGGCCACGCGGCCAGGTCCCCGACCTGATCTGCGAGGTGCTCGCCGCCCGGCTGCACCGCACCGTCACCCTCGACGACATCGGGCTCGGAGTGCCGGGCGACCAGTCGTCCCCGCACACCACCACGCTGTCGGGATTCGTGGAGCGGGCCACCGCCCTGTGGCGCTCCGACGAGCAGCAGCGCCCGCACATCCTGGGCGCCCCCGCGGTCACCGGCACGCCCGCCGTCATGCCCGTGTGGGAGTGGGAGAATCCGCCCGAGGACGTCGACGTCTCACGCGGCGGCCGGCACCGGGTCACCGCCGCCGACATCGAGATGCTGCGGTCCGCGCGCGCCCACTACGAGCAGATGTACCGCAAGGCGGGCGGCATGGCGACCCGCACCCGGATCGTCGGCTTCCTCAACGCGGAGGCCGCCCCGCTGCTGCGGGGCAGCTACACCGACGCGACGGGGCGTCAGCTGCACCGCGCCACCGGCGGGTTGGTGGCCATCGCGGGGATCTGCGCGTACGACTCGGACGCGCACGGGCTGGCGCAGCGCTACTTCCACCAGGCGCTGCGGCTGGCGAAGGCCAGCGGCGACCGGGGACTCGGCGCCTATGTGATCGCGCTGCTCGTCAACCAGGCGCTGTTCATGCGGGAGTTCCGGCAGGCGGTCGCCTTCGCCGAGGCCGCGCTGCGGGCCGCCGACAAGCACATCACCCCGGCGCTCGCCTCGGATCTGTACGCGATGCAGGCGAAGGCGTACGCCCATCTCGGCGACGGCACCAGCGCGTTGTCCTGCATCCGGCGTGCCGAGGAGGCCGCCGAACGCATCCGGCGCGGCTACGAACCCGACGAGACCGGCTATGTCCAGCCCGGCCTCGTCAACGTCCAGGTGGCGGAGGCCCTGCTGAGCCTCGGGGAGGTCGCGGCCGCGCGCGAGCACGCCGCGGCGGCCGTGGACAACCCGGCGCACGACCGGGGCCGGGTGCACCGGCTCGCCATGCTCAGCACGATCGAACTGCGTCAGGGCAACGCGGACAACGCGGTGGCCATCGCCGTGCAGATGGCCGAACAGGCGCGGGGGATGGAGTCCCAGCGGCTGCGCGACAGACTCCGGGCGGTGCGCGAGAACCTGGTGCGCAGCGGCTGCGCGGGGACCGCCGAGGCGGCCGCGCTGATCGACGGGGCACTGCGCGTACCGCTCTAGACGCTTCTCCGCTCTCCGACAACTCCGGCTCGCTGCTGCGATATTGCCACTTACTCGACGGAAGGTGGCAGAACCGTGCAGTGGACGAAACAGAACGAACAAACTGTGTATGAAAACCGCTGGTTCACCGTCAATCTGGCAGATGTGGAACTGCCCGACGGCCGGCACCTGGACCACTTCCTGATACGGCTGCGGCCGGTCGCCGTGGCCACCGTGGTCAACGAGGCCAACGAGGTCCTCCTGCTCTGGCGCCATCGCTTCATCACCGACAGCTGGGGGTGGGAACTCGCGGCGGGCGTCGTGGAGGACGGCGAGGACATCGCCGGCGCCGCCGCCCGCGAACTGGAGGAGGAGACCGGCTGGCGGCCGGGACCCCTGCACCACCTGATGAGCGTGGAGCCGTCCAACGGGCTCACCGACGCCCGGCACCACATCTACTGGGCCGAGGAGGGCGAGTACGTCGGGCATCCGGTGGACGACTTCGAGTCGGACCGCCGGGAGTGGGTCCCCCTCAAGCTCGTCCCCGACATGGTCGCCCGAGGGGAGGTCCCGGCCGCCAACATGGCGGCCGCGTTACTGCTGCTGCACCATCTCCGGCTGGGACAGGACGTCCTCGGCCGGCGCGCGGGCCTGCCCTAGAACGCCCTCAGCGTCCGACGGCCTGCCAGATCGCCACGATCAGCGCGCCCACGGCGACGAGGGCGGCGACCGCGGGCAGCGGCCAGCGCGCGTGTTCCAGCGTCGTGATCCGGGAGTCGAGCTCGTCGAGTTCCTTGGCGCTCTCCTCGGTCCGGTGCGTCAGCAGAGTCAGCCCGCCCTCCACACGGGCGTAGGCGACGTCGAGCCGGCGTCGTAACTCTGCGAGTTCCCCCTGAACGGCGGGATGCTCGGGATCGGCGGTCACGTGTCCGCTCCTTTCCGCAGTCGTCTTCAATCCCTGGCATGCGCAGCAAAGTGAACTCGCCTGGTGGACGCGTGGGGAGCGTGTGCGAACGGCATATGCGGGCCCGGCGCGCACACCGGGTGCGAACGCCGCGAGCCCGGCACCTTTTCGGTGCCGGGCTCGCGCGTGCGGCCGGAATCTGACCGTCGGTAATCAGCCGTAGGCGTAGAAGCCCGAGCCGGTCTTGCGGCCCAGGCGACCCGCGTCGACCATCCGCTGGAGCAGCGGGGGAGCGGCGTACAGCGGCTCCTTGTACTCGTCGTACATGCTCTGCGCCACGGACGCGACCGTGTCCAGGCCGATCAGGTCGGACAGCTTCAGCGGGCCCATCGGGTGGGCGCAGCCCATCTCCATGCCGTTGTCGATGTCCTCACGGCTGGCGATGCCCGTCTCGAACATCCGGATCGCGGAGAGCAGATAGGGGATCAGAAGGGCGTTCACCACGAAGCCCGAGCGGTCCTGGGCGCGGATGGCGTGCTTGCCCAGCAGTTTCTCGGCGAAGTTCTGGGCGCGGGCGATCGTGCCCTCGGAGGTGGTGAGCGCGGGGATCAGCTCGACCAGCTTCTGCACCGGCGCCGGGTTGAAGAAGTGGACGCCGATCACCTGGTCCGGGCGCGAGGTCGCGACGGCCAGCTTCACCAGCGGGATCGAGGAGGTGTTGGAGGCGAGGATCGCGTCGGGCCGGGTCACGACCTGGTCGAGCACCTGGAAGATCTCCGTCTTCACCTGCTCGTTCTCGACGACGGCCTCGATCACCAGATCCCGGTCGGCGAACTCGCCGAGGTCCGTGGTGAAGGAGAGCCGCGCCACGGTGGCGTCCCGCTCCTCCTCGCTGATCTTGCCGCGCTCGGCGGCCTTGGCCAGGGAGTTGAGCAGCCGGGTCCGGCCGATCTCCAGGGCCTCGCCGGTGGTCTCGGCGACCTTCACGTCCAGCCCGGAGCGGGCGCAGACCTCGGCGATGCCCGCCCCCATCTGGCCGCAGCCCACGACACCGACACGTGCAATATCTCCGGAGATGCCGGTCACATCGTCCCCTTCGCTGATCCACGACTGCGGCAGGCCCGCCGTTGTTCGGCGCCTGCTCCAAAAGGGCACGTTACCTTCGGCGCAGCTTGATCGATCGTTCGGGTGCCTCATGAAAGGCTGACGCCGGACCGGTCCTGTTCGTCCGGATCTGTCCTGTAAACGAGGGTTCTTGACCGCGTCACACGGGAGGTACGAAGACGATGCTGCACCGGAAGTCACCGCTGTCACGACGGGCGTTCACGGTCACCGCCCTGTCGGCACTCATGGCGTCGGGGAGCGCCCTGACGGCGGGGACCGCCGCGGCGGGCGGGACCGACCGTGACCGACGCCACGCGGCAAGAGAGATGCGCGGTATGTGGCTGGCGACCGTGGCGAACCGCGACTGGCCCTCGAAGACGGGGCTGAGCGCACGGCAGCAGCGCGCCGAACTCCTCACCCACCTGGACACGGCGGTCGAGCGCCGCCTCAACACGGTGGTCTTCCAGGTGCGCCCCACCGCGGACGCCCTGTGGCCGTCCCCGCACGAGCCCTGGTCGCAGGTCCTCACCGGAACCCAGGGCAGGGACCCCGGCTGGGACCCGCTGGACACGGCCGTCACGGAGGCCCACAAGCGGGGACTGCACCTGCACGCCTGGTTCAACCCGTACCGCATCGCCAACCACGGCGACCTCGGCCGGCTCGTCGCCGCCCACCCCGCCCGGCAGAACCCCGACTGGGTGGTGCCGTACGGCGGCCGGCTGTACTACAACCCCGGGCTGCCGGAGGTGCGGGCCTTCGTGCAGAAGGCGATGCTCGACGCCGTCGAGCGGTACGCGGTCGACGGCGTCCACTTCGACGACTACTTCTACCCGTACCCGGTCGCCGGCCAGTCCTTCGACGACGACGACGCCTACGACACGTACGGCAGCGCGTTCCCCGTCCGGGCCGCGTGGCGGCGCGACAACATCGACCGGCTGATCCGGGAGATGGCCGCGGGCATCAAGCGGATCAGGCCCACCGCGCAGTTCGGCGTCAGCCCGTTCGGGGTGTGGCGCAACGCGGCCAGCGACTCCCGGGGCTCCGACACCCGGGCGGGCGTGCAGACGTACGACGATCTGCACGCGGACACCCGCACCTGGGTGCGCGAAGGGTGGATCGACTACATCTGCCCGCAGCTGTACTGGAACATCGGGCTGGCCGCCGCCGACTACGCCGAGCTCGTGCCGTGGTGGGCCGCGGTGGCGAAGGGCAGCAGGACGCGGCTGTACCTGGGGGAGGCGCTGTACAAGGCGGGGGACCCGGCGCAGCCCGCTGCCTGGCAGGACCCCGCGGAGCTGTCACGGCATCTGACGCTCGCCAAGAAGCACCCGGAGGTGCGCGGGCACGTCTTCTTCGCCGCCAAGGACGTGGCGGTGGACCGGATCGGGGCCGTCGACCGGGTGGTCGCGGACCACTACCGGCAGTTCGTGCCGCCCCCGGTCTGACCGGCCCGGCGGGCTCACGCCGGGCCGGTGGACGCGATCAGCGGGACATCTCCTCATGACGGCGGTGACGGATCTCGGTGTCGGGGCCTGGGGAGCACACACCCTCGTGCCCGTCCTCGAAGCGGACGCGGTACGGAGGAGTGCCCTCCTGGCCCAGGATCTCGACGATCTCGCCGACCTTGTCGTGTTGCCCGACCACCCTGCCGTGCTGGACAAGCTGGTCGCCCACGGTTGCGCGCATAGGTTGGGCCTCCTCAGCAGATGCGGGAGCAGCGGTCCGTGGCCTTGAGTCTACGGCGCCAGGCGGGCCCGGGAGGCGGGTCGGTATCGACCCGTTCAGCCACGTGCCCGCTGGGTCACGGCGATGCAGACGAGCACCGCCGCGGCCGTGAGGGGGGCGGCCACCGTCAGGTGCTCGCCCAGCAGGAGCACCGACCACACCAGTGTGAGCAGGGGCTGGGCCAGCTGCAACTGGCTGGCCTTCGGGATGCCGATGGCGGCCATGCCCCGGTACCAGACGACCAGCCCGAGCAGCTGCGAACCGGCGGCCACCCACAGCAGTCCGGTCACGCCGTGCCCGTTCCACTGCACGGGCTCGTACGCCAGCGCGATCGCGGCGGCGGGCAGGCCCAGCGGCAGGCACAGCACCAGCGCCCAGCCGGTCACCTGCCAGCCCGGCATGGTCCGGGCGGGGCGCCCGCCCTCGGTGTAGCCGGCCGCGCACACCAGCAGCGCCGCGAACAGATACAGGTCGGCGGTGGTGAGGGCGCCGCCGCTCTGCTGGACGGTGAAGGCGACCACGGCCGCGGCGCCCGCGAGCGCCGCCAGCCAGAAGGTGCGCGACGGCCGGGTGCCGACCCGCAGCGCGGAGAACAGCGCCGTCGTCAGGGGCAGCAGACCGACGATCACGGCGGCGTGCGCGGTGGTCGACGTCTGCAGCGCCAGCGTCGTCAGCAGCGGGAAACCGAGGACCACGCCCGCGGCGACCACCGCGAGCCCCGCCCAGTGCCGGCGGTCCGGCAGCGGCACGCGCAGTGCCAGCAGAAAGCCGCCCGCGATCAGCGCGGCCAGCACACTGCGCACGGCCACCAGCGACCACGGTCCGAACCCCTCGAGACCCCACGCGGTGGCCGGGAAGGTCAGGGAGAAGGCCGCGACCCCGAGGCCGGCCTGGAGCGTGCCGCGCACGGCCGGGCGGGCCGGGGCGGCGGAACCGCTGACTGCTATCGGGTTCGGCGCGGTAGCGCTATTCTCGGTCCTCATGCAAGAGCGTAGCAGTGTGGCAGACCTGGCGAATCAGTTGCGACGAGAGCTGGACCGCTACTCTCCCGGTGGAAAGCTCCCGTCGAGCAGGGCGCTCGTGGAGCGGTTCCGGGTGAGCCCGGTGACCGTGTCCCGGGCCCTCGCCCAGCTCGCCGCCGAGGGGCTCGTGGTCACCCGGCCCGGCGCCGGCGCCTTCCGCGCCGACCGCCCCGCCCGGGCCGCCGCCACCGGGGACACCTCCTGGCAGGAGGTGACGCTCAGCGCCGACAGCGCGAGCGAACTCGTACCGCGCTCGGTGGACGCCTCCGGTGTGCTGGTGTCGCTGGCCGCCCCCTCGCACGGCGTCATCGAGTTCAACGGCGGCTATCTGCACCCCTCGCTCCAGCCCGAGCGCGCGATGGCCGCCGCCCTGTCCCGGGCCGGCCGGCGGCCCGGCGCCTGGGGACGGCCGCCCATGGAGGGGCTGCCCGAGCTGCGCGACTGGTTCGCGCGCGGCATCGGCGGGCCCGGCGGCCCGGTCACCGCCGCCGAGGTGCTGATCACCGCCGGCGGCCAGTCCGCCCTGACGACCGCGCTGAAGGCGCTCGCGCCCCCGGGCGCCCCCGTGCTGGTCGAGTCGCCCACCTACCCCGGCATGCTGGCCATCGCCCGCGCCGCCGGTCTGCGTCCGGTCCCGGTGCCGGTCGACGCCGACGGCGTACGGCCCGCCCTGCTCGCGGACGCCTTCAAGGCCACCGGCGCCCGCGTGTTCGTCTGCCAGCCCCTGTTCCAGAACCCGACCGGCGCCCTGCTCGCCCCCGAGCGGCGCGGTGAGGTGCTGCGCATCGCGCGCGAGGCCGGCGCCTTCGTCGTCGAGGACGACTTCGTACGGCGGCTGGTGCACGAGGACGCCGGGCCGCTGCCGCGCCCGCTGGCCGCCGACGATCCCGACGGGGTCGTCGTCCATGTGTCCTCGCTGACCAAGGCGACCTCGCCGAGCTTCCGGGTGGGCGCGCTCGCCGCCCGCGGCCCGGTGCTGGAACGGCTGCGCGCGATCCAGGTCGTCGACAGCTTCTTCGTACCGCGCCCGCTGCAGGAGGCGGCGGTGGAACTGGTCGGCTCGCCCGCCTGGCCCCGGCATCTGCGGGCCGTCTCCGCCGAGCTGAGGGCCCGCCGGGACACCATGACCGCAGCCCTGCGTCTGACCCTGCCCGAACTCGCCCTCCCGCACATCCCGTCCGGCGGCTACCACCTGTGGCTGCGCCTGCCCGACGGCACCGACGAGGCCGCCCTGTCCACGGCCGCCCTGCGCGCCGGTGTCGCGCTCACCCCGGGCCGCCCGTACTTCAGTGCCGAACCCCCGGCCGCGCACGTCCGGTTGAGCTTCGCGGCGGTGGCGGGCGCGGCGGAGATCACCGAGGGCGTACGGCGGCTGCGGGCGGCCTGCGACGAGGTGCTGTGACGGCGGCGTGCGGGCCGGATCCCACGTGATGAAAAACGCTCGACGGAGCCTCCCGGACCCTGCGAGGGTCAGCCCATGACCGACATCCCGCCCCTCGCCGAGGGCTATGAGATCTCCACCGACGCCGCCCGCCTCGACCGCGAGCGGGTGCACCGCTGGCTGTCCACCGACGCCTACTGGGCGATCGGACGGGCCCGTGAGAAGCAGGAGGAGGCGATCGCGGGATCGCTGAACTTCGGTGTGTACGACACCGCGTCCGGGGAGCAGGTCGCCTACGCCCGGGTCGTCACCGACCGGGCCACCTTCGCCTGGCTGTGCGACGTGTACGTCGACCCGGCGGTGCGCGGCAAGGGCCTCGGGACGGCCCTCGTGGGGGCGGTGCGCGAACACCTGCGCCCGTACGGGGTCCGGCGCATCCTGCTCGCCACGCACGACGCCCACGGGGTGTACGCGAAGCTCGGCTTCGCCGCGCTGGAGACCCCGGAGCACTGGATGGCGCTGTACCTCTAGCGGCCCCTTTCGTGAGGGTCCGCCCGAATGGTCCCGACCAGGCGGTGAGAGCCCGTCCACCCACGGTGACTTGGGAACGGTCCCTCTTGACCTGGTCACCTTCCCGTCACACCATCACCGCATGTCGCTTCGGGTCACGTTCGTCGCCGCCGCGCGCAGTTCGTCCCTGCTCGCCGAGCGCTTCCAGGACGACCGGCCGCTGGACCAGGCCGGCTGGGACGAGGTGCAGCACGTCGCGCGCGACCTGCTGCCCCTGGCGGCCGCCGACCTGCGCTACTGCTCGCCCACCCCGCGCAGCCGCGCCACCGGCGACGCCCTCGGCTACGCCCCGCTGGTGCAGCTGGCCCTGCGGGACTGCGACATGGGCCGCTGGGGCGGGCTCACGCTGGGCGAGGCGATGGCCCGGGAGCCCGACGCGGTGGACGCCTGGCTCGCCGACCCGCGCGGCACACCGCACGGCGGCGAATCGCTGATCGCGTTCATCTCCCGGGTCGGCGGCTGGCTCGACACCCGGCCCGTGGAGGACGGCGACCGGATCGTCGCCGTGGCCGAGCCGTCCGTGATCCGGGCCGCGCTGGTGTACGCGCTGAAGGCGCCGCCGTCGACGTACTGGAACATCGATGTCAGACCGCTGTCGGCGACGACGGTCATGGGGCACGCCGGCCGCTGGAATCTGCGCCTGGAGGGGACCTCGGCTCAGACCACGCGTGCGTAGTCCGTGGTGAGGACCAGGTCCTTGGCGGGGCCGCGCACCCGCCACACGGTCCGCCAGTGGTCCTCGTCCCGGACCGTGAAGTCACCGCGGTAGAGGTCCGCCGAGCAGGGGTGGTCGGCGATGTGGCGGCCGGTGCGCAGGTCCAGGTCATGGAACGGGCGCCCGTCGGCGAACCGCACATCGGCCGTGCCGGGCGCGCCGCCGGGCAGGAAGCGCAGGGTGCGTTCCGCGGGCCGGGGCACCCCGCGCCAGACGAACTCGCCGGACTCGTGGTGGAGCAGTCCACCGCCCTCCAGCGGGCCGAAAACCGTCGTACCGCTGAACGCGCCCTCGTCACCGCTCGCGAGGTCGCGCACGGAACGGTCCACCCGCCAGCGGCCGGCCAGATAGCTCAGCACCTCCGGCACCGGCCAGAACTCGGCCATCCCTTCCCTCTCTCCCGGCACTCGGGTCCCACGGGACCCGTTGACGCTCTTCGTTCCCCCCCTATCTTGGACCGGAATCGTGGCGCCAAGGGCGGTCGAAAGGGCCACGGTGACGGGCGGCGTCGTGGTCGGCCGGGTTCACCAGTCGTTGCCGATGTCGTAGTTGGCGGCGATCGGCATCCCGGTGTCCTCGAACACCACCACGAGGTAGGCGTCGTCGGACGCGGTCAGCCCGGCGTAGAGCCGTTCCGCCAACTCCGAATTCGCGACGTCCATGGACCGCGAGATCACGTTGAGCGACGCGGGCACCTGGTCCAGCACTCCGGAGCCTTCCAGTGGACCTGAGTAGACAGAGGCGCTCAGATCCTCGTTCTCGAACCAGTACTTGTATCCGCTGTCGACTCCGGGTGTGATCGACGCGCCGTCGAACGGTACTCCCAGCAGGCGTGAGACGTCCGCCCACAGGCGGTCGCCGAACTCTCTTGTCCGGAAGCCGTCCGGCCGCGCGGGCCCGACATAGAAGTCGAAGTCCCTCTTGAAACCGTCGTACTGCGCGAAATCTGTCATCAGAACCTCTGCCGAGCGTCGTAGCGCCGGGTCCGCCCTAGGTGTATTGATCACGAGCGTAGGTCACTTTCCACGACCTGCTGACCCTCGCCGTCGGCATCGCCCTGGCCACCGAGCATCACAAGGACCCCGAGGCCCAGGCCGAACGCCTGTTCCGCCTCGCAGTGGAAGGGCTCAGTCCTGCGGTCCGTCCGGCGGATTGTGGCTGATCGTCTCCAGCAGTCGTGCGACCAGGGGATTATCGTCGTCCTCGCGCCAGGCGACGGCCACTCGTGTGCGGGCTGTGCCGGGTTCGATCCCGCGGAAGGCGACGCCTTTGAGGCGGATGCGGCGGATGCTCGCCGGGGCCAGGGAGACGCCCAGTCCGGTTTCCACGAGGGCGCACACGGTCTGCCACTCCACCGCGTGCTGGACCACCTGAGGTGAGAAGCCCGCCGCGGCGCACAGGCCGATCATCTGGTCGTACAGCGTGGGGCCGACCGCGCGGGGCAACAGCACGAAGGGCGAGTCCGCCAACTGTGCGAGCCGTACGGTCCGTTGGGTGGCGAGAGGGTGGGCGGACGGCAGCACCGCCACGAAGGGCTCGCTGAGTACCGTCCTGAAGCCGAGCGCCGTCTCGTCGGTGGGGGGTTCGCGCAGGAGACCGATGTCGATGGTCCTGTCATGCAGAGCGGCGACCTGCGGGGCGGACGTCATCTCGTGGATGTCCAGGTGCACGCCGGGAAACCGGTGACGGAAGGTGCGCAGCAGTCCGGGCAGGACCGTCAGGGCGAGCGAGGCGGCGAAGCCGATCCGCAGGCGGCCGGCCTGACCACCGCCGACGGCTCGCGCCGCGGCCAGGCCGTCCGCGAGGTCGGTGAGTGCCCGCCGGGCGGCGGGGAGCAGTTCGCTGCCGGCGGGCGTGAGGGCGACACGCCCTGGGGCGCGGGTGAACAGCGCGTGGCCGACCTTGTCCTCGAGACGGCGGATCTGCTGGCTCAGCGGAGGCTGGGCGATACCCAGTCGGGCGGCCGCGTGACCGAAGTGGAGTTCCTCGGCGAGCACGACGAAGGCGTGCAGTTGGGGGAGGGGGAGTTCGGGGCGCTCCATATCCCCAGAGATATCAGACCATGCATGCCGCCGTATTAGACGTATCCCTGCTGGTCACTTAGCGTGCGGCGCATGACAGAGCGACGTGCGATCCTCAGCGGCTCGACCTTCGAGGAGCAGATCGGCTACGCCCGTGCCGTGGTCGACGGCGAATGGGTGCATGTGTCGGGGACGACCGGGTTCGACTACACCACCATGACGATCTCCGACGACGTGGTGGAGCAGGCCGAGCAGTGCCTGCGCAACATCGAGGCCGCACTGGCCGAGGCGGAGTGCACCTTCGCCGACGTGGTGCGTGTGCGCTACCTCCTGCCCGTCCGCGAGGACTTCGAGCCCTGCTGGCCGGTCCTGCGCCGCTGTTTCGGCGACGTCCGGCCGGCCGCCACGATGCTCGTGTGCGGTCTCGCCGACCCGCGGATGAAGATCGAGATAGAGGTGTCCGCGCGGCGACGCGTCCCGCCTCACGGTGGTGCGACGAGCGATCACTCGGTGGCGCCCGTCGAGGCGTACGAACCTCCGTACTACGTGGCTGTCTTCACCACGGTGCGAACGGAGGATCAGAGCGGTTACAGCGAGACCAACGCACGTATGGAGGACCTGGTGAAGGACGTGCCCGGGTACCTGGGCATGGACCACGCGCAGACTCCCGGCGGGCTGGGAATCACTGTTGGCTACTTCCGCGACGCCGACGCCCTCACTCGGTGGCGGACCGATGCGGAGCACCGCGCGGCGCAACGGCGCGGGCGGGACGAGTGGTACCGGAGCTACACGCTGCATGTGGCGAAGGTGGAACGGAGCAGCGGGTTCACGCGGGAGTTCGCGAAGGCGGATGTTCCGGAGAGCCCGGCAGTGGACTGACCGACGGAGCCCTCCTCGGCGACCGCTGTGACCGAGATTTTTGGTTGGCACATTTCCGTCTGAGCTGTGCAGGTCAGGCTGGCTTGGAGAATTCTTGTTGGCACATCTTGAGCGAGATAGTTGGCACCTCAAGGGTATGGATGCTCACTGTGCGTGAGTGTTGGAGTGCTGATGCTGATGATCTGTCAGACCCGCCACTCTGCCGACGCTTCCCCTGCAACAGGGCTTGATCAAGTTCCTTGGGTATCTGGGTTGTGATGCCCTTTTACCGTATGGAGGGCCGGAGCTTTCCCGACCTTCTGCTCTACTTCGGCGGCCTCAGCCCCCGGCCGGATCGCCTCGTCCTTCAGCTGAGCTGCGCCGCCCGCATTGCCCGCTTCCTACTGCCCACCCAGCGCACCGACAACGACGGCACGATCGAGCTCACCGGCCTGCCCGGACTGAGGCTGGAGTCGGTCGGCAAGCGCAGCCTCGTCCTACGCCACCTGCCGACCGGCGCGTACTTCGAACTCCTCGATACCAGCCACCAGTTGGGACGATGGGACCTTGTGCTACTGGATGAGCCCTTCGACCGGCAGCTCCTCAAGAACGCCCCACTGCTCACGCCCACCGAGACGAACCTCGCCCACTACTGGACCCCCACCGCCTGCACCCTGCTACGCAGTGCCCTGCTGACGCGGGCGTATCTGTGGTGGAGCTGCTGGGGGCATGAAGGCGCCACCACCCCAGATCACCGGCCTGATGGCCGGTACTGCGTGCGCTGGGCGAAAGGCCGCACCACCGACGAGATCGGCGAGCTTGTCACGGACTCACCCATCGCCATCACCGGCTCCACCTACACCCCACCGGCTGCCCGGGGCGACCGGGGGGTACTTCGCCTGAATGACGGCCTGGTCGAGCTAGACGGCCCGGGCACACACCCAGACGGCGGGTAAGACCCGCGGACACCGCACTTCTCTCACGCCTGCTCGCGCCCCAGCATGAGTGGCGAGAATCAAGGTGAGGCGGCATAGACCGTCGGCTAAGAAGTGCCGTCGACCTGCTGCGTCCGGGCATGCTCGAGCACGGCCCTTGGGAGTTCGGTGCCGCACTGGCGGGTTTCGTTGAGGAGCTTCGTCAGGCCGACGGGGGCGTGGTGCCAGTGGTCGGCCAGGCTCACTCGCGTATTGATGTCGTCCATGAGCTGGGAGATGACCCAGGCGGCTTCCGTGGGCCGGTCCCCTCCGCCGGGGCCCCACCACAGGTGGTCGCCTGGGGCACACGGTCCGGGATGGATCCGGCCGTCCGTGGTCTGTACCCACACGGTGTCTTCCAGGATCACGGACTCGAGCTGGGCGTCTTGGTCCTCTAGCTGCAGTGGGGCCAGGAAGACCCAGGTGCCGTCGCGGGAGGAGGATCCCTTGCGGACGATGGGAATGCCGGTTGTGCGGTCTGTGTAGAAGGTCGCGTCATGGGCGTCACCGGCGAGGACGGCGTGTACGGCTGTAGGTGTGCACGCCGTGAGTTGCTGCCCCCATCGGCGGGCGGCGGGGCCTCGGAGGCGCACTTCGGTGCGCGGGCCGTACGGCAGGAGGTCGGCGGCGTAGTGCATGCCGATCTCCATGGGTTCGTAGGCTTCGAAGAGCTGGCTGGAAGCGATGGCGCGCCAGCCTGCAGCGAGCAGATCACGGTCGTGTGTGCGGGGCAGGGGGTAGCCCTCGGTGCGGTGTCGGGCCCCAATGAGCAGCGGGTCGCCGTGGGGGTTCCCACCGTGTTCGGCGAAGATGCGAATCTCGCTGTCGAGGCTGTCGATGTCGTGATTGCGCAGGGAGTTGGCCAGGTCTACAAGTGCCGTCTTGGCGGCGTCATCAGGCCATCGGACGGTGGCTGCCTGCCGCAGGGTGGTCTCGTTCTCGTCGGGCAGGACTTCGGCGAGGGTGACGGGTGCGCCCGGCGACCATTGGCTGATCACGTCGGAGCGTCGCAGCGCACGGGGCCACCAGGGCAGCGGCTGGCCGACGAGCCGGGTGAGAAGGCCCCACTGGGTCTCGTACTCCAGGGACGGCTGCGCGGTGTCGGCCGCGATCAGGGCCGGGCCTGAGAGTCCGATATCACCGAATAGGGTGCATACGGTGATCACGCTCTGGGCTCCGGGGACCTCGGCCAGTTCTTCGGCCATGGCGTGGGCTGCGCCATGGCGAGTGGTGTGGACGATGCGCACGATGCCGAGGTCTGTTTCCCAGTCCATGGCCGGGCCCTGTGAGGTGGGCTGGAATCCGAGCCACTTGCCGGGAGCGACGGACCGTGTGTCCAGGGACGGATCAAGCAGCACGGCTCCTCGCTCACGAAACCGGCTGGAGCGGGCGGCCCAGGTGTAGACCGAGCCGCCGTCCCACGTCACGGGGGGCTCCTTGCCGAGTGCCTGGTCGAACAGGTTGTGATGGTCCCGGGACCCTTCAGGGAAGTCTTCGTCTTCCTCGAGCAGTTGGTCCAGCTCACGTTTGTCCAGGTGGAGGAGCTTCTCCACCTCGTGCCTGCGCAGGTACGCCATGTTCCGCCCGGCCAAGTCGCCCTCTCCCTTGGTGCAGTTGCTCTTCGCTGGCATGCGTACGCCGGTCGTGTCCGCCACCGGACCTCGATGGGCCGCATCCATGGAATGCCGCGACCGTCAGCCGCTACCAGCGACATTGCGTCAACTTTTCTCTTGTCGGGACCTGTTGAGCGTGTTGGCTCCTACGATGCTGCCCTGGTCCAGTGGTTCCGCACGGGGCGTGAGGTGTCGGCCGCTTGCGGATTCCCGTCGCTGTCGGGCCGCGGGATGCGTTCGCTGCTCAGAGGAAGGCATGGATGCCGAGCGGAATCTGGCACCTGGAGCCCCGGCGGATCCGGCCCTGGTACGAGCGTGCCGTGACGGCGTCAACCGAGCACCCAGAGATCCGGGCGTATCTGGACCTGGACCGGCCTCAGGTCACGGACGAGCACTTGCGGCAGGCCTTCGACCAGCCCCGGATCATCTCCGAAGTGCTGCGGGCGGATCCCTCCTACTTCGATCTGCGCCGCAGAGCGGCTCGTGTCGACTCCTTGCGTCAAAGCCTCATCGAGTCCCGGGAGCGGTGCCGCACCACGCCCTTCCTGTCGCTCGTGTTCTTGGTGGCGCTCGTCTACTGGCTGGCGGATGCAATGGTCGGGATGTCCTGGTGGGTGGATATCACGGTCCTTATCTGGCCTCTGGGCTACTACGGCGTCAAAGAGTTCAGAAACGCGGATAACCGGAACAACTTTGTCAACCAAATACAGACAGCCCTATACGGCGTGCTGTGGGCCGCATGCGCGGCCGACGCCGAGGTGCGCCTGGGCTGGTGGGCGCTCGTCAGGCTGAAGAAGACAATGGACCCGATCATGCGGCGTGAGATGACGGCGCTGCTCGGACCTGATCACGAGTCACTGCTGGTGGCCCGCAGCCATGACGGTCTCATCGACGCCGGCAACTCCCGGTACTGGATATCGACGCAGGTCGAGGCCACGCTGCAGCGCAAGCTCGATCAGATGAGCGGTGGGGCGATCGCGATCTGTGGGCCGCGGGGTGTCGGCAAGAGCACCCTGCTGAAGAAGGCCTGCCAGGGCCGGCTCGGTCTTTTTCCCGAACTGCATTTCCACACCATCGTCCAGACGCCGGCCAACTACCGCCCCGAGGAGTTCCTGCTCTCCCTGTTCCAGTCGGTGTGCCGGGACTACCTCGCACTATACGGCCGCCGTCCGCGTACCCCGTTTCTGTTCCGCTCGCGGGCCCGCGCAGCACACCGCCCCCGGCGTCTGTACTACTCGGCGCGCCGGTGGGCCCAGCTCCTGGCCGGGCTCGGCCTGGTCGTCCTGGCGATCCAGAGGGAAGTCCGCGATCTCGTCGATGCCGTCTACCAGTCCGCTCGCCCCGCCGCCGCGGGAGGGGCGGTGAGTCTGTGGGAGTGGACGCTGACCGCGTGGCAGGGGCATCCCGTGATCTCCCGTCTGGTGCTGCTCGTGGTGGGCGCGCTGTTGCTGTGGTGGGCCGATCCGAGGAGCTGGCTCACCGGGCGGCCGGTGCGGCGCTTGGTGCACGACTGCCACAACTACCTGAGCATGCTGCAGCACATCCAATCTGTCGGCACGTCAACCTCGCTCGGCGCGTCGGCCCGCGCGCTCACCCTGGGATTCGGCCGTACCAGCGGCAGCAGTTCCCGCACCTTCACCTACCCGGAGCTGGTGTGGGAGTTCCGGAGCCTGCTGTCCCGCGTCAGCGCCATCGAGCGCCAGGACGACTGGAAGGTCTTCGTCGGCATCGACGAGCTCGACCGGCTGGGCTCGAGCGAGCAGGCACGCGCGTTCCTCGCCGAGATCAAGGCCATCTTCGACGTACCGCGCGTGTACTTCGTGCTGTCGGTGTCGGAGGACATCGGGTCAGCCTTCATTCGCCGCGGGCTGCCCACCCGCGACGTCACCGATAGTTCCCTGGAAGACGTCCTGGTCATCGAGGCGCGCACCCTGGATGAGTCCAGAGAGCTGCTGCAGATACGAGTTCCAGGATTCACCGACCCCTTCGTTGCACTTGTCCACGCGCTGTCCGGCGGGCTTCCACGCGACCTCATCCGCTACACCCGCAAGGTGACAGAGACCCATCGGCGTACCCGGCGGCCCGGACTGGCGGCCCTGGCCCGTGAAGTGCTGTGGGAGGAGGCCGCACAAGCCCTGGCCGGATTTCGCGCGCTACTGGCCCGCCACAACGATTCCGCCGCCACCGCGCAGACCGTGCACGACCTGCACACCCTGATGACCCTGATCCGCGAGGCCGACTCCAGTCGGGCCAACCCCGAACTCGAGCAGCGCGTCCTGCACCTAGCACACGCCGTACACCCTCCCCACGCCGAAGGCACCGACCCCGTCGGCGAGTCTGCCCAGCGGTGGGAGGAGTTCTCCTGCTACCTCTACTTCATCGGCACCCTGCTCGAAGTGTTTGCGCGACCTAACTTCGCGGCCCGCAAAGCGGCCTACACCGGCCCCGACAAGACACCCGGCGACCTGCAACGACTGGCCGAGGCGCGCCTGGAGATGACAGTGTCCCCGCACAGCGCCCGAAAGATCCTGGAACAGTTCCGCGTGCACTGGGCCCTGCGTCCCGCCGCCCTGCCGCGGATCGTGCCGCAGCCCGGACCGGACGCGGAGCCAAGGCGAGCCGTCGTACGCAACCGTTCTTGACATCTGCCGCCCGGTGCCTCACCACTGTTACCCGGCTGGTCCCGAAGGCTCCAAGGCAAGTGCGGGCCTTGGGGCATGGGGCGAACGAGTCGTTTCCGTGGTGACATTCGCGGCCCATCCGTCAATCGCGACGACGTCGGGGAATGCGTGATCAGTAGGCACGGCGCGCGCCGGTGCTGCGTCACTGTGGGCGATCTGCCGGGTGAGGCCGCGGCGTGTGCCGGGGAGTTCTTCAGGCCGGGTTGTCGGGGTGCTGGCTGATCCAGGCCAGGCCGATGGGGTCCAGGTGGTGGCGGGCCCGGGTGACGGCGATGTACGCCAGGCGGGCTTCTGCCTCATCGACGGGCCGGGGAACGGGCTGGCCCTGGGCGTCGACCTCGTCGGTGTCGGCGGGCGGCGTGAAATCGGCTCCGATGCGGACCCGGGCCCATTCCCGACCCTTGGCCTTGTGGGCGGTGGAGACGGTGACCTCGGCCGCGTCTTCAGGAACGAGCCGGTCGAGGCCTGCTGGATGGCGTAGGGGCCGTGTTCGTCGACGAGGTTGGCGAAGGGCTGCAGGTCACTGCTGGCGGGGTCGTGCCCGGCGTAGTCGCGCAGTGCCGTCCAGGTGGTGAACAGTACAAGTTCAGGGTGGTGGGCGCGGCGTCCCTGGATGAGGTCGCGGGCGGCCCATGCCAGGGCGCGCAGGGAGTCACCCCCGCCGACCAGCGCCGTGGCGATGCCGGCGGAGATGAGTGCGAGGACCTCGGTCATCGCGCCGATATTGGTCCGGCACAGGACCGCATCCGGGCGCCCGGCTCGGGATCCGATTGTGGTCGGAATGTCGGGTGTCCCGGTCAGTCGGATGGGAGCGTTGCTGAGGGTGAGCCACCGGTTGGCCTCCGAGGCGAGCGCGGGGCCGAAGCGGAAGGAGCGGGTGAGCGTGAGGTGCTGGCCGGTGAACCGCGCCATCACATCCTGGGCGCCGCGCCATCCGTAGATGGCCTGTGCCGAGTCACCGACCATGACGATCTGAGTGCGCTCCTGCTGGGCTAGGGTCTGTCGTCAAATGATCTTCGGTCGGGGATCATGGTCGGGTGATACGTCGTCATGAACTGTCCGATGCCGAGTGGGAGTTCGTCCGGCCGCTGCTGCCCCGGTCCGAGCGGGGCCGCAGGCGGTTGGACGACCGGACGGTCCTCAACGGGATCGTGTGGAAGTTCAGGACCGGGACGGCCTGGCGGGACGTGCCCGAGCGGTACGGCTCCTGGGCCATGCTGCACACCCGCTTCCGCCGGTGGGCCAAGGACGGCACCTTCGAGCGGATGTTCCGGGCCGCCCAGGCCAGGGCGCGCGTTCGTAGTGGACCGGGTGCCGGTGCAGCGCACTGACCGTGAGCACCACCCCGACTGCGACTTTTTCTTCTCTCGCGGCAACGGCATCGACTGCTCGTGCGGGTTGAGCCGAGCGTCAGGCAGCGGGAAGCGCGGCGGCAGCAGCAGCGATCTTGGCGGCGACGGCGTCGAGCGACGATTCCTTTGTGCTCAGCCCGGAATGGGACGCGAGCATGGGGCTGACGTCGTAGAGCTCGTCGAAGGTCACCCCGTGCGTCACGGGCACGACGCGATTGGTGTTGAGCAGGACGGCGAGTTCCTTTTCGGCGATGCCCTCGTTCTTGATGCTCTCGAGTAGGGATGGCGTGACCAGCACGATGCCGATGCGGGAGTTACGAAGCCCCTTGTCGATCTCGCGCATCTGCAGCGAACCGAGCGGGATGTCTTCCTCGCTGAACCACACCGTCGCGCCACTGGTCTTCAGGTGGCCGTAGAGCTCCTTCGCGCTGCCCTCACGGTCGTTCCAGGCGTGGCACAGGAAGAGGTCTCGCTTGTCCGGGTACGTCTGGGCCTGTACCGCAGCCTTCTCGGCGTAGGGCTCGACCGCCTGCCACTCGGTCGGGGTGTACGACACCGTCCTGCCGGACCTAGTGCGACGCGAGGTCCCACCTCCGGACGAGCCGTACGACGAAGACCGGCCTCCGCCGCCGCTGCTGTACGAGGAGCCCGACGGGTATGACGACCGGGAGTACGACCTTCCCCAGTTGCTGCACGCTGGGCAGTTCGCGGCTCCACTCGCGGTGCGGTGGCCTCGGGAGGGTGCTGTGCATTGCGCCATGGCCCCATGGTAGGGGGAGCCACCGACACAGTGTCGTAGTTACTGCACAGCCTTCCCGCCTGACGCCTATACGTGACGGAACTCCACCACGTCGTCGGACAGGTATCGAGTCCTCCAACTGCGTCAAGTAAGCGTGCCCCGGCTGCCGCGATTGAGAACAGAGCAGGCGTCTCCTAACCTCGCGCTTTCATGAAGCCCGGTGTCCGACAGGTGGTCGGGTAAACGAAAAGGGCCTCTGACCAGCAAGAATGAGGATTGTCGAGGTCCTTGTTCCTGCCACCGTCGGAGGCACTTCCCAGGTGAAGAAGCGTATCGGTTCCTACCCTCGTGTCCGCGTTGGGGGCGGTGGCCGGACCAGTGGTCTCGCAGGCGGGAGGCATCCTGCTGGCGGAGACGGTCCGCAAGACCGGGCTGGATCAGGCGATATCGGCGGCCCTGACACCGTGGCGCAGGCCGCGTGTTGGCGTACACAGTTACGTGGCCCTGGCAAGATCTCCGTCTACGAAAATCTTGCCAGGGCCCCGATCGTCCCCAGTTACGTACGACTCCATCGCGCACCACCGCGCGTACGACTTCCTCGCGCAAGGCTCTCCGGCTACACAGCTGCTCTGGCTACACAGCGCTACGTGACCAAGGTGTGCCAACTAGCACTCTCCATGTGCCAACAAAAAGTCTCGGTCACAAACCGCGCCGCCGCCCACTCATGAATGGATTGCATAAAACTGCGGCGAAACGTATAGTCATGCCATCGAGGAGGAGGCATCCATGGCGGTACGTGCGGCAGTGGCCGGAGCGAGCGGGTACGCGGGCGGGGAACTGCTGCGTCTGCTCCTGGCGCACCCCGAGGTCGAGATCGGCGCCCTGACCGGCAACAGCAACGCGGGACAGCTCCTCGGGGCGCTCCAGCCGCATCTGCTGCCGCTCGCCGACCGGGTGCTGGCCGAGACCACGCCCGAGACGCTGGCCGGGCACGACGTCGTCTTCCTCGCCCTGCCGCACGGACAGTCCGCCGCCGTCGCCGAGCAGCTCGGGCCGGACGCGCTGGTCGTCGACATGGGCGCCGACTTCCGGCTCAAGGACGCCGGTGACTGGGAGCGGTTCTACGGCTCCCCGCACGCCGGCACCTGGCCGTACGGACTGCCGGAGCTGCCGGGCGGCCGCACCGCGCTGGAGGGTTCCCGGCGTATCGCGGTCCCCGGCTGTTACCCGACCGCCGTCTCCCTGGCCCTCTTCCCGGCCTACGAGGCGGGTCTCGCCGAACCGGAGGCCGTGATCGTCGCCGCATCCGGCACGTCCGGCGCCGGCAAGGCGCCCAAGCCGCATCTGCTGGGCAGCGAGGTCATGGGCTCCATGACGCCCTACGGCGTCGGGGGCGGCCACCGGCACACCCCCGAGATGATCCAGAACCTCAGCGCGGCCGCGGGGGAGCGGGTCTCCGTCTCCTTCACGCCGACCCTCGCGCCGATGCCCCGCGGCATCCTCGCCACCTGCAGCGCCCGTGCCAAGGGCGGCGTCGGCGCCGGGGCGGTGCGCGCCGCGTACGAGAAGGCGTTCGCCGACGAGCCGTTCGTCCACCTCCTCCCCGAGGGCCAGTGGCCCGCCACGGCGTCCGTCTACGGCTCGAACGCCGTCCAGGTGCAGGTCGCGTACGACGCCGCCGCGGGCCGCATCGTCGCGATCAGCGCCATCGACAACCTCACCAAGGGCACCGCGGGCGGTGCCGTCCAGAGCATGAACATCGCCCTGGGGCTCGACGAGAGCACCGGGCTTTCCACGATCGGAGTCGCGCCGTGAGTGTGACGGCAGCCAAGGGATTCACGGCGGCGGGCATCGCCGCCGGGATCAAGGAGAACGGCAACCCGGACCTGGCCCTCGTGGTCAACACCGGGCCCCGCCGCGCCGCCGCGGGCGTGTTCACCTCCAACCGCGTCAAGGCCGCGCCCGTGCTGTGGTCCGAGCAGGTCCTCAAGGGCGGCCAGGTGTCGGCCGTCGTCCTCAACTCCGGCGGCGCCAACGCCTGTACGGGACCGAAGGGCTTCCAGGACACCCACGCCACCGCCGAGAAGGTCGCCGAGGTGCTGGGACGCGGACCCATCGAGATCGCCGTCTGCTCGACCGGTCTGATCGGCGTCCTGCTGCCCATGGACAAGCTGCTCCCGGGCATCGAGACCGCCGCCGGGCAGCTCTCCGAGCACGGCGGCGAGAAGGCCGCCATCGCCATCAAGACCACCGACACCGTCCACAAGACGTCCGTCGTCACCTGGGGGTCCCCCCGGACGGAGTCTGGGGGAGGGTGGACCGTCGGCGGCATGGCCAAGGGCGCCGGCATGCTCGCCCCCGGCCTCGCCACCATGCTGGTCGTCCTCACCACGGACGCCGACCTCGACGACGCGACGCTGGACAAGGCGCTGCGGGCCGCCACCCGGGTCACCTTCGACCGGGTCGACTCCGACGGCTGCATGTCCACCAACGACACCGTCCTGCTGCTCTCCTCCGGCGCGTCCGGCGTCACCCCGGCCTACGAGGAGTTCGCCGAGGCCGTACGGCAGGTCTGCGACGACCTCGGGCAGCAGCTCATCCGGGACGCCGAGGGCGCCAGCAAGGACATCAAGATCGAGGTGATCAACGCCGCGACGGAGGACGACGCCGTCGAGGTGGGCCGCACCATCGCCCGCAACAACCTCCTCAAGTGCGCCGTCCACGGCGAGGACCCCAACTGGGGCCGGGTGCTCTCCGCGATCGGCACCACGAAGGCCGCCTTCGAGCCGGACCGGCTCAACGTCGCCATCAACGGCGTCTGGGTCTGCAAGAACGGCGGCGTCGGCGAGGACCGGGAGAAGGTCGACATGCGCTACCGCGAGGTGCACATCGTCGCCGACCTCGCGGCCGGCTCCGAGACCGCGACGATCTGGACCAACGATCTCACCGCCGACTACGTCCACGAGAACAGCGCGTACTCGTCATGACGAACCCGACGCGGAAGCACACCGCGCTCCCCAAGGCCCAGATCCTCATCGAGGCGCTGCCCTGGCTGGTCCGTCACAACGGCAAGACCGTCGTCATCAAGTTCGGCGGCAACGCCATGGTCGACGAGGACCTGAAGGCCGCGTTCGCCCAGGACGTGGTGTTCCTGCACCACGCCGGGCTCAAGCCGGTCGTCGTGCACGGCGGCGGGCCGCAGATCAGTGCCGCCCTCGACAAGCACGGCATCGTCAGCGAGTTCAAGGCCGGGCTCAGGGTCACCACCGAGGACGCCATGGACGTCGTACGGATGGTGCTCGCCGGGCAGGTCCAGCGCGAGCTGGTCAACCTGCTCAATCAGCACGGTCCGCTCGCCGTCGGTCTGACCGGCGAGGACGCGCACACCATCACCGCCACCAAGCACCAGCCCGAGATCGACGGCGAACCGGTCGACATCGGGCGGGTGGGCGAGATCACCGAGATCGACACGGGCGCGATCGAGGCCCTGCTCGCCGACGGCCGCATCCCGGTCGTCTCCTCCATCGCCCGCAGTCAGGACGACGGGCATGTCTACAACGTCAATGCTGATACGGCGGCTGCGGCACTCGCGGCTGCGCTGGGAGCGGAGACTCTCATGGTCCTCACGGACGTCGAGGGCCTCTACGAGGACTGGCCCCGCAGCGACGAGGTGATCAGCCGCCTCACCGCCTCCCAGCTGGAGAAACTGCTGCCCGAACTCAGCTCGGGCATGGTGCCGAAGATGGAGGGCTGCCTGCACGCCGTACGCAACGGCGTCACCACCGCCCGCGTCATCGACGGCCGGGTCCAGCACTCGATCCTGCTGGAGATCTTCACCGATGAGGGAATCGGCACGATGGTCGTGCCGGACGCGCCGGAGGGGGACGCGCAGTGACCGCCAACCAGGAGTACGCCCAGCGGTGGCAGGGCTCGCTCATGAACAACTACGGCACCCCGCGGCTCCCCCTGGTCCGCGGCGAGGGCCTCAAGGTCTGGGACGCCGACGGCACCCAGTACCTCGACTTCGTCGGCGGCATCGCCACCAACGCCCTCGGCCACGCCCACCCGGCGATCGTCGAGGCCGTCAGCCGGCAGATCGCCTCCCTCGGCCACATCTCCAACTTCTTCATGGCCGAGCCGACCGTCGCCCTCGCCGAACGGCTCCTCCAGCTCTTCGGCCGGGACGGCAAGGTCTTCTTCTGCAACTCCGGCGCCGAGGCCAACGAGGCCGCCTTCAAGCTGGGCCGGCTCACCGGCCGCACCCATGTCGTCGCCACCGACGGCGGCTTCCACGGCCGCACCATGGGCGCCCTCGCGCTGACCGGCCAGCCCGGCAAGCGCGACCCCTTCCTGCCGCTGCCCGGCGACGTCACCCACGTCCCGTTCGGCGACGCGCAGGCGCTGGCCGCCGCCGTCACCGAGGAGACGGCCCTGGTGATCATCGAACCGATCCAGGGCGAGAACGGCGTCGTGGTCCCGCCGGCCGGCTATCTGAAGGCGGCACGGGCCATCACCGCCGCCACGGGCGCGCTGCTCGTCCTCGACGAGGTGCAGACCGGCATCGGCCGGACCGGCCACTGGTTCGCCTACCAGGCCCACGAGGGGGTGCTCCCGGACGTCGTCACCCTCGCCAAGCAGCTCGGCGGCGGACTGCCGCTCGGCGCCACCGTCGCCTTCGGCCGGGCCGCCGACCTGCTGCAGCCCGGTCACCACGGCACGACGTTCGGCGGGAACCCGGTCGCCTGTGCGGCTGGCCTCGCCGTCCTGGACACCATCGCGGACGACGGGCTGCTGGAGAACGTCAAGCGGCAGAGCGAGAAACTGCGCGACGGCGTCGAGGCACTCGGGCACCCGCTGATCGACCATGTCCGGGGCGCGGGACTGCTCCTGGGTATCGTGCTCACCGGGCCGCACGCCGCCGGTGTGCAGCAGGCGGCCCAGGACGCCGGTTTCCTGGTGAACGCGCCCGCCCCCGATGTCGTACGGCTGATGCCGCCGCTGAACCTGGGGGACGACGAAGTGGAGGCGCTTCTTCAGGGCCTGCCCGGCATCCTGGACGTGGCCGCAGGGGACGGATCCGGAGAATGAGACGACGATGAGCCAGTCGCAGGACCACGGGCACAACGGGGCGAACGGGCCCGCCGTGCCGCAGACCCGCACCGCACGTCACCGCCGGATCGTGGACATCCTCAACCGGCAGCCCGTGCGGTCGCAGAGTCAGCTGGCGAAGCTGCTCGCCGACGACGGACTGAGCGTCACCCAGGCGACGCTCTCCCGCGACCTCGACGAGCTGAACGCGGTCAAGATCCGCAACAACGACGGCGACCTCATCTACGCGGTGCCCAGCGAGGGCGGCTTCCGCACGCCGCGCGCCCCGCTCGGGGAGTCCGCCAAGGAGGAGCGGATGCGGCGGCTCTCCCAGGAGCTGCTGATCTCCGCGGAGGCCTCCGCCAACCTCGTGGTCCTGCGCACCCCTCCGGGGGCCGCCCAGTTCCTCGCCTCGGCCATCGACCAGGCCGAACTCCACGACATCCTGGGCACGATCGCGGGCGACGACACGCTGATGCTGATCAGCAGGAACCCCACGGGGGGTCAGGCGCTCGCGGACCATCTGCTGAGGCTGGCGCAGAACGCCCACTGAGCGGGGGCGGGCCCGCCTCAGCCCAGGCGGGCCGCCAGGCCACCTGTGCAGCGGACCTCGTCGCCCGCGGTGATCAGCAGAGCTTCTACGTCCGGCAGCGACTCCAGCCAGGCCAGGCCCGCCCGCGATCCCATCGCGAAGGCCGCCGTCGCCCAGCAGTCCGCCCAGGTCAGGCGGGGGGCGACCACCGTCACGGCCACCAGGTCCGTCACCGCCGAGCGGCCCGTGCCCGGGTCGACGATATGGGCGCCGCGCTCCGCCGTACCGGAGGTGGCCACCGCCAGCTCGTCCAGGCCGGCCGCGGAGATGACCGCGGCGAGACCCCCGGGACGCAGCGGGTCCGCCACACCGACCCGCCACGGACGCCGGCCGTCCGGCACGCCGAGCAACTGCACGTCGCCGCCGCCGTTCACGCTCACACCGGTCACTCCGGGGACCCCGGCGAGAGCCCGTGCGGCCCGCTCGACCGACCAGCCCTTGACGATGCCGGTCGGGTCGACGCGGCCCGCGTACGACGTGCTGAACCAGCCGTCGCTCAACCGCTGTGCCTCGGCGCCGAGTTCGAGCACCTCGGCCACCTCCGGGTCGCACGCGTCCAGTGTCAGCTCCCCGCGCGCCAGCCGGGACACCTGGCTGTCGTCGCGGTACGTGCTGAACACCTCGTCGACCCGGTGCAGCCCGGCGACCGCCTCGTCCAGGGCCGACCGGACGGCGTCGGGTTCCCCGCCGCGGACGTCGAAGGAGACGACCGTCCCCATGACCTCCTCCGCACGACGTACCGCGGCGGGAGCTGGTGTCGGTTCCACCACCGTGTCAGCCACCGGCCTGGTCCAGCGCCGACTGGAGGGACTCCTTGTACCCGGCGCTGGTGTACGTGGCCCCGGACACGGCGTCGATCTCGGCGCTGCCGGCGGCCACGGCGGCCTGGTTGAGCTTCGGCACCGCGTTGGCGGTGATGTTGGTGCTCTGCCCGCCGCTCGGCGCCTTCACGGCCTCCGCCTTGGTGATCTTCCCGCCGCTGACGGTGACCCGGACCTGGACCGGCCCGTACTGGGTCTGCGCGACGGCGCCGGTGACGGTACGGGCCTGCGCCGTGCCCCCGCCCGCATTCTGCCCGCCCGACCCCTGCGAGGCGCCCGCGGCCGCGTTCGCCTTGTCGATCGCCGACTGCAGGGACTGCTTGTACCCGGTGCTGGTGTAGGTCGCCCCGGACACGGCATCGATGTCGGCGCTCTGCGCCGCGACCGCCGCCTGGTTGAGCTTCGGCACCGCGTTCGCGGTGACCTGGTCGCTCTGGCCGCCCCTGGGAGCCTGGACGGCCTCCGCCTTCGTGATCTTCCCGTTGGCCACGGTCAGCCGGACCTGGACCGCGCCGTACTGGGTGCGCGCCGCGTCACCGGTGACCGTGCCCGACCCGGCGGCCTGCGCGCCGCCCTGCGGCGAGGCCGCGGCCGGGGGCGCCGCGCCGCCGGCCGCCTGGGCGGACGCCGGGTCGGTCGCCGGCTTCAGCGACAGCAGCAGCACGATCCCCGACACGGTGGCCGCACCGGCCAGCACGAAACGCCGGATGGGATGGCTCTTCCTCATGGCTTTCCACAGCTCCTGGAGTGGTGATGACTCGAAGTCCGGTCGCTCACATCTCGAACGACTCGTGGTGGATGCGGCGGGCGGGCACTCCGGCGCCGCGCAGTGCCTCGTACACGGACTGGGCGAACCCGGGCGGGCCGCAGAGGAAGACGTCGTGCTGGTCGATGTCCGGCAGCTTCTGCCGCAGCCGTTCCGCCGAGATGTCCGGACGCTCGCCGTCCGGGCTGTTGACCGCGTACATCAGCCGGGCACCGCGCTCGTCGGCGATGGCCGACAGCTCGTCCCACAGCGCCAGGTCCTGGGTGCTGTTGGCCCGGTAGAGCAGGGTGATGTCGCCGGAGGCGCCCGGCAGCGTCTCGAACAGGGCCCGCATCGGCGTGATGCCGACACCGCCGGCCACCAGCAGTACCTTGCCCCGGCTGCGGCGCTGGGCCGTCAGGGCGCCGTACGGGCCCTCCGCCCACACCTTGGTGCCGGGCTTGAGGTCGCGCAGCCGGGACGTGTGGTCGCCGATCGCCTTGACGGTGATCCGCAGCATGTCGGGGCGGGGCGCCGCCGACAGCGAGTACGGGTGGGAACTGAAGCGCATGCCCGGCGCCTTGAACCGCCAGCGGAAGAAATGACCCGCCTCGGCGCCCATCCGGTGCAGCTTGCGCCCGCCGATCAGCACCGACACGATGCCGGGCGTCTCCTCGATGACGGCCTCCACGTACATCCGGTGCCGCAGGTTCAGGCGGATCGGGGTGATGACCCGGTACCAGAGCACCAGCGCGGTGACCGCGCCGTACAGGCCGTACCAGAAGGTCTTCGCGGTGGGCTCGACGGCGAACTCGTTGCCGGTGGTGATCTGGTGCCAGAACGTCAGGAACACCGCCGCGTACGTCAGCAGGTGCACGTGGTACCAGCCGTCGTAGGGGATACGCCGCCGGATGCCGCCGATCGAGATGAAGGCGATGACGAACAGCAGCCCGGTGCCGATGGCCGCCTTGCCCATGTCGGGCAGCGTGTTGACGGAGTCGATCGTCTGCTGGACGACGTCACCGAGCGTCCGGCCGCCCTGGAGCGCGTAGCCCCACATCGTCAGGAAGACGTGCGCGATGACCAGGCAGACCGTGTACCGGCCGCTCATGGCGTGCCAGCGCGCCACCCGGTCCGACCCGACCCGCCGTTCCAGTGCCGGCACCCGCGCCATCTGCAGGACGACCAGCGCCATCAGATACCCGGCGAGCAGGCCCGTGATCCGGCCCGCGGCGAGGATCTTCGCGGTGTCGTCCGCCAGGGACGGCGTGTTGTCCCACCACAGCCACAGCACCGCCGCCGCGCCCGCCCATAGGGCGACGACCAGCGGGACGGCCGGGGAGCGGCGCGGACGGATGCGGCGCATCGTCTGGCGGCGGGCGGCACGGCCGCCTGCGAGCGTGGTGGTCACGGTTCCTCCGGGGACGGGAGCAAGGGGTTGACGTGGTCCCTTGGCCCAGAGATACGTGCGGGGAGGCCCGTGTGTTCAGCCCGGGGGCGAGGGTGCCTCAGACGCCGGCCGGCGGCAGTGGCAACGGGAGTCCGGGCAGGCCGTCCATGCTCGTCGCGATGTGGTCCTTCTTGGCGAAGTACGCGCTCAGCGAGTCGTCGTCCTCCCGGGAGAAGCGCCGTCCGTGCAGGTCGCGGTCCTCGTCGTACGTCATCAGGGGGACGGCGTACCCGCAGGAGTCACGGATGCGCTCGGCGTGGACGACGATGACGGCGCGCAGGCCGTGCTGGGACGGATCGATGCCGGGGAAATGGCCGAGGAGTTCCGCGAAGCGCGGGTCGTCGCGGAAGACGGCCTCACCGCGGCCGTGCACGCGCACGATGTTCGGCGGCCCCTGGAAGGCGCACCACATGAGGGTGATCCGGCCGTTCTCCCGCAGATGCGCGATCGTCTCGGCGTTGGAGCCGGCGAAGTCCAGGTAGGCCAGCGTCAGTTCGTCGAGGATGGCGAAGGAGCCCTTGAGGCCCTTGGGGGAGAGGTTGACCGTGCCGTCGGCCGCGAGGGGCGCGCTGGCGGTGAAGAAGAGCGGCTGCTCCTCGATGAACGTGCGGAGCCTGCCGTCGATGCGTTCATATGTTTTGCCCACGTCGTCGATTATGGGCGCTGATCGTTCGGGTGTCTAAGGAAATCTGACGCGGCACCCGGGTATCACCGCGGCCGCCCCGGCCGGCGTGCCAACGGGGCGGCCACGGCTGCCTGTCACGTCACCGGGTGAGCGTGCAGGCGGCGAACGCCTCCAGCCCGTCGGGCTTGGCTGCCGCGCGGCCGATGGCGGTCTCGATGCGGTTGAGCGCGGCCACGCGCTTGTCTTCCAGCGGGCCGAGGATGGCGTTCTGGACGAAGTTGGGGCCGCCCTGTCCGACGGTGTCTACGAGGCGCTGGTTGGCTTCGGTGATCTGGGTCTGGAGCTGGGCGAGGTTGCGGTCGACCTCGGCCTGGGCGGAGGCCGGGATCGCGGGGAGCTGGCCGGTGACGTCGGGGCAGCTGATGGTGCCGGGATCCGTGTCGGCCCCGGCCCCCTCGCCGTTCCCCGCGTTGCCGTTCCCGGTGTCCTGGCCCGCGCCCGCGTTGCCGTCCGCCCCGGCCGGCTCGCTCGGCGTCGCCTCTGCCCCGTCGTCGGCTCCCGCTCCGGCTCCGTCTGCGTTCAGCGTGCAGGCGGCGAACGCCTCCAGCCCGTCGGGCTTGGCTGCCGCGCGGCCGATGGCGGTCTCGATGCGGTTGAGCGCGGCCACGCGCTTGTCTTCCAGCGGGCCGAGGATGGCGTTCTGGACGAAGTTGGGGCCGCCCTGTCCGACGGTGTCTGCGAGGCGCTGGTTGGCTTCGGTGATCTGGGTCTGGAGCTGGGCGAGGTTGCGGTCGACCTCGGCCTGGGCGGAGGCCGGGATCGCGGGGAGCTGCCCGGTGACGTCGGGGCAGCTGATGGTGCCGGGACCGGCCAGGGTGCGGGCGGGCTCGGCGCGCTGCCCGGACTCCCCGGCCAGGGCGAAACCGGCGATCACCGTGCCGGACAGTGCCACCGCCGCGGCGCCGCCGACGAACGCGACACGACGCTTGTTGTACTTCGGAAGAGCCCTGGACATACGGATGCCTCACTCGGGTTCGGGGTGTCGTCGAGGACGAACGCGGCGCCTGCGCTCGGCGGGATATACGGGTAAGCGGTTACTGGCGTTCAAAGTTTCAACCAGGGGCCCGGGTTTCGCTCCGACGCGGCGCGGAGCCCGCTGCCCCAATTGACGAATCATGCAGAGCTCTGCATACTCATGCATGGCAATACGTGGTGTGCCGGCCGGCGCCCACTAGCGTGGCGACCGCCTCCCGTGCCCGCCGCGGGAGACGACGCCACATCCAGACCTCCGAGGAGCACAGCGAGTGAGCAGCAACAGCGGTGACGTCCGGCTCTGGGGCGGCCGTTTCGCCGACGGTCCCGCCGAGGCCCTGGCCAAGCTGTCCGCCTCCGTCCACTTCGACTGGCGGCTGGCCCCGTACGACATCGCCGGGTCCCGTGCGCACGCGCGCGTGCTCCACAAGGCTGGACTGCTCACCGAGGACGAGCTGACCCGGATGATCGCCGGCCTCGACCAGCTGGAGGCGGACGTCGCCGACGGCTCCTTCGTGGGCACCGTCGCCGACGAGGACGTCCACACCGCCCTGGAGCGGGGCCTGCTGGAGCGCCTCGGCCCCGACCTCGGCGGCAAGCTGCGCGCCGGCCGCTCACGCAACGACCAGGTCGCCACCCTCTTCCGGATGTACCTGCGCGACCACGCCCGCATCATCGGCGGTCTGATCGCCGACCTCCAGGACGCGCTGATCGGGCTCGCCGAGGCCCACCCGGACGTGGCCATGCCCGGCCGTACCCACCTCCAGCACGCCCAGCCGGTGCTCTTCGCCCACCATGTCCTCGCGCACGTCCAGTCGCTGTCCCGGGACGCCGAGCGGCTGCGCCAGTGGGACGAGCGGACGGCCGTGTCGCCGTACGGCTCGGGCGCGCTGGCCGGTTCCTCGCTGGGCCTGGACCCGGAGGCGGTCGCGAAGGACCTCGGCTTCGAGCACGGCTCGGTCGGCAACTCCATCGACGGCACGGCCTCCCGTGACTTCGTCGCCGAGTTCGCCTTCATCACCGCGATGATCGGCGTGAATCTCTCCCGGATCGCCGAGGAGGTCATCCTCTGGAACACGAAGGAGTTCTCCTTCGTGACGCTGCACGACGCGTTCTCCACGGGCTCGTCGATCATGCCGCAGAAGAAGAACCCGGACATCGCGGAGCTGGCGCGCGGCAAGTCCGGCCGGCTGATCGGCAACCTCACCGGCCTGATGGCCACCCTCAAGGCGCTGCCGCTCGCGTACAACCGCGACCTCCAGGAGGACAAGGAGCCGGTGTTCGACTCCTGCGACCAGCTGGAGGTCCTGCTCCCCGCCTTCACCGGCATGATGGCCACCCTCACCGTCAACCGTGAGCGCATGGAGGAGCTGGCCCCGGCCGGCTTCTCCCTCGCCACCGACATCGCCGAGTGGCTGGTCAAGCAGGGCGTCCCGTTCCGTGTCGCCCACGAGGTCGCCGGCGAGTGCGTCAAGGCAGCCGAGGCCGAGGGCAAGGAGCTGGACGAGCTGACGGACGAGCAGTTCGCGAAGATCTCCGCCCATCTGACGCCGCAGGTGCGGACCGTGCTCAACGTGCCCGGCGCCCTGGCCTCCCGCAACGGCCGGGGCGGCACGGCCCCGAGCGCGGTCGCCGTCCAGCTCGCCGAGGTCAAGGCCGACGTGGCGGCCCAGCACACCTGGGCCACGGCCAAGAAGGGCTGAGGCCCGCCCCGTGCACGGGGGCGTCGCGGGTTACGTTGGTCGGACAGCGGTACCGAAGCCGACCGAACGGAGCCCGCGATGCCCTTCGCCCGACTGGCAACAGCGACGACCCCGACCTGCCACATCGGACTCGGCCTCGCCGCCGTCGGCCGCCCCGGCTACATCAACCTCGGCCGGGACGAGGACCTCGGGGCCGACCGCAGCGTCGAGGCGCTGCGCACCCGCACTCATGAACTCCTCGACGCCGCGTACGCGCAGGGCGTGCGCTACTTCGACGCCGCCCGCTCGTACGGCCGTTCGGAGGAGTTCCTCGCCGGCTGGCTCACCGCGCGTCCGGACGTCGACGACGTCGTCGTCGGCAGCAAGTGGGGCTACACCTACACCGCCGACTGGACGACCGACGCCGAGAAGCACGAGGTCAAGGACCACAGCCTGGCCACGTACGAGCGCCAGCGCGCCGAGACCGCCGCGCTGCTCGGCGACCGCCTCGACCTCTACCAGATCCACTCGGTCACCCCGGACAGCCCCGCGCTCACCGACAAGGAGCTGCACGCGCGGCTCGCGGAGGCCGCCGCCCAGGGCGTGACCATCGGGTTCTCCACCAGCGGCCCGGCCCAGGCGGACGCCGTGCGCGCCGCCCTCGCCGTGACGGTCGACGGCGAACCCCTCTTCCGTACCGTCCAGTCGACGTACAACGTCCTGGAGACCTCGGCGGGCCCCGCCCTCGCCGAGGCGTACGACGCCGGACTGACGGTGATCGTCAAGGAGGGCATGGCCAACGGGCGGCTCGCCGGCCCGGACGCCCCCGAGGCGCTGCGGGCCGTGGCCGCCGAGACCGACCAGGGGTGCGACGCGGTGGCCCTCGCGTTCGTCCTGCGCCGGCCCTGGGCCGGGGTCGTCCTCTCCGGCGCGGCGACCACCGCACAGCTGGCGTCCAACCTGCACGCCGCCGTGGTGGACCTGGACGAGGACCGGCTCGCCCGGCTCGCGGCCCTCGCGGAGGAGCCGCGCGCGTACTGGGAGACACGCGGCCGCCTGCCCTGGCACTGATTCTTCTTTTCGCCGACCGGCCCGTGATGAGTGCCGCATGCCCTGGATGAGACATCAGTGTCTCACATGGGTTACTCTCGTATCATGGCTGTCGATCGTGAACACGTGCTGCGCAGTGCCGCGGCCCTGCTGACCCGCAAGGCCACCGCGACCATGGACGAGGTCGCCAAGGCCGCCGGGATCAGCCGCGCCACCCTGCACCGGCAGTTCGCGGGCCGCGACGCGCTCGTGCGTGCCCTCGAGTCCCTGGGCATCGCCGAGTGCGAGGCCGCGCTGGACGCGGCCGACCTCGACAGCGGCTCCGCCGCCGACGCCGTACGCCGGCTCGTGCGTGCCGTCGAGCCCGCCGCGGGACTCCTCGCCTTCCTCTACACGGAGAACCAGCTCTACGAGGGCGAGCGGATCAACCCCGGCTGGACGGCGATCGACGACCGAATCGCCGACCTGTTCCGGCGCGGACAGCTCGCCGGGGAGTTCCGCATCGACCTGACCCCGGCCTGGCTCACCGAGGCGCTGTTCGGCCTGATGGCCTCCGGCGCCTGGATGGTGCAGAGCGGCAAGGGCGCACCCCGGGACTTCCACCACATGATCGTCGGGCTGCTGCTCGGCGGCGCACTCCGGAGAGAGGAATCATGACCAGCACCCTGCGGCCGGCGGAGACGACCGAGGCGGTGACCAGGCGCCCGGGCCGGTGGCTCGCGCTGTCCGTCCTCGTCCTCGCCGTGCTGCTGGTGGCCGTCGACGCGACCGTCCTCGGTCTCGCGACCCCCTACATCAGCGAGGACCTCCAGCCCTCCGGCACCCAGCTCCTGTGGATAGGCGACGTCTACTCGTTCGTGATCGCGGGCCTGCTCGTGTCCATGGGCAGCCTCGGCGACCGCATCGGCCGCAAGCGGATCCTGCTCGTCGGCGCCTCGGCGTTCGGCGTGCTGTCCGTCCTGAACGCCTACGCCACGACCCCGGAGATGCTGATCGCCGCCCGGGCGCTGCTCGGCGTCGCGGGCGCCACGCTGATGCCGGCGACCCTCGCCCTGATCCGCAACCTCTTCCACGACCCGCGCGAGCGCAGCCTCGCCATCGGCATCTGGGGCGCCACGGCGTCCGCGGGCACCGCCGTCGGCCCGATCGCCGGCGGATTCCTGCTCGAGCACTTCTGGTGGGGCTCGGTCTTCCTGATCAACCTGCCCGTGATGGTGGTCCTGGTCGTCGTCGGCGCCCGGATGCTGCCGGAGTCGCGCAACCCGGCGCCGGGTCCCTGGGACCTGCCCAGCGTCCTGCTGTCGCTGCTCGGCATGATCGGAGTCGTCTACGCCGTCAAGGAGGCCGCCTCGCACGGCTTCACCTGGGTCACGCCCGCCGCGGGCATCGCGGGAGCGGCCGCGCTCTACGGCTTCGTCCGGCGCCAGCTCACCCTGCCGGCGCCGCTGCTCGACATGCGGCTGTTCCGGCACCGGGGCTTCAGCGGCGCGGTCCTGGCCGACCTGCTCACCATCCTCGGCCTGTCCGGGCTGGTGTTCTTCCTGTCGCAGTTCCTGCAACTGGTGCAGGGCAGGGGACCGCTGGAAGCGGGTCTGGCCGAACTGCCCGCCGCGATCGGCGCGGTGGTGGCCGGTCTGATCGCGGGCCGTGTGGCCCGGCGGTTCTCGGTGCGGGCGGTCGTCTCGGCGGGCCTCGCCGCGATCGGCGTCGCCCTCGCCGTACTCACGGTGGTCGACCGGACCACGGGCTACCCCCTGCTGGGCGCGGCCCTCCTCGTGGTCGGCGTCGGCGCGGGCTTCTCCTTCACCGTGACGTCCGACGTCATCCTGTCCTCCGTACCGAAGGAGCAGGCGGGCGCCGCGTCCGCGGTGTCGGAGACGGCGTACGAACTCGGCGCGGCCCTCGGCATCGCGGTGCTCGGCTCGATCGTCACCGGCGTCTACCGGGACTTCACCGGCCCGGCCGGCACCCCGGCCGAGGCGCACGAGTCCCTGGGCGGAGCGGTCGAGGCGGCGGCGGGTCTGCCCGCCCCCACGTCCGAGGCGATGCTGGACGCGGCCCGTACGGCCTTCGTCGACGGCCTCGCGCTCGCGGCGGGCGCCGGAGCGGCGGTGCTCCTGGCGGCGGCGGTGGCGGCGTGGTTCCTGCTGCGCGGTCAGCGACTGGACGACTCGCCGTCCCGGTGAGGACGGCCCCGGCGGTGGTCCGGGGTTACGCGGCTTCCTTGGCCTTGCTGGCGTACATGTCCACGTACTCCTGCCCGGAGAGCCGCATGACCTCGGCCATCACGGAGTCGGTCACCGCCCGCAGCACATAGCGGTCGCGGTCCATGCCCTCGTAGCGGGAGAACTCCATCGCCTCGCCGAAGCGCACGGTCACCTTGCCCGGGCGGGGCATCCCCGCGCCGCCCGGCTGGAGCTTGTCCGTGCCGACCATGGCGAACGGCACGACCGGCGCGCCCGTCATCAGCGTCAGCCGGGCGATGCCGGTACGGCCGCGGTACAGCCGGCCGTCGGGGGAGCGGGTGCCCTCCGGGTAGATGCCGAAGACCTTGCCCTCCTCCAGGATCCGGCGTCCGGTCATCAGCGCGGCGACACCGCCCCGGCCCCCGTCCCGGTCCACCGGGATCATGCCGACGCCGGTGAAGAACCAGGCCATGAGGCGGCCCTTGAGGCCCTTGCCGGTCACGTACTCGTCCTTGCCGATGAAGAGGACCTGCCGGTCGCAGACCAGCGGAAGGATCATCGAGTCGATGAACGTCAGGTGGTTGCCGGCCAGGATGACCGGACCGTCGCCCGGGATGTGCTCCGCGCCCTCCACCTGTGGGCGGAACATCAGGCGCATGATCGGTCCGAGCACTGCCTTGATGAGCGCGAAGCGGGACAACGGGCCCTCCGGTGTCAAGGGATTCATCTCTGTCTGTGCAGGTGAGGACGATACTCGCGGTCCCCGCGATCCCGCACATCGGGTACGCCGACTTCACCGAGGTCTTACTCGCCGTTGACGTGCGTTCACCTGCGGTGAAGCCTTGTCGTCCGGCCGAAACGCGCCCGCAATGCTGTGACGGACGTCGCTCGGCCGACGCGCCACGGGTTCCCCCGCCCGGGCGTGGCGAACCCGTGGAGAAGTCGAGAGATGGCAGTGACGTATCCGACGGCCCGTCACCACCCCACCCCCACACGCCATCCCGCGTCACCCGCGTGTTCCGCCCGGGGTCTCCCATCTGTCATGCACGCGCACCTACGATCGGCGCGCACCGACGCAACGAGGCAGGAAGGGCGCTCATGGGAACCCAGGACAACGAGCAGACCGCCACCACCGGACGGCGGACTCTTCTCGGCGCGGCCGTACTCGGGGCGGGAGGCGTCCTCGGGCTCTCCGGCCGGGCGGCCGCCGCCGGCGGCGGGCACGGGGGCGCCGGACAGGGGAGCGGCGGGCACGGCGGCGGGCTGAAGAGCCTGCCCAAGCCGACGATCATCGGGCACCGCGGCGCCAGCGGCTACCGGCCCGAGCACACCCTCGGCTCCTACCAGCTGGCCCTCGACATGGCGGCCGACATCGTCGAGGCCGGCGACCTCGTCCCCACCCGGGACGGGCATCTCGTCTGCCGGCACGAACCGGAGATCGGCGGTACGACCGACGTCGCGAGCCGTCCCGAGTTCGCCGGCCGGAGAAGGACCAAGTCGCTGGACGGCGTCGCCACGACCGGCTGGTTCACCGAGGACTTCACCCTGGCCGAGCTGAAGACGCTGCGCGCGACCGAGCGCATCCCGGCCAACCGCCCGCACAACACCCTCTACGACGGCCGCTGGGAGATCCCCACCTTCGAAGAGGTGCTGCGATGGCAGGACGAGCAGACCCGCAAGCGCGGCAAGCAGGTCTGGATCTACCCCGAGCTCAAGCACCCCACCTACTTCCGTGAGCAGGGCCTCGGCCTGGAGGAGCGGGTCGCCAAGGTGCTGCGCAAGCACCGCAAGGACCGGCGCGACTCGCCCGTCATCCTCCAGTCGTTCGAGCCCACCAGCGTCCAGCGCATGAACCGGCTCGTCGACAACCCGCTCGTCGTCCTGCTGTCCGGCGCGAACACCCGCCCCTGGGACTTCGAGACGACGGGGGACCCGCGCACCACCGCCGACCTGATCACCCCGGCCGGACTGCGGGAGATCGCCTCCTACGCGCAGGGCATCGGCCCCACCCTGGACCTGGTCATCCCCAAGGACGCGGCCGGCAGGCTCACCGAGCCCACCACCCTGGTGCGGGACGCGCACAAGGTCGGCCTGCTCCTACACCCCTACACGATGCGCAACGAGAACCCGTTCCTGCCCGCGGACTTCCGCAAGGGCACCGACCCGGACGCCTACGGCGACGTCTTCGGCGCCTACCGCACCTACTTCGCCACCGGCATCGACGGCGTCTTCACCGACAACCCCGACACCGGCCTGCTGGCCCGCGAGGACTTCGCGACCCGCGTCGTCAACCACTGAGGCGCGAGCCCCGGTTGGGGTGACCTCCGGCCGTCCGGGCAACCCCGCGCCCGGACGGCCCCGTCCTGCCGCACATGAGGGACGACCTGGTGACCACCCTGAATCCGCTGCTCGCCGCCGAGGCCCGGGCGGAGGCGGCGGCCTCCGGAGCCGAGCCGGCCGACCTGGAACAGGCGGTCTGGCTGCGCCTCCTGGAACACCTCGACACGGACGGCCCGCCCGCCGACCCGCACACCTGGCTGCGCCGCGCCGTGCGCTCCGAGTCCCGCCGCAGTCGCCGTACGGCCCGGCACGAACGGCCCTACGAGCGCGAGCCCGCCGCCGACACCGAGCGGCACGACCCGGAGGGTCTCGCACTGGCCGCCGCGCGCCGCCGTGCCCTGCGCGACGCGGTCCGCCGGCTGCCCGGCCGCTGCCCCCGGCTGCTGGAGGCGCTGCTGTCCCCGGACGACCCGACCTACCGCGAGATCGCGGGGGAGTTGGGTATCTCACAGGGCAGTCTCGGCCCGGAACGTTCCAGATGCCTGGGATGTCTGCGCCGATTGCTGACGCCGGAGGTTGCGGCCCGCAGTGCGCGGGGATAGGAGTGAGGGACTACCGGTGATCAGGTGAGCGGGAGGCGTGCGCACATGGGCATGAGCGTGACCATCTCTGCGGCGACCGAGCAGGACGCGGAGCAGATCTTCAGGCTGCAGTACCTGTGCTTCCAGAGCGAAGCGGCGCTGTACGGCAACTACCGCATCGCCCCGCTGGTCCAGAGCCTGGACTCGGTCCGGGCCGAGGTCGCCGCGGACTGCGTCTTCGTGGCCCGCCTCGGCGAGGAGGTCGTCGGCTCGGTCCGCGGTCATGTCACCGAGGACGGCGCCGCCGCCATCGGCAAGCTCTGCGTCCACCCCCGTCTCCAGGGCCACGGCATCGGCGCCCGGCTGCTGCGCGCGGCCGAGGCCGCCCTGACCGAGCAGCGCGGCGCCAAGCGCTTCCGCCTGGAGGCCGGCCACCGCAGCGAGGGCAACCTCCGCCTCTACCGCAAGGTCGGCTACGAGCGGGTCGGCACCTCGCAGGGCGCCGACGGCGTCCCGATGATCGTCCTGGAGAAGGAGGCGGGCGCCTACGTCACGACGGCGTGACGGCGCGGGCCCGGCGCAGCCAGTACAGGGCCGACAGCGGCAGCAGGACCGGGATGAAGAGATAGCCCATGCCGTAGTCGGACCACACGGTCGCGTCGGGGAACGCCGAGGGCTCCACCAGGGTCCAGGTGCCGACGACGAGGACGCCCACGAGCTCGGCGGCGCAGCACACCAGCGCCGCCCTGCGGGCCCGTTCCCCGCCGCGCACCAGCGTGTACGTGATGAAGCCGTACACCACACCGGCCACCGCGGACAGCGTGTAGGCGAGCGGGGCCCGGCCGAAGTCCGTCGCGATCTGGTACGCCGAGCGCGACACGGCCCCGACGACCATCACGCCGTACAGCCAGACCAGCAGCACACCGGGCCCGCTGATCAGCCGCGCCGGCCTGTCCTCGGTCGTGGCCACCTCAGCCTCCCCAGATGTCATAGAGCCGCACCTCCAGCACGGCCAGCACCACACCGCCCGCGGCGACCGTCACCGAGCCCCACTTGGACCGCTCCGCCAGCGACATGAAGCCCGCCGCCGGCACACACGCGAACGCGCCCAGCAGATACGCCACGAAGATCGTCGTGCCCTGCTCCGGCTTCTCGCCCCGCGCCAGCAGCACGATCCCGGCGATCAGCTGCACCAGCGCCAGCACCGTCACGACGGCCATGCCGATGAAGTGCCAGTCCTTCGTCGGCTGGTCACGGGAGGCGGCCCAGCCGCACCACGCGGCGAGCAGCAGTGCGGCGACACCGGTCACCAGCATCAGGGCAGCGAACATGCCGGTGAGCCTATTACGGGCCAAAAGGCCTGATGCGGCCGCCCCCGGACAGCGGTCGTAGGGTCGGGGGCATGAAGATCCGTGCACAGGCCCTCCTGTTCGACAACGACGGCACCCTCGTCTCCTCCCTCGCCTCCGTGGACCGCTGCTGGACGCGCTGGGCCGCGGAGTACGGCGTCACGGAGGCGTTCGGCAGGATCGAGCTGCACGGCCGCCCGGCCGTCGAGATAGTCGCCGACCTGCTGCCCGCCGCACGCGTCCCCGAGGCGCTCGCCCGGATCGAGGCGCTGGAGGTCGAGGACGTGCCCAACGACGGCGTCCATCTGCTGCCCGGCACCCGGGCGTTCCTCGACGCGCTGCCCGCCGACCGCTGGGCCGTCGTCACCTCCGCCACCCGCCGGCTCGCCGAGGCCCGGCTCGACGCCGTCGGCATCCTGCCCAAGACGATGGTGACCGCCGACGACATCACACGCGGCAAGCCCGACCCCGAGCCCTATCTGCTGGCCGCCCGCGAGCTGGGCGTCGACCCGGCCGGCTGCGTCGTCTTCGAGGACGCCCCCGCGGGTCTCGCGGCCGGCCGCGCCGCCGGGATGACGACCGTGGCGTTGACCACAACCCACCAGGCCCACGAGCTCGACGCCGACCTCGTGGTGAAGGACCTCTCGGCCTTGTCCGTGCTGGTCGGCGACGGCGCCGTGGAGATCTCCGCGCGGATCTGATCCTGTCCGCCGCTGTCCACCATGCGGACAGCGGCGGCCGGTAAGGACCGTACGTCTGCTTTACTGATCGCATGACCACCACGAGCAGCCGCATTTCCGCGACCGAGGCGCCCCTGACGCCCGGTGCTCGTTGTATGTGTCGAATGTGCGCCTTCTAGAGGGCCCCCGCACCATCCGAGCCTCGCGCCCCGAAGCGAGCCCGCTCAGGTCCGCCCGCCCCGGGTTCCAGGACTGAGCCACGCCCCCGCGCACACGTTCTCCGCGTTCACCCCTTTCACGGGACCGTGCCGCGCCCGGCTGCCTTCGACCACGTATGCCCCGTGCCCGGCGACCACGACGCGCCGCGCACTCGACAGTGACGGAACTCCAGTGATCACCACTTCGGGCCTGACCAAGGTCTACCGCTCGCGCGGCCGAGAGGTCACCGCCCTCGACGGCGTCGATCTCCACGTCCGCGAAGGCGAGGTGTACGGCGTCATCGGCCAGTCCGGCGCCGGCAAGTCCTCGCTCATCCGCTGCGTCAACCTGCTCGAACGCCCCACCTCCGGCACCGTGACCGTCGCCGGCCAGGACCTCACCGCCCTCGCCGGACGTGGCCCCCGGGCCGGCCGGGAGCTGCGGCGGGCGCGCAGCAGGATCGGCATGGTCTTCCAGCACTTCAACCTGCTGTCCTCGCGGACCGTCCAGGACAACGTCGAGCTGCCGCTCGAAATCCTCGGCAAGTCCGGGAAGGAACGTTCCCGCAAGGCGCTGGAACTGCTCGACCTCGTCGGCCTCGCCGACAAGGCGAAGGCCTACCCCGCCCAGCTCTCCGGCGGCCAGAAGCAGCGCGTCGGCATCGCCCGCGCCCTGGCCGGCGACCCCAAGGTGCTGCTCTCCGACGAGGCCACCAGCGCCCTGGACCCGGAGACCACCCGCTCGATCCTCCAGCTGCTGCGCGACCTGAACCGGCAGCTGGGCCTGACCGTCCTGCTCATCACCCACGAGATGGACGTCGTGAAGTCGATCTGCGACTCCGCCGCGCTGATGGAGCGGGGCCGGATCGTCGAGTCCGGCACCGTCGGCGAACTGCTCGCCACCCCCGGCTCCGAACTGGCCTCCGCCCTTTTCCCGGTGGGCGGCGAGGCCTCCGCCGACGACCGCACCGTCGTCGACGTCACCTTCCACGGCGAGGCCGCCACCCAGCCGGTCATCTCCCAGCTCTCGCGCACCTACAACATCGACATATCGATCCTCGGCGCCGCCATCGACACCGTCGGCGGCCTCCAGGTCGGCCGGATGCGCATCGAACTGCCCGGCCGCTACGAGGACAACGTCGTGCCCATCGGCTTCCTGCGCGAACAGGGCCTCCAGATCGACGTCCTGGGCCAGGAGCCCGTACTGCTGAAGGAAGGTGCCCGGCTGTGACCTGGTCCGAGATGCAGCCCCTGCTGGAACAGGCGTGTTGGGACACCCTCTACATGGTCGGCTGGTCCACGCTGATCGCCGTGGTCGGCGGCCTCCCGCTGGGCATCCTGCTCGTCCTCACCGACCGCGACGGACTCCTGCAGAACGTCGTCGCCAACAAGGTCATCGGGCAGATCGTGAACATCGCCCGGTCCATGCCGTTCATCATCCTGATGGTCGCGCTGATGACCTTCACCCGCTGGGTCACCGGCACGACCATCGGCCGCGAGGCCGCCATCGTGCCGCTCGCCATCGGCGCGATCCCGTTCTTCGCACGGCTGGTCGAGACGGCCGTCCGCGAGGTCGACGGCGGACTCGTCGAGGCCGTGCAGGCCATGGGCGGCAACACCTGGACCGTGGTCCGCAAGGTCCTCGTCCCCGAGTCGCTGCCGTCCCTCATCGCCAGCACCACGACCACGATCGTCGCCCTCATCGGCTACTCGGCCATGGCCGGCACGGTCGGCGCCGGCGGCCTCGGCGACATCGCCATCCGCTACGGCTTCCAGCGCTTCGAGACCGAGCTGATGTGGATCACGGTGGCGATCCTCGCCGTCGTCATCTCCCTCATCCAGGCCGCCGGCGACTTCGCGGCCCGCTCGCTCCACCACCGCGGCGGCCGCTCCGGGCCCGCGCCCAGGCTGCGCCTGCTCAAGGCCGCCACCGCCACGAGCAAGACCGTCTAGTCGCGCTCGTACACCTCCCTGAACTCCCCGGGCACCCATGCCGGGGTCGCACCACCCTAGGAAAGGCACTTTTCGTGCGTAACACCGCCAAGATCACCACCTCCGCCCTCGCCGTCGGAGCCCTCACCCTCGGGCTCACCGCCTGCGGCTCGGACAACGACTCCGCCTCCGACGCGAACGCCCCGCTCAAGGTCGCCGCCACGCCGACCCCGCAGGGCGAGATCCTCACCTACATCAAGGACAACCTCGCGAAGAAGGCCGGCCTCGACCTCGAGGTCAAGGAGTTCACCGACTACGTGACGCCGAACACGGCCGTCCAGCAGGGCGAGGTCGACGCCAACTACTTCCAGCACCAGCCGTACCTGGACGACTTCAACAAGAAGAACGGCACCGACATCGTCGCCGTGCCGAACGCCACGGTGCACCTGGAGCCCCTCGGCGTCTACTCCAAGGGCGTCAAGAAGCTCGCGGACCTCGAGAAGGGCGCCACCGTCGCCCTGCCGAACGACACCACCAACGAGGCCCGCGCGCTCAAGCTGCTCGAGGCCAACGGCGTGATCGAGCTGAAGGCGGGCGTGGGCTACGAGGCGACCCCCAAGGACATCGCCTCCAACCCGAAGAACCTGAGCTTCAAGGAGCTGGAGGCGGCCCAGCTGCCCCGCTCCCTCGCCGACGTCGACGCCGCCGTAATCAACGGCAACTACGCGCTCGAGGCCGACCTGAGCCCGGCGAAGGACGCCATCGCGGCCGAGTCCCCCAAGGACAACCCGTACGGCAACTTCCTCGCCGTGAAGAAGGGCAACGAGGACGACCCGCGCGTCCAGAAGCTCGCCAAGCTGCTCACCTCGCCCGAGGTGAAGAAGTTCATCGAGGACAAGTACAACGGCGCCGTCGTCGCCTCCTTCTGAGCCGTCGGACCGCCATCTGACGGGGCGTTCGACGCGTATCGCCCACCACGGGGTCCACACCTTCACCGGGTGCGGACCCCGTGGTGCGGTTCAGTGCTTTCATGCTGCATGCTGGGCAGTTCGCAGGCCCTGAAGGTATTTCCGACGGTTACGGAGCGGCGCATGACTGGCACCTTCCCCACCATCTCCATCAGCACGGAGCGGTTGGTGCTGCGTCCCCTCGACGAGGACGACGTGCCCGCACTGGCCGAGATGATGAACGACGAACAGGTCGGCGCCTGGACCGACGTCCCGCAGCCCTTCACCGAGGACAGCGCGCGCTCCTGGATCACCGAACACGCGCCCGCCGAGCGGGAGGCCGGCCGCGGACTCGACCTCGCCGTCACCGAGTTCCTCACCCAGCGTCTGGTCGGCATCGTCCAACTGGCCAAGACCAACTGGCACGTACGCGCCACCGAGCTCTCCTACATCGTCGCCCCCTGGGCCCGCGGCGAGGGCTACGCCTCCGAGGCCGCCCTCGCCACCGCCCAATGGCTGTTCGCCGACCAGAAGTTCGAGCGCATCGAGCTGCGCACCGCCGCCGACAACACCGCCTCCCAGCAGGTCGCCCAGAAGATCGGCTGCATCAGCGAGGGCGTCCTGCGCAACGCCTGCATAGCCCACGTGCGCGCCGAGGATGGCACCTGGACCGATGTGCGCACCGACTTCATCGTCTGGAGCCTCCTCCCCGAGGACCTCGACGGCGCCGGGGACCACCTGGCCGGATCCGGCGGTTTCACCTCCTACGGCGAGTGGAACTGACCCGGAGCCGATTCCCGGGCCCCGGCGGCGGCCCTGCCCCGACCAGGTACCCTCACGAGGCCCGGTCCTCGGGCTCCCCATGACGACCTGCGCGAACCCAGGAGACTGACGACGATGGCCGACCGCGTCACGGTGATCGGCTGGGACGGCTCGCCGCTGACCGCCGCGGCACGCTCCGCCCTCGGCGCGGCCACCCTCGTGGCCGGTGCCGGCCACCATCTGGCGCTCCCCGAGGTGCCCCCGAACGCCGAGCGCATCCGCCTCGGCAGCGTCGCCCTCGCCGCCCGCCGTATCGCCGGGCACCGCGGCACCGCGGTCGTCCTGGCCGACGGCGACCCCGGCTTCTTCGGCGTCGTACGCACCCTGCGGGCACCCGAGTTCGGCCTGGAGGTCGAGGTCGTCCCCGCCGTCTCCTCGGTGGCCACCGCCTTCGCCCGTGCCGGGATGCCCTGGGACGACGCACAGGTGGTTGTGGCACACCCGCGCACCCTGCGACGCGCGGTGAATGTGTGCCGGGCCCACACCAAGGTCGCCGTGCTCACCTCGCCCGGCGCGGGCCCCGCCGAACTCGGCCTGCTCCTGGAGGGTGTCCACCGCACCTTCGTGATCTGCGAGGAACTCGGCACCGGCCGTGAGCAGGTCACCGTCGTCACCTCCGACAAGGCCGCGGACCACACCTGGCGCGACCCCAACGTCGTCATCGTCGCCGGCGGCATCGCCCCCGCGCCCGACGGCATCGGCTGGATCGCCGGCCGCGACCCGTCCACCGGCCCGCGCGGCTGGACGCTGCCCGCACAGGCGTACGGCGGCCTCATGGGCGAGGGCGAGCTCGAACCCCTGCGCGCCGCCCAACTCGCCCGGCTCGGCCCCCGCGTCGGCGACCTCGTCTGGGACATCGGCTGCGGCAGCGGTGCCTTCGCCACCGAGGCCGCACGGGCCGGCGCGGCCGTCATCGCCGTCGACAGCGACCCCCGCGCCTGTGAGCGCACGGAAGCGAACGCGCGCGCCTTCGGCGTACAGACCCAGATCGTCCACGGCACCGCCCCGCACGTCCTGGAGGACCTCCCCGAACCGGACGTCGTCCGCGTCGGCGGCGGGGGAGCGGCCGTCGTCTCCGCCGTCGCCGACCGGCGCCCGCAGCGCATCGTCACCCACGCCGCCACCCGGGACGCCGCCGAGCTCATCGGCCGCGATCTCACCGAGCACGGCTACGACGTCGAGTGCGCCCTGCTGCAGTCCGTCGAACTCGACACGCGGGCCTGGACGGAACGCGAACGGAGCGTTGCGTTCCTGCTCAGCGGGGTACTGCCCGATCGCACGGTGTGACCGTCCGACCATCCCCGTGATCCTGTTGTCGTACCGCTCGCGGTAGGCTGGCCGATCGTTGTACCGCACGCGGGCGCCCGGCAGTTCGTCGGTCGATGTCCGGAAAAACGCTCCCTGTTCGGGGCGTGTGTGGTACGGCGGAACCGGAGGACGCGCAACGTGGCGCAGTCCACAGCGGCCCGTCGCGGATCAGCCTGTCGCGACGGCCGAACGGCCACGACAATGCCACTCAATGGCTTTGTCGCCTTTTTGGGCGGGTCGTTCGTGCCGCTGGGCTCGGACGCTCGTTCTTCATAGCGGGGGCGGTCGGTGCGCCGTCCCCGGTGGCTGGTCGTAGAAGCACTAACCGATGGGCGAGGGGTACGCATGACCGACACCGGCCAGGTCCCGGGCGAGGGACTGCCGGAGAGCGCAGGCATGGTGGAGCAGCCGGGCGTCCCCGCGGCGCCGGATGCGTACAGCTACCTCTCCGAGACTCCCGCCGAAGAAGAAGACCTGCTGCTGCCCGGCTCCCAGGGCGCCTGGGGCAACGAGGTCGCTCCACCCGCGCCGGAGCCGGTCGTCGAGGCCGTGCACGAACCGGACGCGCACGAGCTCTCCGGCCGTGACAGCGGCTCCGTCGACCTGACCGGCGTCCGGCTGCCCGGGCCCGCCACGCCCACGGCCCCGACGACGCCGATCCCGCCGATCACCCCCCGGCGCCCGCTGCACCTGGGCCCGCCCATCCCGGACACCTCCGCCAGCCCGGTCCGCTCGCTGGCCGATCGGGGCGCCGTCGGCATGCCCGCCCGCCAGCCGGGCCCGGCCGTCCCCGAGTACGCCGAGACGACGCAGGCCCCGGCGCCCGCGGGGGCCTGGGGGGCACCCGTCCCCGGGCCGGTGGCCGCCGAGGCCCAGGCTGCCGAAACGGTTGTTCCGGTTCCGGTCGCAGAGCCGGTCGGGGCCGCGCAGGCGGTTGTCGCGCGCGTCGCCACCGAGGCGGGGGCCGCTGCCGCGCAGGTCGCCGAGGCGCAGGCGCCGGTGGCGCAGGACGAGACGTACGGTGCGCCGGAGCCGTCGCCCGAGCATGCTGCCGCCGGTCCGGGGCAGGCGGGGGCGCCGGCGCCGGTCGCGCATGAGGCGCAGGGTGACGCTGTCGCCGCCAGTCCTGTTGGGCAGGAGCCCGGGGATGGGGGACAGGCCCAGCCGGTCGAGCCCGCCCCGCAGGACGTTCCGGTCGACGCCGCGCAGGTCCAGGTGGGCCCCGAGGGCCCCGAGGGCGCGGAGCGCGGCGAGGTGCCGATGGCCCAGGCCGTCGTACCGGAGGACGCGCAGCCGGTGGCCGAGGCTGTCGTCGAGGCGGCGCCCGAAGCCCCGGTGGAGGAGGCCGTTGTCGCAGAGGTGCCTGAGGCCGCCCCGCAGGACGCGGATGCCCCGGCCGACGGTGAACTGCCCGCTCCGCAGGCCGTCGAGGCCCCGGGCGACACCGAGCCGGTCCAGGCTGTCCCTGAGGCCGAGCCCGTTGAGAGCCCCGAGCCCGCCCCGGCGCACACCGCAGAGGCCATGGCAGAGGCGCACGCCCCGGAGCTTGCAGCAGAGGCATACGCGCCGGAGCCCATCGCGGAGGCGCACGCCCCCGCCCAGGCGCTCCCGCCCCACGCCCAGACCGAGGCCCCGGCCCCCGAGCCCCTCCCCGCCGAGCCGGAAGCAGCCGTTCAGCCCGGCGCCCCGGAGCAGGCCGAGCCGCCCGCGGACCAGGCACCGGCTCCCGAGCCGCAGGCCGAGGCCCCCGCGCCGCAGGCGCAGGCCCCCGAACAGCCCGACCAGGCCCCCGCCGCCGAGGAGGCCGCCGCGCAGCCGAGCGAGCCCGCCCCGGCGGTGCAGCCGGCCCGGACGCCCGAGCCCATGGCGGCACACGCCGGACAGGCGTCGCCGGAGACCGCCCCCCAGGCCGACACCGCCGACACCGCCCTCCCCGCCGAGACCCCCGAACCCGCGGAAGCCGTCCAGCCGCTCGCCGCGGCGGCACCGGCAACGGCAGCAGCCCCCATCCCGGACCAGCCCTCGGCCGAGCAGCAGCAGTACGTCGCCGAACCCGCCGGCCCCCAGCTCAGGCCCGCCGTCCACCCGGACGAGGCCGGGGCCGTGATGCCCGGTGCCGTCCCGCAGGAGCCGGCGCCCGGTCAGCCCCTCGGCCAGTTCGTCCCGGTCGAGGGCACCGTGCCGACCACCCCGCACCTCGCGCCCACCCCGCCGCAGCCGCTGATCCTCCCCACCGAGGAGCCGCAGGCCCCCGCCGTCGCCGAGGTGCCCGCACCCCGCGAGGCCGACGCCGGGCTCGTCCAGCACGCCGACGACCTGGACACCCGGGCCGCCGACGAGGACCGGGCGGACCAGGACGCGCAGGCCGAGGAGGTCCCGGCCGAGGAGGAGCCGCGCGGCACCGGCGGTCCCGCCGCGCCCGGCTACGACGACGCCGAGCGCGAGGCCGTCCTCAAGGTGATGCGCGAGCGCCGCGACATCCGCAACGGCTTCCGCAGCGACCCCATCCCGCACGAGGTGCTGCTCCGGGTCCTGGAGGCCGCCCACACCGCGCCCTCCGTCGGCCACTCCCAGCCCTGGGACTTCGTCGTCATCCGCTCCTCGGAGACCCGGCGCACCATGCACGAGCTGGCCATGCGCCAGCGCGAGGCGTACGCCAAGTCGCTGCCCAAGGGACGGGCCAAGCAGTTCAAGGAACTGAAGATCGAGGCCATCCTCGACACCCCGGTGAACATCGTCGTCACCGCCGACCCCACCCGCGGCGGCCGCCACACCCTCGGCCGGCACACCCAGCCGCAGATGGCGCCCTACTCCGCCGCCCTCGCGGTGGAGAACCTCTGGCTCGCCGCCCGCGCCGAAGGCCTCGGCGTCGGCTGGGTCAGCTTCTTCGACGAGCGCGAGATGGTCCGCGCCCTCGGCCTGCCCGAGCACCTGGAGGTCATCGCCTACCTGTGCGTCGGTTACGTCGACGAGTTCCCGGACGAGCCCGAGCTGCTCCAGGCGGGCTGGTCCAAGCGCCGCCCGCTGTCCTGGGTCGTCCACGAGGAGACGTACGGCCGCCGCGCCCTGCCCGGCGAGGAGCCGCACGACCTGCTCGCCGAGACCGTCGCGCAGATCCGCCCGCTGGACGCCAAGGCGCTCGGCGAGGCGTGGGAGCGGCAGAAGCGGATGACCAAGCCGGCCGGCGCGCTCGGCATGCTGGAGATCATCTCCGCGCAGCTGTCCGGCCTGTCCCGGCAGTGCCCGCCCCCGATCCCGGAGCCCGCGGCCGTCGCGATCTTCGCCGGGGACCACGGTGTGCACGCCCAGGGCGTCACCCCCTGGCCGCAGGAGGTCACGGCCCAAATGGTGGCCAACTTCCTCGGCGGCGGCGCGGTCTGCAACGCTTTCGCCGCCCAGGTCGGCGCCGAGGTCTGCGTGGTCGACGTCGGCGTGGCCGCCGACCTCCCGGCCACCCCGGGCCTGCTGCCCCGCAAGGTCCGCGCCGGCACCGCCGACATGACGACCGGTCCCGCGATGTCCCGCGAGGAGGCCAAGCAGGCCATCGAGGTCGGCATCGAGACCGCCCGCGACCTGGTGGCGGCCGGCAACAAGGCCCTGCTGACCGGTGAGATGGGCATCGCCAACACCACGGCGTCCGCCGCGCTGATCTCGCTGTACACCGGGACCGACCCGGCCGAGGTCACCGGCCGCGGCACCGGCATCAACGACGAGACGCTGGCCCGCAAGACCGAAGTCGTCCGGCGCGCGCTGGACTTCCACCAGCCCGACCCGGCCGACCCCATCGGGGTCCTCGCCGCGATCGGCGGCCTGGAGCACGCCGCGCTCGTCGGCCTGCTGCTCGGCGGCGCCTCCCTGCGGACGCCCGTCATCCTGGACGGCGTGAGCGCCGGCGCCGCCGCCCTGGTGGCCCGCGCGATCGCCCCCGAGGTGCTGGCCGCCTGCATCGCGGGTCACCGCAGCGCCGAACCCGGCCATGTGGCCGCCCTGAACAAGCTCGGTCTGCGCCCGCTGGTCGACCTCGATCTGCGGCTCGGCGAGGGCACGGGCGCCCTCCTGGCCCTCCCGCTCGTCCAGAGCACGGCCCGGGCGATGCACGAGGTGGCGACGTTCGACTCGGCGGGAGTCACCGAGAAGTAACCGCATGTCTGGGGGACCCGGAGCCACGCGCCCCGGGTCCCCGCCATGTGCCCGCGAGCGCGCCCAGCCTTCGGACACCCGTACCGCCGCCCGCGCCCGCAGCATAAAATCCGCACGTCAGGGCATCGCCCCGCCGCCACCCCCAAGGGAGCCGCACCCTCATGGCCGAACACCCCGCCTATCCCGTAGGCCTGCGCCTGACCGGTCGCCGGGTCGTCGTCCTCGGCGGTGGCCAGGTCGCCCAGCGCCGCCTCCCGGCGCTCGTGGCGGCCGGCGCCGACATCCGGCTGGTGTCCCCCGAGGTGACCCCGTCGGTCGAGGCGATGGCGGACGCGGGGGAGCTCACCTGGGACCGGCGCCGCTACGAGGAGGGCGACCTCGCGGACGCCTGGTACGCCCTGATCGCCACCAGCGACCCCGAGGCGAACACCGCCGCCTCCGCCGAGGCCGAGCGGCACCGCGTGTGGTGCGTCCGCTCCGACGACGCCGACGCCGCGACGGCCTGGACCCCGGCCACCGGCCACAGCGAGGGTGTCACCGTCGCCGTCCTCACCACCGAGGCACGCGGCCGCGACCCCCGGCACACCGCCGCCATCCGTGACGCGGTCGTCGAGGGCCTGCGCGACGGCACGCTCGTCGCCCCGCACCACCGCACCCGCAAGGCAGGCGTCGCCCTGGTCGGCGGCGGCCCCGGCGACCCGGACCTGATCACCGTGCGCGGACGCCGGCTGCTCGCCGAGGCCGACGTCGTCATCGCCGACCACCTCGGCCCACGCGACCTCCTCGCCGAACTGCCGCCCGGCGTCGAGGTGATCGACGCGGCGAAGCTGCCGTACGGCAGGTTCATGGCGCAGGAGGCCATCAACGAGGCCCTCATCGAGCACGCCCGGCAGGGCAAGTCGGTCGTCCGCCTCAAGGGCGGCGACCCGTTCGTCTACGGCCGTGGCATGGAGGAGGTCCAGGCGCTCGCCGAGGCCGGCATCCCGTGCACGGTCGTGCCCGGCATCTCCAGCTCGATCTCTGTGCCCGGCGCCGCCGGCATCCCGGTCACCCACCGGGGCGTGGCCCATGAGTTCACCGTGGTCAGCGGCCATGTCGCCCCCGACGACGAGCGGTCCCTGGTGGACTGGCCGTCCCTCGCCAAGCTGACCGGCACGCTGGTGATCCTCATGGGCGTCGGCACCCTCGGCAAGGTCGCCGAGACGCTCATGGCGCACGGCAAGTCCCCGGACACCCCGGTGGCGCTGGTCCAGGAGGGCACCACGGCCGGGCAGCGCAGGGTCGACGCGACGCTGGCGACGGCGGGCGCCGCGGTGGTCGGGCACGAGGTGAGGCCGCCCGCGGTCATCGTCATCGGCGAGGTCGTGAAGGCGGGCCCGGCCCCCACCGTCTGAACCCCCCTTGAGGGCCCCCGCGTAACCCCGGGTAACAGACCCTCTCCGCACCGTTGGCACCGCACCCAGGACAAGGCAGTATCACTCTGTGGCCGATCTCATCACCGTCGACGACCCCGACGACCCGCGTCTGCGCGACTACACGGGCCTGACCGACGTCGACCTGCGCCGACGGCGCGAACCCGCAGAAGGCCTGTTCATCGCCGAGGGCGAGAAGGTCATCAGACGGGCCAAGGAGGCCGGCTACGAGATGCGCTCGATGCTGCTCTCCGCCAAGTGGATCGACGTGATGCGCGACGTCATCGACGAACTCCCGGCCCCCGTCTACGCGGTCAGCCCCGACCTCGCCGAACAGGTCACCGGCTATCACGTGCACCGGGGCGCGCTGGCGTCCATGCAGCGCAAACCGCTGCCCGACGCCACCGAACTGCTGCGCAGCGCCCGCCGGGTCGTCGTCATGGAGGGGGTCAACGACCACACCAACATCGGCGCGATCTTCCGCTCCGCCGCGGCCCTCGGCATGGACGCCGTCCTGCTCTCCCCGGACTGCGCGGACCCGCTGTACCGCCGGAGCGTCAAGGTCTCCATGGGCGCGGTCTTCTCCGTGCCGTACGCCCGTCTGGACACCTGGCCCAAGGCGCTGGAGACGGTCCGCGAGGCCGGCTTCTCCCTCCTCGCCCTGACCCCGGACGAAAAGGCGAAGACCCTGGACGAGGCCGCCCCGCACCGGATGGACCGGGTCGCCCTGATGCTCGGCGCCGAGGGCGACGGCCTGTCCACCCAGGCCCTGGTCGCCGCCGACGAATGGGTCCGCATCCCGATGTCGCACGGCGTCGACTCGCTCAACGTCGGCGCGGCGGCCGCGGTCGCCTTCTACGCGGTCGCCACAGGCCGCCCCGAGGCGTAACCCCTACTCCGGGATCTCGAACTCCGAGGAGTACCGCTCGTCCATCGTCCCGTGGTCCGGCGCCACCCGCTCCTGCGCGGGCGGCCCACCGGTGCCGCCGAGGCCGCGGTCCGGGCCCTGGCAGCCCTGGGCGGCCGCGATCCCGAGCGCCACGAGCAGCGTCACCACCACGAACACGAACAGCCGCTGCCGCAGCAACTGCGGATTGGCGGGCCGGCGCCCGGTCCCGGTGGGACGCGGCGCCTGCCGCCCGGCGCCGCCGCGGGTCGTGGGCCGGCCGCCGTTGGCCCCGCGCGGATTCCCGCGCGGCGCGGGCGTCGGCCGGGACCCCGCGCGCGACGCGGAGCCGCCACCGGCCCGCGACGCGGAGCCGCCACCACCGGCCCGCGACGCGGAGCCACCACCGGTCCGCGGCGCGGAACCGTCCCGGGCGGGCCCGGGCACCCGTCCCGCACCGCCGCCGCGCGGTCCGGCCGCGCCGCCCCGGGGCGGGGGAGTGCCCGGCGTACGCCGCTGCGCCCGCTGCGGTTCGGGATAGGTCTCGGCGAGCCGCCCGGTCACCCGGTCCGCCTCGGCGGCACGCTGCGCCGGAGGGCGTACGTCCCCGAGGTCCTGCGCCTCCCGCGCGGCGATCTCCTTCAGCCGCAGCGACAGCTGGAGCGTGCTGGGCCGCTCCTCGGGGTCCTTCGCCAGACAGGCGCGCACGAGTGGCGCGAGGGCGTCCGGCACCCCGTGCAGCTGCGCCTCCTCGTGCACGACGCGGTACAGCATCACCTCGGAACTGCCGTGCCCGAACGGCGAGTCACCCATCGACGCGTACGCGAGCGTCGCACCGAGCGAGAAGACGTCCGTGGCCGGGGTGACGGCGGCGCCGCGCACCTGCTCCGGGGCGAGGAAGCCGGGCGAGCCGACCGCCGTCCCGACATGGGTGAGGGTCGAGGCGCCGGTGGCCCAGGCGATGCCGAAGTCGATGATCCGCGGCCCCTTGGGGGACAGCAGGATGTTGGACGGCTTCAGATCCCGGTGCACGACCCCGGCCTCGTGGACCGCGACCAGCCCCTCGGACAGCGCGGCCCCCACGGCCGCGACCTCCGCCGCGCCGAGCGGGCCCTCGTCGGCGACCTTGTCGTGCAGGGAGGGGCCGGGCACGTACTGCGTGGCGAACCACGGACGGTCCGCCTCCAGATCGGCGGCCACCAGCCGGGCCGTACACCCGCCCCGGATCCGCCGTGCCGCCGAGACCTCCCGCGCGAACCGGGAGCGGAACTCCTGGTCCTCCGCCAGATCGGGCCGGATCACCTTGAGCGCGACCCGCTGCCCCTTCTTGTCGGAGCCCAGGTACACGACGCCCATTCCGCCCGCGCCCAGCCGTCTGTGAAGCCTGAACGATCCGACGACGCGCGGGTCCTCGCGCCTCAGGCGCATCATCGCCATGTTCATCCCCGCTGCCCGGTCCGTGTGACGTGCCACAGCTTACGTTTCCACGGCCCGCCGTGCGCAGAGGCCGCGCCCTCTCGGCCCGGTGGATTGTCGGGCGCGGACCGAGAAGGTGAAAGGTGGTCAGAGCGCCGACCGGTCAAGCGACTTCACCTCGGACGGTCCGTCAATCTCCGGTAACGCGACGGCGGTTGGGGTCGGCTGGGAGACCGGTGTGCCGGGAGTGACGGGGGAGGGTGACACGAGCGGTACGGCGGAGTCGACGGCGGGCGAAGGAGGAACCCCCGGAAAGATCGCGGTCCCATCCACCGTCACCGAGTGAGCGATGTCACCCGGAAGGTGAGACAACGCCCGGTCCGTGCCACCGCACGACCTGTGTCCTGCCTGAGAGCCCCTCGGGCACCCGGAGAAACCGGGCGGACCGGGCGTCCCCTCCGGGAAGACCCCGAGACCGGCGCACCCGTCTCCACCCAGGGGAGTACACCGCCCGCGAGGGCTCATCCTCCGGGAGGCCCGCCAATCGGTACGAGGGCATGACGTGGGATACGGGCCGCGCCCCTAGATTTGAGGTCAAGCGGCGGGTGCAGCACTCGTCCCCCGAGGTCAGACGCCCGCCGCTGCAGACGAACATCCGACACAGGTCAGGAGAGGGACCATGGCCCAGACGGCACCGCGGGCACTGATCCGCACCCAGGCGCGCACCGCGCCGCGCCGCCAGGGCCGCCGCCACCCGCTGGTGGCGACGCTGATGGCCCTCCCCCTGGCGGCCCTGCTCCTCCTCGTCTTCGACGGGTGGGAGACGGTGGCCACACAGGCGTCGTCCGTGGGTGTGATGCTGGGGCGCTGAGCGGCGACCCCAGGCCCGGAAGAGCGGTCCGGGCGGGGACATCCCATCCATGAAACCCCGTGGGGACGGGGGTGCGGCGGACGGCACAGATGCCGGCGCAGCTGGGGAGCTGCGCCGGCATTGCTCTTGCCCGGCACCGCGGGCGGCCACGTACGCTCGCCCCAGCCGACCCGCCTGCGAGGGACCGAAGTGACCGCCCATCCCCTGTTGTCCGGCCTCGCCGCGCGCGCCGAGGCCGCCGCCCACTCCCTCGCCCCCGACTGCGGCTCCTGTACGGCCGTCACCCTCGCCGACCGCCCCGACGCCCTCGTCGTCCGGCACGCCGGCACCGTCGCCAAGGCCCACCCGCCGGACAGCACCCCGGCCGACCTGGTCCCGCGCCTCACCACCGCCGCGCGCCTCCCCGGCCTCCTCCTGCCCCCGCTCACCCCCGCGCCCGCCGATCTGCACGGCCGGCTCGTCACCTGCTGGCCGTACGGTCGTCCCGTGGACCCCGCCGACCCGGACGCGGCGCCCTGGGAGGAGGCCGCGGCGCTGCTCGCCGGTCTGCACCGCGCACCCGTCCCGGCCGGGCTGCCCGTGATGCGGGGACCGGCGAAGGCCGCACTCGCCGTGGCCCGGCTCCGCTCCACCACCGGCGCCCCACGCCCGGCGGCGTCCGCCGTCCTGCGCGCCTGGGACGCCCTCCCGGCCTGGGCCCGCGCCGAGGCTCCGCAACCGGCCCCGGGCGCCCTGTGCCACGGCGACTTCCACCTCGGCCAGCTGGTCCGCCACCCGGCGCCGGACGGGCCGTGGCTGCTGATCGACGTCGACGACCTCGGCACCGGAGTCCCCGCCTGGGACCTGGCCCGCCCGGCCGCCTGGTACGCCTGCGGCCTGCTCCCGCCCGACGAGTGGAGCCGCTTCCTGACCGCCTACCGGGCCGCCGGCGGCACCGCCGTCCCCGCGGAGGGCGACCCCTGGCCCGCGCTGGATGTCCCGGCCCGCGCCCTCACCGTGCAGACCGCCGCCCGCGCGATCGCCAAGGCGGCCCACGAGGGGCGGGCGCTGGACGAGGTCGAGCAGTGCCTGGTGGACGCCTGTGACCGAATGGTGCCCGTCCCGCCCGAGTTGACCCAGGGCACCCCGAAGTAGGGTGCAACCGACCGCAGCCGGGCAGAGTCTGTCCAGGCGAGACGCGAAGCAGGACCGACCGGCGAGGAGTTGAGCCGAACGATGCAGTGTCCGAAGTGCCATGCGCCGATGCACACCTACAACCGCAACGGCGTGCAGATAGAGCAGTGCAGCGGCTGCCGGGGGATCTTCCTCGACTACGGCGAGCTGGAGGCGCTGACCCGCCTGGAGTCCCAGTGGACCCAGCCGGCCCCGCCGCCCCCGGCCGCTCCGCAGGCCTACCCGGCCGCCGCCCCGCAGGCCCCGGCGTGGGGCGCTCCGCACGGCGGCCACGGCGCCCACTACGGCAACCGCCGCCACAAGAGCTTCGGCCACATGCTGTTCTCCAGCTGAGCCGCCAGGCCACGAAGAAGCCCCCGGTCATCGACCGGGGGCTTCGGTGTGTGGACGATACTGGGATTGAACCAGTGACCTCTTCCGTGTCAGGGAAGCGCTCTCCCGCTGAGCTAATCGTCCTCGGGACCACGACCCGGGGGCCGTGGGCACTGCGTGCGCGATACTGGGATTGAACCAGTGACCTCTTCCGTGTCAGGGAAGCGCTCTCCCGCTGAGCTAATCGCGCGGGTCAGACCTTCGATGATCGGTCGAAGATCCAGTGGACGATACTGGGATTGAACCAGTGACCTCTTCCGTGTCAGGGAAGCGCTCTCCCGCTGAGCTAATCGTCCTTGGAGGTGGAGACGGGATTTGAACCCGTGTAGACGGCTTTGCAGGCCGTTGCCTCGCCTCTCGGCCACTCCACCAGGAGTGAGGGGTCGGGAAGATCCCCTTGTTCCTTCGAGCGGACGACGAGGCTCGAACTCGCGACCTCAACCTTGGCAAGGTTGCGCTCTACCAACTGAGCTACGTCCGCTTGTCGTTTCCCGATCCGCTCCCGCGGCCCGGCGACGAGTTGAACTCTAGCGGATTCCCGGGCCAGTACAAAAACGCGTTTGCGCAGCGTGCTGCGCCTCACCTGCTCGGCGAGCCGGGGAGCCGCCCCGGAAGGACAGGTCCAGGTCACGCCGCGGACACCGGCCATAGACTCGACGGCGTGCACGACCTCCCGCCTCTCGCCCGTTTCGGCGACCGCGTCGCCACCGGTCTCCTCGACGTCACCAGCGATCCCGCGGCCCTCGACTCCAGCGGCTTCTGGGCCGTCTGCGCCGACTTCGAGGGCGCGCTGACCTGCGCCCGCTTCCAGGACGTACGGCGGGAGGAGGTGCCCGCCCCGGTGCCGGGCGCGTGGGCCGGACCGGCGGCCGATGACTGGACGTCGTCCCTCGACCGCGCCGCGTACACGGCCGGGGTGCGGCGCATCCGCGAGCACATCGCGGCCGGCGAGGTCTACCAGGCCAACCTCTGCCGGGTGCTCACCGCGCCGGTCGCGGCGGACGCCGACGTCGACGCGCTCACCGCCCTGCTGGCCCGCGGCAACCCGGCGCCGTATGCCGGAACGATTCGGCTGCCGGGGCACGGCGTCGAGATCGCCACCGCCTCGCCCGAGCTCTTCCTGCGCCGCGACGGGCGTGTCGTCGAGTCCGGGCCGATCAAGGGCACCGGCCGCACCGAGGCGGACCTCCTGGAGAAGGACTACGCCGAGAACGTCATGATCGTCGACCTCGTGCGCAACGACATCGGCCGTGTCTGCGCCACCGGCACGGTGACCGTCCCCGACCTGTGCGCCGTGGAGAAGCACCCCGGGCTCGTGCACCTCGTGTCGACGGTCCGTGGTGAGCTGCGCCCCGGTGCCGGCTGGCCGGAGCTCCTCGACGCCGCCTTCCCGCCCGGCTCGGTCACCGGCGCGCCCAAGTCCAGCGCGCTGCGGATCATCGACGCGCTGGAGACGGCACCGCGCGGGCCCTACTGCGGTGGGGTCGGCTGGGTCGACGCCGACCGCGGCACCGGCGAGCTGGCCGTCGGCATACGGACCTTCTGGATCGACCGGGACGAGGGCGTGCTGCGTTTCGGCACCGGCGCGGGGATCACCTGGGGGTCGGACCCCGAGGGTGAGTGGCGGGAGACCGAACTGAAGGCGTCCCGGCTGCTCGCGGTAGCGTCAGGCACGTACGAGGTGAGTGGAGAGGGACTACAACCGTGAAGATCTGGCTCGACGGCGGGCTGAAGGACATCGAGACCGCCCGCGTCTCCGTCTTCGACCACGGTCTGACCGTGGGCGACGGCATCTTCGAGACCGTGAAGGCGGTGGACGGCCGGCTGTTCGCACTGACCCGGCACCTCGACCGGCTGACGCGCTCGGCACTCGGGCTCGGCCTGCCCGCCCCCGACCACGACGAGGTCCGCCGGGCCTGCGCCGCCGTCCTGGAGGCCAACCCGATGCCGCTCGGCCGGCTGCGCATCACCTACACCGGTGGCCAGGGCCCGCTCGGCTCCGACCGCGGCGAGCACGGCCCCACGCTCGTCGTCGCCCTCGGCGAGACCAGCCGCCGCCCCGACAGCACGGCCGTGGTCACGGTCCCCTGGACCCGTAACGAGCGGGGCGCGCTCACCGGCCTGAAGACCACCTCGTACGCCGAGAACGTCGTCGCGCTCGCCCGCGCCCATGAACACGGCGCCTCCGAGGCCCTGTTCGCGAACACCGTCGGACAGCTCTGCGAGGGCACCGGCTCCAACGTCTTCGTCGTCCTGGACGGCGAGATCCACACCCCGCCGGTCGCCTCGGGCTGCCTCGCCGGCATCACCCGCGCCCTCACCGTCGAGTGGACCGGCGCCAAGGAGACCAATCTGCCGTTGGACGTGCTGGAGCGGGCCGACGAGGTCTTCCTCACCTCCACCCTGCGCGACGTCCAGGCCGTGCACCGCGTCGACGACCGCGAACTGCCGGGCGCGCCCGGCCCGGTGACCGCCAAGGCCATGCGGATCTTCGAGGAGCGCTCCGGCGACGACCTCGACCCGTAGGGACGACCCGGCCGGTAGGGAAATTCGCCTGCCGCAGGGGCTGTCCGCTGGGTAGAACACACCTGATGACCACGACCCTGCGGCCGACCGAGCCGCTTCAGCGCCATCCCGACGGGACCCGTTCGCGCCGCTACCAGGTGTGTGTGAACGGGCGCCCCGTCGGCGTCCTCCTGCTGGGCACGCACCCCGTCTTCGGCGAGGGCGTGGCCCGGGTGACGGAGCTGCGCATCGAGGAGGCCGACCGGCGGCGGGGCCGGGCCACCGTCGCCGCGCTCGCCGCGGAGGAGGTGGCGCGCGGCTGGGGCTGCACCCGGATCGAGGTGACGGTCCCCGGTGACGCGGTCCCGGCGCTGCGCCTGGTCACCGCGCTCGGCTACCTCGTGCGCAACCGGGGCATGGCCAAGGCCCTCGGCGACACCCCGCCCGCGCTGCCGGCGGGCAGCCGGGCGCGGCCCATGACCGAGTCCGAGTACGCGGAGTGGATCGTCAAGAGCGACGAGGACTACGTGCGCTCCTGGGTCGAGCGCGGCGTCCCCGAGGACGAGGCCCGGGCGAAGTCGCGCCGGGACCACGAGGCACTCCTGCCCCACGGGCTGCGGACGCCGGGGACCACCCTCGACGTCCTGGAGCACGAGGGCACACCGGTGGGCACCGTCTGGGTCGGCACCCACCAGGGCCGTGCCTATGTGTACGACGTCGAGACCGTCCCGGAGCACCGGGGCCGGGGTCACGGCCGTTCGCTGATGCTGCTGGCCGAGGGCCGGGCGATCGCCGCCGGGCACCGGATGATCGGCCTCAACGTGTTCGCGGGCAACGCCGCCGCCGAGCGGCTCTACGACTCGCTCGGCTACGAGACGACGGCGTACGCCCTCTACAAGAACCTGCTCTGACGGAGGTCAGGCCCCCTGCTCCGCCAGCAGCCGGTCCACGATCTCCTCGACGCGCTCGCGCAGCCCGTCCTGGCTCTTGCCGCCGTCGAGGCGCTCACCGTCGATCACATAGGTGGGGGTGCCGGTCACGCCGATCGCCTTGCCCTCGGCCTGGTCGGCGTCGACGATCAGGATGTGCCGGCCGTCGATCAGTGCGGTGTCGAACTCCTCCGCGTCCAGGCCGAGTTCCCGGGCCGCCTCGACCAGGAAGGGCTCGCCCTGGCGGTCCAGTTCCTCGACCCGGCCGAGCACGGCCTCGATGTACGGCCACCCCTGCCCCTGCTCCAGGGCCTCCTCGGCGGCCTGCGCGGCGGCGAACGCGTGCTTGTGCTTCTCCAGCGGGAAGTGCCGCAGCCGCAGCTCCAGCCGGTCGCCGTAGCGGGCGCGCAGGGCACGCAGATCGTCGAGGGCGCTGCGGCAGTCGGGGCACTGGAGCTCGCACCAGAAGTCGAGGACGACGGCGCTGCGGTCGGGGGAGGAGTCGTTCATGGTCCCAGTCTCCCAGTCCCGGCCGGGCCCACCCAATCCGGCCCGCGACCGGCACCTCGGGAGGAGACGACCCCGGAGATGTCCCTGATGTCGGCCCCGAGCCGTGGCCGCGCGGGGTGGCGGCGGTGCAGGATGGAAGGGACGAAGTGCCCTGTCGGACGCAGCCCGCCTGGAGGCCCGGAATGATCGCCGAGACCGTCTGTTCCGCCGTCGCCGCGGCCGGCCTGGGCATCGCGGCGGTCACGGCGTACCGCAAGCGTTTCCTCGCGGCCACGCGTATCGCGGCGTATGCGCTGGTGCCCCTGGGACTGGTGATGACCGGGGTCGTGGAGTGGCTGGCCGACACCGCCTTCAGCCCGACGGCCTGGGTGGGCTTCGGTGTGCTGGGGCTGTCCTGGGTGCTGTTCGCGACCAGCCGCGCGGTGGAGCGCCGCCGTGGCGGCACGCGCAAGGAGCGCAAGGAGGCCCGGGCGGCCGAGCGCCGCGAGGCGGTGGCGCCTGCGGCGTCCGCGCCCTCGCTGGGGGAGGGGTCCAAGCCGTCGAAGCGGCCGGCGAGCGCCCCGCGTGCCGAGCCCGCCGACGACTTCAGCGACATCGAGGCGATTCTCAAGAAGCACGGCATCTGACCGGGGCGTTCCGGAGGGAAGCGACACAGTGGGTCGCCGTCCGGCCCTGAATGATCACGACTCGGACCGGACATCACGGAATACAGCGAACACCCGCTCATGACGGGCGTGTTGATCGCGGAGCGGGGTCCGTCTGCGCCATCATCGCCCGCGAGATGCTGGACACGACACAGAGCGAGGCCGCGCCACCTCAGGACGAGCCTCGTGGGTGCCTCTTCGCCCTTTCCCAGCCACCGCTGATGATCTTCCTTGCGGTGATCGGGTGTCTGCTGCTCATGGCTGCGCTGCACGATCTGCTGCTGCTCTGAGCCGTACCCGCGGTCCCCGGCGCCACCCGCCGGGGCCCGCGTCCAGGCCCCGCCCGCGCGTCCGCCCGGCGTCTCCGCCCTCTCAGCCGGTGGCCTCCTTGCGGCGCGCCCGGTAGGCGGCCACATGCAGACGGTTGCCGCAGGTCCGGCTGTCGCAGTACCGGCGCGAACGGTTGCGCGAGAGGTCCACGAAGGCGTGCCGGCAGTCCGGTGCCTCGCAGCGCCGCAGCCGCTCCTGCTCGCCGGCCACCACGAAGAAGGCCAGCGCCATGCCGCAGTCGGCCGCGAGATGGTCCGCCACGGACGCGCCCGGGGCGAAGTAGTGCACATGCCAGCCATGGCCGTCGTGGTCGGTGAGGCGCGGGGTGGTGCCCGCCGCCGCCACGAGTTCGTTGATCAGCCCGGCCGCGGCCCTCGGGTCCGGCGCCGCGAAGATCGACCCGAACCGGCCACGCACCTTCCGCACCGCCGACAGGTCGAACTCGGACAGCACCCCGACATCGCTGATGTCGTGCTTTCGTACGAAGTCGGCGAGGGCCGTGATGTCCGACAGCCCGTCCTCGCCGCCGTCCTCGTCCGGCGCGGTGTTCACCAGATCCACCACGACATCGAGTGCGCACCGGGCGTCATGGGTGATCAGCACGTTCTGCTCCCTGGCCTGGAGGTGGGCGTGGGCGCCCGCCGATGCTGGCCGATGGTAGTGGCTCACGCCGCGGGCACACCGCCGTCGTCCGCACATGGCTTCGAATAGAACGCCCGGGGCTCGCCCACGGTTCCCACGGGGGGGCGGAACGGCCGTCCGGTCCCCTGGCGACGCACCAGAGCCCTCAGGGGCCCCACAGGCCCCGGCACACACCGGCGCCGCCCTCGCGGTGCGAGGACGGCGCCGGTGGCCTGCCTATGCGGTTGTCCTGGCCCGAGCCGTCACCCCGAGTCGACGGCGCCGGGCGGCTTGCGGGGATCTCGCCCTAGCTTTCCGCCAGGATGTGCGAGAGCTCCTGGTCGAGGTCGAAGTGACGGTGTTCCGTACCGGGGGGCACGGCGGCGTCCGTCCGCTTCAGGAAGGACTCCAGGGCTCGCGCGGGGGCCTCGAGCAGTGCCTCGCCCTCGGGAGAGCTCAGGGCGATGCAGACGACCCCCTGACCATGACTGCGCGACGGCCAGACACGGACGTCGCCGGTACCGGTGGGCCGGTGGAGGCCCTCGGCGAGGAGGTCGCGGGCGAACACCCACTCGACGGTCTCCTCGGCTCCGGTGTGGAAGGTGGCGTGCACGGCGTAGGGGTCGGCCGTGTCGTACCGCAGGCCTGCGGGGACAGGCAGGGAGGACTCGCTCGACACAACGAGGCGCAGGTGCAGCTCGCAGCTGACCGTGGTGTTCATAAGCGCCAGGGCCTTTCGCTCAGTGTGCGCTCGGGGATTCGCACGTCGGCGAAATCGACATGCCACCTACGGTGCCGTTGTAAACCCCTCTGAGTGTTTTGCGTGGGATTACGTAACTCTTCCGGCCGAGAACCCGTTCGCGCGGTACGACCATTTCGGTGACCGGATTCGGTCCGGTAGGGTTTGGCCGTATGAATACGGGGAGTGACGAGTCCGGAGGCGCCGCCGTGGCGTCCGAAGGGACGCACGTGAGCGAGGCGCGGGACGACGGTGAGCGGGCCCTGGGATCCCGGGCGCCCGAGTTCGTCAAGGCACGGCGTCTGCTGCACCTGAGCTGGCAGGTGGGCGTCTTCATCATCGGCCTGGCGGTCGTCGGCGCGGGGATCGTCATGCTGCCGCTGCCCGGCCCCGGCTGGGTCGTGATCTTCGGCGGCATGGCGATCTGGGCGACCGAGTTCGTCTGGGCCCAGCTGGTGCTGCGCTGGACCAAGCGCAAGGTCACGGAGGCGGCCCAGAAGGCGCTCGACCCGAGGGTCCGCCGGCGGAACATCGTCCTGACCTCGGTCGGCCTGGTGATCATCGCCGTGCTGGTGGGGATCTACGTGTGGAAGTTCGGCGTCGTCATGCCCTGGAAGATCAAGGACCAGTGAGCCCGCGGGGGGCGCGGGCGTCCTCCCGGCTCCGCCCGGGGCGGTCACCCGCACCCCCTGACATGGGGTAATGTTCTGTCTGCGCCGGGGCGATTAGCTCAGTGGGAGAGCGCTTCGTTCACACCGAAGAGGTCACTGGTTCGAACCCAGTATCGCCCACCCGGATCCGACGGCCCGTCTGTGAGACCACAGGCGGGCCGTCGGCGTTTCCGCTTGCCGGCCTTGATCCCGTCACGGCCCCCGGACACCGGACGGTGACGATCCGTTACATGGAGTGGAGTCCCGGGCGCCGCGCCGAAATGATCAGCGCGCATCAAGAGAACTATCCGAAGATCAAGGTCAAGACGGACTTTCGGCCGTACCCGGACTTCCGGAAGAAGTTCAACACACGGGCGCCCGGGGGGAATCCGCCGGACGTCTTCCGGAATTCCCGCGGGAATACGGCCTGGGAATGCGCTGCGCGATCATGTGCGGGTCGCCCGACGAGGGGACCGCGTGTCCGTGCGGTCCCCTCGTCCTGCCGTCAGCGCATGGTGCCCAGGAAGTCCCGCACCCGGCGGGCGTCCCGCAGACGCTGTTCGTACGTCGCCCCGACGGCCAGCAGCAGAAGGCCGGCGAGGGCGGGCGGCACCCAGCGGGGGAGCGCGTCGGTCACCTGGACGATATACGGGGCGAGTTCGTGCAGGGCGTCCAGGGCGAGCACCGTGCCGCCGAGCAGGAGCGGCGCCTGCAGATGGTGCCGGGCACCGAGCAGCGTGACCGCCAGGGCGGCCAGGCCCAGCAGCAGGGGGCGCGCCCAGTGCGGGTCGCCCCACGCGGCCAGCAGACTCGGCACGAGCGTCGCGGCGAGCCCGGGGCCGTACGCCGTCCAGGACGAGACACCCGTGTCGCGGCGCCTGCTCAGGAAGCCGACGGCCAGCGCCGGGACGGTGACCGGCAGGGTGTACGCCTCCGGGGTGCCGACGTCCCACGCCGCGAGGCGCACCCACGCGGCCAGCACGAACAGCGCGGTGCCCGCGAAGGCGAGGGGACGGCGGCCGGGGCGCAGCGCGGTCGCGGAGACGATCACCGCGCACAGAGCGAGGACCAGGGCCAGCATCGGCAGATCACCGGACGCGGCCGCCAGGGCGAAGGCGAGCAGCGCGGACACGGCGCCCGTGACCTCGACCGGGACGGTCGCGCGGGCGCCGTCCCCGAGCCGGGCCGCCAGCAGCGCCGCCACCACCGGGACCACCAGGACCAGTACGGCGGTGTCCTGCGCCCGCCAGCCGGCCGCGGCACCGGAGGCGCAGGCGAGCGCGGTCGCGTACCCGAGGGCGGCCGGGGCCGTGACCGGTGCGAGGCGCGGCGTCCAGGAGGCTGCCGCGAAGAGCGCGGTGAGGGCGGCCGTCACGGCGAGCGTCGCGCTCTCGTCGGCCAGGGACAGCAGGACGAGGGGCAGCGTGGTCAGCAGGGCGAGGATCGTGGCGGTAAGGCGGAGGGGTTCGGGCCGCTCGGGCGTCCGGATCCAGATGGCCGCCGCGAGCGCCCCGGTGGTGGTGCAGCCGAGGGCCACCAGACCAACGGCGTACGGGACGTCGAGCACGGCCGGGAGCACCAGCGCCGTCGCCCAACCGAGGACCAGGACCCCGGTCAGCGCCCGGGTACGTCCCACCGCGTCGCGCGTCAGGAACAGGACGACGGTGACGGCCGCCAGGACGAGGGGTGCCGTCCCGGTGTGCGGGGGCCATGGCGCGTCGGCGGTGACCGCCGACCGCACGGTTGCGGGCGCCCCTGACCACACCCGCTCGATCCAGGAGACCGGACCCGTCAGCGCGAGTGCCACCGGCGGCAGCGTCCACAGCAGGGCCAGCCCCTGTACGACGGCGGAGGCGTGGACCAGGCCCTCCCGCACCGACTGCGGCAGCCGGGCCGGCCGCGCCACGGCCAGCAGGGCCATGCCGCAGGCCAGATACGCCGGGACCGTCCATACGGAGGGCAGCACGGGGCGGACCGTGCCGCCCACCGCGGCGACCGTGAGGAGCCCGGCCGCCAGGGCCAGGCCGCCCGCCTGGCGTCCGGCCGCCGGCTGCCACGCGGCCGTCAGCACGACGGCCGCAGCGAGGAGGAGGAGCGCCGCCGCACGGGCGGCGGCGCTCGGGCCGGTGGCCGTCCACGACAGCCAGCCGGCCGCCCACACCCCCGAGACGCCCAGGCCGTAGGCGCCGACGACGGCGGTCAGCCGGACGGGCCGGGCGGACATCCGCAGCGCCACGGCCGTGTCGCACGCCGCCGTCACCAGCACGGCGAGGGTGACCACATGCACTCCGGCGTCGGCGGCCATCGCCCCCAGCGTCAGCGGCAGTTGGGCGGCCACCAGGGCGGCCGGCAGGGGCAGGCGCAGAGCCGAGGCGCGCGGCAGCAAGCCGTACGCCGTCCACAGGGCGGCCAGCGTCGCCGAGGCGACGGCCGTGTACCCCGTGCCGTCCGTGCCGGGCAGCGCCGCCGCGTGCAGCGCGTACGCGTCGAGCACCGTCAGCGCGAGCCCGAGGCCCGCCACCGACTCGGCCGTCGAGCGCAGCCCCCGCTTCAGCAGCGGCACCGGCGCCGCGAGCACCGCCGCCGTGACGGCGCCCAGCACCAGCGCACGCCCCGCGATCCCCAGGTCACCCCAGCTGACCAGGGTGAACGCGATCGCCGCGATGGTGAGCAGCACACCGCCGAGCAGCAGAAGGACGTTCTGCACCCGGGGCGCCGAGGCCTCGGGGCGCGGCGGGGCGACGGGCGCGGGGGCCTGGGGCGCGGCCGTGTGGAGGGCCGTGACCAGCCAGGCGCGACGGTGCAGCAACTGGGCCCGGCGGGCGTCCAGTCGGCGCAGCTCCAGATCCAGGAGCCGCAACTCCTCGGCCGGTGGCGGAATGTGCGTCATAAACGGAGTGTGGTCCGGGTCACGCCCGCCCGGCATGAGTGCGGGTACTCAGAGGACGTACTCAGTCGGCGTGCGGACCGGCCTGAGCGGGGCACACTTCGCGCATGGACTGGAGTCACTACCGTTTCCGCAGTCTCTGGGTCCTCCCGGCGCCCCCGGCCGTCGTCCTGGAAGTGCTGGAGCGCGCCGAGGACTATCCGCGCTGGTGGCCGCAGGTCCGCTCGGTGCGCAGGACCGATGACACCACCGGCGTGATCACCGTCCGGTCCTTCCTCCCCTACGACCTCACCTTCACGGCCCGCGAGGTGCGGCGCGACCGGGCGGCAGGGGTCCTGGAGATCGCCATCTCCGGTGACCTCGACGGCTGGGCGCGCTGGACGGTCACTCCGCACGGCGACGGGTGCCGGGCCCGCTACGACCAGGTCGTCGACGTCAACAAGCCGTTGCTGCGCCGGCTCGCGGTGCCGGGCCGGCCGGTCTTCCGGGCCAACCACCGGCTGATGATGCGCGCGGGACACCGGGGCCTGCTGGCGCTCCTCGCCGAGGGGCGGCAAGCGGTTTGAAGGAACCGCGCGGGGACCTGTATTGTTCAGTGCGTTCCCGGGCGATTAGCTCAGTGGGAGAGCGCTTCGTTCACACCGAAGAGGTCACTGGTTCGAACCCAGTATCGCCCACCGGGAGAAAGCCGGTCCGCCTGACGCGGGCCGGCTTTTCCGCTGTTCAGGTCGCGGCCTTCGAGACCGCAGCCGTTCAGGCCGCCGCCGGGAGATCCGGCCGCAGCGGCCATGCCGGGTCCACCGACTCCTCCGTGCCGCTGCGCGCGAACCACGCCTGCAGGCCACGGGCCTGTGCCGCGTGCCACACCGCCTGGAGCGTGTGCAGCTCCGCCGGGGACAGCCGCTCCAGCCGGGCAGCGAAGCGCCGGCCCACCGCGCGCACGACCTCCAGCGACGCCAGCGCGTCGGCCGCCGCGTCGTGCGCGTCCTCCAGGTCGACCTCGTATTGCGCGCACAGGTCGGTCAGGGTGCGGCGCCCCTTGCGGTAGCGGTCCAGATGCTTGTCGAGGACCCGTGGGTCGAGCACCGTCAGCGACCTCGTCTCGAACCAGCGGGACAGCGACGAGGCGCGGTGCCGCCTCAACTCGCGGTCCAGCAACGTCAGATCGAACGGCGCGTTCATCACCACGAGCGGGCGGCCCGCCGTCGCCTGCGCCGCCAGCTCCTCGGCTATCTCCTGCATCACCGGCGCCGGCCAGCGGCCGTTGCGCTGGAGGTGATCCTCCGTCAGTCCGTGCACCGCCGTCGCCGCCTCCGGCACCGGCACACCCGGGTTCACCAGCCAGCGCGTCACCCGGGGCCGGGTCCCCGGGGCGTCCTGGACGACGACGGCCGCCGAAACGATCCGGTCGGTCTCGACGTCCACGCCTGTCGTCTCCGTGTCGAATGCCGCCAGCGGGCCTTCGTACCAGCACGCCATACCGCTCAACCCCTCGTCCATCCACGGCAGCTGACGTACCGTCTTCTGCCCGTTTGGTGATACCCGGGCTGTTTGCGGCGTACGCCGGAAGGAGACAACAGGAGTACGGGTCTTTGCAGTTCAGCGGCCCGCCACGGGGATTCACTTGCTGGGAAGGCTGTTCGTCATGGCGATCGCGCAGCCCGAGCGGGACGGGCTGCTGCCCGGACGGACGGGCCCTTCTCGCGGTTCACTCGCCACCACCGCGTGCATGGAGACGCTCCAGGTGGGCTATCTGCACGCGGTGGCCGCGGCGGCGGGATGCTCGCTGTCCCAGCCGTTCCCGGACAACGGCATCGACTGGCACGTCAGCCACAGCGCACCCGGCCACACCGTCGACGACGAGGTCACCATCAAGGTGCAGCTGAAGGCGACGTACCAGGTGGCGCCGGACCCACCCGGCCGCTTCTTCTCCTTCACGCTCGACAACGCCCATCTGGCGAAGCTCGCCCGCACCCCGGTCTCGGTGCACAAGATCCTCGTCGTGATGATCGTGCCCCGGTCCCAGGAGCAGTGGCTGCGCGCCGGACACGACCGGCTCGACCTCAGGCACTGCTGCTACTGGGTCAACCTCGCCGGTCACGCGATCACCGGCCGGCGCCGCACCACCGTGCGGATCCCGACCTCCCGCATCTTCGACGACCGGGCGCTCTGCGAGATCATGACGCGGGTCGGGACCGGAGGCAGACCATGACCCACCGCCCGCTGCACGAGAGCGCCCGGCCGGTCCGGCCGCACCCCGTCGACGCCGCCTGGGACCGGCCGCCCGAGCCCGGTGACGTCGACCCCGCCGTCCTCGCCGCCCTGCTGCACCGGCACGGCTGGCAGCGGCGCGGGGGAGCGGCGGGCCGCTACGGCCGCTGGACCCCGCCCGGACCGGGAGGCGGCGGCACCAGCCTGCTCGTCCCGGAGTCCCGCGCCTTCCCCGACAGCGACGACCTGCTCACCGAGGCCCTCACCGCGCTGTCCCGCAGCGGCACCGCCGCCGCCCGCGAGGTGCTGGTCTGCCTCGCCGTGCCCAGCGACGAGATCCGCTGGTGGCGGGACGCCCCGCGCGGCCCGGCCGGGGCCGCGCCCTGGGCCGCCGAGCAGGAGCTGCGCACCGCCGCCCGCCGCACCCTGCTCGCCGCCGCGCTGGCCACCCGCGCGCGGGCCGGCTACCACGGCGCCCGGCACCGCCGCGCCGCCGTCGGCATGCTGGAGGACGTCCTCGTCGGCTCCGCGCCGGACGGCCGCGGCCTCACCGCCTTCGTGCCCGTCGCCACCGGGCGCCCGCTCGCCGTCCGCCTTCACCAGGCGCTGTACGCGGCCCGCGAGGCCGTCGACTACCAGCGGGCCACCGGCGGCATGGACGCCTTCGACGGAGCCGTCGAGGCGGGCGTCAGCCGGGAGCTGATCGAGGGCCTCATCGCGCTGGTGCGCGGCACGGAGGGCGCGCGGGTCGCCGTGGAGTGGGCGCCGGCCGCCGGTGTCCCCGAGGACTGCCAGGCCGACGGCGAGCCCGTCGAGTTCTCACCCGGCGACCTGCCCGTCCTGCGCGCGGCCGGCGCCCGCTATCTGCGCGAGGAGCCGTCGGTGCCGGTGCGGATCACCGGTGCCGTCGTACGGATGCGCCGGACCGGCACCCGCGGGGAGGGCACCGTCCGGCTGCGCGTCATCGCCGGCGCCGAGGTCTCGCACGTCCGGCTGACCCTGGACGAGGAGGCGTACCGCATCGCCGGGCACGCGCACCTCGTCGGGCTGCCGGTGCGGGTGCGCGGCCGGCTGGAGAGCCGGGGCGGTTTCCGCAGGCTGGCCGGGGCCCGCGACGTGGTCCCGGTGCAGGTCGACGACGCGGAGCGGGACCGGCTGATGAAGGCGCTCCAGGAGGACCTGGACTTCTTCGAAGAGGTGTGCGCGGGCGAGGACACCGGCGACTGACACCGGCCGGAGCCGGAGGGGGCCGCGGCAACCGTTTCGCGATCGGTGGTCGCGGGTCGGTACGATCGCAGTCATGCGCGCGCTCCTGGTATGGCGCCGCACCCACCCTTCAGTCAGGAGAGACCGGTGTCAGACGTCCGTGTGATCATCCAACGCGATTCCGAGCGGGAAGAGCGCGTGGTGACGACGGGCACTACGGCCGCCGACCTCTTCGCCGGCGAGCGCTCCATCATCGCCGCGCGCGTGGGCGGCGAGCTCAAGGACCTGTCGTACGTGCTCTCCGACGGCGAGGAGGTCGAGGGCGTCGAGATCTCCTCCGAGGACGGTCTGAACATCCTGCGGCACTCCACCGCGCACGTCATGGCGCAGGCGGTGCAGGAGCTCTTCCCCGAGGCCAAGCTCGGCATCGGCCCGCCCGTCAAGGACGGCTTCTACTACGACTTCGACGTCGAGAAGCCCTTCCACCCCGATGACCTCAAGGCCATCGAGAAGAAGATGCAGGAGATCCAGAAGCGCGGCCAGCGCTTCTCCCGCCGTGTCGTCACCGACGACGAGGCCCGCGAGGAGCTGGCCGACGAGCCGTACAAGCTGGAGCTGATCGGCCTCAAGGGCTCCGCGTCGCACGACGACGGCGCGGACGTCGAGGTCGGCGCGGGCGAGCTGACGATCTACGACAACCTCGACGCCAAGACCGGCGACCTGTGCTGGAAGGACCTCTGCCGCGGTCCCCACCTGCCGTCGACCCGCGCGATCCCCGCGTTCAAGCTCATGCGCAACGCGGCCGCCTACTGGCGCGGCAGCGAGAAGAACCCGATGCTCCAGCGCATCTACGGCACCGCCTGGCCGTCGAAGGACGAGCTGAAGCAGTACCTGGAGTTCCTCGCCGAGGCCGAGAAGCGCGACCACCGCAAGCTCGGCAGCGAACTCGACCTGTTCTCGATCCCCGAGCAGATCGGCTCCGGCCTCGCCGTCTTCCACCCCAAGGGCGGCATCATCCGCCGGGTCATGGAGGACTACTCGCGCCGCCGGCACGAGGAGGAGGGCTACGAGTTCGTCTACACCCCGCACGCGACGAAGGGGAAGCTCTTCGAGCAGTCCGGGCACCTGGACTGGTACGCCGACGGCATGTACCCGCCCATGCAGCTCGACGAGGGCGTGGACTACTACCTCAAGCCCATGAACTGCCCGATGCACAACCTGATCTTCGACGCGCGCGGCCGTTCCTACCGTGAACTGCCGCTGCGCCTCTTCGAGTTCGGGACCGTGTACCGGTACGAGAAGTCCGGCGTCGTGCACGGCCTCACCCGCGCCCGCGGCTTCACCCAGGACGACGCGCACATCTACTGCACCCGCGAGCAGATGTCGGACGAGCTCGACAAGACGCTCACCTTCGTCCTCGGGCTGCTGCGCGACTACGGCCTGACCGACTTCTACCTCGAGCTGTCCACCAAGGACCCGGAGAAGTTCGTCGGCTCCGACGAGGTCTGGGAGGAGGCGACCGAGACCTTGCGCCAGGTCGCCGAGAAGCAGGGCCTGCCCCTGGTGCCCGACCCGGGCGGCGCCGCCTTCTACGGCCCGAAGATCTCCGTGCAGACCAAGGACGCCATCGGCCGCACCTGGCAGATGTCGACGATCCAGCTCGACTTCAACCTGCCGGAGCGCTTCGACCTGGAGTACACCTCCGCCGACGGCTCCAAGCAGCGTCCGGTCATGATCCACCGTGCGCTGTTCGGCTCGATCGAGCGGTTCTTCGCCGTGCTCCTCGAGCACTACGCGGGCGCCTTCCCGGCGTGGCTCGCGCCCGTCCAGGCGATCGGCATCCCGATCGGCGACGCGCACGTCGAGTACCTGGAGAAGTTCGCCGCCGCCGCGAAGAAGCAGGGGCTGCGCGTCGAGGTCGACTCGTCCTCGGACCGCATGCAGAAGAAGATCCGCAACGCCCAGAAGCAGAAGGTGCCCTTCATGGTCATCGCGGGCGACGAGGACATGGCCAACAACGCCGTCTCCTTCCGCTACCGCGACGGCTCCCAGGAGAACGGCATCCCGTTCGACGAGGCCATCGCGAAGATCGCGAAGATCGTCGAGGAGCGGGCGCAGGTCTGATCCACCGGCAATGGGAGGCCCCCGGGAGCTCAGCTCTCCGGGGGCCTTCTGTCGCCCTCGCGCGCGAAGACCTGCAGCAGCCAGGAGGAGAACGACCCGGTCACCGCGCCCAGCAGGGCCAGCCCGCCGGCCATCATGGCCGTCGCGATCGCCCGGCCGCCCGTGGTCACCGGGACGATGTCGCCGTACCCGACCGTGCTGAGGGTCGCCGCCGTCCACCAGACCGCGTCGCCGAAGGTCCGCATGGTGGCGCCGGCCGCCCCGCGCTCCTGCTGGAAGACGGCCAGGGCCCCGGCGAAGCCGAGGAGCAGCGTGGACAGGCTCGCGTAGGCGATCACCCGGGCGTGCAGGGACAGCCGGGGCTCTCCCTGCCGGTGCTGGATGGCGTCGTAGAGCGGCACGATCCGCAGCGGGCGCAGCAGCGGCAGCAGAACCACGACCGTGTGCAGGAAGTGCGTCCGCGCGAAGCGCGGGAAGCGCTCCCCGCTGAGCCGCTGGCGCACCACGTAGTCGGCGGCGAACAGCAGCCAGAGCGCCGCCATCGTGTACACGCACAGGTCCTTCCAGAACGGCGGCATGCTCACCGCGAGGACGCGGGCGGCGTAGGCGGCCAGGAAGAGCAGCGATGCCAGGAACAGCGGGATCTCGGTGCGCTGCTCCCAGCGGGCGTAAGGGCTGTCGTCGTCCACGGGCCCAGCTTGGCCGGTGCCCGCCGCCGGTCCGCCCCGGCGACACGCCGGGAACGGGCGAAGCCATATGCTGCACGGTATGACGAGTGAGCCGGAGCAGCAGTGGGGAGTGGGCATCCAGGACGCGTTCCAGCGTCTGTGGACGCCCCATCGGATGGCGTACATCCAGGGTGAGAACAAGCCGACCGGTCCCGGCGCGGACGACGGCTGCCCCTTCTGCTCGATCCCGGCCAAATCGGACGAGGACGGGCTGGTGGTCCGGCGCGGGGAGCAGGTCTACGCGGTCCTCAACCTGTACCCGTACAACGGCGGGCACCTGATGGTCGTGCCCTACCGTCATGTCGCCGACTACACCGACCTCACGGAGCCGGAGACCGCCGAGCTGGGGGCGCTGACCAAGCAGGCGATGACGGCGCTGCGGACCGCGTCGGGCGCCCACGGCTTCAACATCGGCATGAACCAGGGCACGGTCGCCGGTGCCGGGATCGCCGCCCACCTCCACCAGCACATCGTGCCGCGCTGGGGCGGGGACACGAACTTCATGCCGGTCGTCGGGCACACCCGGGTGCTGCCGCAGCTGCTGGCGGACACCCGGAAAATGCTGGCGGAGGCCTGGCCGACGGTCTGAGCCGGCCTTTGTGGACATGCCGGGGCCGGCACTCGGCCCCGGCTCCTACGCGTCGTAGACGTCCGCCTTGCGGGGCGAGGGGTCCTGGACTGCCGTGCTCAGGAAGGCCGAGCGCGCACCGAACTTCTCGGTGTCCACGCCGTTCTCCGCGAGCACCCTGATCGCCGAGGCGTGCACGGCCCGCAGCACCGGGGTGGCGGCGCGCAGCGCGTCGTCGGCCATGAAGCGGTGCCGCCACGGCTGGTCGGCCCAGGCGTGCCGCAGCCCGAACGGCTCGGGCAGGGCGATCGTCCCGCCCAGCCAGTTCAGCGCCGGCGGATACCAGGTGATCGGGGCCCGCACCGCGAGACGCACCACCTCGTCGGTGCTGACCAGCGGGAGCTTGATCGTGCGGTTCTCCCACGGCTTCAGCGACTTGGCGACCTCCCTGGTGGGCGCCTCGGGCTTCTCCTGGAAGAGCCCGTTGACCGGACCGAGGGCGTGACCCGTCACCTCGATGCGCAGCGTCTCGTGCAGCACCGTCACGGTGATCAGCATGGTGATGATCAGCTGGCCGTCCCACAGCGTCCACTGGACGCCCAGGTAGTGCCGGTCGCCGCTGCCGAACTGCTGCTTGTTGCAGATGTCCTGTATCGCGTGCGGCTTGACCTGGTACGCCTCGACGTCCGTGCCCTCCGGCCGGGACACCGCCGAGGCGCCCTCCGCGATCGGCGTGACGATCCAGTGGCGTATCGAGGGCTTCGGGAAGCCGCCGGTGTTCAGCGGGCCGCGCTCCAGCATGCTCAGCTGGTCGTGGATCGAGCGGATCACGTCCCAGCTGCGGAAGGGGTGGATCTCGCGGGACGGGTCGGCCGGCACCAACTCCTCGGCGAGCTGCCAGCTGCCCCAGCGCGTGCCCATGCCGAGTATGCCCTTGGGCCCGGCGTAGAAGACGGAGTTGGACTGCTGCTCGGCGCTGAGCTTGGCCAGTGCCTGGCGCAGATGCTCGGCCTGCGTCTCGTTGGGGCTGGCCGGCACCGCCTCCGGCACCTTGGCGCCGACGCTGCTGCCCGCGAGCAGGCTGTCCCAGCGCTCCCGAAGATCCCGCGCGGTGCGCTCGCAGACCTGTTTCGCCCAGAACCAGCCGAGGACCGGCATCACCACCGAGGCGCGCGCGTACCAGGCCCAGATGCCGGTGAACGGCATCTTGAGCAGGAAGAGCACGGCCAGCGCGCCCATCGCGACCAGGAGCACGGACCCGAGCGCCCCGCCTCGCTTGGCGTCCCGCTTGACGATGGTGGTGCGCAGCGTGAAGACCAGCAGCCAGACCAGGAGTCCCGGCAGGAACAGCAGACCGCAGACCACCATGATCCCGCTGAGCGTCCGGTCCCTGGCCTTGCGGATGTTGTTGGCGGCCAGGCAGTGCTCGACCACGACCTGCGGCTCGGTGCCGAAGGACTGGATCAGCGGCTTGCGGCCGTCGCCGAGCATGCGGTCGACCACGGCCCGCGAGAACGCCTCACCGAGGTTCGGCCGGAAGATCCGCGCCCAGGCACGGCCGGGCTTGACGTCCGTCTTGTGCCACTCGTTGTCGGCCTTCTTGATGTCCTCGTAGGGATTGTCCCGATAGGCCGCCGAGGCCAGCGCGAACGTCGCCGTCTGCCCCTCGCCCGCCGTGCGCGGCACCTGCGGACCGAAGATGTCCGCGTAACCGCCGTCAACGGTCATTCCCGCCCCCGATCGCCGCAGTGTCGCTCCTGCGGCCTTCCCGACTTCCGTACTGCGCACACCTGTTGATCGCCTGTCGATCGCCTGCCGATCGATGATCAGCGTATCCCCAGCCACCGACATCCGTCGGCGGACGGCCGAAGCCGCCCGCCGACGGGGAGGGGAGCGCTCAGGCCGGCGTCCGGAAGGCTCCGGCGCGTCGCCGTGGCGGCACGCGCGCCCGGGGAGCGACCGGGCGGCGCCGGGCGCGCCCTACGAGGCCACCCGCGTCTCCTCCCGGATCTTCTCCGCGATCTGCTGCGGCATCGGCTCGTGCCGCGCGTAGCGCCGGCTGAAGCGGGCCGTGCCGTGCGACAGCGACCGCAGGTCCACGGCGTACCGGCCGATCTCGATCTCCGGCACCTCGGCCTTGATCAGGGTGCGGCCGCCGCTGGTCTGCTCGGTGCCGAGGACGCGGCCCCGCCGACCGGACAGGTCGCTCATCACGGCCCCGACGTAGTCGTCGCCGACCAGGACGGACACCTCCGCCACCGGTTCGAGCAGATGGATCTTCGTGTCGTTCGCGGCCTCGCGCAGCGCCAGCGCGCCGGCCGTCTGGAACGCGGCGTCCGAGGAGTCCACCGAGTGCGCCTTGCCGTCGAGCAGGGTGACCCGGACGTCGACGAGCGGATGTCCGGCCGCGACGCCCTTGGCCGCCTGCGCCCGCACACCCTTCTCCACGGACGGGATGAACTGGCGCGGCACCGCGCCGCCGACGACCTTGTCCACGAACTCGATGCCCGAACCGCCGGGCAGCGGCTCGACCTCGATCTCGCAGATCGCGTACTGCCCGTGCCCGCCGGACTGCTTCACATGCCGGCCGCGGCCCGACGCCTTGCCCGCGAACGTCTCCCGCAGCGACACCTGATGCGGCACCACGTCGACCTGCACCCCGTAGCGGCTGCGCAGCCGCTCCAGCGCGACGTCGGCGTGCGCCTCGCCCAGGGCCCACAGCACCACCTGGTGGGTCGCCTGGTTCTGCTCCAGGCGCATGGTCGGGTCCTCCGCGACCAGCCGGGCCAGCCCCTGCGACAGCTTGTCCTCGTCGGCCTTGCTGTGCGCCTGGATGGCGAGCGGCAGCAGCGGGTCCGGCATCTGCCAGGGCTCCATCAGCAGCGGGTCGTCCTTCGACGACAGGGTGTCCCCGGTCTCCGCGCGGCTCAGCTTCGCCACGCACGCGAGGTCGCCCGCGATGCAGTGGCTGAGGACGCGCTGCTGTTTGCCGAAGGGCGCCGACAGCGCGCCGACCCGTTCGTCGACGTCGTGGTCCTCGTGGCCGCGGTCCTCCAGCCCGTGCCCGGACACATGCACCGTCTCGTCGGGCCGCAGCGTGCCGGAGAAGACGCGGACCAGCGAGATCCGGCCGACGTACGGGTCGGACGCGGTCTTCACGACCTCGGCGACCAGCGGACCGTCCGGGTCGCACGGCTTCAGTTCGCGCGGGCGGCCGTCGACCGTGGTCACCGCCGGCGCCGGGCGCTCCAGCGGGGTCGGGAAGCCGCGGGTGATCAGCTCCAGCACCTCGACGGTGCCGAGGCCCTGCCGAGCGCCGTCGGCGGCGGGGGCGGCCGCCAGCACGGGGAAGAACGTGCCGCGTGCGACGGCCCGCTCCAGGTCCTCGATGAGCGTCTTGACGTCGACCTGCTCGCCGCCGAGATAGCGGTCCATGAGGGTCTCGTCCTCGCTCTCCGCGATAATCCCCTCGATCAGCCGGTTGCGCGCCTCGTCGATCACGGGCACCTCGTCGGTGCCGGGTTCGGACTCCTTGCGCTCCCCGGTCGAGTAGTCGAAGAGCTTCTGCGACAGCAGGCCGATCAGGCCGGTCACGGGCGCGTGCCCGTCCGGGGCCGGCTCGCCGTGCAGCGGCAGGTACAGCGGGAGCACGGCGTCGGGGTCGTCGCCGCCGAACGCCTCCGCGCAGATCCGCGTCATCTCCTCGTAGTCGGCCCGCGCGGCCTCCAGATGCGTCACGACGATCGCGCGGGGCATGCCGACGGCCGCGCACTCGTCCCACACCATGCGGGTCGAGCCGTCGACGCCGTCCGAGGCCGAGACGACGAAGAGGGCCGCGTCCGCCGCGCGCAGACCGGCCCTGAGCTCCCCGACGAAGTCGGCGTAGCCGGGGGTGTCCAGCAGGTTGATCTTGATGCCGTCCCATTCGACGGGCACCAGGGAGAGCTGCACCGAGCGGTGCTGCCGGTGCTCGATCTCGTCGTAGTCGGAGACGGTGCCGCCGTCCTCGACGCGGCCCGCCCGGTTCACCGCCCCCGCCGTCAGCGCGAGGGCCTCGACCAGAGTCGTCTTGCCCGAGCCGCTGTGGCCGACCAGCACCACGTTCCGTACGGACGTGGGGTGGTCGGCCGCTGTAGCCCTGCCGGCGGCTCCGGGGTGTGCGTTCGCCTTGTCGCCCATGATCCTGCCTCCCGTGCACGGTGAGGTCACTGTGGGCGCGGACGTACGGTCCCTCTCCCGGGCCCGGGCCCGGAAGGCGCCCCCAGCGATGGCGGCTGCGACGACGCCCGCGGTCCTTCGAGCTTTCCACTCACCGCACGGCGCGTCCATACGACGGACGCGACCGCGCCATGGGCCCAGTCCGGACCGGCCGCCGGGCCCCGGGACGAGTGCCCGGCGGCCGCCCGCACGCGCGCGTGGCTACGATGGGCCAGCCGGTGGCCAGCAGGGGCCGTCCGGCGCCACACCGACCCTCGGGAAGGCCATGCTGAACAAGTACGCGCGTGCTTTCTTCACGCGTGTTCTCACGCCGTTCGCCTCATTTCTGATCAGAAGGGGCGTCAGCCCCGACACCGTCACCCTGATCGGGACCGCCGGCGTGGTCGCGGGCGCGCTGGTCTTCTACCCCATGGGCGAGTTCTTCTGGGGCACGGTCGTGATCACGCTGTTCGTCTTCTCCGACCTCGTCGACGGCAACATGGCGCGCCAGCTGGGCCGCTCCAGCCGCTGGGGGGCCTTCCTCGACTCCACGCTCGACCGGGTCGCCGACGGCGCCATCTTCGGCGGCTTCGCCCTCTGGTACGCCGGGGGCGGCGACGACCTCGTGCTGTGCGCGGTGTCGATCTTCTGCCTGGCCAGCGGCCAGGTCGTGTCGTACACCAAGGCCCGGGGCGAGTCGATCGGCCTGCCGGTCGCGGTCAACGGCCTGGTCGAGCGCGCCGAACGCCTGGTGATCTCGCTGGTCGCGGCCGGTTTCGCGGGCCTGCACAAGTTCGGCGTGCCCGGCATCCAGTACCTGCTGCCGGTCGCGCTGTGGATCGTCGCCGTGGGCAGCCTCGTCACGCTGATCCAGCGGGTCGTCACCGTCCGCCGGGAGTCCGCCGAGGTCGAGGCCGCCGAGGCGCGGGACGACCCGGAGAGCGCCTCCCACGGGAGCGAGGCCGCCACGTGAGCGCCCAGGACCGGCTGACCGACGCGCTGTACGGACTCGGCTGGGGCACCGTGAAGAAGCTCCCCGAGCCGGCCGCCGTGCGCCTCGGCCGCACCATCGCCGACCTGGCGTGGAAGAAGCGGGGCAAGGGCGTCCAGCGGCTGGAGAGCAACTACGCGCGCGTGGTGCCCGACGCGAGCCCGCAGCGCCTGGCCGAGCTCTCGCGCGCGGGCATGCGCTCGTACCTGCGCTACTGGATGGAGTCCTTCCGGCTGCCCGCCTGGAGCGAGCAGCGGGTGCGCGAGGGCTTCGCACCCAAGGACGTCCACCACCTCACCGACGGGCTGGCCGCGGGCAAGGGCGTGATACTGGCCCTGCCCCACCTGGCCAACTGGGACCTGGCCGGGGCCTGGGTCACCACCGAACTGAAGACACCGTTCACGACGGTCGCCGAGCGCCTCAAGCCCGAGACGCTCTACGACCGGTTCGTCGCCTACCGCGAGGGCCTCGGCATGGAGGTCCTGCCGCACAGCGGCGGCAGCGCCTTCGGCACACTGGCGCGCCGGCTGCGCGACGGCGGCCTGGTCTGCCTGGTCGCCGACCGCGACCTGTCCGCGTCCGGCGTCGAGGTCGACTTCTTCGGCGCGACCGCCCGGATGCCCGCGGGCCCGGCCCTGCTCGCCCAGCAGACCGGCGCGCTCCTGCTGCCCGTGACGCTCTGGTACGACGACTCTCCCGTCATGAAGGGCCGTGTCCACCCACCGGTCGAGGTACCCGAGTCAGGAAGCCGGGCCGAGAAGACGTCTGTCATGACACAGGCGCTGGCCGACGCCTTCGCCACGGGTATCGCGGAACATCCGGAGGACTGGCACATGCTCCAGCGCTTGTGGCTCGCCGACCTGGATCCCACGAAGGGGACCTCGTGAGAATCGGCATCGTCTGCCCGTACTCCTGGGACGTCCCGGGAGGCGTCCAGTTCCACATCCGGGACCTCGCCGAGTACTTCGTCCGGCAGGGCCACGAGGTGTCGGTGCTGGCCCCGGCCGACGACGACACCCCGCTCCCGCCGTACGTCGTCTCGGCGGGCCGGGCCGTCCCCGTGCCGTACAACGGCTCGGTCGCCCGGCTGAACTTCGGCTTCCTGTCCGCCGCGCGCGTGCGCCGCTGGCTGCACGACGGTCGGTTCGACGTCATCCACATCCACGAGCCGACGTCGCCGTCCCTCGGCCTGCTGGCCTGCTGGGCGGCCTCGGGGCCGATCGTCGCCACCTTCCACACGTCCAACCCGCGCTCGCGCGCGATGATCGCCGCGTACGCGATCCTCCAGGCCGCCCTGGAGAAGATCAGCGCCCGGATCGCGGTGAGCGAGTACGCCCGCCGGACGCTGGTGGAGCACCTGGGCGGCGACGCGGTCGTCATCCCCAACGGCGTCGACGTCGACTTCTTCGCCCGGGCCGAGCCGAACCCCGACTGGCAGGGCGACACCATCGGCTTCATCGGCCGTATCGACGAGCCCCGCAAGGGCCTGCCGGTGCTGATGCGGGCCCTGCCGAAGATCCTCGCCGCCCGCCCGCAGACCCGGCTGCTGGTGGCCGGCCGGGGCGACGAGGAGGAGGCCGTCGAGGACCTGCCCGCCGAGCTGCGCTCCCGCGTCGAGTTCCTCGGCATGGTGAGCGACGAGGACAAGGCGAGGCTGCTGCGCAGCGTCGACCTGTACGTGGCGCCCAACACCGGCGGGGAGAGCTTCGGCATCATCCTGGTCGAGGCGCTCTCGGCGGGCGCCCCCGTCCTCGCCTCCGACCTGGACGCCTTCGCGCAGGTCCTGGACCAGGGCGCGGCCGGTGAGCTGTTCGCCAGCGAGGACGCGGACGCCCTCGCCGAGGCCGCCGTACGCCTGCTGGAGGACCCCGCCCGGCGGGCCGCGCTGCGGAAGCGGGGGAGCGCCCATGTGCGCCGCTTCGACTGGTCGACCGTCGGCGCGGACATCATGTCGGTCTACGAGACGGTGACGGCGGGCGCGGCGGCCGTGGCCGCCGACGACGACTCCGGCACGGGGGCGGCGGGGGGCCTGAGGGCCCGGCTGGGGCTGGCGCGGGACTGAGGGTCTCCGGGAAGCCGGGGCCCGCCGGTGGTCAGGGGGGCCCGCGTGTGGGCGGCGTCCCCACGTCGGCGGGTGCTCTCGCGGGATCGACTGGGCTGCCTGTGGGCCCAGGGAGGCCGCGCACGCCGCCCGGCTCGGGGCGGCTCCGGAGGGGGCCTTCCGGGAGTCGCAGGCCACGTCTCACGCGTGGGGCAGACCCACGGCGCGCCCTGCGGGGTCGCAGCAGGACCGGCCGGGGTGCTCACGGCGCCCCGGCGCGGGACCGGCCGCCCCCAAGCCGCCGGAGGCGCCCCGCTAGTCTGCGCCCGTGACCGCGACACTCATCTGGATCCTCGTCGTCCTCGTGGCGATCGGCCTCTACCTCAGCTGGACCGCCGGCCGGCTGGACCGGCTGCACGCCCGGATCGACGCGGCGCGCGCCGCGCTCGACGCCCAGCTGCTGCGCCGCGCCTCCGTCGCCCAGGAGCTGGCCACCTCCGGGGTGTTGGACCCGGCCGCCTCGATCGTGCTCTACGAGGCCGCGCACGCGGCCCGGCAGGCCGAGGAGGAGCAGCGGGAGGTCGCCGAGAGCGAGCTGAGCCAGGCCCTGCGCGCCGTCTTCGCCGAGACCCAGCAGGTCGAGGCCGTCCGGGAGGCCCCCGGCGGCGAGGCGGCCGCCCGTGAGCTGACCGAGGCGGTCCGCCGGGTGCCTATGGCCCGCCGGTTCCACAACGACGCCGTCCGCGCGGCCCGCGCGCTGCGCCGGCACCGCAAGGTCCGCTGGTTCCGGCTGGCCGGACACGCCCCCTTCCCGCTGGCCTTCGAGATGGACGACGAGCCGCCCGCCGCGCTGGTCGAACGCGCCTCCTGACCGGCCGGTACGCACGCGGGGACGCCCCTGGAACGGGAAAACGATCCACCGGCTTCTCATTGGCCCTTGCTGTGGACTGGTCCGCTGCCGTTTCCTCGATGCTCGCAGCAACCCTTCTCCACCTGTAGTGAGGTCACCCGTGTCCATCTCCGAAAACCAGGCTCCCGAGACCGGCACCGCCCGTGTGAAGCGCGGCATGGCCGAGCAGCTCAAGGGCGGCGTGATCATGGACGTCGTCACCCCGGAGCAGGCGAAGATCGCCGAGGACGCGGGCGCGGTCGCCGTCATGGCCCTGGAGCGGGTGCCCGCCGACATCCGCAAGGACGGCGGCGTGGCCCGGATGTCCGACCCGGACATGATCGAGGGCATCATCGAGGCCGTCTCGATCCCCGTCATGGCCAAGTCCCGCATCGGCCACTTCGTCGAGGCCCAGGTCCTGCAGTCCCTCGGCGTCGACTACATCGACGAGTCCGAGGTCCTCACCCCGGCCGACGAGGTCAACCACTCCGACAAGTGGGCGTTCACGACCCCCTTCGTCTGCGGCGCCACCAACCTCGGTGAGGCCCTGCGCCGGATCGCCGAGGGCGCGGCCATGATCCGCTCCAAGGGCGAGGCCGGCACCGGCAACGTCGTCGAGGCCGTCCGCCACCTGCGCCAGATCAAGAACGAGATCGCCCGCCTGCGCGGCTACGACCACAACGAGCTGTACGCCGCCGCCAAGGAGCTGCGCGCCCCCTACGAGCTCGTCAAGGAGGTCGCCGAGCTCGGCAAGCTCCCGGTCGTGCTGTTCTCCGCCGGCGGTGTCGCCACCCCGGCCGACGCCGCGCTGATGCGCCAGCTCGGCGCCGAGGGCGTCTTCGTCGGCTCCGGCATCTTCAAGTCCGGCGACCCGGCCAAGCGCGCCGCCGCCATCGTGAAGGCCACCACCTTCTACGACGACCCCAAGATCATCGCGGACGCGTCCCGCAACCTCGGCGAGGCCATGGTCGGCATCAACTGCGACACCCTGCCCGAGGCCGAGCGCTACGCGAACCGGGGCTGGTGATGACCTCACCCGTCATCGGAGTCCTCGCGCTCCAGGGCGACGTGCGCGAGCACCTCGTCGCCCTGGCCGCGGCCGACGCCGTGGCCAGGCCGGTGCGCCGCCCCGAGGAACTGGCCGAGGTCGACGGCCTGGTCATCCCCGGCGGGGAGTCCACCACGATCTCCAAGCTGGCCGTCCTCTTCGGGCTGATGGAACCCCTCCGCGCGCGCGTGCGCGACGGCATGCCCGTCTACGGCACCTGCGCCGGCATGATCATGCTCGCCGACAAGATCCTCGACCCGCGCTCGGGCCAGGAGACCGTCGGCGGGATCGACATGATCGTCCGCCGCAACGCCTTCGGGCGCCAGAACGAGTCGTTCGAGGCGGCCGTCGACGTCAAGGAGATCCCGGGCGAACCGGTGGAAGGCGTCTTCATCCGGGCGCCCTGGGTGGAGTCCGTGGGCGCCCGCGCCGAGGTCCTCGCCGAGCACGACGGCCACATCGTGGCGGTCCGCCAGGGCAACGCGCTGGCCACGTCGTTCCACCCGGAACTGACCGGCGACCACCGTGTGCACGGGCTGTTCGTCGAGATGGTGCGCGCGTACCGGACGCCCGAGTCCTTGTAGGATTCCTGCGTTCGTTGCAGAGATGGGTTACGCGAAGGAGACAGGCAGATGTCCGGCCACTCTAAATGGGCTACGACGAAGCACAAGAAGGCCGTGATCGACGCCAAGCGCGGCAAGCTCTTCGCGAAGCTGATCAAGAACATCGAGGTCGCGGCCCGGATGGGCGGCGTCGACATCGAGGGCAACCCGACGCTCTACGACGCCATCCAGAAGGCCAAGAAGCAGTCGGTCCCGAACAAGAACATCGACTCCGCGGTCAAGCGCGGCGGCGGCCTCGAGGCCGGCGGCGCCGACTACGAGACGATCATGTACGAGGGCTACGGCCCGAACGGCGTCGCGGTGCTCATCGAGTGCCTCACCGACAACCGCAACCGCGCCGCCTCCGACGTCCGGGTCGCGATGACCCGCAACGGCGGCTCCATGGCCGACCCGGGCTCGGTGTCGTACCTGTTCAACCGCAAGGGCGTGGTGATCGTCCCCAAGGGCGAGCTGACCGAGGACGACGTCCTCGCCGCCGTCCTCGACGCGGGCGCCGAGGAGGTCAACGACCTCGGCGAGTCCTTCGAGGTGATCAGCGAGGCCACCGACCTGGTCGCGGTCCGCACCGCACTGCAGGACGCCGGCATCGACTACGAGTCGGCCGACGCCAACTTCGTCCCGACCATGCAGGTCGAGCTGGACGAGGAGGGCGCCAAGAAGATCTTCAAGCTGATCGACGCGCTCGAGGACAGCGACGACGTGCAGAACGTCTTCGCCAACTTCGACGTCAGCGACGAGATCATGGAGAAGGTCGACGCCTGACGCGGGCACGCGCCGCACGCGCTCAACGGGCCGACGGGACACACCCGTCGGCCCGTCGCATTGTCAGCGGCACCCGATAGCCTGCACAAACAGGTGAGCGAAGGGAGGGGCGCGGTGCGCGTACTCGGGGTGGACCCCGGACTGACCCGCTGCGGCGTGGGCGTCGTCGAGGGGGTCGCGGGCCGGCCGCTGACCATGCTGGGCGTCGGAGTCGTCCGCACCCCGGCGGACGCCGAATTGGGCCACCGCCTGGTCGCCGTCGAGCAGGGCATCGAGCAGTGGCTGGACGAGTACCGGCCCGAATTCGTCGCCGTGGAGCGGGTGTTCAGCCAGCACAACGTCCGGACCGTCATGGGCACCGCCCAGGCCAGCGCCGTCGCCATGCTCTGCGCCGCCCGCCGCGGCATCCCCGTCGCCCTGCACACGCCCAGCGAGGTCAAGGCCGCCGTGACCGGCTCGGGCCGCGCCGACAAGGCACAGGTCGGCGCCATGGTCACCCGGCTGCTGCGGCTCAGCGCGCCGCCCAAGCCGGCCGACGCCGCCGACGCCCTCGCGCTCGCCATCTGCCACATCTGGCGCGCCCCCGCGCAGAACCGCCTCCAGCAGGCCGTCGCCCTGCACACCGCCACCGCATCGAAAGGCCGCCCGGCATGATCGCCTTCGTCAACGGCACCGTCGCCGCCCTCGCCCCGGACGCCGCGGTCGTCGAGGTCGGCGGCGTCGGCATGGCCGTCCAGTGCACGCCGAACACGCTGTCCACCCTGCGCGTCGGGCAGCCCGCCAAGCTGCACACGTCCCTCGTGGTGCGCGAAGACTCCCTGACGCTGTACGGCTTCGCCGACGACGACGAGAAGGGGACCTTCGAGCTGCTGCAGACCGCGAGCGGCGTCGGGCCCCGCCTCGCCCAGGCCATGCTCGCCGTGCACACGCCCGACGCGCTGCGCCGGGCCGTGGCCACCGCCGACGAGAAGGCCCTCACCGCCGTCCCCGGCATCGGCAAGAAGGGCGCCCAGAAGCTCCTCCTGGAGCTCAAGGACCGCCTCGGCGAGCCGATCGGCGCGCCCGCCGTCGGCGCCCCCGTCACCCAGGGCTGGCGCGACCAGCTGCACGCCGCCCTGATCGGCCTCGGCTACGCCACCCGCGAGGCAGACGAGGCCGTCAGCGCCGTCGCCCCGCAGGCCGAGGCCACCGAGGGCACCCCGGAGGTCGGCCGCCTGCTGAAGGCGGCGCTGCAGACCCTGAACAGAGCGCGCTGACCGCCCCACCCGACGACACCGGCGTACGGCACCCCCGCGTACGCCCTCCACCGCGACCCGCGAGGCACACGCAATGAACTGGGACGACGACACCACCGGCACCCCCGCCCCCGAGCGGCTGGTGGGCTCCGTCGCCGATCGCGAGGACCAGGCCGTCGAGGCCGCGCTGCGCCCGAAGGACCTGGACGAGTTCATCGGCCAGGAGAAGGTCCGCGAACAGCTCGACCTGGTGCTGCGGGCCGCCCGCGCGCGCGGCGCCACCGCCGACCACGTGCTGCTCTCCGGCGCCCCCGGCCTCGGCAAGACCACCCTCTCCATGATCATCGCGGCCGAGATGGGCGCCCCCATCCGGATCACCTCCGGCCCCGCCATCCAGCACGCCGGCGACCTCGCCGCGATCCTGTCCTCCCTCCAGGAGGGCGAGGTCCTCTTCCTCGACGAGATCCACCGCATGTCCCGGCCCGCCGAGGAGATGCTGTACATGGCCATGGAGGACTTCCGCGTCGACGTGATCGTCGGCAAGGGCCCCGGCGCCACCGCCATCCCGCTGGAGCTGCCCCCGTTCACCCTGGTCGGCGCCACCACACGCGCGGGCCTGCTGCCGCCCCCGCTGCGCGACCGCTTCGGCTTCACCGCGCACATGGAGTTCTACGAGCCCGTCGAGCTGGAGCGCGTCATCCACCGCTCCGCGAGCCTGCTCGACGTCGAGATCACCGCCGACGGCGCCGCCGAGATCGCCGGCCGCTCCCGCGGCACGCCCCGTATCGCCAACCGCCTGCTGCGCCGCGTCCGCGACTACGCGCAGGTCAAGGCCGACGGGATCATCACGCAGGACATCGCGGCCGCCGCCCTCGCGGTCTACGAGGTCGACGCCCGCGGCCTGGACCGGCTGGACCGCGGCGTCCTGGAGGCGCTGCTGAAGCTGTTCGGCGGCGGACCGGTCGGTCTGTCCACGCTCGCCGTCGCCGTGGGGGAGGAACGTGAGACCGTGGAGGAGGTGGCCGAACCCTTCCTCGTCCGGGAGGGGCTGCTCGCCCGCACTCCGCGCGGCCGGGTGGCCACACCCGCGGCATGGACGCATCTCGGCCTCACCCCGCCCCGCACATCGCCTGCTGGAAACGGACAAGGGGACCTGTTCGGGGCGTGATGCCCCGGTGACGGCGAGCTCTGTGGCCGGAGCAGGAACCCCGGTGCCATGCTGAGCGTTGTTCCCTGCGCGGAGACTCGCTTAGACTCCGCCGATGCCGCCCTTGTCGGCGGCAGACAATCCCCCAACCATCAGGCCGCTCACCATCGCGGTCGTGTGAAGGAAGTTCCGACCCGTGAGTCTCGTGACCCTCCTCCCGTTCATCGTGCTCATCGGGGCCATGTTCCTGATGACCCGGTCGGCCAAGAAGAAGCAGCAGCAGGCCGCCGACATGCGGAACCAGATGCAGCCCGGATCCGGCGTCCGCACCATCGGTGGCATGTACGCCACCGTCAAGGAGGTCAACGACGACACCGTCCTCCTCGACGCCGGCCCGGGCGTGGACCTTCTCTTCGCCAAGAACGCCATCGGTGCCGTCCTCTCCGACGACGAGTACAACCGCATCGTCCACGGCGTCGAGCACGACCTGAAGGCCGACGTCGTCCCGGACGACGCCTCCTCCCTCACCGAGGCCGACGAGCCCGCTGCCGCCGCCTCCGACGAGAAGTCCGTCGACCTCGGCAAGAAGGACGAGACGGACAAGACCGAGGAGCCGTCCGAAGCCGTGGCCGCCGAGGCCAAGACGGAGGACGCGCCGAAGAAGACCGAGGGCGACTCCGACGCGAAGTAGCCACGTTCCGGGGCGCGCGGGCGACGCCTGCGCGCCCCCGGGCGTGCGGAGCTCGCACGGTATCCCGACACCATGTCATGGCTGCCCGCCCGTAGATCCGGCGCGAGGCGGCCCGAGAGGGAGTACGAGAAGGTGGCAGCACCTAAGAAGGGCCGTAAGGCGAGCGCCCAGAGCAAGCCAGGGCGCTCGCTGGCCCTCATCCTGATCGCCATCGCGGCGCTCACCGGAGGGATGTTCGCCTCGGGGCACACCACTCCGCGACTCGGCATCGACCTGGCCGGCGGCACCAGCATCACGCTGCGTGCGGAAGCCGAACCGGGCCAGGAATCCGCGATCAACAAGACCAACATGGACACCGCGGTCCAGATCATGGAGCGCCGCGTCAACGGTCTTGGTGTCTCGGAGGCCGAGGTACAGACCCAGGGCGACAAGAACATCATCGTCAACATCCCCAAGGGCACGGACTCCAAGCAGGCCCGGGATCAGGTCGGTACCACCGCCAAGCTCTACTTCCGCCCCGTCCTGCAGCGTGAGGCGTCCGGCGGCGCGGCGCAGCCGACGCCCAGCGCGTCGCCCAGCGGCTCCCCGAGCGCGTCGCCCAGCGGCTCCCCGAGCGCGTCGCCCAGCGGCTCCTCGGCCAAGGACCCGGCGAAGTCCACCGGCTCCGCGACTCCCTCCGCGACGGCCACCACCCAGGGCCGCGCCGTCACCGGCGGTCTGAAGGCGGACACCTCGCCCTCCCCGTCCGCGAGCGCGGACGGCGACGTCGCCAAGCTCCAGGCCGCGTACACCGCGCTCGACTGCTCCAAGCCCGCCCAGCGCGCCGAGGCCGGCAAGGACGCCAAGCCCGGCGAGGCCACGGTCGCCTGCGGCAAGGACGGCGACGTCTGGACGAAGTTCCTGCTCGGCCCGGTCGGGGTCGACGGCACCGAGGTCAAGGACGCCCAGGCCTCCTTCGACACCACGCGCGCCGCCGGCTGGCAGGTCGACATGAAGTTCACCGGCACCGGCTCCAAGAAGTTCGCGGACATCACCGGCGAGCTGTCCAAGCAGCAGTCCCCGCAGAACGAGTTCGCGATCGTCCTCGACGACGAGGTGGTCTCCCACCCGTACGTCCAGCAGGCCATCACCGGCGGCAACGCGCAGATCTCCGGCAGCTTCACGCAGGAGGAGGCCAAGAGCCTCGCCAACATGCTGTCGTACGGCGCCCTCCCGCTGACCTTCAGCGAGGACAGCGTCACCACGGTGACCGCCGCGCTCGGCGGCGAGCAGCTCGAGGCCGGCCTCATCGCCGGCGCCATCGGCCTCGCCCTCGTCGTGATCTACCTGCTGGTCTACTACCGCGGCCTGTCGATCATCGCGATCCTGTCGCTGCTGGTCTCCGCGGCCCTGACCTACACGATCATGTCGCTGCTCGGCCCCACCATCGGCTTCGCGCTGAACCTCCCGGCCGTCTGCGGCGCCATCGTCGCCATCGGCATCACCGCGGACTCGTTCATCGTGTACTTCGAACGCGTCCGCGACGAGATCCGGGAAGGCCGCAGCCTGCGCCCCGCCGTCGAGCGGGCCTGGCCGCGCGCCCGGCGCACCATCCTGGTCTCCGACTTCGTGTCGTTCCTCGCCGCCGCGGTGCTCTTCATCGTCACCGTCGGCAAGGTCCAGGGCTTCGCGTTCACGCTGGGCCTGACCACCCTGCTCGACGTGGTCGTGGTGTTCCTCTTCACCAAGCCGCTGCTGACGCTCCTGGCCCGCACGAAGTTCTACGGAGGCGGACACCCGTGGTCCGGCCTCGATCCCAAGCGACTGGGCGCCCGGCCTCCGCTGCGCCGCACCCGCCGCCCCTCCGCCCCCATCGAGACGAAGGAGGCGTGAGATGTCCAAGCTCGGCAACCTCGGCGCCCGACTGCACCGCGGAGAGGTCGGCTACGACTTCATCCGCAACCGCAAGCTCTGGTACGGCATCTCGATCCTGATCACCATCACGGCCATCGTCGGCCTGGCGGTGCGCGGCCTGAACATGGGCATCGAGTTCCAGGGCGGCGCGGTCTTCAACACCCCGAAGACCACCGTCTCGGTGGCCCAGGCCCAGGAGATCGCGGAAGAGGCCTCCGGCCACGACGCGATCGTCCAGAAGCTCGGCGGCGGCGACAAGGCCACGCTGCGCATCCAGGTCGCGGGCATCGACACCAAGCAGGCCGACAAGGTCTCCGCGGAGATCGCGGACAAGCTCGGCGTCTCGGAGAACGACGTCACCGGTGAGCTGGTCGGCCCGAGCTGGGGCGAGCAGATCGCCAACAAGGCCTGGCAGGGCCTCGGCATCTTCCTGATCCTGGTCGTGATCTATCTGGCGATCGCGTTCGAGTGGCGCATGGCCCTCGCCGCGTTCGTCGCCCTGATCCACGACATCACCATCACCGTCGGCATCTACGCCCTCGTCGGCTTCGAGGTCACGCCCGGCACGGTGATCGGTCTGCTCACGATCCTCGGTTACTCGCTCTACGACACGGTCGTCGTCTTCGACAGCCTCAAGGAGCAGACGAAGGACATCACCAAGCAGACCCGCTGGACGTACAGCGAGATCGCCAACCGCTCGATCAACGGCACCCTGGTCCGCTCGATCAACACCACGGTGGTCGCGCTGCTGCCGGTGGCGGGCCTGCTGTTCATCGGCGGCGGCTTCCTCGGCGCCGGCATGCTCAACGACATCTCGCTGTCGCTGTTCGTCGGCCTCGCGGCCGGCGCGTACTCGTCGATCTTCATCGCCACGCCGCTCGTCGCCGACCTCAAGGAGCGCGAGCCGCAGATGAAGGCCCTCAAGAAGCGGGTGCTCGCCAAGCGGGCGCAGACCGCCACCGAGGGTCCGGCCACGGACGTCCCGGCCGACGACGAGGTGTACGACGACGAGCCGGAGGACACCGCGGCGGCGGTCGTCGGCCCGCGCAACCAGCCCGCGTCCCGCAACCGCGGCCGCAACCGCCCCTCGGGGAAGCGCCGATGACCGACATCAGCGAGCTGCTCCTCAGCAAGATCCGGGACGTGGCGGACTACCCGGAGCCGGGCGTGATGTTCAAGGACATCACCCCGCTCCTGGCGGACCCGGCGGCCTTCACGGCACTCACCGACGCGCTCGCCGAGGTGGCGGACCGGACCGGCGCCACCAAGGTCGTCGGCCTGGAAGCCCGCGGCTTCATCCTCGGAGCGCCGGTCGCGGTCCGGGCCGGCGTCGGCTTCGTCCCCGTGCGCAAGGCGGGCAAGCTCCCCGGGGCGACGCTCAGCCAGGCGTACGACCTGGAGTACGGCTCGGCGGAGATCGAGATCCACGCCGAGGACCTCAGCGGCAGCGACCGTGTCCTGGTCGTCGACGACGTCCTGGCGACGGGCGGCACCGCCGAGGCCTCGATCCAGCTGATCCGCCGGGCCGGTGCACAGGTCTCCGGCCTCGCCGTCCTGATGGAGCTGGGCTTCCTGTCCGGCCGGGCCCGTGTGGAGCCGGCGCTGGCGGGCGCCCCGCTGACATCGCTCCTCACGGTCTGACCCCGTCCCGCAGCACCCGATGCCGCGTGTCCGCCCTGCGGGCACGCGGCATCGTCGTGCGATCAGGGCACATGACCAGGGCGTCGGCCGGCGTCCCGGAATCCACGGGACGCCTCACGTGTTTCTGGGGTAGACGGCCCTCACACGGCCTGAAGGCGATCCTGCGCCCCAGGATCGCTACCATGGGGTCTCCGGAGCCTGACCGGGGGACCCGGATCGCGCACGAGGAGTCCTCTTGCCAGACGAGGCCCAGCACCTGACCGCCGCAAAGCCCGAGTCCGCCTCGGCCGCCGCGGCGAAGCCCGCGCCGAACGCACCGCACGCCAAGAACGACTCGCGCGGCACGGTCGAGCACGCCCAGTCGGCCCCGGTCGACAAGCCGGCCGAGCAGGCGCGTCCCAAGCCGGCCCCGCCCGAGCGCTCCACCCCCGCGGTCCGCCCGAACACCGGCCAGCCCGCCCGCTCCGGCTCCTCCAACCGCGTCCGGGCCCGCCTCGCCCGCCTCGGCGTCCAGCGCTCCAACCCGTACAACCCGGTCCTGGAGCCCCTGCTGCGCATAGTCCGCGGCAACGACCCCAAGATCGAGACGGCCACCCTCCGCCAGATCGAGAAGGCCTACCAGGTCGCCGAGCGCTGGCACCGCGGCCAGAAGCGCAAGAGCGGCGACCCGTACATCACGCACCCGCTGGCGGTCACCACCATCCTCGCCGAGCTGGGCATGGACCCGGCCACCCTCATGGCGGGGCTGCTGCACGACACCGTCGAGGACACCGAGTACGGCCTCGACCAGCTGCGCCGCGACTTCGGCGACTCCGTCGCCCTGCTCGTCGACGGCGTCACCAAGCTGGACAAGGTCAAGTTCGGCGAGGCCGCCCAGGCCGAGACCGTGCGCAAGATGGTCGTCGCCATGGCCAAGGACCCCCGCGTCCTGGTCATCAAGCTCGCCGACCGCCTCCACAACATGCGCACCATGCGCTACCTCAAGCGCGAGAAGCAGGAGAAGAAGGCGCGCGAGACCCTCGAGATCTACGCGCCGCTCGCCCACCGCCTGGGCATGAACACCATCAAGTGGGAGCTGGAGGACCTCGCCTTCGCGATCCTCTACCCCAAGATGTACGACGAGATCGTGCGGCTGGTGGCGGAGCGTGCCCCGAAGCGCGACGAGTACCTGGCCATAGTGACCGACGAGGTCCAGCAGGACCTGCGCGCGGCCCGTATCAAGGCGACCGTCACCGGCCGCCCGAAGCACTACTACAGCGTCTACCAGAAGATGATCGTCCGCGGCCGTGACTTCGCGGAGATCTACGACCTGGTGGGCATCCGTGTCCTCGTCGACACGGTCCGCGACTGCTACGCCGCCCTCGGCACCGTGCACGCGCGATGGAACCCGGTCCCCGGCCGGTTCAAGGACTACATCGCGATGCCGAAGTTCAACATGTACCAGTCGCTGCACACGACGGTCATCGGCCCCAACGGCAAGCCGGTCGAACTCCAGATCCGCACGTTCGACATGCACCGCCGCGCCGAGTACGGCATCGCCGCGCACTGGAAGTACAAGCAGGAGGCCGTCGCCGGTGCCTCCAAGATCCGTACCGACGCCCCGAAGACGTCCGGCAAGGGCAAGGACGACCACCTCAACGACATGGCGTGGCTGCGCCAGCTGCTGGACTGGCAGAAGGAGACCGAGGACCCGGGCGAGTTCCTGGAGTCCCTGCGCTTCGACCTGTCCCGCAACGAGGTCTTCGTCTTCACCCCCAAGGGCGACGTCATAGCGCTGCCGGCCGGTGCCACCCCCGTCGACTTCGCGTACGCCGTCCACACCGAGGTCGGCCACCGCACCATAGGAGCGCGGGTCAACGGCCGTCTCGTCCCGCTCGAGTCCACCCTGGACAACGGCGACCTCGTCGAGGTCTTCACCTCCAAGGCGGCCGGCGCGGGCCCGTCCCGCGACTGGCTGGGCTTCGTCAAATCGCCGCGCGCCCGGAACAAGATCCGGGCCTGGTTCTCCAAGGAGCGCCGCGACGAGGCCATCGAGCAGGGCAAGGACGCCATCGTCCGGGCCATGCGCAAGCAGAACCTGCCGATCCAGCGGATCCTCACCGGCGACTCGCTCGTCACGCTCGCCCACGAGATGCGCTACGCCGACATCTCCGCGCTGTACGCGGCGATCGGCGAGGGCCATGTCTCCGCGCAGAACATCGTGCAGAAGCTGGTCCAGGCGCTCGGCGGCGAGGAGGCGGCCACCGAGGAGATCGACGAGTCGGTCCCGCCGGCCCGCAGCCGCCGCAAGCGCCGCTCCAGCGCCGACCCGGGCGTCATCGTCAAGGGCGTCGAGGACGTGTGGGTCAAGCTGGCCCGCTGCTGTACGCCGGTGCCGGGCGACCCGATCATCGGGTTCGTCACCCGCGGCAGCGGGGTGTCGGTGCACCGCAGCGACTGCGTCAACGTCGACTCGCTGTCCCGTGAGCCCGAGCGGATCCTCGAGGTCGAGTGGGCACCCACCCAGTCCTCGGTCTTCCTGGTCGCCATCCAGGTCGAGGCCCTGGACCGCTCCCGACTGCTGTCGGACGTCACCCGCGTCCTGTCGGACCAGCACGTCAACATCCTGTCGGCGGCCGTCCAGACCTCCCGCGACCGGGTCGCCACCTCCCGCTTCACCTTCGAGATGGGCGACCCCAAGCACCTGGGCCACGTCCTGAAGGCCGTCAGGGGAGTGGAGGGCGTCTACGACGTCTACCGCGTGACCTCGGCGCGCAACCGGTCGTAGCGGCCGTCCAGGAACGACGAGAGGGGCTCCCGTACGCGATGTACGGGAGCCCCTCTCGTTCCGGCTCGGGCGGGGATCAGCCGCCGAACTCCTGGAGACCCTTCAGGGCCGTGTCCAGCAGCGCCTGGCGCCCCTCCAGCTCACGCTCCAGCTTGTCGGCCTTCGCGTTGTTGCCCTGGGCGCGGGCCTGCTCGATCTGGCCCTTCAGCTTGTCCACGGCGGCCTGCAGCTGACCGGTCAGCCCCTCGGCCCGCACGCGCGCCTCCGGGTTGGTCCGGCGCCACTCCGCCTCCTCGGCCTCCTGGATGGCCCGCTCCACGGCGTGCATCCGGCCCTCGACCTTCGGCCGGGCGTCGCGCGGCACATGGCCGATGGCCTCCCAGCGCTCGTTGATCGAGCGGAAGGCGGCGCGCGCCCCCTTCAGATCGCCGATGGGCAGCAGCTTCTCGGCCTCCCCGGCCAGCTCCTCCTTCAGCTTGAGGTTCTCCGCCTGCTCGGCGTCCCGCTCGGCGAACACCGAGCTGCGGGCGGCGAAGAAGACGTCCTGGGCGCCGCGGAAGCGGTTCCACAGATCGTCCTCGTGCTCACGCTGGGCACGGCCGGCGGCCTTCCACTCGGTCATCAGCTCGCGGTAGCGGGCGGCCGTCGGACCCCAGTCCGTCGAACCCGACAGCGCCTCGGCCTCGGCGACCAGCCGCTCCTTGGTCCGGCGGGCCTCCTCGCGCTGCGCGTCCAGCTGCGCGAAGTGCGCCTTGCGCCGCTTGGAGAAGGCCGACCGGGCGTGCGAGAAGCGGTGCCACAGCTCGTCGTCCGACTTGCGGTCCAGCCGCGGCAGGCTCTTCCACGTGTCCACCAGCGCCCGCAGCCGCTCACCGGCGGCCCGCCACTGGTCGGACTGCGCCAGCTCCTCCGCCTCGGCGACCAGCGCCTCCTTGCGGTGACGTGCCTCGTCGGACTGCTTGGCCCGCTGCTGCTTGCGCTCCTCGCGGCGCTTCTCGACCAGCTCGACGAGCTTGTCCAGCCGCACCCGCAGAGCGTCCAGATCACCGACCGCGTGGTGCGCGTCGACCTGCTCGCGGATGTGGTCGATCGCCGCCATCGCGTCCTTGGCGGACAGGTCGGTGGTCTTCACTCGCTTCTCGAGGAGGCCGATCTCGACAACCAGGCCCTCGTACTTGCGCTCGAAATAGGCCAGCGCCTCTTCGGGGGAGCCGGCCTGCCAGGAACCGACGACCTGCTCGCCGTCGGCCGTACGCACGTACACGGTCCCCGTCTCGTCGACGCGGCCCCACGGGTCGCTGCTCACAGCGCCTCCTCCACATGATGCCTGCGAGGGGCTGGTGTCCCCCCGGGCATCGTCCACAGTTTCGTCACGGCCAACATAGGCGACCGGCGGGTTGCCTGTCCGCATCCCGCGCGACCGAAATTACGCAGTTGGGGGTCAGGATTTGGTGACCGTCGCCTTGTCGATCACGACCGTCGCGTTCGGCGCCCCGTCACCCGCCCCGGTGCTCTCACCGGCGTCGGCGATCTTCTTCAGCACCTCCATCCCCGACTCGGAGACGGTACCGAACGGTGTGTAGCTGGGCGGCAGCTGACTGTCCTGGTAGACGAGGAAGAACTGGCTGCCGCCGGTGTGCTTCTGACCCGTGTTGGCCATCGCCACGGTGCCCGCGGGATACGTGTTGGCCTTGAGGCTCTTGTCCTTCAGATTCTCGTCCGGAATCGTGTAGCCGGGGCCGCCGGTGCCGGTGCCCGTCGGGTCGCCGCACTGCAGCACGTAGATGCCGTTGGTGGTGAGCCGGTGGCACTTGGAGTGGTCGAAGTAGCCCTTGCCGGCGAGGAAGTCGAACGAGTTGACGGTGTGCGGCGCGGCCGACGCCTTCAGCGCGATGTCGATGTCACCGCACGTCGTCGCGAGCTTCATCGTGTACTTCGCCGACTTGTCGACGGTGAGCTCCGGCTCCTTCTTCCAGGTCGCCGTCTTCACCTTGCCCTCGGCGGGCTTCTCGCACGGGTCCGGGGCCTTGCTCGGCGCGCTCGCGCTCGGCGTGACCTCCGCGCCCGCGTTCTGCTTGGTGTCGTCGTCGCCCTTGAGGACATCCGTCGTGTACAGCGCGACGCTGCCGATCACGACCACCGCGAGCACCGACGCGATCACCGAGTTGCGCACGCGTGCCTTGCGCCGGGCGTCCGTACGCCGCTGCTGCTGCCGCAAGAACTTCTCCCGGGCGAGCTGACGCCGCCGCTGTTCCTGGCTGACCACCGGGTTCTCTCCTCATGCGTCGTGTGTGTCGACCGGTACACAAGTGCTCAGTGAGTCGACCGTCTGCGTGTGACCCGTACCGTATATGGGTTCGCTGAGTGTTCGGCAGCGCCGGTAGGCTCTGACGACAGGCGACGCCCGCCGACAAACCACCCGTGTCGACACAAACGAAGGACGATCGTGCTCATTGCCGGGTTCCCCGCCGGGGCCTGGGGGACGAACTGTTATCTCGTCGCCCCCGCCGCCGGTGAGGAGTGCGTGATCATCGACCCGGGCCACGAAGCGGCCCCCGGAGTCGAGGAAGCGCTGAAGAAGCATCGGCTCAAGCCCGTCGCCGTCGTCCTCACCCACGGCCACCTCGATCATGTGGCCTCGGTCGTCCCGGTGTGCGGCGCACACGGCGTACCGGCCTGGATCCACCCCGAGGACCGGTACATGATGAGCGACCCCGAGAAGGCGCTCGGCCGGTCCATCGGCGCGCAGTTGATGGGCGAGCTGACCGTCGGGGAACCGGACGACGTCAAGGAGCTGACCGACGGTGCGACGCTCGGGCTGGCGGGGATGGAGCTCACCGTCGCCCACGCGCCGGGCCATACCAAGGGGTCGGTGACCTTCGGCCTGCCCGAGACGGCGGGCATCCCGCCGATCCTGTTCTCGGGCGACCTGCTGTTCGCCGGCTCCATCGGACGCACCGACCTGCCCGGCGGTGACATGGCCGAGATCCTCGACTCGCTGGCCCGTGTGTGCCTGCCGCTCGACGACTCGACCGTGGTGCTGTCCGGCCACGGCCCCCAGACGACCATCGGCCAGGAGCGCGCCACCAACCCGTATCTGCGGCAAGTGGCCGCAGGCCGCCAGGGAAACAGCGCCTCAGCCGCTCCCCGACGAGGAATGTGACAAGACTTCCGTGAGCACCTTCAAGGCCCCCAAGGGCACGTACGACCTGCTGCCGCCCGACTCCGCCAAGTACCTCGCGGTGCGCGAGGCGATCGCCGCGCCCCTGCGGAACTCCGGCTACGGCTACGTCGAGACGCCCGGCTTCGAGAACGTCGAGTTGTTCGCACGCGGCGTCGGCGAGTCCACCGACATCGTGACCAAGGAGATGTACGCCTTCGAGACCAAGGGCGGCGACAAGCTCGCCCTGCGTCCGGAGGGCACGGCCTCGGTGCTGCGCGCAGCCCTGGAGGCCAACCTGCACAAGGCGGGCAACCTCCCGGTCAAGCTCTGGTACTCGGGCTCGTACTACCGCTACGAGCGCCCCCAGAAGGGCCGTTACAGGCACTTCTCCCAGGTCGGCGCCGAGGCGATCGGCGCCGAGGACCCGGCGCTCGACGCCGAGCTGATCATCCTGGCCGATCAGGCGTACCGCTCGCTGGGCCTGAGGGACTTCCGCATCCTGCTGAACTCCCTGGGCGACAAGGAGTGCCGCCCGGTCTACCGCGCCGCCCTCCAGGACTTCCTGCGCGGCCTGGACCTCGACGAGGACACCCTGCGCCGCGCCGAGATCAACCCGCTGCGCGTCCTCGACGACAAGCGCGAGTCCGTCCAGAAGCAGCTCGGCGGCGCCCCGCTGCTGCGCGACTACCTGTGCGACGCGTGCAAGGCGTACCACGAGGAGGTCCGCGAGCTGATCACGGCCGCGGGCGTCGTCTTCGAGGACGACCCCAAGCTGGTGCGCGGCCTGGACTACTACACGCGGACGACCTTCGAGTTCGTCCACGACGGTCTGGGCTCGCAGTCCGCGGTGGGCGGCGGCGGCCGCTACGACGGCCTGTCCGAGATGATCGGCGGCCCCGCGCTGCCGTCCGTCGGCTGGGCCCTCGGCGTCGACCGCACGGTCCTCGCGCTGGAGGCCGAGGGCGTGGAGCTCGAACTGCCCTCCACCACCAGCGTGTTCGCGGTGCCGCTCGGCGAGGAGGCCCGCCGGGTGCTGTTCAACAAGGTCACCGAGCTGCGCAAGCTCGGCATCGCGACGGACTTCTCCTACGGCGCCAAGGGCCTCAAGGGCGCCATGAAGAACGCCAACCGCAGCGGCGCCCGCTACACGATCGTCGCCGGCGAGCGCGACCTCGCCGAGGGCGTCGTCCAGCTCAAGGACATGGAGTCCGGCGAGCAGACGGCGGTCGGCGTCAACGAGATCGTCGCGGAGCTGGAATCCCGTCTGGGCTGATTCCGCGAGGAATGCGGGACAGAGGGGGACCCCGTCGGGTCCCCCTCTTTTCGCTGTTCGCGGGGTGTCCGAAACCCTACGCGCGCCTTCGCGCGGGCGTACTTCCTTATGCGCAGCGAACGGTGGGGACGTGCGCCGGTGCGGCAGAATGTGCCCTGTCCGGGGAAACTCAAAGTCTCAAGTGACGGAATCGGCGTGATGAGCAAGACGACAGTCAAAGACGTCTCCACCGAGCCCGAGTCGGAGCCCGCACCGTCCGCCACGCGGTCGGTCGGCGGCAGCCGGGCGCTCGCCCTGCTGCTGGTGATCACCGGCGCCGCGGGCCTGCTGGCCGCCTGGGTCATCACGATCGACAAGTTCAAGCTGCTCGAGGCCAAGGTCGAGGGGAAGACCTTCACCCCCGGGTGCAGCCTGAACCCCGTCGTCTCCTGCGGCAGCGTCATGGAGTCCAAGCAGGCCGCCGTCTTCGGCTTCCCCAACCCGATGCTCGGCCTCGTCGCCTACGGCATCGTGATCTGCGTCGGCATGAGCCTGCTCGGCCGCGCCCGCTTCCCGCGCTGGTACTGGCTCACCCTCAACGCCGGCACCCTCTTCGGCGTCGTCTTCTGCGCCTGGCTGATGTACCAGTCGCTGTACAACATCAACGCGCTGTGCCTTTGGTGCTCGCTGGCCTGGGTCGCGACGATCGTCATGTTCTGGTACGTGACCTCGTTCAACGTCCGCAACGGCCTGCTGCCCGCCCCGAACTGGCTGAAGGGCTTCTTCGGCGAGTTCACCTGGGTCCTGCCCGTACTGCACATCGGCGTCATCGGCATGCTGGTCCTGACCCGCTGGTGGGACTTCTGGACCAGCTGACCTCGCGGGCCGCGTTGTCAGTGCGGTGATTTAGGGTTTCCAGAGTGGAGCCCGACCTGTTCACCGCAGCCGCAGAGGAACGCCAGGAGAAAGACCCCGCGGGGAGTCCCCTGGCGGTACGGATGCGCCCGCGCACCCTCGACGAGGTGGTGGGCCAGCGGCATCTGCTGAAGCCGGGCTCACCCCTGCGCCGCCTGGTCGGCGAGGGCGCCAAGGGCCCCGCCGGCCCCTCCTCGGTGATCCTCTGGGGCCCGCCCGGCACCGGCAAGACCACCCTGGCCTACGTCGTCTCCAAGGCCACCAACAAACGCTTCGTGGAGCTCTCCGCCATCACCGCCGGGGTGAAGGAGGTCCGCGCGGTCATCGACGGCGCCCGCCGCGCCACCGGCGGCTACGGCCAGGAGACCGTCCTCTTCCTCGACGAGATCCACCGCTTCAGCAAGGCCCAGCAGGACTCCCTCCTGCCCGCCGTGGAGAACCGCTGGGTCACCCTGATCGCCGCCACCACCGAGAACCCCTACTTCTCGGTCATCTCCCCGCTGCTCTCCCGCTCCCTGCTGCTCACCCTCGAACCGCTCACCGACGACGACATCCGGGACCTCCTGCGCCGCGCGCTGAGCGACGAGCGCGGCCTCAGGGACGCCGTCGCCCTCCCCGAGGACACCGAGGACCACCTGCTGCGCATCGCCGGGGGCGACGCCCGCCGCGCCCTGACCGCGCTGGAGGCCGCCGCCGGGGCCGCCCTCGACCAGGACGAGAGCGAGATCAGCCTGGCGACGCTGGAGCAGACCGTCGACCGGGCTGCCGTGAAGTACGACCGCGACGGCGACCAGCACTACGACGTGGCCAGCGCCCTGATCAAGTCGATCCGCGGCTCCGACGTGGACGCCGCCCTGCACTACCTGGCCCGGATGATCGAGGCCGGCGAGGACCCCCGCTTCATCGCCCGGCGCCTGATGATCTCCGCCAGCGAGGACATCGGGCTCGCCGACCCGCACGCCCTGCCGACCGCGGTCGCCGCCGCCCAGGCCGTCGCCATGATCGGCTTCCCGGAGGCCGCCCTCACCCTCAGCCACGCCACGATCGCCCTCGCGCTCGCCCCGAAGTCCAACGCCGCGACGACCGCGATCGGCGCCGCCCTGGACGACGTACGCAAGGGCATGGCCGGACCCGTGCCGCCCCATCTGCGCGACGGCCACTACAAGGGCGCCGCCAAGCTCGGGCACGCGCAGGGGTACGTGTACCCGCACGACCTGGCCGAGGGCATCGCCGAGCAGCAGTACGCGCCCGACGCCCTCAAGGACCGCGAGTACTACACCCCGACCCGGCACGGCAGCGAGGCCCGCTACGCCGACGCCGTGGAGTGGACCAGGAAGCACCTCGGTCGCAAGCGGTCCTGAGCACCCTGTAAACTGCTCCGAAGTGCTGTGTCCCGTGCAGTCAGAACGGGACGGTCAGCCGGAACCCCCAGTGGGTTCCAGGAGCGTCGCGCACCGTTCGAATGGTGTCGCGGGCAGCCCACCACCCTCCGTCCCCGGACGGAACCGGTCGGTGGGCCACTCGCGTGCTGCACGTATGTGCCCAGACCAGGGAGCGGCTGCCCACCCCGTCCGCGAGGACGAGGAGGGTTTCCCCGGCTGCGGATTGCGACCTCCCTCAACCCTGACGAGCCGAACATCCAGAAATGAGAGATCGTGGCGAACCAGTCCCGCCCCAAGGTCAAGAAGTCGCGTGCCCTCGGCATCGCGCTGACCCCGAAGGCCGTCAAGTACTTCGAGGCCCGTCCCTACCCGCCGGGTGAGCACGGCCGCGGCCGCAAGCAGAACTCGGACTACAAGGTCCGTCTGCTGGAGAAGCAGCGTCTGCGCGCGCAGTACGACGTGTCCGAGCGCCAGCTCGTCCGCGCCTACGAGCGTGCCTCCAAGGTTCAGGGCAAGACCGGTGAGGCCCTGATCATCGAGCTCGAGCGCCGCCTCGACGCCCTGGTCCTGCGTTCGGGCATCGCCCGCACCATCTACCAGGCCCGTCAGATGGTCGTGCACGGCCACATCGAGGTCAACGGTCAGAAGGTCGACAAGCCGTCCTTCCGCGTCAAGCCCGACGACGTCGTGATGGTCCGCGAGCGCAGCCGCGAGAAGACGCTCTTCTCGATCGCCCGCGAGGGTGGCTTCGCCCCCGAGGGTGAGACCCCGCGCTACCTCCAGGTGAACCTCAAGGCCCTGGCGTTCCGCCTGGACCGCGAGCCGAACCGCAAGGAGATCCCGGTGATCTGCGACGAGCAGCTCGTCGTCGAGTACTACGCCCGCTGATCCTTCGGCAGCCGTAGCACCCCAGCGCACCGGAGCCCGTCGTCTCCCCACCTTCCCGGTGGGGCGGCGGCGGGCTTTCGCGTCCGCGGCGACGCGGCCGTGCGCGGAGGGTAATCCGGTACGGCGGCGCATCGACGGCGCGATAGGCTCGGTGCACGACTTTTTCGATGCAGACCGATGCGAACGCACATATCAGGGAGCGGGTGCACACAGTGTCCGGTGGAGAGGTTGCCGGGATTCTGGTGGCGGTCTTCTGGGCGATCCTGGTCTCCTTCCTCGCCGTGGCGCTGGCGAGGCTGGCCCAGACGCTGAAGGCGACCACCAAGCTGGTTGCGGACGTGACCGACCAGGCCGTGCCGCTTCTCGCAGACGCCTCCTCGGCGGTGCGCTCCGCGCAGACCCAGATCGACCGGGTCGACGCGATCGCCTCCGACGTCCAGGAGGTCACGTCGAACGCCTCCGCGCTGTCGACCACCGTCGCCTCCACCTTCGGCGGCCCCCTGGTCAAGGTCGCGGCCTTCGGCTACGGCGTGCGCCGGGCCCTCGGCCGCAAGGACGGCGAGCCGGCCAAGGCATCCGGCTCCAGGCGCACCGTGATCGTCGGCCGTACCGTGCCGGCCGCGCGGCGGGAGAAGCGAAACCGCGGGAAGAGGGACTGAGACCCAGCATGTTCCGCCGTACGTTCTGGTTCGGCACGGGCGTCGCCGCCGGTGTCTGGGCCACCACCAAGGTCAACCGGAAGCTGAAGCAGCTGACCCCCGAGAGCCTCGCCGCGACCGCGGCGAACAAGGCCCTCGACGCCGGTCACCGCATCAAGGACCGCGCCGTCGGCTTCGCCCTCGACGTCCGGGACAACATGGCCCGGCGGGAGGCCGAGCTCCATGAGGCCCTGGGCATCGACGAGCGCCCCGAACTTCCCGCTTCCCGGCGGTACTCCGCCATCGAGAACCACAAGCAGCCGAAGTCGTACGTCATCGACAGCACGACGTACACGAACAACCGGAATGAGGACCACTGATGGAGTCGGCCGAGATTCGCCGCCGCTGGCTGAGCTTCTTCGAGGAGCGCGGGCACACCGTCGTCCCTTCGGCGTCGCTCATCGCGGACGACCCGACTCTGCTCCTCGTCCCGGCCGGCATGGTGCCCTTCAAGCCCTACTTCCTGGGTGAGGTCAAGCCGCCCTTCTCGCGCGCCACCAGCGTGCAGAAGTGCGTGCGCACGCCCGACATCGAAGAGGTCGGCAAGACCACCCGCCACGGCACGTTCTTCCAGATGTGCGGCAACTTCTCCTTCGGCGACTACTTCAAGGAAGGCGCCATCGCCTACGCCTGGGAGCTGCTCACCAGCCCCCAGGACAAGGGTGGTTACGGCCTGGAGCCGGAGAAGCTCTGGATCACCGTCTACAAGGACGACGACGAGGCCGAGCGCATCTGGCACGAGGTCATCGGCGTGCCGAAGGAGCGCATCCAGCGCCTCGGCATGAAGGACAACTTCTGGTCCATGGGGGTCCCCGGCCCCTGCGGCCCGTGTTCCGAGATCAACTACGACCGCGGCCCCGAGTTCGGCGTCGAGGGCGGCCCCGCCGTCAACGACGAGCGGTACGTGGAGATCTGGAACCTCGTCTTCATGCAGTACGTGCGCGGCGAGGGCATCGGCAAGGACAACTTCGAGATCCTCGGCGAGCTCCCCAGCAAGAACATCGACACCGGCCTGGGCCTCGAGCGTCTCGCCATGATTCTGCAGGGCGTGCAGAACATGTACGAGATCGACACCTCCATGGCCGTCATCGACAAGGCCACCGAGCTGACCGGCGTCCGCTATGGCGACGCCCACGACTCGGACGTCTCCCTGCGCGTGGTCACCGACCACATGCGCACCTCGGTGATGCTGATCGGCGACGGTGTCACCCCCGGCAACGAGGGCCGCGGCTATGTGCTGCGCCGCATCATGCGCCGCGCCATCCGCAACATGCGCCTGCTCGGTGCCACCGGTCCGGTCGTGAAGGACCTGGTCGACACCGTGATCGAGATGATGGGCCAGCAGTACCCCGAGCTCATCACCGACCGCGAGCGCATCGAGAAGGTCGCCCTCGCCGAGGAGAACGCCTTCCTCAAGACGCTGAAGGCCGGCACCAACATCCTCGACACGGCCGTGAGCGACACCAAGGCGGCGGGCGGCAGCGTCCTGCCCGGTGACAAGGCCTTCCTGCTCCACGACACCTGGGGCTTCCCGATCGACCTCACCCTGGAGATGGCCGCCGAGCAGGGGCTGTCCGTGGACGAGGAGGGCTTCCGGCGCCTGATGAAGGAGCAGCGGGAGCGCGCCAAGGCCGACGCCCAGGCCAAGAAGACCGGGCACGCCGGAGCCGGTGCCTACCGTGAGATCGCCGACCAGGCCGGTGCCACCGACTTCATCGGCTACACCGACACCGAGAGCGAGTCCACGATCGTCGGCATCCTCGTCGACGGCGCCTCCTCCCCGGCCGCCACCGAGGGCGACGAGGTCGAGATCGTCCTCGACCGCACCCCGTTCTACGCCGAGGGCGGCGGCCAGATCGGTGACACCGGCAAGATCAAGGTCGACACCGGTGCCGTGATCGAGGTCCGCGACTGCCAGAAGCCGGTCCCGGGTGTCTATGTGCACAAGGGCGTCGTCCAGGTCGGCGAGGTGACCGTCGGCGCCAAGGCCCACGCCTCGATCGACTCCCGCCGCCGCAAGGCCATCGCCCGCGCCCACTCGGCCACGCACCTGACCCACCAGGCCCTGCGCGACGCCCTCGGCCCGACGGCCGCCCAGGCCGGCTCCGAGAACCAGCCGGGCCGCTTCCGCTTCGACTTCGGCTCGCCGTCCGCCGTCCCGACGGCCGTGATGACCGACGTCGAGCAGAAGATCAACGAGGTACTCGCCCGCGACCTCGACGTGCGCGCCGACATCATGGGCATCGACGAGGCCAAGAAGCAGGGCGCCATCGCCGAGTTCGGCGAGAAGTACGGCGAGCGGGTCCGCGTCGTGACCATCGGCGACTTCTCCAAGGAGCTGTGCGGCGGCACGCACGTCCACAACACCGCCCAGCTCGGCCTGGTCAAGCTGCTCGGCGAGTCGTCCATCGGCTCCGGCGTCCGCCGGATCGAGGCCCTCGTCGGCGTCGACGCCTACAACTTCCTCGCCCGCGAGCACACGGTCGTCGCTCAGCTCCAGGAGCTGATCAAGGGCCGCCCGGAGGAGCTTCCGGAGAAGGTCTCCGCCATGCTCGGCAAGCTGAAGGACGCCGAGAAGGAGATCGAGAAGTTCCGCGCCGAGAAGGTGCTCCAGGCCGCCGCCGGGCTCGCCGAGTCCGCGAAGGACATCCGCGGCGTCGCGGTGGTCACCGGCCAGGTCCCGGACGGCACCACGCCCGACGACCTGCGCAAGCTCGTCCTCGACGTGCGTGGCCGCATCCAGGGCGGACGCGCCGCCGTGGTCGCCCTGTTCACCGTGACCAACGGCAAGCCGCTGACGGTCATCGCCACCAACGACGCCGCCCGCGAGCGCGGCCTCAAGGCCGGTGAGCTGGTCCGTACGGCCGCCAAGACCCTCGGCGGCGGCGGTGGCGGCAAGCCGGACGTCGCCCAGGGCGGCGGCCAGAACCCGGCCGCGGTCGGCGAGGCCGTGGACGCGGTCGAGCGGCTCGTGGCGGACACGGCCAAGTGAGCTCCGACACACAGGCGAGCGGCGACGGCCGGGGCATGCGCCGCGGCCGGCGCCTCGCCGTCGACGTGGGCGACGCCCGGATCGGCGTCGCCTCCTGCGACCCGGACGGGATCCTCGCCACCCCGGTGGAGACGGTCCCGGGCCGGGACGTCCCGGCGGCCCAGCGGCGCCTTCGGCAGCTCGTCGAGGAGTACGAGCCGATCGAGGTCGTCGTCGGTCTGCCCCGCTCCCTCAAGGGCGGCGAGGGCCCGGCCGCGGTCAAGGTCCGGGGCTTCGCCCAGGAACTCGCCCGCATGATCGCGCCCGTTCCGGTCAGACTCGTCGATGAGCGGATGACGACCGTGACGGCCAGTCAGGGGCTGCGCGCCTCCGGCGTGAAGTCCAAGAAGGGCCGTTCGGTCATCGACCAGGCGGCGGCGGTGATCATCCTGCAGCAGGCCCTCGAATCCGAACGGGTGTCAGGCAAAGCACCCGGCGAGGGCGTCGAAGTGGTTATCTGATCGCGATACGGTAACGTTCCGCGCGATACGGCAGCGGTCGAACAGCCGCCGTACTTACGGAGACCGGACGGCAACTGAGCCCGATCGCTCAGGGACCGACCGTCTCGCGGTTCCAGGGAACCGGTCACCCGCCCCCGGCCTGCAGGCCGGGACCCGCCGCCGACGGCGGAAGCGGTGCGACCGGCCCCGGTCACCGCGTGGAGGAGGTGCGATCGGTGACCACGCTTCAGGTGCGTGGACGGACCCACACGGGCCTGGCCGGGCAGGCCGGCCCGCGGCCCGTGCGTGGCCCGCTGCCGGTCGGACCACGAGTTCTAGGGGCGCACATCCACCAGGCAATGCTGCGGCGAGCGGTGTCCGGACATACGGACACTCCTGTCATGAACAGTGCTAGCCCTGACGTCGTCGGGCGACACCACGGGGCCCACCTGCCGCGACGGGCCGACGGCTTCGGCCGCTTCACCCGAGAGGAGGAAGACACGCACGGCCTCGCACCCCACGGCGAACTCCGGCGTGTCGACCGCTCCGATGACTGAATACGGCCGGGGCGACGGCTCCGATCGCTGGCAGGACGACCCGTATCTCGGTGACGGCGGGTGGAACGCCCAGCAGGCTCAGCACGGCGACCAGCAGGGCTACGGCGACGGACAGCAGCAGTACGCCGACCCGCAGCAGCAGTACGACCAGCAGCGCTACGCCGAGCAGCAGTACTACGCCCAGCAGGCGCAGCAGCAGTACAACGAGTGGAACGACGGGCAGCAGACCAGGTACGGCCGGCAGCAGTACCCGCAGCAGTACGCGGACCAGCAGCAGGGGTACGGCCAGCAGCAGGGCCAGGGACAGCAGCAAGGGCACGGTCAGCAGCAGTCGTACGAGGGCGGCTGGGCCACGGGCGGCCACCAGCAGGTCCCGTACGGCCATCCGCAGGACCCGTACGCGCAGCAGCAGGCCGCCTACGGGGGCGGGCAGCAGGACTACTACGGCACGCAGGACGCCTATCCGCCGCCGGAGCCGCCCACCCGGCGCGCCCCCGGGCGCGAGCCCGAGCCCGAGCCGGACACCGGCTGGGACCCTGGCCCCGACCAGGGCGAACACGCCTTCTTCGCGGGAGGCGGCGACGACGATGACGACGACGGGGACGGCCGTGGCGACCGGTCGGGGCGCGGCGGCAAGAAACCGAAGAAACGTCGCGGCGGACCGGCCTGCCTGGTCCTGACCCTGATCTTCGCGGGCGTGGCCGGCGGGGTCGTCTACTTCGGCTACCAGTTCTACCAGGACCGTTTCGGCCCGGCGCCGGACTACGCGGGCGACGGCAACGGCCAGCAGGTCACCGTCGTCATCCCCAAGGGCGCGGGCGGGTACGTCATCGGGCAGAAGCTCAAGGCGGCCGGTGTCATCCAGAGCGTGGACGCGTTCGTGTCGGCGCAGAATGACAACGCGGACGGCAAGTCCATCCAGGACGGCGTCTACACGATGCAGAAGCAGATGTCGGCGGCCAGCGCCGTCGAGCTGATGCTCAGCCCCAAGAGCCGGTCCAACCTGATCATCGCCGAGGGCTCGCGGAACGTCGCCGTCTACGCGCTGATCGACAAGCGCCTCGGGGTCGCGGACGGCACCACGGCCAAGGTCGCGAAGACGCAGTACAAGAAGCTCGGCCTGCCCGACTGGGCGCTGGACCGGCCCAATGTGAAGGACCCGCTGGAAGGGTTCCTCTACCCGTCCAGCTACGCGGCCAGCAAGGGCCAGAAGCCGGCGACCGTGCTCAAGGAGATGGTCGAGCGGGCCACGGAGAAGTACGAGGAGATGGGGCTGGAGAAGAAGGCCGCCGGCCTCGGCCTCGACAACCCCTGGGAGGTGCTCACCGTGGCCAGCCTGGTCCAGGCCGAGGGCACCAGCCACGACGACTTCCGCAAGATGGCCGAGGTCGTCTACAACCGCCTCAAGCCCGGGAACCCGGAGACCTACGGCTCCCTGGAGTTCGACTCCACGTACAACTACATCAAGAACCAGAGCAAGATCGACCTGAGCATCGCCGAGCTGCGGCGGTACGACAATCCGTACAACACGTACTTCGTCAAGGGTCTGCCGCCCGGCCCCATCGACAACCCGGGTGAGGACGCGCTCAAGGGAGCGCTGAACCCGACGAAGGACGGCTGGTACTACTTCATCTCGCTGGACGGCAAGACCAGCAAGTTCACCAAGACGCTGAAGGACCACGAGAAGCTGGTCGAGCAGTTCAACGCGTCGAGGAAGAAGAGCTAGGAACGACGGACGCAGTGAACGATTCCGCCAAGGCCGCGACCGGCGGGCGGTGCCGGGCGGCGGTGCTCGGTTCCCCCATCCGGCACTCCCTGTCCCCGGTGCTGCACCGCGCCGCCTACGCCGAACTCGGGCTCACCGGCTGGTCGTACGACCGCTTCGAGGTCGACGAGGCGGCCCTGCCCGGCTTCCTCGCCGAGCTCGGTCCCGAGTGGGCAGGGCTGTCGCTGACCATGCCGCTGAAGCGCGCCGTCATCCCGCTGCTCGACGAGATCAGCGAGACGGCCGCCTCGGTCGAGGCCGTCAACACCATCGTCGTCACCGAGGACGGCCGCCGCGTCGGCGACAACACCGACATCCCCGGCATGGTCGCCGCCCTGCGGGAACGCGGCATCGAGGAGGTCGGCTCGGCCGCCGTCCTCGGCGCCGGCGCCACCGCGTCCTCGGCGCTGGCCGCGCTGGCCCGGGTGTGCACCGGCGAGGTCGTGGCGTACGTCCGCAGCCAGGCGCGCGCCGCCGAGATGAGGCAGTGGGGCGCGCGGCTCGGCATCGAGGTCCGTACGGCGGACTGGGCCGACGCCGCCGAGGCGCTGAGCGCCCCGCTGGTAATCGCCACGACTCCCGCGGGCACCACCGACGCCCTCGCCCACGCCGTGCCCGAGCGCCCCGCCACCCTCTTCGACGTGCTGTACGACCCCTGGCCGACCGAGCTCGCGGCTCGCTGGTCCATGTTCGGCGGGGCCGTCGTCAGCGGCCTCGACCTGCTGGTCCACCAGGCCGTGCTCCAGGTGGAGCAGATGACCGGGCGCACCCCGGCACCGCTGGAGGCGATGCGAAAAGCGGGGGAGCGCGCGCTGGCGGACCGCTAGGATCCGCTGAGTTCCGCAGGGGGCGGAGCAGTTTTCACAGGGGGAGCACGACACCGTGTCCACAGGTGTGCCGATCGCGTCCGGCAAGAGCGAGATATTCGAGATCGTCCTCCAGTTCATGCCGGACTGGATCCAGATTCCCGTCCTGATCCTGGTCGTGCTCCTCGTGGTGGGGTCCTGGGTCTTCAAGGGCAAGCGCAAGCTCGACCAGCGGCGTGCGCGGCGCCAGGGACAGGCGCCCGTCATGGCGCCCCAGCCGGCGCAGGCCAGGGGAGCGGACTTCCTCGGTCCGTACGCCCCGCAGCAGCAGACCCAGCCGCCCCAGCAACCCGCCGGGCAGCCGAGCGGCGCCGACTTCCTCGGCTCCTACGCCCCGCCGCGGCGCCAGGGCGAGCCCTCCGTCTGACCCCGCCGCCGTCCGCCGGCCGTCCACCGGCCGTCCGCCAGATGGACCGGCGGCCGGTGGCCCGGCCCGGACGTGGGAGGATCGGAGGTGGCGGGCCCGGGCCGCGCACCTGGCCGCCGTCGCGGTACGCGCAGACGCGCGTACGCAGTGCAGTACCAGGGCGCGAGCATCGAGGAGCACCGTTGAGCAGGTTGCGCTGGCTGACCGCGGGGGAGTCCCACGGCCCCGCACTCGTCGCGACGCTGGAGGGCCTTCCCGCCGGCGTGCCGATCACCACGGAGATGGTGGCGGACCACCTGGCCCGGCGCCGCCTCGGCTATGGACGCGGTGCGCGCATGAAGTTCGAGCGCGACGAGGTCACCTTCCTCGGCGGCGTCCGGCACGGCCTCACCCTCGGTTCCCCGGTCGCGATCATGGTGGGCAACACCGAGTGGCCCAAGTGGGAGCAGGTCATGGCGGCCGACCCGGTCGACCCGGAGATCCTGGCCGGGCTCGCCCGCAACGCCCCGCTGACCCGGCCCCGCCCCGGCCACGCCGACCTCGCCGGCATGCAGAAGTACGGCTTCGACGAGGCCCGGCCGATCCTGGAGCGTGCGTCCGCCCGGGAGACGGCCGCCCGTGTGGCGCTGGGCGCTGTGGCGCGGTCGTACCTCAAGGAGACGACCGGCATCGAGATCGTCAGCCATGTCGTCGAGCTGTGCTCCGTCAAGGCCCCGCGGGGCGTCTACCCGACCCCGGCCGACGTCGAGAAGCTGGACGCCGACCCGCTGCGCTGCCTCGACGCCGACACCTCCAAGGCGATGGTCGCGGAGGTCGACCAGGCCCACAAGGACGGTGACACCCTCGGCGGTGTCGTCGAGGTGCTCGCCTACGACGTGCCGGTGGGCCTCGGCTCGCATGTGCACTGGGACCGCAAGCTGGACGCCCGGCTCGCCGGTGCCCTCATGGGCATCCAGGCCATCAAGGGCGTCGAGCTCGGCGACGGCTTCGAGCTGGCCCGCGTCCCCGGCTCCAAGGCGCACGACGAGATCGTGAAGACCGAGGACGGCATCCGGCGCACCTCCGGCCGCTCCGGCGGCACCGAGGGCGGCCTGACCACCGGTGAGCTGCTGCGGGTCCGCGCCGCGATGAAGCCGATCGCCACGGTGCCGCGCGCCCTGAAGACCGTCGACGTCACCACCGGCGAGGCCGCGCAGGCCCACCACCAGCGCTCCGACGTCTCCGCGGTCCCGGCCGCAGGCATCGTCGCCGAGGCCATGGTGGCGCTCGTCCTCGCGGACGCGGTCGCGGAGAAGTTCGGCGGCGACTCGGTCGCCGAGACCCGCCGCAACGTCCGGTCGTACCTCGACCACCTGGCCATCCGATGAGCGGGGCGCCCGTGGTGGTGCTGGTCGGGCCGATGGGGGTGGGCAAGTCCACCGTCGGCGGGCTGATGGCCGAGCGGCTCGGCGTCGGCTACCGCGACACCGACGACGACATCGTGGCCGAGCAGGGCCGCACCATCTCCGAGGTCTTCGTCGACGACGGCGAGGCCGCCTTCCGCGCGATGGAGAAGCAGGCCGTAGGCCGGGCGCTCGAGGAGCACGACGGCGTCCTGGCGCTCGGCGGCGGGGCGGTCCTCGACGCCGGCACCCGGGCCCTGCTCGCCGGACAGCGGGTCGTCTACCTCTCCATGGACGTCGAGGAGGCCGTGAAGCGCACCGGCCTCAACGCCGCCCGCCCGCTGCTCGCGGTCAATCCGCGCAAGCAGTGGCGCGAGCTCATGGAGGCCCGCCGCCCGCTGTACGAGGAGGTCGCGACGGTCGTCGTGGCCACCGACGGCCGTACCCCCGAAGAAGTCACCGAAGCCGCGCTGGACGCACTGGAGTTGAAGGACGCATGACCGAGGCAGTGACGCGGATCCAGGTCGGCGGCAGCGCGGGCAGCGACCCGTACGAGGTCCTGGTGGGCCGTCAGCTCCTGGGCGAGCTGGGCGGGTTGATCGGGGACCGGGCCAAGCGGGTCGCGGTCATCCACCCGGAGGCGCTGGCCGAGACCGGTGAGGCGCTGCGGGCCGACCTGGCCGCACAGGGCTTCGAGGCGGTCGCCATCCAGGTCCCGAACGCGGAGGAGGCCAAGACCGCCGAGGTGGCCGCCTACTGCTGGAAGGCGCTCGGCCAGTCCGGCTTCACCCGCACCGACGTCGTCGTCGGCGTCGGCGGCGGCTCCACGACGGACCTCGCCGGCTTCGTGGCCGCCACCTGGCTGCGCGGGGTGCGCTGGATCGCCATCCCCACCACCGTGCTGGCCATGGTGGACGCGGCGGTCGGCGGCAAGACCGGCATCAACACCGCCGAGGGCAAGAACCTCGTCGGCGCCTTCCACCCGCCCGCCGGGGTCCTGTGCGACCTGGCCGCGCTGGACTCCCTGCCCGTCCACGACTACGTCTCCGGGCTCGCCGAGATCATCAAGGCGGGCTTCATCGCCGACCCGGCGATCCTGGAGCTCATCGAGGCGGACCCGCAGGCCGCGCGCACCCCCGAGGGCCCGCACACCGCCGAGCTGATCGAGCGCTCGATCCGGGTCAAGGCCGAGGTCGTCTCCTCGGACCTCAAGGAGTCCGGCCTGCGGGAGATCCTCAACTACGGCCACACGCTGGGTCACGCCATCGAGAAGAACGAGCGCTACCAGTGGCGGCATGGTGCCGCCGTCGCCGTCGGCATGCACTTCGCCGCCGAACTCGGGCGCCTGGCCGGGCGGTTGGACGACGCCACCGCCGACCGGCACCGCACGATCCTCGAGTCCGTCGGGCTGCCGCTGCACTACCGCTACGACCAGTGGCCCAAGCTGCTGGAGACCATGAAGGTCGACAAGAAGTCCCGCGGTGACCTGCTGCGCTTCATCGTCCTGGACGGCCTGGCCAAGCCGACCGTCCTGGAGGGACCGGACCCCGCCGTGCTGCTCGGCGCGTACGGCGAAGTCGGCCAGTAAGTCCACGGACGCACGATTGTGTCCGATTCGCCTGTGGCGATGGGCACTTCGGACCGCCCCCGGCCGTTCACCAAAGGACGGCCGGGGGCGGTACCGTTCGGTAGGGAGCGGGGCCGGGCCCCGCTGCCAGCGCCAATGGCCATGGACGACGAGACGGAGTGGCACCGGATGCAGCACGCAGTGGGTTCTCCGCTGCCGCCGCCCCACCAGCCGGGGCACGGTTGGTCGCCGGCCGCGCACCACCCCGGAGCGCAGGGAGCCCAGCAGGGGCCCGCGCCGCAGCAGGGGGCCGCGCCCGTGCCGCCGGGCTTCGCACCCCCAGGGCCCCCGGCGCCCGCCCCGCAGCACGGCTACGGCCCGCCGGCGCCCGAGACCACGGGCCATGTCCCGCTGCCGCCCGGCGGCCCCGTCGGCATGCCCAGCGCCCCACCCGCCACCACGGCCCCCGACCCGGCGTCCACGACCCTCGCGGTGCTGCTGATCGGCCCGGCCGGCGCGGGCAAGACGAGCGTCGCCAAGTACTGGGCGGACCACCGCCGGGTGCCCACCGCCCACATCAGCCTCGACGACGTCCGTGAGTGGGTCCGCTCCGGCTTCGCCGACCCCCAGTCCGGCTGGAACGACCACTCCGAGGCCCAGTACCGCCTGGCCCGCCGCACCTGCGGCTTCGCCGCGCGCAACTTCCTGGCCAACGGGATCTCGTGCATCCTCGACGACGCCGTCTTCCCCGACCGGCCGGTCGTCGGCCTCGGCGGCTGGAAGCGCCATGTCGGCCCCGGCCTGCTGCCGGTCGTCCTCCTCCCGGGCCTGGAGATCGTCCTGGAGCGCAACGCCGAACGCTCGGGCAACCGCCGCCTCACCGACGAGGAGGTCGCCCGCATCCACGGCCGCATGGCCGGCTGGTACGGCTCGGGCCTCCCCATCATCGACAACTCCCAACTGGACGTCCCCCAGACAGCCCAGATCCTCGACGAGGTCCTCACCCGCTCCCTCGCCAGCCCCCCAGCCTGGTAAGCACCAGCACCTCTCAGGGACGCGCGGAACCGCGCGATCAACCCCCACAGGCTGAAGGCCGACGAACGAGGCCCACCACCCACCCCCCTGGGGGCGCGGGGAGCCCCCACGGGCCGGAGCCCGACGAACAAGCGGGACCACCCACCCCCTCAGGGGCGCGGGGAACTGCGCGATCAACCCCCACCGGCCCAAGGTCGAAAAGCAACCACGACCACCCCCCCAGGGGCGCGGGGAACTGCGCAAGCACCCCCCACCGGCCGAGGCCGACAACAACACCCGCACCGCCCACTCAGCCGCTCCCAACCGGCGCCAACCCCGCGGAGCTCATACGCTCGGGTCATGTCAGAGGTGTACGCCACCCGCCGCTCCCGCCTGAGGGACCGCTGCCAAGCCAGCGGCAGCGCCACCGCGCTGATCTCCCGCCCCGCAAACGTCCGCTACCTCGCGGGCGCCGCCCCACGGGGCGCCGTGCTGCTCCTCGGCAAGACCGAAGACCTGCTCGTCTGCGCCGAGCCGCCCGACGAGCGCCCTTACGAGGGCCGCCCCGACGAAGCGCTGCTCATCCACACCCTGCCCCGCCCCGGCGGGGACGCCGCCGTCGCCGCAGCCGGCCTCGCCGCGTCACAGGGCGCGGACTCGCTCGCCGTGGAGGAGCACCACCTCACCGTCTCCCGGCACCGGGCCGTCCATGAGACCGCGCCGCAACTGCGCCTGGCCGGCCTCGGTACCGCCGTGGAACAGCTCAGGGTCGTCAAGGACGAGGAGGAGATCTCCTGCCTCCGGATCGGCGCGGAGATCGCCGACCAGGCCCTCGGCGAACTCCTCGAGTCCATCCTCGTGGGCCGCACCGAACGCCACCTCGCCCTGGAGCTGGAGCGCCGCCTCGTCGACCACGGCGCCGACGGCCCCGCCTTCCCGACGGCCGTCGCCACCGGCCCCCACTCCGGACGCCGTGCGCACCGGCCCACCGACCGCAGGGTCGAGGAGGGCGACTTCCTCTCCGTCTGCCTCGGCGCCACCTACCGCGGCTACCGCTGCGAGATCGGCCGTACCTTCGTGATCGGCACGTCCCCCGCGGACTGGCAGATCGAGCTGTACGACCTCGTCTTCGCCGCTCAGCGCGCCGGACGGGAGAGCCTGACGCCGGGCGTCGCCTACCGCGACGTGGACCGTGCCGCCCGCCAGGTCCTGGACTCCGCCGGGCACCATGAGGGCCTGCCGTCGCTCATGGGCCACGGTGTCGGACTCGAAATCGACGAGGACCCGCAGTTGGCCCCCGCGGCCATGGGTAAACTGGACGCTTGCGTGCCGGTCACCGTCGAACCGGGGGTCCACCTCCCGGGCCGGGGCGGCGTCCGGATCGATGACACGCTCGTCGTCCGCCCCGAGGCGGACGGCGGACCCGAGCTACTCACCATCACGACCAAGGAGCTGCTCGCCCTGTAGGCAGGTGCGTGCGCCGGGGTCGTCCACGTCAGTCCAGGAGATTCCGCAACCGTGGCTTCCACGAACGACCTCAAGAACGGCATGGTGCTCAAGCTCGAAGGCGGCCAGCTCTGGTCCGTCGTCGAGTTCCAGCACGTCAAGCCCGGCAAGGGCCCGGCCTTCGTGCGCACCAAGCTCAAGAACGTGCTGTCCGGGAAGGTCGTCGACAAGACCTTCAACGCCGGCGTGAAGGTCGAGACGGCCACCGTCGACAAGCGCGACATGCAGTTCTCCTACATGGACGGCGAGTACTTCGTCTTCATGGACATGGAGACCTACGACCAGCTCATGGTCGACCGCAAGGCCGTCGGCGACGCCGCCAACTTCCTGATCGAGGGCTTCACCGCCACCGTCGCGCAGCACGAGGGCGAGGTGCTCTTCGTCGAGCTGCCGGCCGCCGTCGAGCTCGTCATCCAGGAGACCGAGCCGGGCGTCCAGGGCGACCGCTCCACCGGTGGCACCAAGCCCGCCACCCTGGAGACCGGCCACCAGATCCAGGTCCCGCTCTTCATCACCACCGGTGAGAAGATCAAGGTCGACACCCGCACGAGCGACTACCTCGGCCGGGTGAACAGCTAACCGTGGCTGCCCGCAACACGGCCCGTAAGCGCGCCTTCCAGATCCTCTTCGAGGGCGACCAGCGCGGTGTCGGCGTCCTCACCGTCCTCGCGGACTGGGTCCGGCTGTCCCGCGAGGACACCCGGCAGCCGCCGGTCAGCGAGTACACGATGCTGCTGGTCGAGGGTTACGCCGAGCGCGCCCGGCGGATCGACGAGCTGATCGCGCAGTACTCGGTCGGCTGGACGCTGGACCGGATGCCGGTGGTGGACCGCAACATCCTGCGCCTCGGCGCGTACGAACTGATCTGGGTCGACGAGACTCCGGACGCGGTCGTGCTGGATGAGATGGTCCAGCTGGCGAAGGAGTTCTCCACGGACGAGTCGCCGTCGTTCGTGAACGGCCTGCTCGGCCGCTTCAAGGATCTGAAGCCGTCGCTGCGCCGCGAGGACGCGTAGCTTCCGATCAGCCCGATCAGCCCGATCAGCCCGATCAGCCCGATCAGCCCGATCAGCCCGATCAGCCCGATCAGATCGATGAGATCGATCAGGTGACATGCCGAAGGGCCCGCAGCATCCGCGCTGCGGGCCCTTCGGCATCTCCCGGCACCCGGCTCCCGGACGCGGCTCCCAGGGCCGCAGAAAGCCGCCGGGGTGGCCGGAGCCAATCGGCGCCGGGCACCCCCGCGCGACCTTTCAGCTGAGTGGGCCCAAGCCTGGGGTCGGCTCAGCTCTCCTCGGCGTGGGAGACCGCGCGACGCGCGTCCGCGTCGAGGACACCCCAGCTGATCAGCTGCTCGGTGAGGACCGAGGGGGACTGGTCGTAGATGACGGCGAGTGTGCGCAGGTCGTCCTGGCGGATCGACAGCACCTTGCCGTTGTAGTCACCGCGCTGCGACTGGATCGTCGCCGCGTACCGCTGGAGCGGACCCGCCTTCTCGGCCGGCACATGGGCCAGCCGCTCCAGGTCCAGGACCAGCTTCGGCGGCGGCTCGGCGGCCCCGCCCGGCGTGGTCCCCGGCAGGAGCTCCTGCACCGGCACGCCGTAGAAATCCGCCAGCTCTGCGAGCCGCTGCACGGTCACGGCGCGGTCGCCGCGCTCGTACGAACCGACCACGACGGCCTTCCAGCGGCCCTGGGACTTCTCCTCGACACCGTGGAGGGAAAGGCCCTGCTGGGTGCGGATGGCCCGGAGCTTGGCCCCGAGCTGTTTGGCGTATTCGCTGGACATATAGCTCCCCGGCACTGGGTCGACGCGACTGGCTTGGCTTCCATGCCGCGCGGTTGGTAACTCACTGTGAGGTTACGCAGCGTTACTCTCGTGCGTCAAGCCGAATGGTCCACACCGACGCTTCCGCTTCGCCGCCGGCCGATTGGGCCAGGGGGGTGACAGGGGGTGTACCGGGGGCCTGCTACCGTGGATGGCGCAAACCAGACGTCCTTTAAGGTCCGTCCCGTGAGGCGGAGAAGGAGGTCCCTTTCGTATGGACAGGCAGCAGGACACCCAAGCGTCCGACGCCCGGCCCGTGCTCGAAGGCCCTGACATCGCGCGGGTTCTGACCCGCATCGCCCACGAGATCGTCGAACGCGCCAAGGGCGCCGACGACGTGGTGCTCCTCGGCATTCCCACGCGAGGGGTCTTCCTCGCCCGGCGGCTCGCTGCCAAGCTGGAGGAGATCACCGAGCGCAAGATCCCGGTCGGCTCGCTCGACATCACCATGTACCGGGACGATCTGCGCATGCATCCGCCGCGTGCGCTGGCCCGCACCGAGATCCCCGGTGACGGCATCGACGGCCGCCTCGTCGTCCTCGTCGACGACGTGCTCTTCTCCGGCCGCACCATCCGCGCCGCCCTCGACGCCCTGAACGACATCGGCCGCCCGCGCGCGGTGCAGCTCGCCGTCCTCGTCGACCGCGGTCACCGCGAACTCCCCATCAGGGCCGACTACGTCGGCAAGAACCTCCCCACGTCGTTGCGGGAGACGGTCAAGGTCCAGCTCGCCGAGGAGGACGGTCGCGACACCGTGCTGCTCGGTGCCAAGCAGACCCCCCAGTAGCGCCGCACGGCGTACGCCGCCGTCGTACGCCCGCTCAGTGCGCCCCGGCGTACCCGTCTGCCCGAAATCTCCTTCATGAACTGCCTTACGGAGCCTGACAGATGCAGCGTCATCTCATCTCGGCCGCCGACCTCACCCGCGACGACGCCGTCCTGATCCTCGACACCGCCGAGGAGATGGCCCGGGTCGCCGACCGGCCGATCAAGAAGCTGCCGACCCTGCGCGGCCGCACCGTCGTCAACCTCTTCTTCGAGGACTCCACGCGCACGCGTATCTCGTTCGAGGCCGCGGAGAAGCGCCTGTCCGCGGACGTCATCAACTTCACCGCCAAGGGCTCCAGCGTGTCCAAGGGCGAGTCCCTGAAGGACACCGCCCAGACCCTGGAGGCCATGGGCGTGGACGCCGTCGTCATCCGGCACGGGGCCTCCGGGGCGCCGTACCGACTGGCCACCTCCGGGTGGATCGACGCCCACGTCATCAACGCCGGCGACGGCACCCACCAGCACCCCACCCAGGCCCTGCTGGACGCCTTCACGATGCGGCGCCGGCTCGTCGGCCGGGACGCCGGGATCGGCCGCGACCTCGACGGGCGGCGCATCACCATCGTCGGCGACGTCCTGCACAGCCGGGTCGCCCGCTCCAACGTCGACCTGCTGCACACGCTCGGCGCCGAGGTCACCCTGGTCGCCCCGCCCACCCTGGTGCCGGTCGGCGTCGAGACCTGGCCCTGCGAGGTGTCGTACGACCTCGACGCCGTCCTGCCCAAGTCCGACGCCGTGATGATGCTGCGCGTCCAGCGCGAGCGAATGAACGCCGCCTTCTTCCCGACCGAGCGCGAGTACTCGCGGCGCTACGGCCTCGACGGCGACCGCATGGCCCGGATGCCGGAGCACGCCATCGTGATGCACCCCGGCCCGATGGTCCGCGGCATGGAGATCACCGCCGAGGTCGCCGACTCCGACCGCTGCACCGTCGTCGAGCAGGTCGCAAACGGAGTCTCCATCCGCATGGCCGTCCTCTACCTGCTGCTCGGCGGCAACGAACCGGCCGTCACCCACACCCGCACCGAGGAGAAGTGAAGAAGATGAGCAAGACCCTGATCCGAGGTGCCAAGGTGCTCGGCGGCGAGCCGCAGGACGTGCTGATCGACGGCGGGATCATCGCCGAGGTCGGCACCGGGCTGAGCGCCGAAGGCGCCGAGGTCGTCGAGGCGGCCGGCAAGGTGCTGCTCCCCGGCCTGGTCGACCTGCACACCCATCTGCGCGAGCCCGGCCGCGAGGACTCCGAGACCGTCCTGACCGGCACCCGCGCGGCGGCCTCCGGCGGCTACACGGCCGTCTTCGCCATGGCCAACACCTTCCCCGTCGCCGACACCGCCGGCGTGGTCGAGCAGGTCTACCGGCTCGGCCAGGAGCACGGCTACTGCGACGTGCAGCCCATCGGCGCCGTCACCGTCGGCCTGGAGGGCCGCAAGCTCGCCGAGCTCGGCGCCATGCACGAGTCGGCCGCCGGTGTCACCGTCTTCTCCGACGACGGCAAGTGCGTCGACGACGCCGTGATCATGCGCCGCGCGCTGGAGTACGTGAAGGCCTTCGGCGGCGTCGTCGCCCAGCACGCGCAGGAGCCCCGCCTCACCGAGGGCGCCCAGATGAACGAGGGCGTCGTCTCCGCCGAGCTGGGCCTCGGCGGCTGGCCGGCGGTGGCCGAGGAGTCGATCATCGCCCGCGACGTCCTGCTCGCCGAGCACGTCGGCTCCCGCGTCCACATCTGCCATCTGTCGACCGCCGGGTCCGTGGAGATCGTCCGCTGGGCCAAGTCCCGCGGCATCGACGTCACCGCCGAGGTCACCCCGCACCACCTGCTCCTCACCGACGAGCTGGTGCGCACCTACAACCCGGTCTACAAGGTGAACCCGCCGCTGCGCACCGAGCGGGACGTCCTCGCGCTGCGCGAGGCGCTCGCCGACGGCACGATCGACATCGTCGCCACCGACCACGCCCCGCACCCCCACGAGGACAAGGACTGCGAGTGGGCCGCCGCAGCCATGGGCATGGTCGGCCTGGAGACCGCGTTGTCAGTGGTGCAGGAGACCATGGTGGACACCGGGCTCCTCACCTGGGCCGGGGTCGCCGAGCGCATGTCCGCCAAGCCCGCCGAGATCGGGCAGGCCAAGGGCCACGGCCGCCCCGTCTCGGCTGGTGAGCCCGCCAACCTCACGCTCGTCGACACGGCATACCGTGGGTCCGTGGACCCCGCGGGCTTCGCCTCGCGCAGCCGGAACACCCCGTACGAGGGGCGTGAGCTGCCGGGTCGTGTCACCCACACCTGGCTCCGGGGCAAGGCCACGCTCGTCGACGGGAAGCTCACGTGACACCTGCAACACTCCTCGCAGCCGGACTCGCCACGGACCAGAAGTCCGCCGAGGTCACCGACTGGGCCGCCCGCGTGGGCTGGGTCGTCGGACTGGGCCTGTTCGTCGCGCTCGTCTACTGGCTGATGCGCGAGGGCTGGAAATGGCGCGGCACGCTCCAGGGCGACCTGCCCGCGCTGCCCAGCGCGCCGGACGACCCGGGCCCGGCGAGACTGAGCATGAGCGGCCGCTACCACGGCTCCACCACCGCCGGTCAGTGGCTGGACCGCATCGTGGCGCACGGCCTGGGCACCCGCAGCCGGGCCGAGCTCACCCTGACGGACGCGGGACTGGACGTCGTACGCCCCGGCGCGGCCGACTTCTTCGTCCCCGCGGACCGGCTGCGCGGCGCCCGGCTCGACAAGGGCATCGCCGGCAAGGTCCTCACCGAGGGCGGCCTGCTCGTGGTGACCTGGGCGCACGGCGACCGGCTGATCGACTCCGGGTTCCGCTCGGACCACGCGGCCGAGCACACCGCCTGGGTCGACGCCCTCAACTCCATGACCAACGACAGCACCACGGAAGGCGCCGAACGATGACCACCTCCACAAGGGGAGCCGGCAAGGTTCCCGCGGTACTCGTCCTGGAGGACGGCCGGATCTTCCGCGGCCGAGCCTACGGGGCCGTGGGGGTGACCTTCGGCGAGGCCGTGTTCTCCACCGGCATGACCGGCTACCAGGAGACCCTGACCGACCCGTCGTACCACCGCCAGGTCGTCGTGATGACCGCCCCGCACGTGGGCAACACCGGCGTCAACGACGAGGACCCCGAGAGCAAGCGGATCTGGGTCGCCGGATACGTCGTCCGCGACCCCGCGCGCACCCCCTCCAACTGGCGCTCGCGGCGCTCCCTGGACGACGAGCTGCGCGCCCAGGGCGTCGTCGGCATCTCCGGCGTCGACACCCGTGCCCTCACCCGGCACCTGCGCGAGCGCGGCGCCATGCGCGTCGGCATCTTCTCCGGCAACGCCCTGCCCGACGAGGGCACCATGCTCACCGAGGTCCGCCAGGCCCCCGAGATGGAGGGCGCCGACCTCTCCGCCGAGGTCGCCACCAAGGAGGCGTACGTCGTCCCCGCGATCGGCGAGAAGAAGTTCACCGTCGCCGCCGTCGACCTCGGCATCAAGGGCATGACCCCGCACCGGATGGCCGAGCGCGGCATCGAGGTGCACGTGCTGCCCGCCACGGCGACCGTCGACGACGTGTACGCGGTGAACCCCGACGGAGTGTTCTTCTCCAACGGCCCCGGCGACCCCGCCACCGCCGACCACGCCGTCTCCGTGATGCAGGGAGTGCTGGAGCGCAAGACCCCGCTGTTCGGCATCTGCTTCGGCAACCAGATCCTCGGCCGTGCCCTCGGCTTCGGCACCTACAAGCTGAAGTACGGCCACCGCGGCATCAACCAGCCGGTGCAGGACCGCACCACCGGCAAGGTCGAGGTCACCGCGCACAACCACGGCTTCGCCGTGGACGCCCCGCTCGACCAGGCGTCCGAGACCCCCTACGGCCGCGCCGAGGTCTCCCACGTCTGCCTGAACGACAACGTGGTGGAGGGCCTGCGGCTCCTCGACCGCCCGGCATTCAGCGTCCAGTACCACCCCGAAGCGGCAGCGGGCCCGCACGACGCCGCCTACCTGTTCGACCGCTTCGTATCCCTGATGGAGGGCCAGCGTGCCTAAGCGCACCGATATCCAGTCCGTCCTGGTCATCGGCTCCGGCCCGATCGTCATCGGCCAGGCCGCCGAGTTCGACTACTCCGGCACCCAGGCGTGCCGCGTGCTCAAGGCCGAGGGCCTGCGCGTCATCCTGGTCAACTCCAACCCGGCGACGATCATGACCGACCCGGAGATCGCCGACGCCACCTACGTCGAGCCGATCACCCCGGAGTTCGTCGAGAAGATCATCGCCAAGGAGCGCCCCGACGCGCTGCTGCCGACCCTGGGCGGCCAGACGGCCCTCAACACGGCGATCTCGCTGCACGAGGCCGGCACCCTGGAGAAGTACGGCGTCGAGCTGATCGGCGCCAACGTCGAGGCCATCAACAAGGGCGAGGACCGCGACCTCTTCAAGGAGGTCGTCGAGGAGGTCCGCAAGAAGATCGGGCACGGCGAGTCCGCCCGCTCGGTGATCTGCCACTCCATGGACGACGTGATCCAGGGCGTCGAGACGCTCGGCGGCTACCCGGTCGTCGTCCGCCCCTCCTTCACCATGGGCGGCGCCGGCTCCGGCTTCGCGCACGACGAGGAGGAGCTGCGCCGTATCGCGGGCCAGGGCCTCACGCTCTCGCCGACCACCGAGGTGCTCCTGGAGGAGTCCATCCTCGGCTGGAAGGAGTACGAGCTGGAGCTGATGCGCGACAAGCACGACAACGTCGTGGTCGTCTGCTCCATCGAGAACTTCGACCCGATGGGCGTGCACACCGGCGACTCCATCACCGTCGCCCCGGCGATGACGCTCACCGACCGCGAGTACCAGACCCTGCGCGACATCGGCATCGCCGTGATCCGCGAGGTCGGCGTCGACACCGGCGGCTGCAACATCCAGTTCGCGGTGAACCCTGAGGACGGCCGGGTCATCGTCATCGAGATGAACCCGCGCGTGTCGCGCTCCTCGGCGCTCGCCTCCAAGGCGACCGGCTTCCCCATCGCCAAGATCGCCGCAAAGCTGGCCGTCGGCTACACGCTGGACGAGATCCCGAACGACATCACCCAGGAGACCCCGGCCTCCTTCGAGCCGACGCTCGACTACGTGGTCGTCAAGGCCCCCCGGTTCGCCTTCGAGAAGTTCCCGAGCGCCGACTCCACCCTCACCACCACCATGAAGTCGGTCGGCGAGGCCATGGCCATCGGCCGCAACTTCACCGAGGCCTTCCAGAAGGCGCTGCGCTCCCTGGAGAAGAAGGGCAGCCAGTTCACCTTCGTCGGCGACCCCGGCGACAAGGACGAGCTGCTGCGCGAGGCGGTCCGGCCCACCGACGGCCGTATCAACGCGGTGATGGGGGCCATCCGCGCGGGCGCCACCCCCGAGGAGGTCTTCGACGCCACGAAGATCGACCCATGGTTCGTCGACCAGCTCTTCCTCATCAAGGAGATCGCCGACGAGCTCGGCGAGTCCCCCGAGCTGACCCCCGACCTGCTGGCCGAGGCCAAGCGGCACGGCTTCTCCGACCAGCAGATCGCCGAGATCCGCGGGCTGCGCGAGGACGTCGTCCGCGAGGTGCGGCACGCGCTCGGCATCCGCCCGGTCTACAAGACGGTCGACACCTGCGCCGCCGAGTTCGCCGCCCGGACGCCGTACTTCTACTCCTCCTACGACGAGGAGACCGAGGTCGCGCCGCGCGAGAAGCCGGCCGTCATCATCCTGGGCTCCGGCCCCAACCGCATCGGCCAGGGCATCGAGTTCGACTACTCCTGCGTCCACGCCTCCTTCGCGCTGAGCGACGCCGGGTACGAGACCGTGATGGTCAACTGCAACCCGGAGACCGTCTCCACCGACTACGACACCTCCGACCGGCTGTACTTCGAGCCGCTGACGCTGGAGGACGTGCTGGAGATCGTCCACGCCGAGCGCCAGGCCGGACCGGTCGCCGGTGTCGTCGTCCAGCTGGGCGGCCAGACCCCGCTGGGTCTGTCGCAGGCGCTCAAGGACAACGGCGTGCCGATCGTCGGCACGTCCCCCGAGGCCATCCACGCCGCCGAGGACCGCGGCGCGTTCGGCCGCGTCCTCGCCGAGGCGGGCCTGCCCGCCCCCAAGCACGGCACCGCCACCACCTTCGCCGAGGCCAAGGCCATCGCCGACGAGATCGGCTACCCGGTCCTGGTGCGCCCGTCGTACGTCCTCGGCGGACGCGGCATGGAGATCGTCTACGACGAGACCCGGCTGGAGTCCTACATCGCCGAGTCCACCGAGATCAGCCCGTCGCGGCCGGTCCTCGTCGATCGGTTCCTGGACGACGCCATCGAGATCGACGTCGACGCCCTCTACGACGGCACCGAGCTCTACCTCGGCGGCGTCATGGAGCACATCGAGGAGGCCGGCATCCACTCCGGCGACTCGGCGTGCGCGCTGCCCCCGATCACCCTGGGCGGCTTCGACATCAAGCGGCTGCGCGCCTCCACGGAGGCCATCGCCAAGGGCGTCGGGGTACGCGGACTGATCAACATCCAGTTCGCGATGGCCGGCGACATCCTCTACGTCCTGGAGGCCAACCCGCGCGCGTCCCGTACGGTCCCCTTCACCTCGAAGGCGACCGCGGTGCCGCTCGCCAAGGCCGCCGCCCGGATCTCGCTGGGCGCGACCATCGCCGAGCTGCGCGCCGAGGGCCTGCTCCCGGCGACCGGCGACGGCGGCGAGCTGCCGCTGGACGCGCCGATCTCCGTCAAGGAGGCCGTCATGCCGTGGTCGCGCTTCCGCGACATCCACGGCCGCGGCGTCGACACGGTCCTCGGCCCGGAGATGCGCTCCACCGGCGAGGTCATGGGCATCGACAGCGTCTTCGGCACGGCGTACGCCAAGTCGCAGGCCGGTGCGTACGGCCCGCTGCCCACCAAGGGCCGCGCGTTCATCTCGGTCGCCAACCGCGACAAGCGCTCGATGATCTTCCCGGCGCGCGAGCTGGTCGCCCACGGCTTCGAGCTGATGGCCACCTCCGGCACCGCCGAGGTCCTCAAGCGCAACGGCATCAACGCCACCGTCGTGCGCAAGCAGTCCGAGGGCACCGGCCCGAACGGCGAGAAGACCATCGTCCAGCTCATCCACGACGGCGAGGTCGACCTCATCGTCAACACCCCGTACGGCACCGGCGGCCGCCTCGACGGCTACGAGATCCGTACGGCCGCCGTGGCGCGCTCGGTGCCGTGCCTGACGACGGTCCAGGCGCTCGCCGCCGCCGTCCAGGGCATCGACGCCCTCAACCACGGCGACGTGGGCGTCCGATCGCTCCAGGAACACGCCGAACACCTGACCGCGGCCCGCGACTAGCAGTCGACGAGGGGGACACCGGAACGGTGTCCCCCTCTTCATGAGGGAATCATGTACAAGATCTTCTTCACCTGCTTCTTCCAGCGGATGGACCCGGAGCAGGCCCACCACCTCGCCTTCCGCTGGATCCGTCTCGTCGCCCGCATCCCCGTGCTGCGCACCTTCGTCGCCGCTGCCCTCGCGCCCCGCTACAAGGAGCTGCGCACCGAGGCGTTCGGGCTGCGCATGCACGGGCCGTTCGGGCTCGCCGCCGGCTTCGACAAGAACGCCGTCGCGATCGACGGCATGTCGATGCTGGGCTTCGACCACGTCGAGATCGGCACGGTCACGGGGGAGGCCCAGCCGGGCAACCCCAAGAAGCGGCTGTTCCGGCTCGTGCCGGACCGGGCGCTGATCAACCGCATGGGGTTCAACAACGACGGCTCGCTGGCCGTGGCGGCCCGCCTGGCGTCCCGTACGCCGGTCTTCAGGACCGTCGTGGGCGTCAACATCGGCAAGACCAAGGTCGTGCCCGAGGCCGAGGCCGCCGCCGACTACGTGAAGTCCGCCGAGCGGCTGGCGCCGTACGCGGACTACCTCGTCGTCAACGTCTCGTCGCCCAACACCCCCGGACTGCGCAACCTGCAGGCCACCGAGTCGCTGCGACCCCTGCTGACGGCCGTGCGCGAGGCCGCCGACCGTGTGGTGACCACCCGCCGGGTGCCGCTGCTCGTGAAGATCGCGCCGGACCTCGCCGACGAGGACGTGGACGCCGTCGCCGACCTCGCCGTCGAGCTGGGCCTGGACGGCATCATCGCCACCAACACCACCATCGCGCGCCAGGGGCTCGGCCTGAAGTCCGACCCCGCCCTGGTCGAGGAGACCGGCGGACTCTCCGGAGCGCCCCTCAAGGCACGCTCGCTGGAGGTCCTGAGGCGCCTGTACGCGCGCGTGGGCGACCGGATCACCCTTGTGGGGGTCGGCGGCATCGAGAACGCCGAGGACGCCTGGCAGCGCATCCTGGCGGGCGCCACCCTGATCCAGGGCTACAGCGCCTTCATCTACGAGGGCCCCTTCTGGTGCCGCGCCCTGCACAAGGGGCTCGCGGCCCGCCTGCGCACCAGCCCGTACGCCACCCTCGCCGACGCGGTCGGCGCCGACGTGAGGAAGACGGTATGACCGAGCCCTTCGGCAGTCGACTGCGCCGTGCCATGGACGAGCGCGGCCCCCTGTGCGTGGGAATCGACCCGCACGCCTCCCTGCTCGCCGAGTGGGGTCTGGGCGACGACGTCGCAGGCCTGGAGCGGTTCAGCCGTACGGTCGTGGAGGCGACCGCCGACCGGATCGCCGTCCTCAAGCCGCAGAGCGCGTTCTTCGAGCGCTTCGGCTCCCGCGGTGTCGCCGTCCTGGAGAGGACGGTGGAGGAGGCGCGGGCGGCCGGCGCGCTGGTCGTCATGGACGCCAAGCGCGGCGACATCGGCTCGACGATGGCCGCGTACGCCGAGTCCTTCCTGCGCAAGGACTCGCCGCTGTTCTCCGACGCGCTGACGGTGTCGCCGTACCTCGGCTACGGCTCGCTGTCCCCGGCGGTCGCGCTGGCCCGCGAGAGCGGCACCGGTCTGTTCGTGCTCGCCCTCACCTCCAACCCGGAGGGCGGCGAGGTCCAGCACGCGGTCCGCGCGGACGGCCGGGACGTCGGCGCGACGATGCTCGCGCACCTCGCCGCGGAGAACGCGGGGGAGGAGCCGCTGGGCTCCTTCGGTGCGGTCGTCGGGGCCACGCTCGGTGACCTGTCGTCCTACGACCTCGCCATCAACGGCCCGCTGCTCGCGCCCGGCATCGGCGCCCAGGGGGCGACGCCCGCGGATCTGCCCAGGGTGTTTGGCGCCGCCGTGCGCAACGTCGTCCCGAACGTCAGCCGGGGTGTGCTGCGGCACGGCCCCGACGTGGTCGCTCTGCGTGACGCCGCGTCACGCTTCGCCGACGAGGTGCGGGCGGCCGTGGCGGGCGTCTGAGCGCCGCAGGTGACGTCGAAGCCGGCCGCGGAGTCCTCCGATGAGTGCTCCGCGGCCGACTTGAGTCTGGATACATCCTCAAATCCGGGGCAGTATGTCTTAAATGTCCGGCCTGACGGAGGCTGACCAGGACTTTTCCGCTGTTCTCGCTGACTCTTGCGGACTTGCCCGCTAGTCTCCGACGAGAGTCAGTGGGCAAGCGTGTTGCTCGTGGCTCCCCAGGTGTGGGGCGACTAGGTTCCTCACCGGTCCGTATCCGACAGTTCGACATCCGAGGTGACGTAGGCGTGGCTCTTCCGCCCCTTACCCCTGAACAGCGCGCAGCCGCGCTCGAAAAGGCCGCCGCGGCTCGCCGGGAGCGGGCCGAGGTCAAGAATCGACTCAAGCACTCCGGCGCCTCCCTTCACGAGGTCATCAAGCAGGGCCAGGAGAACGACGTCATCGGCAAGATGAAGGTCTCCGCGCTGCTCGAGTCCCTGCCGGGCGTGGGCAAGGTCCGCGCCAAGCAGATCATGGAGCGACTCGGCATCTCCGAGAGCCGCCGCGTGCGGGGTCTCGGTTCCAACCAGATCGCCTCCCTTGAGCGTGAGTTCGGCAGCACCGGCTCCTGAGTCCCGGCTCCCCGGGACCTCGGGTCCCGGGCGGTCCGCGATTGCTGGAATAATCGCCGCATGGCTGTAACACCCCGGGGGACGACCCCCGAGCCCCCGGACGCACGTCCGCGGCTGACCGTGCTCTCCGGCCCCTCCGGGGTCGGCAAGAGCACGGTCGTCGCCCATATGCGCAAAGAACACCCCGAGGTCTGGCTCTCGGTGTCGGCGACGACCCGCAAGCCCCGCCCCGGCGAGCAGCACGGAGTCCACTACTTCTTCGTCACCGACGAGGAGATGGACAAGCTGATCGCCAACGGCGAGCTGCTGGAGTGGGCCGAGTTCGCCGGCAACCGCTACGGCACGCCGCGTGCGGCGGTGCTGGAGCGGCTCGACGCCGGCGAGCCGGTGCTCCTGGAGATCGACCTCCAGGGCGCCCGGCAGGTCCGCGAGTCGATGGCCGAGGCCCAGCTCGTGTTCCTGGCGCCTCCCTCCTGGGACGAGCTGGTGCGCAGGCTCACCGGACGGGGCACCGAGCCGCCCGAGGTGATCGAGCGCCGCCTGGAGGCGGCGAAGATCGAACTGGCGGCCGAGCCCGAGTTCGATGTGACGTTGGTCAACACCTCCGTCGAGGACGTGGCGCGCGAGCTGCTAGCCTTGATGGACGTTGTGTGATCGTGTCCGATCGCATGACTGAATCTTTCCCATCCATCGGAAGGTAGAGCGTGTCCTCTTCCATCTCCGCGCCCGAGGGCATCATCAACCCGCCGATCGACGAGCTCCTCGAGGCCACCGACTCGAAGTACAGCCTCGTGATCTACGCGGCCAAGCGGGCCCGCCAGATCAACGCGTACTACTCGCAGCTCGGCGAGGGCCTCCTCGAGTACGTCGGTCCGCTCGTCGACACGCACGTCCACGAGAAGCCGCTCTCGATCGCCCTGCGCGAGATCAACGCGGGTCTGCTCACGTCCGAGGCCGTCGAGGGCCCGGCGCAGTAAGTACGATCTTCAGCTTGACGCTGACTTTTCCACAGGCCCGGCGGCGCGTCCGCCGGGCCTGTGGTGTGTAGTGGAGTCGTACACAGCCGAGTCCGGGGAGAGACGGTGGACAAGCCGAAGGTCGTTCTGGGGGTCAGCGGCGGCATCGCCGCCTACAAGGCCTGTGAGCTGCTGCGCCGGTTCACGGAGTCCGGCCATGACGTGCGTGTCGTGCCCACCGCCTCCGCCCTGCACTTCGTCGGCGCCGCCACCTGGTCCGCCCTCTCCGGCAACCCGGTCTCCACGGAGGTCTGGGACGACGTCCACGAGGTGCCCCACGTCCGGATCGGCCAGCACGCCGACCTGGTCGTCGTCGCCCCCGCCACGGCCGACATGCTCGCCAAGGCCGCCCACGGCCTCGCCGACGACCTGCTGACCAACACCCTGCTCACCGCCCGGTGTCCGGTCGTGTTCGCCCCCGCCATGCACACGGAGATGTGGGAGCACCCGGCCACCCAGGAGAACGTGGCGACCCTGCGCCGGCGCGGCGCCGTCGTCGTCGAGCCCGCCGTCGGCCGTCTCACCGGCGTCGACACCGGCAAGGGCCGGCTGCCCGACCCCGGGGAGATCTTCGACGTCTGCCGCCGGGTGCTGGCCCGGGGCGTCACCGAGCCCGACCTCACGGGCCGCCATGTCGTGGTGAGCGCCGGCGGCACCCGCGAGCCCCTCGACCCCGTCCGCTTCCTCGGCAACCGCTCCTCCGGCAAGCAGGGGTACGCCCTCGCCCGCACCGCCGCCGCCCGGGGCGCCCGCGTCACGCTGGTCGCCGCCAACACCGGTATGCCCGACCCGGCCGGCGTCGACGTGGTGCCGGTCGGCACCGCCGTGCAGATGCGGGAGGCCGTCCTCAAGGCCGCCGCCGACGCGGACGCCGTGGTGATGGCCGCCGCCGTCGCCGACTTCCGCCCGGCCTCGTACGCCGCCGGGAAGATCAAGAAGAAGGACGGCCAGGAGCCCGAGCCGATCGTCCTGGTGCGCAACCCCGACATCCTGGCCGAGATCGCGGGCGACCGGCCCCGGGACGGCCAGGTGGTCGTCGGCTTCGCCGCCGAGACCGACGACGTCCTGGCCAACGGCCGCCGCAAGCTGGAGCGCAAGGGCTGCGACCTCCTCGTCGTCAACGAGGTGGGGGAGCGCAAGACCTTCGGCTCCGAGGAGAACGAGGCGGTCGTCCTGGGCGCCGACGGCAGCGAGACCCCCGTGCCGCACGGCCCGAAGGAAGCCCTCGCCGACATCGTGTGGGACCTCGTCGCGCGGCGTCTGGACGGTGTCGTCTGACACACCCGGCAGGACGTCCGGCGCCCGGCCGATTCGGGCGTGGCGCCTCTGGCCACCGCCGTGTGCGATTGGCAGAATGCCCGTGCCGCAGGTCACAGCCCTCCCGAGAGGCGAGACAGGGGGGTCCGTGACCGGGCGCGACAGATAAGCTGTCCACGGACGACGCCGGGCGCAGCCCCCGTCCCGTCCACCAATGATCAGCCAGCAGCCGCTGCAACCCCAGGGAGCGTTGTGTCCCGTCGCCTGTTCACCTCGGAGTCTGTGACCGAGGGTCACCCCGACAAGATCGCTGACCAGATCAGCGACACCATTCTCGACGCGCTGCTGCGCGAGGACCCCTCGTCCCGCGTCGCCGTCGAGACGCTGATCACGACCGGCCTGGTGCACGTGGCCGGAGAGGTCACGACCAAGACGTACGCGGACATCGCGACGCTGGTCCGGAGCAAGATCCTCGAGATCGGCTACGACTCCTCGAAGAAGGGCTTCGACGGCGCCTCCTGCGGTGTCTCGGTCTCCATCGGCTCGCAGTCGCCCGACATCGCGCAGGGCGTCGACGCGGCCTACGAGGCCCGGGTCGAGGGCGACGAGGACGAGCTGGACCGCCAGGGCGCCGGTGACCAGGGCCTGATGTTCGGCTACGCCACCGACGAGACGCCGACGCTGATGCCGCTGCCGATCTTCCTGGCGCACCGGCTGTCCAAGCGCCTCTCCGAGGTCCGCAAGAACGGCACCATCCCCTACCTGCGCCCCGACGGCAAGACGCAGGTCACCATCGAGTACGACGGCGACAAGGCCGTCCGCCTCGACACCGTGGTCGTCTCCTCGCAGCACGCCTCGGACATCGACCTCGACTCGCTGCTCGCGCCCGACATCCAGGAGTTCGTGGTCGAGCCCGAGCTGAAGGCCCTCCTCGACGACGGCATCAAGCTCGACACCGAGAACTACCGGCTGCTGGTCAACCCGACCGGCCGCTTCGAGATCGGCGGCCCGATGGGCGACGCCGGCCTCACCGGCCGCAAGATCATCATCGACACCTACGGCGGCATGGCCCGCCACGGCGGCGGCGCCTTCTCCGGCAAGGACCCGTCCAAGGTGGACCGCTCGGCCGCCTACGCGATGCGCTGGGTCGCCAAGAACGTCGTGGCGGCCGGTCTGGCCTCCCGCTGCGAGGTCCAGGTCGCGTACGCGATCGGCAAGGCCGAGCCCGTCGGCCTGTTCGTCGAGACCTTCGGCACCGCCAAGGTCGACGCCGAGAAGATCGAGAAGGCCATCGACGACGTCTTCGACCTGCGTCCGGCCGCGATCATCCGCGACCTCGACCTGCTCCGCCCGATCTACGCCAAGACGGCGGCGTACGGTCACTTCGGCCGTGAGCTTCCCGAGTTCACCTGGGAGCGCACGGACCGCGTGGACGCGCTGCGCAAGGCCGCCGGTCTGTAGGCAGGCCCGCAGTTCTTCACGCCGAGGCCCGGTGCCCTTCTCTGGGGGACCGGGCCTCGGCGTGTGCGGAGGCGGCCCTGAGGGAGACCGGGGCGGCGCCGGATGTCAGTGGCGTTTGGTAGGAATGCAGGCGTGAGCAGCGAGGACGAGCAGCCGGCAGGCGGCACCGACGGGGCGCCGCCCGAGCAGCTTGCCCTCATCCGGGAGAGCGTGCGCAAGGCCAAGGTGCCCCGCGCCAAGCCCCGCACCTGGCGCGGCGCCCCGCTCGCCAAGGAACTGCCCGTGGCGCGGGTGCTGGTCGACAAGGGTGTACTGCACCTCGACCGCTACTTCGACTACGCCGTGCCCGAGGAGCTGGACGAACAGGCGCAGCCCGGGGTCCGGGTCCGGGTACGGTTCGGCGCGGGTGCGCACAACGTCCGCGACGGGCGCCGCGAGGGCGGCGGGCTGCGGGACGGCTACATCGTCGAGCGGCTCGCCGAGAGCGACTACCAGGGGCCGCTGGCCGCCCTCGCCCAGGTGGTCTCACCCGAGCCCGTCCTCGACCCCGACCTGCTCGCCCTCGCCCGCGCCGTCGCCGACCGGTACGCGGGGAGCCTCGCCGACGTCCTGCAGCTGGCCATCCCGCCCCGGCACGCCCGCGCCGAGTCCCGCACGCTGCCACCGCCCCCACCACCACCCTCCACGCCCGACCCGGGCCCCTGGCAGCGGTACGAGCACGGGCCGCGGTTCCTGGAGGCGCTGGCGTCCGGGCGGTCGCCGCGTGCGGTGTGGACCGCGCTGCCCGGGCCGCAGTGGGCCCAGGAGATCGCCCTGGCGGTCCGCGCCACCCTCGCGTCCGGGCGGGGCGCCCTGGTCGTCGTGCCGTCCGGGCGCTCGGCCGCCCGGGTGGACGCCGCGCTCACGGAGGCGCTGGGGGAGGGGCAGCACGCGCTGCTGACCGCCGACGCGGGCCAGGAGCGCCGTTATCTGGAGTGGCTGGCCGTGCGGCGGGGGTCCGTCCGGGCGGTGGTCGGCACCCGTGCCGCGATGTTCGCCCCGGTGCGCGACCTCGGGCTCGTGGTGATCTGGGACGACGGGGACTCCAGCCACAGCGACGACAACGCGCCGTTCCCGCATGTGCGGGAGGTACTGGAGCTGCGTGCGGCGGGCGGCAAGTGCGGATTCCTGCTGGGGAGTTGGACCTGCACCGTGGAGGCGGCCCAGTTGGTCCGCAGCGAGTGGGCCGTCCCGCTCACCGCGGAGCGCGAGCGGGCGCGGCGCCTCACCCCGCTCGTGCGGACCGTCGGCGACGGGGACCTCGCCCGCGACGAGGCCGCCCGCGCCGCCCGGCTGCCGTCCCTGGCCTGGCAGGCCGCCCGGGAGGGGCTGCGGCACGGCCCCGTCCTCGTCCAGGTGCCCCGGCGCGGCTATGTCCCCCGGCTCGCCTGCGACCGGTGCCGGGAGCCCGCCCGGTGCCGGCACTGCGCGGGCCCCCTGGAGGCCAGCGGCGGTGGCGGTGCCCTGTGCTGCGCCTGGTGCGGGCAGGACAGCCCCGACTGGCACTGCCCCGAGTGCGGCGGGTTCCGGCTGCGCGCCCAGGTCGTCGGCGCGCGCCGGACGGCCGAGGAGCTGGGGCGGGCGTTCCCGGCGGTCCCGGTGCGCACCTCGGGGCGTGAGCATGTGCTCGACACCGTGCCGGACGCTCCCGCCCTGGTGGTGAGCACACCGGGCGCGGAGCCGGTGGCCGAGGGCGGGTACGCGGCGGCGCTGCTGCTGGACGGCTGGGCGATGCTCGGACGGGCGGACCTGCGGTCCGGCGAGGAGGCCCTGCGACGCTGGATCACCGCCTCCGCGCTGGTCCGGCCGCAGGAGGCGGGCGGCACCGTGGTGATCGTCGCCGAGGCGACGCTGCGTCCGGTCCAGGCGCTGGTGAGGTGGGACCCGGTGGGGTTCGCCGTACGGGAGCTTGCCGAGCGTGCCGAGCTGGGGTTCCCGCCGGTGTCCCGGATGGCGTCGGTGTCCGGTCCGCCGGACGCCCTCGCGGAGTTCCTGGCGGGGGTCGAACTGCCGGGCGACGCCGAGGTGTTGGGACCGGTGCCGCTCCCGGTCACCCCGGCAGGCCGCCCCCGCCGCCCCGGCGGCCCGCCCCCCGGCGAACAGTGGGACCGCGCCCTGGTCCGGGTACCCCCTGGCACCGGCGCGGCACTGGCGGCGGCGTTGAAGTCCGCCCGGGCGGCGCGAATGGCCCGGGGCGGGGGCGAGCCGGTACTGGTACGGATCGATCCGCTGGACATCGGCTGAGCGGCGACGGGGGCCGGGCCCGTTGGGCATCCGGTGCGCCGCGGCGACAAGGGTCTGCCCTCCCGGGTGCGCTCCGGGAGGGCAGAGTCGAGGGGGTGTCAGCCGTTGCGGGGGCCGGGGAAGGCCGTCGGCCTGGCCTCGTCGCGCAGGGCGGGGCTGCCCGCCGTCGGCTGGGTCGGCATCGAGCGGGCGGCGGGGACCGTCGGCACCGTCGGCAGGGCGGTGGAGACGTTGACCGCGCGGCTGCCGGTCGGCTCGCTCGTGCGCTCCGCCTCGGCCGCGGCCTGGGCGGCGGCGCGGCGTGCGCCGTAGCGGCGGTGGACGGCCTGCTTGGTGACACCGAGGGCGGAACCGACCGCGTCCCAGGAGAAGCCGAGCGAACGGTCGAAGTCCACGGCCGCCGTGACCAGGGTCTCGACACTGTCCCGCAGCTCCTGGGCGAGGCGGACCGTCGGAGCGGGGGCGCGCCCGTAGACGACGAAGCCCGTGGACGGGCCGGAGCGGCGCGGGCGGTAGACGTTGCCCAGCTGGGCGGTGAGGGTACGCAGTGCGTCCACCTGCCGGCGGACCCGCTCGATGTCCCGCACCAGCAAGTGCAGGCTGGCCCGAGCCTGGGCGTCGTGGGTTGCGTGGTCGGCCATGAACAAGCCTCTCGAACCGGCGTGAAAAGGAGCGGGCCGCGATGTCGGCGTCTGCGGCCCGAAGGGGTCAACTCTTTCTTGACCAACGCGGAAGCGCTCCGCTGGTCACGCTGTGGGGGCGTGTGGGCATATGCCTACGCCCGGCGGAGGGGTGTGCGCCTCGACCGCCCGCAGGTGGGACCGGCTTCCCGAACGGCCGGTGCTCCGGCGTGAGTCACAGGCCCCCGCACCCATAGACTGGTGCGTCGCCCAGCCGCCCCCGCCCCGAGAGGCCCCGACCACCCATGAAGCTCGTCTTCGCCGGCACCCCCGAGGTCGCCGTTCCCGCTCTGGACGCTCTGATCGCCTCCGGGCGGCACGAGGTGGCCGCCGTCGTCACCCGGCCCGACGCGCAGGCCGGGCGGGGACGCCGGATGGTCGCGAGCCCCGTGGCCGAGCGGGCCGCCGAGGCCGGGATCGAGGTGCTCAAGCCCGCCAAGCCGAAGGACCCCGAGTTCCTGGAGCGGCTGCGGGAGATCGCGCCCGACTGCTGCCCCGTCGTCGCCTACGGCGCCCTGCTGCCGCGCGTCGCCCTCGACATCCCCACCCACGGCTGGGTCAACCTGCACTTCTCGCTGTTGCCCGCCTGGCGCGGCGCCGCCCCCGTGCAGCACGCCATCATGGCCGGTGACGAGATCACGGGCGCCTCCACCTTCCTCATCGAGGAGGGCCTGGACTCCGGACCGGTCTACGGCACGGTGACCGAGGAGATCCGGCCCACCGACACCAGCGGCGACCTGCTGACCCGTCTCGCCTTCGCCGGTGCCGGGCTGCTGGCGGCCACCATGGACGGCATCGAGGACGGCACCCTGAAGGCGGTGCCGCAGCCCGCCGACGGCGTCACCCTCGCCCCCAAGGTCAACGTCGAGGACGCCCACATCGACTGGAGCGCCCCCTCCCTGCGCGTCGACCGGGTCGTGCGCGGGTGCACGCCCGCGCCGGGCGCCTGGACCACGTTCCGCGGCGAGCGCCTCAAGCTCATCCAGGTGCAGCCGGTGCCGGGCCGCGACGACCTCGCGCCGGGCGAGCTCGCCGCCGGGAAGAACAACGTGTACGTCGGGACCGGTTCGTACGCCGTCGAGCTGCTGTGGGTGCAGGCGCAGGGCAAGAAGCCCATGCGCGCCGCCGACTGGGCGCGCGGCGTGCGCATCGCCGAGGGCGAGCGCCTCGGGGCGTGACCGCGCGCACGCGGGGTCCGGGGTGGGACGTAGGCTGGTCGTATCTCTCGTCCAGCTATCCGGAGCACCTTTTTCGTGAGCGACACCTCCCGTCGGCCCCGCAGGCCCGGCAAGCCGTACCGTCGGCCCCAGAAGGACCCCGTCCGCATCCTCGCCTTCGAGGCGCTGCGCGCCGTGGACGAGCGGGACGCGTACGCCAACCTCGTGCTGCCGCCGCTGCTGCGCAAGGCCCGCGAGAAGGGCGACTTCGACGGACGGGACGCCGCGCTCGCGACCGAGCTGGTCTACGGCACCCTGCGCCGGCAGGGCACGTACGACGCCGTCATCGCGGCCTGCGTGGACCGGCCGCTGCGTGAGGTCGACCCGCCGGTGCTCGACGTGCTCAGCCTCGGCACCCACCAGCTGCTCGGGACGCGCATCCCGACCCACGCCGCCGTGTCCGCGTCGGTGGAGCTGGCCCGGGTCGTGCTGGGCGACGGACGGGCCAAGTTCGTCAACGCCGTGCTGCGCAAGGTCGCCCAGGACGACCTCGACGGCTGGATCCAGCGGGTCGCGCCGCCCTACGACGACGACCCCGAGGACCATCTCTCGGTCGTCCACTCGCACCCGCGCTGGGTCGTCTCGGCGCTGTGGGACTCGCTCGGCGGCGGCCGCGCCGGCATCGAGCGTCTGCTGGAGGCCGACAACGAACGGCCCGAGGTGACGCTGGTCGCCCGCCCGGGCAGGGCCACGACCGAGGAGCTGCTGGCCGAGGATGCCGCGGTGCCGGGGCGCTGGTCCCCGTACGCCGTGCGGCTCGCCGAGGGCGGGGAGCCCGGCGCGATCGAGGCCGTGCGCGACGGGCGTGCGGGCGTGCAGGACGAGGGCAGCCAGCTCGTCGCGCTCGCCCTGGCGAACGCGCCGCTGGAGGGCCCGGACCGGCGCTGGCTCGACGGCTGCGCCGGACCCGGCGGCAAGGCGGCGCTGCTCGGCGCGGTGGCCGCCCAGCGGGGCGCCCTGCTCGTCGCCTCCGAGAAGCAGCCGCACCGGGCGGGGCTCGTGGCCCGCGCCCTGGCCGGCAACCCGGGGCCGTACCAGGTGATCGCCGCGGACGGGACGCGGCCGGCGTGGCGGCCGGGCAGTTTCGACCGCGTGCTGGTGGACGTGCCCTGCACCGGGCTGGGCGCCCTGCGGCGCCGGCCCGAGGCGCGGTGGCGCCGCCGGCCCGAGGACCTGGACGGGTTCGGGCCGCTGCAGCGGGGACTGCTGCGCAGCGCGCTGGAGGCCGTGCGGGTGGGCGGCGTCGTCGGCTACGCCACCTGCTCGCCGCACCTCGCCGAGACCCGGGCGGTCGTGGACGACGTGCTCAAGCAGCGGACCGGCGTCGAGATGATCGACGCGCGCGAGCTGCTGCCGGGTGTGCCAGAGCTGGGCGACGGACCGGACGTCCAGCTCTGGCCCCATGTCCACGGCACGGACGCCATGTACCTGGCGCTCATGCGGCGCGTGGCCTGACACGCGCCCCCGCCTGACACGCTCACCCCGTCTCACGCGCGCCGCCCCCGCCTGACGCGCCCCCGCCTCACTCGCGTGCGGGCGGGGCCGCCGCCGGTTCCAGCCGGTTGGGCCACCACACGGACGGGCCCACGTCCAGGAACAGCGACGTCACCAGGACCGAGCGCACGATGAACGTGTCCAGGAGCACGCCCAGGGCCACCGTGAAGCCGATCTCGGCGAAGGCGACCATCGGCAGCGTGCCGAGCGCGGCGAAGGTGCCCGCCAGGACGAGACCGGCCGAGGTGATGACCGCGCCCGTCGCGGCGAGGCCCGTGACCACGCCGGGGCGGGTGCCCTGGTGCGTGGCCTCCTCGCGGATGCGTGTGGTGAGGAAGATGTTGTAGTCGATGCCGAGGGCCACCAGGAACACGAAGACGAACAGCGGGAAGTCCGTCGCCTCGCCCGCGTAGTCGAAGACATGGCGGAACGCCAGCGCGCTGATGCCGAGGGCCGCCGTGAACGACAGGATCACCGTCCCGACGAGCAGCAGCGGGGCGATCAGCGCGCGCAGCAGGACGCACAGGATCAGCAGGACCACGAGCAGCACCAGCGGGATGATGAGGATGTTGTCGTGGGTGGTCGCCCGGTCCATGTCCAGCAGGGCCGCCGTGCCGCCGCCGACCTTCGCGTCGGCGTCCGGGACGGCGTGCACGGCGTCCCTGACCCGCTCGACGGTCTCCTTGGCGGCCTGGCTGTCGGCGGGGGCGGTCATCGTCGCCTCGAAGAGCACCTTGCCGTCCCACGCGGGCCGGGTGCCCGGCGGCAGCCCCAGCGACGTGGGCACGACACCCTCGGTCTCCGCCACGGCCCGTCCCACCTGCACGGCCTGGGCCCGGTTGCTGACGATGACCAGCGGGTCGCCGCTGCCCGCCGGGAAGTACCGTTCCGACACCTCCTGCCCGGTGATCGAGTCCGGCTTGTCCGTGAACGCGTCGGCGTTGCTCAGGCCCTCCGCGCGCAGCTGGATGAGGCCGAGCGAGCAGATCGCCAGCGCGACGGCCGTGGCCACCCAGGTCACCCGTGGCCGGTGCGCGATACGCCGGCCGAGACGGGCCCAGACGCCCCGCTCGTCGGGGTTCTCGGTGCCGAGGCGCGGGATCACCGGCCAGAAGATCCAGCGGCCGAAGATCACCAGCAGCGCCGGGAACAGGCTCATCATCGCGATCAGCGCGACCGCGACGCCGATCGCCGCGACCGGACCGAGGCCGCTGGTGGAGTTCATCTCCGCCGCCAGCAGCACCAGCATGCTCACCACGACGGTCGCGCCGGAGGCGATCACCGCGGGGCCGGCCCGGTGCAGGGCGCGTGCCATCGCCTCGTGCCGGTCGTCGTGGCGGCGCAGCTCCTCCCGGTAGCGGGCGACGAGCAGCAGGGCGTAGTCGGTCCCGGCGCCGAACACCAGCACCGTGAGGATGCCCGCGCTCTGGCCGTTGACGGTCAGGCCCCCGTGCCGCGCCAGCAGGTAGATGAGGGCCTGCGCGGTGAACAGGGCGACGATCACGGAGACCAGCGGGACCAGCAGCAGCGACGGACTCCGGTACGTGATCAGCAGCATCACGATGACGACCGTCATCGCCGCGAACAGCAGCGTGGAGTCGATGCCCTCGAACGCCTCGGCGAAGTCCGCCGAGGTGCCGCCGGGGCCCGTGATGTGCACGGCGAGCCCGGCCCCGCCCGTGCCGACGACGTCCCGGATCGACTCGACGGCGGGCGAGATGCGCTCCCAGCCCTTCTCGTCCATGGTGATCGGCACCAGCACCTGCGCCGCGCGCGGATCGGTCTCCCGGTCGAAGACGGGACCGCGGGTCTCGGCGCCCCGGATGCCGTGGTCGGTCAGCCGCTTGAGCTCGGACACGTCCTCGGCGATCTCCGCCCGGTCCCGGGCCGTCAGCCCGCCGTCACGGGCGTAGACCACCACCGCCGGGATCTGCTCCGGCCGGAAGTTCTCGGAGAGGTGGAGGACCTGCGTGGATTCGGCGGAGCCCGGCAGCCACGAGGCCGCGTCGTTGTCCTGCGCGTCCGTCAGCTTCTGGGCCAGCGGTGCCGTCCCGAACAGGACGACCAGCCACAGCACCAGGACGACCCATTTCGAGCGCCGTCCGCACACCAGGTGCGCCACGCCCCGCGTTCCGGTCATCGCCACCCCCGCAGCCGTCCGACGACCCGGTCGGCCGCCCGGTATGACGCGCGCGGCCCCGCCGCGGCATACGCCGATCGCCTCAGGTCTGGACCGGGGGTAACAATCTCGCCCGGGCATGGCAGGCTTGGGTCATGGCCGCGCAGATCAACCCCAGCATCCTGTCCGCCGATTTCGCCCGCCTCGCGGACGAGGCCAGGGCGGTCGAGGGAGCCGACTTCCTCCACGTCGACGTCATGGACAACCATTTCGTCCCGAACCTCACCCTCGGCGTGCCGGTCGTGGAGTCGCTGGCCCGTGCCACGGACACCCCGCTGGACTGCCATCTGATGATCGAGGCGCCGGACCGCTGGGCGCCCCAGTACGTCGAGGCGGGCGCCTCCTCCGTCACCTTCCATGTCGAGGCCGCCGCGGCTCCCGTCCGGCTGGCCCGGGAGATCAGGGCCAAGGGCGCCCGTGCCTCCATGGCGCTCAAGCCCGCGACCCCCATCGAGCCGTACGAGGACCTGCTCCCCGAGCTCGACATGCTGCTGATCATGACGGTCGAGCCCGGATTCGGCGGCCAGGCGTTCCTCGACATCATGCTTCCGAAGATTCGCCGCACCCGCGAGTTGATCAGCAAGCACGGTCTGCAGCTCTGGCTCCAGGTGGACGGCGGGGTCTCGGCCTCCACGATCGAGCGATGCGCCGAGGCGGGCGCCGACGTGTTCGTCGCCGGCTCGGCGGTCTACGGGGCCGACGACCCGGCGGAAGCGGTCCGCGCGCTGCGGGCCCGAGCCGACGAGGCCACCAGGACGGCCGCCTGGGCGTGCGGCCACTGAACCAAGGGAACGTGAACGCCCGCCCATCAGGGCGGATCAGCAGCGCCGGATCTGCAAGGATGAACGGCGAATCCAGAGTGTGAACAGCAGTGAGGAGATCGCCGTGTCGGGTATGTCGGCGGGCCGGTCAGCCATGCGGATGGGACCCGCTGAGCTGGTGCAGGCGGCGGCCATGGCCCGCCGCTTCTACCTCGAGGGGAAATCCAAGATCCAGATCGCGGAGGAGTTCGGCGTCAGCCGCTTCAAGGTGGCCCGGGTCCTGGAGACCGCTCTCGAACGGGATCTGGTGCGCATCGAGATCCGCGTGCCGGCCGAACTGGACGCCGAGCGCTCGGACGCGCTCCGCGCCCGGTACGGCCTGCGGCACGCCGTGGTCGTGGAGTCCCCGGCCGACGCCGAGGAGACACCCGACCCGGAGAACCTGGGAGAGGTGGCCGCCGACCTGCTCGGCGAGCTGGTCGACGAGGGGGACGTCCTCGGCCTGGCCTGGGGCCGGTCCACCATCCACATGGCCGCGGCCCTCAACCGGCTGCCACCGTGCACCGTGGTCCAGCTGACCGGCGTGTACGACGCCGGGACCGCCGAGCGCGGCTCGGTGGAGGCCGTCCGGCGGGCCGCGCAGGTCTCCGGCGGCGACGCGCACCCCATCTACGCGCCGATGCTGCTGCCGGACGCGGCCACCGCGGAGGCGCTGCGGCACCAGACGGGCATCGCCCGGGCCTTCGAGTACTTCGACAAGGTCACGGTCGCCTGTGTCTCCATCGGCTCCTGGGAGCCGGGCATCTCGACGGTGCACGACATGCTCAGCGACGAGGAGCGGGCGCACTACGCTTCGCTCGGCGTCGCCGCCGAGATGTCCGCGCACCTCTTCGACGCCCAGGGCCGCCGGGTCGGCCGGGACCTCGGCGAGCGGTGCATCACCGTCAAGGCCGACCAGCTCCGCCGTATCCCCGAGGTCGTCGCGATCGCGGGCGGTGCGCGCAAGGCGGCCGCGATCGACGCGGTGCTGCGCTCGGGGCTCGTCACCAGCCTGGTGACGGACACGTCCGCGGCGGACGTGCTGATGGCGGCGGGCCCGACGCCCAAGCCGGCGCTCAGCAGGTCGGACCCGGACGGGAACTGACGGTATGCCGGAGAGGGGGCGGCCCGGTGCCGCCCCCTTCGCGTATCGACGATCCATCATCGACGATCATCGGAGCGGTGCACGGATGACGGAGCTCGTGGTCACGCTGGACCTCGACGGGGTCACGGACAAGGCGGCCCTGATGGACCGCTGCGCCGAGGCCCTGCGGCTGCCCGACTGGTTCGGGCGCAACTGGGACGCGCTGGCGGACTCCCTGTCCGACCGGACCGTCTGGCCGCAGGACGCCCGGGAGCGGGGCCTGTGGGTCGTCGTACGGAACTGGCGGTCCTACGCGGAGGAGCGGCCCGAGGAGTGGCGGGTGGCCCGGGACGTGTTCACGGAGGCGGCGGACCGCACCCGGGACCTCACCGTGCTGCTCGACCTCGGAGGTTCCTCCAAGTAGGGGTCCGACCTGCTTGGACGATGTGACCGTTCAGGGCGTTCCGGTCAGCATGGGACAATGAAGTACGTGCTCTTCCCCCTGGCTGTCCTGTCCGGGGGCCACCTCTGATCGACTGGGATGTGCAGCACGTGCGTTTCCTCAACGACATCCAGCCCCCGTACGACCTGACGTACGACGACGTCTTCATGGTCCCGAGCCGCAGCGCGGTCGGTTCGCGGCAGGGCGTGGACCTCAGCTCCCCGGACGGCACGGGTACCACCATCCCGCTGGTCGTCGCCAACATGACCGCCATCGCCGGCCGCCGGATGGCCGAGACGGTCGCCCGGCGCGGTGGGCTGGTCGTCATCCCGCAGGACATCCCCAACGAGGTCGTCACCGAGGTCGTCACCTGGGTGAAGAGCCGCCACCACGTCCTGGACACCCCGATCGTGCTGGCCCCGCACCAGACCGTCGCCGACGCGCTGTCGCTGCTGCCCAAGCGCGCCCACAACGCCGGGGTCGTCGTCGACGACGACCACCGTCCCGTCGGCGTGGTCACCGACGCCGACCTGTCCGGCGTGGACCGCTTCACGCAGCTCGAGGTCGTCATGTCCCGCGACCTGCTCCTGCTGGACGCCGACATCGACCCGCGCGAGGCCTTCAACAAGCTCGACTCCCACAACCGCCGCTACGCGCCCGCCGTCGACGCCGACGGCCGGCTCGCGGGCATCCTGACCCGCAAGGGCGCCCTGCGCGCCACCCTGTACAGCCCGGCCGTCGACGCCGCCGGCAAGCTGCGCATTGCGGCCGCCGTGGGCATCAACGGCGATGTGGCCGGCAAGGCCAAGCAGCTGCTCGACGCGGGCGTGGACACCCTGGTCATCGACACCGCCCACGGGCACCAGGAGTCGATGATCGCCGCGATCCGGACCGTGCGGGCGCTCGACCCCCAGGTGCCGATCGTCGCGGGCAACATCGTCGCCGCCGAGGGCGTGCGCGATCTGATCGAGGCCGGCGCGGACATCATCAAGGTCGGGGTCGGCCCCGGCGCGATGTGCACCACCCGCATGATGACCGGCGTCGGGCGCCCGCAGTTCTCGGCGGTTCTGGAGTGCGCGGCCGAGGCGAAGAAGTACGGCAAGCACGTGTGGGCCGACGGTGGCGTCCGGCACCCGCGCGACGTCGCCATGGCGCTCGCCGCCGGCGCGTCCAACGTGATGATCGGCTCCTGGTTCGCCGGCACCTACGAGTCGCCGGGCGATCTGCAGCAGGACTCGAGCGGGCGGCTCTACAAGGAGTCGTTCGGCATGGCGTCCGCGCGGGCCGTGGCCAACCGCACGTCCGAGGAGTCGGCGTACGACCGCGCCCGCAAGGCGCTGTTCGAGGAGGGCATCTCGACGTCGCGGATGTTCCTCGACCCGGCCCGGCCCGGTGTGGAGGACCTGATCGACTCGATCATCGCGGGCGTGCGGTCGTCCTGCACCTACGCGGGCGCCGGCTCCCTCGAGGAGTTCGCGGAGAAGGCCGTCGTGGGCATCCAGAGCGCCGCCGGCTACGCGGAGGGCAAGCCCTTGCACGCCAGCTGGAGCTGATGTCTCTTCAAACGGCCCCTGCCGTCCCGTGGTTCGGGAGGGCGGGGGCCGTTTCGTGTGCCGGTGTGCGCCGGACAGCTCGGGTCCCGCTGTGCTCGGGCGGCCGCGGGTGCGTGGGGGGTGTTCGCGCGCGGGCGCGCCCCTTCCGGCGCCTGTGGTGAACGCCGCTGATCGGTCGCCCTGTGCAACGGTCGAAAGCCCCGGTGCAATGAAACCCCACCGAGTCGCCGGACACGCAATGATCTTGCGGGTATGCGCAAGGTTGCTGCATTTCACCCGCAACGTCGAAGCTCATAGGCTGTCGCCTCGAACGTGGCGTGGCAGGGACCCCGCTCGGTGGGTCCCCGCCCTCAGGGGTGCCACCGGTCCCTGCCGCCCTGACCGGCAGCGACAAGGAGCCAGCACGTGCTCGACCAAGGCGCACCCCCGCAGGACAGAGGCCAGACAGCCGCCCCCGCCCCCGTTGGCCTCGGCGCGCGCCTGATGCGCCGCAAGCCCGTGGAACACCTGGTCGCGGAGGGTGGCCAGGGCGAGGGAGGGTCCCTGCGACGCTCCCTCGGGCTGTGGCAGCTCACCATGATCAGCATCGGTGCCACCCTCGGCACCGGCATCTTCGTCGTCCTCGGCGACGCGGTCCCGGAGGCCGGCCCCGCGGTCACCCTGGCCTTCGTGATCGCCGGTCTGACGGCCCTCTTCTCGGCCCTGTCGTACGCCGAGCTGGCGGGCAGCATCCCCGTCGCCGGCTCGTCGTACTCGTATGCGTACGCAACGATGGGCGAGCTCGTCGCCTGGGTCTGCGGCTGGTGTCTGGTCCTGGAGTACGGCGTCTCGGTGGCCGCCGTCGCCGTCGGCTGGGGCGAGTACCTGAACGAACTGCTCGACGGGACCATAGGCGTCACCATCCCGGCGCTGCTGTCCTCGGCGCCCGGCGAGGGCGGGATCATCAACCTGCCGGCGCTGGTCGTCGTCCTGCTGGCGATGGTCTTCCTGCTCGGCGGGGTCCGTGAGTCCGCCCGCGCCAACACGATCATGGTCGCCGTGAAGATCGCCGCGCTGGTGCTGTTCTGCGCGGTCGGCTTCACCGGCTTCAAGTCCGGCAACTACGAGGACTTCATGCCGCTCGGCATGGCCGGGGTGAGCGCCGCGGGCGCCACGCTGTTCTTCTCCTACATCGGCTTCGACGCCGCCTCCACCGCCGGCGAGGAGGCCAAGAACCCCAAGAAGGACCTGCCGCGGGCGATCATGCTCTCGCTGATCATCGTGACCGCGCTGTACGTCCTCGTCGCCGCGGTCGCCGTCGGCGCCTGGAACTGGACGAAGTTCGAGGGCTCCCAGGCCTCCCTCGCCGCGATCATGACCGACGTCAGCGGCCAGTCCTTCTGGGGCACGCTGCTCGCCCTCGGCGCGGTCATCTCCATCGCCAGCGTGGTCCTCACCGTCCTCTACGGCCAGACCCGCGTCCTGTTCGCCATGTCCCGCGACGGCCTGGTCCCCAAGGCGCTCGGCAAGGTCCACGCGAAGACCGGCGCCCCCCGCCTCAACACGGTGATCGTCTCGCTGTTCTGCGGCGCCCTGGCCGCGCTCATCCCGCTGGGCAAGCTCGTCGACGCCACCAGCATCGGCACGCTCTTCGCCTTCGCGCTGGTCAACATCGCGGTGATCGTGCTGCGGGTGAAGCGGCCGGAGCTGGAGCGCACCTTCCGGGTGCCGTTCGGGCCGGTGCTGCCGGTGCTCGGCTTCCTGTTCTGCGCGTACAACATGTTCAGCCTCGACACCGTCACCTGGGTGGTCTTCGGGTGCTGGATGGCCGCCGGACTCGTGTTCTACTTCCTGTACGGGTATCGCCGGTCCCGTCTCGCCGTGCCTGAAGTGAAGTGAACCGCCCGCAGTGCTGAACGATCTCGACGAACGCATCGTGCACGCCCTCGCCGAGGACGCCCGCCGCTCCTACGCCGACATCGGGCAACTGGTCGGCCTGTCCGCGCCCGCCGTGAAGCGGCGCGTGGACCGGCTGCGGGCCACCGGGGCCATCACCGGCTTCACCGTCCGCGTGGACCCGTCGGCCCTCGGCTGGGAGACCGAGGGGTTCGTCGAGATCTACTGCCGGCACAACACCTCGCCGGAGACCATCCGGCGAGGTCTTGAGCCGTACCAGGAGGTCGTCGCCGCGTCGACCGTCACCGGCGACGCGGACGCCGTCGTGCAGGTGTTCGCCTCGGACATGCGGCACTTCGAACGGGTCCTGGAGCGGATCGCGGGGGAGCCGTTCGTCGAGCGGACCAAGTCGGTGCTGGTGCTCTCCCCGCTGCTGCGCCGCTTCTCCTCCGGCTCGCCCACCTGAGACCCGCCCCGGCGCCTATCATCGGTGTCATGACCTGGCGACATTGATCCACCCGCCGCGCCTCCCGAGGCCCGCCCCGGACGCCGTACCCCCGGTGTCCGAGACGTCCCTGCGGGAAGGCCCCATGTCACTCTCACCCACGCGTGTGCCCACGACCGGCGTACGGCGCCTGACGGCCACGCTGTACGGCTACGCGTTCCTCGACGACTTCGTCCTGCTCTACCCGGTGTACGCGCTGCTCTTCGCCGGCACCGGCCTGTCGCTCCACGAGGTCTCCTCGCTCTTCGCCCTGTGGTCGCTCACCTGTGTGCTGCTCGAGGTGCCCTCGGGCGTCTGGGCCGACCAGGTGTCCCGGCGCCGGCTGCTGTGGATCGGCCCCCTGCTCACCGCCACCGGCTTCGCACTGTGGGTGGCCGTCCCGTCGTACGCCGCCTTCGCCGTCGGCTTCGTGCTGTGGGGCGCCGGCGGAGCGCTCGGCTCCGGGGCGCTGGAGGCCCTCGTCTACGACGAACTGGACCGGTGTGACGCCGTCGGCCGGTACGCGCGCGTCATGGGCCGGGCCCGTGCCGCGCGTCTGCTGGGCACCGTGGCCTCCCTCGGCCTCGCCGGTCCCGTGCTCGCCTGGGGCGGCTACCCGGCCGTCGGCGGCGCGAGCGTCCTGGCGTGCCTGCTGACCGCCGCACTCGCCACCCGGTTCCCCGAACGGCGGGAGCGTCCCGCCACCGCCCACGGAGGCTGGGCCGAGACGCTGCGGACCGGGCTCGCCGAGGCGCGCGGCGACCGGGCCGTACGCGGCGCCCTGCTGCTGGTCCCGGCCGTCGCCGCGGTGTGGGGCGCGCTCGACGAGTACGTCCCGCTGCTGGTCCGCGACCTCGGGGTGACCGAGGCGGCCGTGCCGTACCTGGTGATGCTGGTCTGGGCCGCCGTCACCGCGGGCGGTCTCCTCGCCGGGCCCGCCGAGCGGCTCGGCACCCGGGGCCTGGCGGCGCTGCTCATGGGCGCGGCCCTCGCCCTCGCCGTCGGCGCCGCGTCGCGCACCCTGGCCGGGATCGCCCTGGTCGGGCTCGCCTTCGCCGGATTCCAGCTGGCCGAGGTGCTCGCCGACGTCCGCCTCCAGCACCGGATCGAGGAGGCCCGCCGGGCCACGCTCACCTCGGTGGCGAGCCTGGGCACCGAGCTGGCCACGGTCGCCGCGTTCGGCGCGTACGCGCTGCTCGGCACGGACCTCTCCCACGGCACCGTGTTCGCGGTGCTGGCGATTCCGTACGTCGTGACGGCGGTGGCGCTGACCAGGGCCAGGGCCGCCCCGGCGTGACGGTGAAGGGTGCGGGGGGCGGCCCCCGCACCCGGGCCGCGCAACGAATCGCCGCGAAGACGTCCACGGACGCAACGAACCGCTCACCGGCGCGCAACGGCTCCTTCTTGTCCCTGTCGGGCGCCCGACCGTACCTTCTACATGGCCCACACAACCACCCTTTCGCCCCGGTGAGGACACATGCGCACCGCCCTGCTCCAGAGCTCCGGCCGGCCCGGCTCCACCGTCGAGAACCTCAAGGTCCTCGACGAGGCCGCGGGCCGTGCCGCCGCCGCGGGCGCCGGGCTGCTGGTGGCGCCGGAGATGTTCCTCACCGGGTACGCGATCGGCGACGACATCGCCCGGCTCGCCGAGCCCGCCGACGGCGACGCCGCCGACGCGGTCGCGGAGACCGCGGCCCGGCACGGCCTCGCGATCGCCTACGGCTACCCCGAGCGCGCCGGCGACACCGTCCACAACTCCGCGCAGCTGATCTCCGCCGACGGCACCCGGCTCGCCAACTACCGCAAGACGCACCTCTTCGGCTGCTTCGAGCGCGACCACTTCACCCCCGGCGACCGGCAGGTCGTCCAGACCGAGGTAGACGGCGTCCGCGTCGGCATCCTGATCTGCTACGACGTCGAGTTCCCGGAGAACGTCCGCGCCCATGCGCTGGCCGGCACCGAGCTGCTGATCGTCCCGACCGCGCAGATGCACCCGTTCCAGTTCGTCGCCGAGTCGATGATCCCGGTGCGGGCCTTCGAGAACCAGATGTACGTCGCGTACGTCAACCGGGTCGGCCGGGAGGGGGAGTTCGAGTTCGTCGGGCTCTCCACGCTCGCCGGGCCCGACGGGATCGCCCGCACCCGCGCGGGCCGCGCCGAGGACCTCGTCCTCGCCGACGTCGACCCCGCCCTCGTCGCCGCCTCCCGCGAGGCCAACCCGTATCTGCAGGACCGCCGCCCCGGCCTCTACGGGTCCCTCGTCTGACCCTCCCCGCTCTTCCCCCGCAGTCGCAAGGAGTCCGTACCCCATGACGTCCACGGTGCCCACCGCCGTCCAGCACGCCGACGAGCAGCAGCCGCCGATCACCATGTTCGGCCCGGACTTCCCCTACGCGTACGACGACTTCCTGAACCACCCGGCCGGCCTCGGCCAGATACCCGCCACCGAGCACGGCACCGAGGTCGCCGTCATCGGCGGCGGCCTGTCCGGCATCGTCGCCGCCTACGAGCTGATGAAGATGGGCCTCAAGCCCGTCGTCTACGAGGCCGACCAGATCGGCGGCCGGCTGCGCACCGTCGGCTTCGACGGCCCCAGCACCGAGGGCCTGACCGCCGAGATGGGCGCGATGCGCTTCCCGCCGTCCTCCACGGCCCTCCAGCACTACATCGACCTGGTGGGCCTGGAGACCCGGCCGTTCCCCAACCCCCTCGCCGAGTCCACCCCGTCGACGGTCGTGGACCTCAAGGGCGAGTCGCACTACGCCGAGACGATCGACGACCTGCCGCAGGTCTACCGCGACGTCGCCGCCGCCTGGAACAAGTGCCTGGAGGAGGGCGCCGACTTCTCCGACATGAACCAGGCCATGCGGGAGCGCGACGTGCCGCGCATCCGCGAGATCTGGGCCAAGCTCGTCGAGAAGCTCGACAACCAGACCTTCTACGGCTTCCTCTGCGACTCCGAGGCCTTCAAGTCGTTCCGGCACCGCGAGATCTTCGGCCAGGTCGGCTTCGGCACCGGCGGCTGGGACACCGACTTCCCGAACTCCATCCTGGAGATCCTGCGCGTCGTCTACACCGAGGCCGACGACCACCACCGCGGCATCGTCGGCGGCTCCCAGCAGCTGCCGCTGCGCCTGTGGGAGCGCGAGCCGGAGAAGATCGTCCACTGGCCGTACGGGACGTCCCTGAAGTCCCTGCACGCCGAGGGCGCGCCCCGCCCGGCCGTCACCCGCCTGCACCGGGCCGCCGGCAACCGGATCACCGTGACCGACGCGACCGGTGACATCCGCACCTACCGGGCGGCGATCTTCACCGCCCAGTCCTGGATGCTGCTCTCCAAGATCGCCTGCGACGACTCGCTCTTCCCGATCGACCACTGGACCGCGATCGAGCGCACCCACTACATGGAGTCCAGCAAGCTCTTCGTGCCCGTGGACCGGCCGTTCTGGCTGGACAAGGACGAGGAGACCGGGCGGGACGTCATGTCGATGACGCTCACCGACCGTATGACCCGCGGCACCTATCTGCTGGACGACGGCCCGGACAAGCCCGCCGTCATCTGCCTCTCCTACACCTGGTGCGACGACAGCCTGAAGTGGCTGCCGCTGTCCGCGAACGAGCGGATGGAGGTCATGCTGAAGTCGCTCGGCGAGATCTACCCGAAGGTCGACATCAGGAAGCACATCATCGGCAACCCGGTGACCGTCTCCTGGGAGAACGAGCCCTACTTCATGGGCGCGTTCAAGGCCAACCTGCCCGGTCACTACCGCTACCAGCGGCGCCTGTTCACGCACTTCATGCAGGACCGGCTGCCCGAGGACAAGCGGGGCATCTTCCTCGCCGGCGACGACATCTCCTGGACCGCCGGCTGGGCCGAGGGCGCCGTCCAGACCGCGCTGAACGCGGTGTGGGGCGTCATGCACCACCTGGGCGGCGGCACGGACTCCACCAACCCGGGTCCGGGCGACGTCTACGACGAGATCGCGCCGGTCGAGCTGCCCGAGGACTGACCTCGGCTCAGAGCCCGGCGGCCCGCACCTTCTCGTACACCTCCGCGGCGGCGTCCTTGAGCTCCTGGGCGTCGCGCGGGTTCGTCTGGAGGTCGAGCAGGACCTCGTCGACGCCGACCTCGGCGTACGCGGCGAGGTCCGCCACGATCTGGTCGGCGCTGCCCTGGAAGGGCTGACGGTCGTCGCCGTCGTAGGGCGTGGCGGAGTACAGGGCGTTCACCCGGGGCACCCGCTCGATCGGCCGCGTACGGCCCCGCTCGGCGGCGATGTCCTGGAGCTTGCGCCACCCGGCGGCGTATCCCTGCACGTCCATGGCGACCGGGATCCAGCCGTCGCCGAGGTCGACGACCCGCCCGAGGGCCCGGTCGCCGCCCGCGGCCACCAGGACCGGGATCGGGCGCGCCGGCTTGGGGCCGACCACCGCCGCGTCGATCTTCGTCGTACGGCCCTCGAAGGACACCGGGTCCGGGCCCCACACGGCCCGGCAGACCTTGATGACCTCCTCCAGGAGGCCGCCGCGCCGGTCGTGCGGCCCGATGCCCGCGGCGGCGAACTCGTCGGTCGACCAGCCCGTGCCCAGTCCCGCCACGACCCGCCCGCCGCTCGCGGCGTCCAGGGTGGCGAGGGCCTTGGCGAGCTGGACCGGGCCGTGCAGCGGGGCGACCACGACTCCGGTGCCCAGCCGGACCCGCTCGGTGACCGCCGCTGCCAGGGTCAGCGTGACCAGGGGGTGGGCCATGCCCCGGTACCAGTCCGGCCAGGGCAGCCCCGGCACGCCGTACAGACCCTGGGTGGGCGACTCGGGGACCAGCAGCCGCTCGTAGACCCAGACGCTGTCGTACCCGGTCCGCTCGGCGGCGCGGGCCACGTCCGTCACATCCTTGGCCAGGTCGTACTGCCGCAGTTGGGGAAGACCGAGTCCGAGGCGGATGGCCATGGCGCTGAGCTCCTTCGCGATCGGCGGACCCCCATCGGCCAACGTACTGCGGGCCCGGGGAACCGCCACTCGGCGCCGGCCCTCAGTCCCGCAGCGGGGTCAGCAGCATCCGCCCGGCCAGCCCCACGGCGGCGTCCAGCCGCTCGGTGAACTCCCCGGCCAGCTCGGGGAGTCGGCGCAGCGCCCACAGGGCACGCGCCGCCGACCACGTGGCGTCCCGCGCCCGCTCCAGACTCCACGAGCCCAGCAGATGGGTGAGCGGGTCCGCGATCTGGAACAGGTCGGGACCCGGCATCAGCTCCTCGCGGATGTGCTCCTCCAGCGAGACGAGCAGATCACCCACCCGGTCGAACTCGTCCTCCAGATCGGTCGGTTCGCAGCCGAGGCTACGGCAGGCGTCCACCACGGCGAGCGCCAGATCGTGCCCGATGTGCGCGTTGATGCCCGCGAGCGCGAACTGCAGCGGGCGTACGCCCGGATGGCGGCGCATCTGGAACAGGGGCCGCCAGCAGGCGGGCGGACGCCCGGCCTCCTCGGCGGTCTCCACCGCCGTGAGATACCGTTCCGCGAACCGCACGTCCAGGGTGATCGCGGCCCGCGCGTCGGCGAACCGGCCGGTGTCGATGTGCCGGTCGACCGCCTCGGTGACGGTGAGGTAGACGCGGTTGAAGACCGCGACCCCGTCGCGCTCCGGCAGCCTCGCGTCGAGGGCGCGCATACGGGAGAGGACGGCGTCCACGGGGGTGGTGAATTGTTCGCATTGCGCCATGGGGGCAGATTCCCAGCTTTAGGGTGGCCGGAGTGACGGCGGGCCCGGCGCTTCCCCAGAACGGGGGAACGCGCCCCGCCGTGGGGGAGGGGGAGCAGGACGGTGGCAGGCTCACGCGCCCGGCGACTGGCGTCACGCAGGGACGCGCGCAGAAGGTCCGCACGGCGCAGCGCCATGGTCGCGGCGGCCTCGGTCGTGGTGGCCGCCGGAGCGACGACCGGGCTGCTCTCCGCCGTGGACGGCGGCCCCGACCCCGCGCAGGCCGGGCCGTCCGGGACGCGGTCGGTGCGCCTGGACGCGCTGCCCGTCGCGCCGTCCCCGTCGGCCTCGCCGAGCGCGTCCCCGTCCCCGTCGGCCTCCCCGAGCCCGCGGCGGACGCCGTCCGCGACGCCCTCGAGGACTCCTGAGCGGACCCAGCGCGCCGCGCCGGTCTCCACCCGGCTCTACCGCCACCCCGACTCCCAGGTGCTCGAGTGGGTTCGCGACCACACCGGCGACCCCCGGCACGCCGTCATACAGTCCCGGATCGCCGCCCAGCCGGCCGCCGTCTGGTTCGCCGACTTCACCCCGGGCACCATCACCGCCCGGGTCCGCGCGGTCACCTCGGGCGGCGCCGCGCAGGGCCGCACCCCGGTGGTCGTGCCGTATGTGATCCCGGACCGGGACTGCGGCGGGTACTCCGAGGGCGGTGCGCCCGACCTGGCCGCGTACGACGCGTGGATCGACCGGTTCGCCGCCGGGCTGGGCTCCGGTGATGTCGTCGTCGTGCTGGAGCCGGACTCCGTCGCCCAGTCCGAGTGCCTCTCGGAGCGGGAGCGCGCCGCGCGCTTCGCGTCCCTGGCCCGGGCCGGACGGGTCATCAAGTCCGCCAACCCCCGGGCCCGGGTGTACTACGACGCCGGGCACTCCGGCTGGCACTCGCCGGCCAAGCAGGCGGCGTGGCTGCGGCAGGCGGGCGCCGCGTCGGCCGCGTCCTCCGACGGCGTCTTCAGCAACGTCTCCAACTTCCACACCACGGCCGCCGAGATCGCCTACGACCGGCGGGTCCTCGACGCCCTCGGAGGCGGCCCGGGGCTGGGCGCCGTCATCGACACCAGCCGCAACGGCGCCGGGGCCCCGCCGGACGGCGAGTGGTGCGACCCGTCGGGCCGCAAGCTGGGCCGGGCGCCCACGCTGGCGACCGGTGAGGCCCGGATCGACGGCTATCTGTGGGTGAAGCTGCCGGGGGAGTCGGACGGCTGCAAGGGGGAGCCCGGCACCTTCACCGCCTCCTACGCCTACGAGCTGGCGCGCTGAGGGCCCTCGCCGGCCGCGTTGCCCTCGTCGTACGACGACGTGCCCTCGTCGAGCAGCGGGTGCTGCGTCCGCAGATGGGCCGGGGCGAACGCCCGCAGCGCGTGATAGCCGGTGATGACGACGAGCGTGCCCAGCGCGATACCGCTCAGCTCGAAGGTGTCGGTGATCTTCAGCGTCACATTGCCGACGCCGATGATGATGCCCGCGGCGGCCGGCACCAGGTTGAGCGGATTGCGCAGGTCCACCTCGGCGTTGATCCAGATCTGCGCGCCGAGCAGGCCGATCATGCCGTACAGGATGACGGTGATGCCGCCGAGGACACCGCCGGGGACGGCGGCCACGACCGCGCCGAACTTGGGGCAGAGCCCGAAGAGGAGGGCGAAGCCGGCGGCGGCCCAGTAGGCGGCGGTCGAGTAGACGCGGGTCGCGGCCATCACGCCGATGTTCTCGGAGTACGTCGTGTTGGGCGGGCCGCCCACGGCGGTGGACAGCACCGAGGCGGCGCCGTCCGCGGAGATCGCGGTGCCCAGCTTGCCGTCGAGGTTGTCGCCGGTCATCTCGCCGACGGCCTTGACGTGCCCGGCGTTCTCGGCGACCAGGGCGATGACCACGGGCAGCGCGACGAGGATCGCGGACCACTGGAAGGACGGGCCGTGCAGATCGGGCAGGCCGATCCAGTCGGCGCTGGAGACGCCGGACAGGTCGAGCCGCCAGTGGTCGGTGAGCTTGCCGCTCGCGTCGACCGAGTGGATACGGCCGAAGACCCGGTCGAACACCCAGGACAGTCCGTAGCCGAGGACCAGGCCCAGGAAGATCGCGATCCGGGACCAGAAACCGCGCAGGCAGACCACGGCCAGACCGGTGAAGAGCATCACCAGCAGGGCCGTCCACTGGTCCTGCGGCCAGTAGGTGGAGGCCGTCACGGGGGCGAGGTTGAAGCCGATCAGCATCACCACCGCGCCGGTCACGATCGGCGGCATCGCGATGTGGATGATCCGCGCCCCGAACCGCTGCACGGCCAGGCCGACCAGGAACAGCGCCGCGCCGACCACGAGGACCGCGCCGGTCACAACCGCGCTCGACCCGCCGTCCGCCCGGATGACGGCCGCGACGCCCACGAAGGACAGCGAGCAGCCGAGGTAGCTGGGCACCCGGCCGCGTGTGGCCAGCAGGAAGATCACGGTCGCGACACCCGACATCATGATCGCCAGATTGGGGTCGAGACCCATGAGCACCGGGGCGACGAAACTGGCCCCGAACATCGCGACCACGTGCTGGGCGCCGAGCCCGACCGTGCGCGGCCAGGACAGCCGTTCGTCGGGGCGGACCACGGCGCCGGGCGCCGGAGTGCGTCCGTCGCCGTGCAGTTTCCAGCGGACGCCGAGATCCATGGTGCGGTTTCGCTTTCGTCGTGCGAACGAGGGGTCCGGACCATTGTCGGGTACACCGACCGGGCCGCCGACCCGGGGCCACCTCGGCTTCTGAGCGTCCGCTTAGGATGGGTGAATCTTCTAGTACCTCCCCGGGAGTCCCGCCGTGACCGCCGAAGCCCTGCCCCTGTCCGCCCCGTCCCACGGCCGGCTCGTGCCCGTCACCGTGCACTTCGACGACCTCGACGCGCTCGGGCTGCTGCACAACGCCCGCTACCCGCTGATGGTCGAGCGGGCCTGGACCGAGCTGTGGCAGGAGCACGGCTTCCGCTTCGAGGGCGACTGGGTGGCCGCGGGCGACGCCTGCAACGCCGTCAAGGAACTGCGCATCACCTACGAGGCCCCGGTGACCAGGCCCGGCACCTACGCCGTGCACCTGTGGCTGGAGCGGCTGGGCACCACCGGGCTGACGTACGGCTTCCGCTTCTGCTCGGCCGACGGCGCGGTGACCTACGCGCACGGCAGCCGGGTGCTGGTCCGGCTCGACGCCACGACGCTGCGGCCGGCGCCGTGGAGCGAGGAGTTCAGGGCCGCGGGTCGCGAACTGCTGCGTCCGGGCGGCTGACCTTCGGGCGGTCGCGGTCGGCGGTGCGCAGGACGCCCGCGAACAGCGCCAGGCCCGAGGCGAGCAGCGTGACCAGGCAGAACGACACCATCAGACTGGTCAGCTGGGCGAGCCCGCCGATCGCGCTGGGGGCGACCAGCCCCGAGGTGTAGGTGATGGTCGCGACGCCCGCGATGGCCAGGGACGGGTTCGAGCCGCTGCGGCCCGCCGCCGCGAAGCACAGCGGCACGACCACCGCGATCCCGAGGCCCAGCAGCGCGAACCCGGTCATCGCCAGGGCCGGCGCGTCCGCGACCACGACCAGCAGCCCGCCGAGCGTGGCGAGGACGCCGCTGAAGCGGACCGTGCGTACCGAGCCGAAGCGGTCCACCACCCGGTCGCCGGCGATCCGGGCGATCGCCATCGTGAGCGTGAAGCCGGTCGTGCACGCGGCCGCCAGACCGGCGGAGGTGTCCAGCTGGTCCCGCAGATACACCGCCGACCAGTCCAGGCTCGCGCCCTCCGCGAAGACCGCGCAGAACCCGACCGCGCCGATCAGCAGCGCGGACCGGGGAGGCAGCGCGAACCGCGGCGGCGCCTCCTCGTCCTCGGCGGCCTGGAGGTCGAGCACCCACTGGCAGGCGGCCACCCCGAGCACCGTCAGCACGGCCGCCGCGAGGGCGTGGTGGAGCCGGGCGTCCGAGCCCAGGTGCGCGGCGAGGGTGCCGGCCGCGGAGCCGATCAGGGCGCCCGCGCTCCACATGCCGTGCAGCCCGGACATGATCGAGCGGCCCAGGCGGCCCTCCACCTCGACCCCGAGGGCGTTCATCGCCACGTCCGCCATGCCCGCCGTGGCGCCGAACAGGAACAGAGCCACGCAGAGCGTGAGCAGGTCGGGTGCCAGTGAGGGCAGCGTCAGGGCCAGCGTCCACAGGGCCATCAGCCCGCGCAGCGCGTTGCGGGCGCCGAAGCGGTGGCTGATCCTGCCCGCGAGCGGCATCGCCAGGGAGGCGCCGAGCGCCGGGAACGCGAGCGCGAGACCGAGCTGGCCGGCGCTGACCCCCGCGTGGTCCTGGATCCACGGCACCCGGGTCGCGAACGACCCCGTGACGGCGCCGTGCGCGGCGAAGACGGCGGCCACGGCGTACCGGGCACGCCTGACCTCCCGCAGGTCGTAGACCTTTCCACCGGTCCCACCCATGAAGTGACCCCCTCCTGGCCTCCGCGTCCGCGCGGTCCGGCCGTAAACTATCAGGAACCCTGCCTGATAGATAGGGTGCCCGAGCGCCGCCCGCCGCCGCGCGGCCCCGCCGATCTGGAAGGATCCCGGCATGCCCGCATCCCCGAGCACCGCCCGGGCCATCAACGACCGGCTCGCCCTGCGCCTGCTGCAACGCGAAGGCCCGCTGACGGCCGGACAGTTGAAGCAGCTGACCGGGCTGTCCCGGCCGACCGTCGCCGACCTCGTCGAGCGCCTGACCGACGCCGGGCTGATCACCGTCGTCGGCGAGGCCGGCGAGCAGCGGCGCGGCCCCAACGCCAAGCTGTACGGCATCGTCGCCGGCCGCGCCCATCTCGCCGCGCTGGACGTCCGTACCGAGGGGGTCGCGGTGGCCGTGTCCGACCTGGTCGGCACCGTGCTCGCGGAGGCGTCCGTGCCCATCGGCGGCGACACCGGAACCGGGCCCGCCGTGGAGCGGGCGGTCGCCCTCGTCGAGCGGGCCGTGAAGGAGGCCGGGGCGGACCGGCCGCACACCGTGGGCATCGGCGCCCCGGGCCTGATCGACCCGGCCAGCGGCGAACTGCGCGACTCCTCGGGCCTGCCGCAGTGGCACCGCGCCCTCGTCGCCACCCTCCAGGAGCGCTTCCCCGACGCACGCGTCAGCGTCGAGAACGAGACCAACCTCGCCGCCCTCGCCGAACAGCGCGACGGCGCCGCCCGCGACCGCGACACCTTCGTCCTGCTCTGGCTCGGACACGGCACCGGCGCCGCCGTCGTCCTCGACGGGAAGCTGCGCCGCGGCGCCTCCGGCGGAACCGGCGAGATCGGCTTCCTGCCGGTGCCCGGTACGACGGGACTGCCGTCGGCGACCGACTGCGCGGGCGGCTTCCACTCGCTCGCGGGCTCGGCCGCGATCACGCGGCTGGCGGCGGAGCACGGGTTGACCGCCGAGGGCGCCCAGGCCCCGGACGCCGCCCGCCTGGTGGGGGAGGCGGTGGCGCGGACCGGCGGGGGCGAGGACGACGCCGCCCGGCGGTTCCTCGACGTCCTCGCGGACCGGATCGCGCTGGGCGTGGCCTCCGTCGTCGCCGTCCTCGACCCCGGCTGTGTGGTGCTCGGCGGCGAGGTCGGGCAGGCCGGCGGCGCCCCGCTCGCCGCGCTGGTCGAGGAGCGGGTGCGGCGGATGTCCCCGCTGCCGGCCGCGGTGCGCCCGAGCGACCTCGGCGGCACCGCGGTCCTGCGCGGAGCGCTCCTCACGGCCCGGGACCAGGCCCAGGACGAACTGTTCGCGCCACCAGGGCGGAGTGCCTAGCTCCGATGGCCAAATCGCCGGTCCAGGTACTCCTCGAACGTCCCCTTGCCCACCGCGTGCTCCGGAGCGAGATGCCCGCCGGCGCGGAAGGCGCGGTACGCCGCGCCCCACAGCGGGACGCTCACGACGAGCCGCCTGCGGCCCGTGGCCTTGAGAAAGGAACGGGCCAGCGAGTCGAAGGTGCGCACCTCGGGACCGCCGATGTCCGCCACCCGCCCGGCGGGCTCGCCCTCGGCCAGTTCGGCCAGCCGGTCCGCGACCTCGGCCACCTCGATCGGCTGGTCCTTCACCCGGGCCGGCAGCAGTACGACCGGCAGCCTGGCGAGCGCTCCCAGCACCCGCGCGAGCAGATCGTGGAACTGGGTCGCGCGCAGCACGGTCCAGCCCAGCCCCGACTCCTCGACCAGCCGCTCCACGGCGTGCTTGCTCCGGTAGTAGCCGAACGGCACCCGGTCCACGCCGACGATCGAGATGTAGACGAGGTGCCGCACCCCGGCCCCGCGCGCGGCCGCGATCAGATGCCGCGCCGCCTCCTCGTCCCCGCCGTTCGGCGAGCTGGCGCAGTGCACCACCGTGTCCACGCCCGCCATCGCGGCGTCCAGACCGGGCCCGCCCTTGCGCAGATCGACGGCGTACGGCTGGGCGTGCCGGCTGAGCACCCGCACCTCGTGCCCGTCCGCCCGCAGCCGCTCGGTGACGAGCCGGCCGAGCGTTCCGGTCCCGCCGGTCACCAGCATCGTGGTCATCGTGTTCAGCCCCTTCGCGACGCGGACACTCCCGGTTCGGAGCATCCCTCGCAGTCCTCGACGGAGCATCCCGGGGAGATGTGACATCCCGCGGACGAAAAAGGGGCGCTTGGGGAGACCCGGCGGCGGGCAAGGGCCGTCGTCACCGCCGCCGGGCGCTCTCGTGGGGGCGGCAGGGCGCCGAGCCCCTGCCGCGCACCGCTGACAGTAGAGAGGACTAGACCAGAGCGTCAATAGGTATGGACCAATCCCAAGCGTGCTCGCACACACGGGAGTTGAGGGCACCGCCGTCCGCCGGGAAAGTCCAGCGAAGGGCGCTGTGAGCCACCCCACACCCTTCGCCCGTATGGACGCCCACCGGTCGTGGCACACTGGCCATGTACCACAAGCAGCGCACTCCGGGGTCGGTGAAAGTCCGAACCGGCGGTTACAGTCCGCGACCCGGTCGCCTCCAGCGACCGGTTGACCAGGTGAAATTCCTGGACCGACGGTTAAAGTCCGGATGGGAGGCAGTGCGCGGCGGGCGAGCCTTGTGCGCGCCGCCGTACCGGTTCGTCCAAGGGGCGGACCCTCGTCCGGCGTCGCCCCGGTGTTCTCGCTCGTCCATTCCGCCGTCATCGGCAGCCCCGGAGTCCGTGCCCCTATGCGGCAGGAGGACCCGGGAAGTGTTCACCGGAATCGTCGAAGAGCTGGGCCACGTCACGGCCGTCGAGACCCTCGGCGACGCCTGTCGCTTCCGACTGCGCGGTCCCGTCGTCACCGACGGCGCGAAGCACGGCGACTCCATCGCGGTCAACGGCGTCTGCCTCACGGTCGTCGACCACGAGGGCGACGAGTTCACCGCCGACGTCATGGCCGAGACCCTCAAGCGCTCCAGCCTCGGCGCCCTCACCGTGGGCTCCCGCGTCAACCTGGAGCGGCCCACCGCCGTCGGCGACCGGCTCGGCGGCCACATCGTCCAGGGACACGTCGACGGCACCGGCCAGGTCCTTCAGCGCACCCCCTCCGAGCACTGGGAAATCGTGAAGATCTCCCTCCCCGCGGACCTCTCCCGCTACGTCGTGGAGAAGGGCTCCATCACCGTCGACGGCATCAGCCTCACCGTCGTCGACGCCGGACCCGACTACTTCACCGTCAGCCTCATCCCGACCACCCTCGACCTGACCACGCTCGGCCACAAGCAGCCCGGCGACCCGGTCAACCTCGAGGTCGACGTCATCGCCAAGTACGTCGAGCGGATGCTGGGCGACCGCCTCTCCTCCGAAGGGACGGCCACCCGGTGAACTCCCTGAACTCAGAGGCCTTCACGCTCTTCGGCCAGCACATCCTCTGGTCGGACATGATCGGCAATCTCTTCGGCCTGGCCGCCCTCGCCCTCGGCTGGCGGCGCTCCCTGTGGACCTGGCCCGTGCAGTTCCTCGCCGGACTGATCCTCTTCGGCGCCTTCTTCGGGCACCTCACCGGCAGCGCCGGCAAGCAGGCCGTCGTCATGGTCGTCGCCCTGTACGGCTGGTGGCAGTGGCAGCGCGGCAAGGGCCGCGGCGAGGACGGTCACATCGCCGTCCGGTTCGCCACCTGGACCGAGCGCGCCGTCATGCTCGGCGCGGCCGCCGCCGGCACCGTCGGCGTCGCGCTGCTCTTCAAGGCGTACCCGACCCTGTCCTGGGACCCCTGGCCCGACGCCTACATCTTCGTCGGCACCGTCGTCGCCATGTACGCCCAGGCGCGCGGCATGGTCGAGTTCTGGTTCGCCTGGCTCCTCGTCGACCTGGTCGGCGTCCCCCTCAACTTCGCCAACGGCTACGCCTTCTCCGGCTTCGTCTACGTCATCTACGGCGCACTCGTCCTGTGGGGCATGCGCGACTGGTGGCTGCGCTCCCGCAACGGCGCGCGGCCCGTCCTGGAAGGAGCGCCGGCATGACCACGGCACCGATTCTGTACAGCGCCGAGAGCGCCGAGGACCTGCGGCTCGACCCGATCGAGCGCGCCATCGCCGACATCGCGGCCGGCCGGCCCGTCGTGGTCGTCGACGACGAGGACCGCGAGAACGAGGGCGACCTCGTCATCGCCGCCGAACACGCGACCCCCGAGATCGTCGCCTTCATGATGAGCGAGTGCCGCGGACTGATCTGCGCGCCCATGGAGCCCGACGAGCTCGACCGGCTCGAACTGCCGCAGATGGTGGCGGACAACACCGAGTCGATGAAGACCGCGTTCACCGTCTCCGTCGACGCCTCCGGCGAGCACGGCGTCACCACCGGCATCTCCGCCTCCGACCGCTCCACCACGCTGCAGCTCCTCGCGAGCGGCACGGCCCAGCCGTCGGACCTCGTCCGCCCCGGCCACATCTTCCCGCTGCGCGCCCGGCCCGGCGGCGTCCTCGTCCGCAACGGACACACCGAGGCCGCCGTCGACCTCGCCCGGCTCGCCGGACTGCGCCCGGCCGGCGCCATCGTGGAGATCGCCGGCGAGGACGGCGAGATGCTGCGGCTGCCCGAGCTGATCCCGTTCGCCCGCAAGCACGGCCTGACCATCGTCTCCATCGCCGACCTGGTCGCCTACCGCCGCGAGGCCGAGCACCCGAAGGCCGTCGAGCCGACCGCCCCGGACGACGAGCGGCTCGCCGCCGACTCCACCGTCCGGCGCGAGGCCGAGGTCCATCTCCCCACCGCCCACGGCACGTTCACCGCCTACGGCTACCGCTCCACCGTCGACGGCGTCGAGCATGTCGCCCTTGTCCACGGCGAGATCGGCGACGGCGAGGACGTCGTGGTCCGCGTCCACTCCGAATGCCTCACCGGGGACGTCTTCGGCTCGCTGCGCTGCGACTGCGGCCCCCAGTTGGAGGCGGCCCTGGACCGCATCCAGGAGGAGGGCCGCGGTGTCGTCGTCTACCTGCGCGGCCACGAGGGCCGGGGCATCGGCCTGATGTCCAAGCTGCGCGCCTACGAGCTTCAAGAGCGCGGCCGCGACACCCTCGACGCCAACCTGGAGCTCGGCCTGCCCGCCGACGCCCGCGACTACGGCGCCGGCGCGCGGATCCTCGCTGACCTCGGGGTGCGCAGCGTCCGTCTGCTGACCAACAACCCCGACAAGTCCGACGCCCTGCTCGCCCATGGCATCCAGGTCGCCGAGCGGGAGCCGATGCCCGTCCAGGCGGGCGAGCACAATCTGCGGTACCTGCGCACCAAGCGCGACCGGATGGGGCACGACCTGCCCTGGCTGGACCCCGAGGCCGTGGTCCCGGCCCCCACCACCCTGTCCACCTGCACCACGCAGTAGGACCAGCAGGATCAGTAAGACCAGCAGGACCAGCAGGACCAGTAAGACCTGTAAGACCACACCGAGGAGACACGAGAACGTGAGCGGCAAGGGCGCACCGGAGCTGTCCGTACGCAATGTGGGTGACCTGCGGGTCGCCGTCATCGCGGCGCAGTGGCACGAGAAGGTGATGGACGGACTGGTCGACGGCGCGCTGCGCGCCCTGCACGACCTGGGGATCGACGAGCCGACGCTGCTCAGGGTCCCCGGCAGCTGGGAGCTCCCGGTGGTCGCCAAGGTCCTCGCGGGCCGCGGCTACGACGCGATCGTGGCGCTTGGTGTCGTCATCCGTGGCGGCACCCCCCACTTCGAGTACGTGTGCCAGGGCGTCACCCAGGGCCTCACCCAGGTCTCGGTCGACACCGGCGTCCCCGTCGGGTTCGGCGTGCTGACCTGCGACACCGAGGAGCAGGCCCTGGACCGGGCCGGGATCGAGGGCTCCTCCGAGGACAAGGGGCACGAGGCGGTGACCGCGGCCGTGGCCACGGCGGCGACCCTGCGCTCAGTATCCGAACCCTGGCGCTGACGAACGGCACATGTGGCATAGGCTGAGCGTCACCATGTCCAAGAAGACGTTCGAGGAGCTCTTCACCGAGCTCCAGCACAAGGCAGCCCAGGGCGATCCCGCCACCTCCCGTACCGCCGAACTCGTCGAGAAGGGCGTCCACGCCATCGGCAAGAAGGTCGTCGAGGAGGCCGCCGAGGTCTGGATGGCCGCCGAGTACGAGGGCAAGGAAGCCGCCGCCGAGGAGATCTCGCAGCTGCTCTACCACGTCCAGGTGATGATGGTCGCCCGCGGGATCTCCCTGGACGACGTCTACGCCCACCTCTGAGCACCACCACCCCACACCCCACGCACCCGCGAAACGAAGGAAGCCGACCTCATGCTGCGCATCGCCGTCCCCAACAAGGGTTCACTCTCCGGCCCTGCGGCGGACATGCTGCATGAGGCCGGCTACCAGCAGCGCCGCGAGTCCAAGGAACTGCGGATCGTCGACCCGGTCAACGAGGTCGAGTTCTTCTACCTCCGCCCCCGCGACATCGCGATCTACGTCGCCTCCGGCCAGCTCGACATCGGCATCACCGGCCGCGATCTGCTGATCGACTCCGGCGCCGACGCCGAGGAGATCCTCCCGCTCGGCTTCGCCCGCTCCACGTTCCGCTTCGCCACCAAGCCGGGCACCGTCGGCGGCGACCTCGCGGACCTCAAGGGCAAGACGATCGCCACCTCCTACGAGGGCATCGTCGCCAAGTACCTCGCCGACCACGGCATCGACGCCTCCGTCGTGCACCTCGACGGCGCCGTCGAGACCGCCATCCAGCTCGGTGTCGCCCAGGTCATCGCGGACGTCGTCGAGACCGGCACCTCGCTGCGCAACGCCGGCCTGGAGGTCGTCGGCGAGCCGATCATGAAGTCCGAGGCCGCCGTCATCCGCCGTACCGGCGCGGAGCCCGACGACCCCAAGGTGCAGCAGTTCCTGCGCCGCCTCCAGGGCGTCCTGGTCGCCCGGACCTACGTGATGATGGACTACGACTGCCGCGTCGAGCAGCTGGAGAAGGCCGTCGCCCTCACCCCGGGCCTGGAGTCGCCGACCGTCTCGCCGCTGCACAACGAGGGCTGGGTCGCCGTCCGCGCCATGGTCCCGGCCCGCGAGGCCCAGCGGATCATGGACGACCTGTACGACATCGGCGCCCGCGCCATCCTGACCACGGCGATCCACGCCTGCCGCCTCTGACGCACGAGATGTCCTACGAGAGCCCCGACATGTCCGAGCTGCCCCCGCTTCCCGTCACCTTCCGGCCCGGCCGCACCCGCGGCATCCTGCTCACCGCGGGCGCCGCGATCTTCGTCGTCATCACGGCGGTCGCGCTGCTGCTGGAGAAGCTCGGACCGGGCGAGCGGCTCAGCTTCATCCTCACCGGCGCGCTGATGTTCGGCGTGCTCGCCCTGCTGGCGCGCGTCCGGGTGGTCGCCGACGAGGCCGGTGTCACCGTGGTGAACATCGCATCGCGGCGCCGCCTGGCCTGGGCCGAGATCGTCCAGGTCAATCTGCGCCCCGGCGACCCGTGGGTGTTCCTCAACCTGAGCGACGGCACCAGCCTGCCCGCGCTCGGCATCCAGCCCGGTATCGCCAAGGCCAAGGCCATCGCCGACGCCCGCGCTCTGCGCGCCCTCGCCGAGGCCCGCTCCGCGGAGGGCCCTCAGGGCTGACCCGATACCCATAGGGGCGTACTCGGCAGCGCTCGCCCTGCCGCAAGTGCCCCTGTCTTGATTAATCTGGTGGCGGAGGCGTTCTCACGACGCCTCCGCCTCTCGTGGGTCCGACCGGTCCTTCGAAGGCCCCTGCTACCCGAGGAGTGATTCCCTCCAGCGATGGACGGATCGTCCTGTAGTACCTGCGCCGCCCGCCCCCGACATACCGGGGCGGCGGCATCATGAGTCCCCCCCTGCTGCTCCTGGCAGCCGCGTTCCTCCTGATCCTCGCCAACGGCTTCTTCGTGGCCGCCGAGTTCGGCCTGGTCACCGTGGAGGTCACGGACGCCGAGCAGGCCGCCGCCGAGGGCGACCGACGGGCCCACCGGGTCGTCGCCTCCCTCCGGGAACTGTCCTTCCAGCTCTCCGGCACCCAGCTCGGCATCACCATCACCTCCCTGGTCGTCGGCATGCTCGCCGAACCGGCCCTGGCCCAGCTGCTGGGCGGCCCGTTCACCGCGATCGGCGTCCCCGAAGGGGCGGTGTCCGGTGTCGCCGTGGTCGTCGGCATGCTGCTGGCCTCGGCCGTGCAGATGGTGATCGGCGAGCTCGTGCCCAAGAACTGGGCGGTGTCGCGGCCCCTGCAGGTCGCGCGCTTCGTCGCCGGCCCCCAGCACGTCTTCGCCCGGCTGTTCCGCCCGGTGATCGCCGCGCTGAACTCCGTCGCCAACCGGCTGGTCCGGGCCATGGGCATCGAGCCCGCCGAGGAGCTGGCGTCCGCCCGCACCCCCGGCGAGCTGGTCTCCCTGGCCCGTCACTCCGCGCAGGCCGGCGCCCTGGAGCAGGACACCGCCGACCTGTTCGTGCGGACCCTGTCCCTCGGCGAGCTGACCGCGCAGCACGTCATGACCCCGCGGGTGAAGGTCAGCGCGCTCCAGTCGTCGGCCACCGCCGAGGACGTGGTGAACCTGACCCGCGCCACCGGCCTGTCCCGCTTCCCGGTGTACCGGGAGCGGATCGACGAGATCGTCGGCATGGTCCATCTGAAGGACGCGCTGGCGGTCCGTTCGGGTGACCGGCTGCGCACCCCCGTCGGCCGGATCTCCCGCCCCGCCCTGCTGGTCCCCGAGACCCTGCCGGTCCAGCCGCTCCTCGGCCGGCTGCGCAGCGAGCAGCCCATCGCCGTCGTCGTCGACGAGTACGGCGGCACGGCCGGCGTGGTGACCCTGGAGGACATCGTCGAGGAGATCGTCGGCGAGGTCCGCGACGAGCACGACGGGCAGGACCTGCCCGAACTCGCCGCGGCCCCGGCCGAGGACGGCCGCCCCGCCTGGGAGGCCGACGGCAGCTGCCGTGTCGACATCCTGCAGCGCATAGGGCTCGACGTGCCCGAGGGCCCGTACGAGACGGTGGCCGGACTGGTCGCCGATCTGCTCGGGCGGATCCCGGCCGTCGGCGACAAGGCGGAGCTGCCGGGCTGGCGGCTGTCCGTGCGCCGGGTCGGGCACTACCGGGCCGAGCGGGTCCGGCTGGTGCGCACCGGAGCCGTCGTGGAGGTCGCCCGATGAGCGTCCTCCAACTTCTCTTCGCGGCCCTGCTCGTGCTCGCCAACGGCTTCTTCGTGGGCGCCGAGTTCGCCCTGGTCTCGGTCCGCCGCAGCCAGATCGAACCGCTCGGCACGACCCGCGCCCGCCAGGTGCTGTACGGCCTGGAGCATCTGCCGCAGATGATGGCCGCCGCCCAGTTCGGCATCACCGTCTGCTCGCTGACGCTCGGCGCGGTCGCCGAGCCGACCGTGGCGCATCTGCTGGAGCCGGTGTTCGAGTGGGTGCGTCTGCCGGAGGGCATGATCCATCCGCTGACCTATGTCATCGCGCTCGCCGCGGTCGTCTTCTTCCACCTCGTGATCGGCGAGATGGTGCCGAAGAACCTGGCCATGGCGGCACCGGAGAAGGTCGCGCTCTGGCTGAGCCCCGGCCTGGTGTACTTCGCCCGCTTCTGCCGGCCGATCACCGTCGCCCTCGGCGCGGTCGCCAACTCCATCCTGCGGCTGTTCCGCGTGGAGCCGAAGGACGAGGTCGAGGCGGTGTTCACCAGCGAGCAGCTCAACCGGCTCGTCGAGGACTCCGGCCAGGCGGGACTGCTCGACCCCGAGGAGCAGGAGCGCCTGGAGGACGCCCTGGAGCTGGGCTCGCGCCCGGTGACGGACGTCCTGCTACGGCGCGAGTCGCTGGTCACCGTCAGCCCCTCGGTCACCCCCGGCCAGATCGTCGCCCTCACCGCCCGCACCGGCTACTCCCGGTTCCCGGTCGCGGCCGAGAACGGCGCCGGTGCCTTCATGGGCTATCTGCATGTGAAGGACGTCCTGGATCTGGAGGAGTCCGAGCGGGCGGTGCCGCAGCACGTGTGGCGCCCGATGACGACCCTGCGCTCCGAACTGCCCCTGGACGACGCCCTGACCGTCATGCGCCGGGCCGCCACCCATCTGGCCCAGGTGGCCGACGCGTCCGGCCGGGTGCTCGGCCTGGTCGCGCTGGAGGACGTACTGGAGCTGCTGGTGGGCGAGGTCCGCGACCCGGCCCACCGGGAGCTGCCGGAGGTCCGGGTCACCAGTCCCCGGCTGAGCACGGGAGAGCCGGAGGAGGCCATGGCCGGCTGAGCCGGCCGCAAGGCCCGACAGCCGGATGACCGCAGGGCCGCAGGATCCGTCAGCGGGCGGACGGATCCTGCGGCCCCCGCCCCGACAGCACCTCGCCGTACGCCTGCATCAGATCGGGCAGCCGCAGGGTCGCCAGCTCCGCGCGGGTCAGCGCACCCGGGTACGTCGAAAGGCGCAGATCCCGGTAGGCGCAGCTCTTCTCGTACAGCGTCCGTAGGAACCGCCCGTTGCCCAGTTCGTCGATCCACCCCTGGTCGACCACATGCCCGGCGATGGACCGCAATTCGTCCAGCGCCTCCTCGTCCCACAGGTCGCCGTTCTCGGCGGCCAGCACCTCGCCGATCGCGGTCAGCTCCAGCGGCCGGTACGAGGGGAAGTCGACGCGGGTGGTGAACCGGGAGGACAGCCCGGGGTTGGCGGCCAGCAGCCGGTCCATGCCCTCGGGATAGCCGGCCAGGATCACGACCAGATGGTCGCGGTTGTCCTCGGCCCGCTTCAGCAGCACCTGCAGGGCCTCGTCGCCGTAGGCGTCGCCCTTGCCGTACCCCGTGTTGGACAGCGAGTACGCCTCGTCCACGAAGAGCACGCCGCCGAGCGCCGAGTCGATGAGCTCGTTGGCCTTCACGGCGGTCTGGCCCAGATACTCGCCGACCAGGTCGGCGCGCTGGGCCTCCACGAGATGGTCGCCGCCGAGCAGCCCGAGCGCGTAGAAGACCCGGCCCAGGATCCGGGCGACCGTGGTCTTGCCGGTGCCGGAGGGGCCGGAGAAGACGAAGTGCCGCTTGGGCGGCTGCACCGGCAGGCCCTGCCCGGCCCGCAGCCGCGCCATGTTCAGCTGCGCCGACAGTGCTTTCACCTGGCGCTTGACCGGCTCCAGCCCCACCATGCGCTCGAGTTCGGCCAGCGCCTCCTCGAGTAACGCGGGGTCGGTCGGACCGGCGGGCAGCGACTGCGCGGGCACGGCCGCCTTCTCCCGCACCGCCGGATCCGCCACCGACGGCAGCGGCCCGGGCTCGGACAGCCGCAGATCGCGTCCCTCGACGCCGAACAGCGGGTCGAGCCCGTCGGTGCCGTCGACGTCCTGCCCGAACCCGGCCAGCGTGATCGCGGCGAGGTCGGCGGAGTCGTCGTACCCGTCGCCCTCGGCGATGGCGGCGAGCCGGGCCGAGGTGTCCATGAAGGCCGGGTCGACACGGTGCACCGCCCGGTAGAGGGGAAGCGCCGCCGCCGAGCGGCCGGTGCCCTCGTGCGCCCGGGCCAGCCAGTAGCGCAGCTCCTTGCGCTGCGGCTGCTCGCTGCGGCACCGCATCAGCGCGGCCGAGAGCAGCGGTTCGGCCTGCCCGTACATCTCCAGGCGCACCCGTGCCATGCCGCCGAACAGGCCCGCCTCGATGCCGAGCATCGGGTCGTCGAGCAGCGGATCGGTGTGCCGGACGAGCTGCTCCCAGTCCTTGACCAGATAGGCCCGGCAGGCGTGCAGAAAGCGGACCTGGTGGTCGGTGTCCACGGGCGGCAGCCCGGCGAGCGCGCGGTCCAGCTCGGGGACGTGCCGTCCGTCCAGCCAGTGCGAGGCGTGGGCCAGCAGCAGATCGCGGGGGCTCTCCAGCACCGGCTGGACCCACCAGCCCAGCCAGTACCAGGAGTTGAGCGTACGGCGGTGCCGGGCGCGCTGCTCCCCGAAGCGGTCCCGGTGCCGGAACATCCGCAGCAGCGCGGTCGTCGTGTCCACCCGCAGCGCGTGCAGGCCCAGCCAGCCGTCGGCCATCCCGGGATCGATCCGCACCGCTGTGCGGAACTCCTCCTCCGCCTGCGGATACGCGCCCATCGTGTAGGCGTCCACACCTCGCAGCCAGGCGAGGTCGGCCGGGGCCTCCGGGCCCTGCGTGCCGAAGTCCATCACGTCCCCCACAAACCGTGCCCCCCGTCGGTTGGCCGACCGCTCGCCCCCGGCCGCCGGTATCGAACCGCCGTACCGCGTACCGGAGTTGTGACAGTGCGCAGAGCAGCCGTCCGTAGGTCGCACCGTGGGCATCGTACCTGCGAGGGCGTGGTGCGCCCCAGGGTGCGGCACAGGCCGTCGGGGGAGGTGGGAGCACATCGGGGGAGCGCGCGGCGGTGACCGAGGGTGATCGGATCGCCCCTCTCGGCGCCGGAAAACGCCGTCCGGGCAGAACGAAGCCCCCGATCACGGGGGAACAACCGGGGGCTTCGCGTCTGGAGAGCGGTTTCTCTTGTCCGCTCATTGAGAACGTAAGACCTGTACGGCCCTTGGGTCAAGCCGAGTTGAGGCACTCCGGGAAGTCGCCGGGGAGCGTGCCTTCACAAGTTCAGCACATTGCCGCTGGGTCGTCACGGTGGGTGACCGGACGGTCGGGTCAGGGCGTCACGGCAGGCCCGGGAGTGACCTCGTACCCCTTCTTTCCCGGCACTCCCGGCTCACACATTTCCCCCAGGTCTCCCTGCCGGACCAGGAGATCGGCGAAGGGCCGGGAGGGGTCGGCGGCGAAGTGCGCGCGCTCCGCCGCGACCCAGCCGTCCCAGAACTCCCGCTGCTCCTGACCGTCGCGGGCGCGGCCGCGGGCCCAGGACTCCTCGGCCGGCAGCTCCATCCACAGCAGCCGGGCCAGATACGGCCGCAGCGCGCGGCGGCCCGCGCCCACCCCCTCGACGACGACCACCGGCTCGGGCGGCAGCGCGACCGGGGCCCCGAAGCGGCGGGCCCGCCAGTCGTAGGGGGCGTAGTGCGCGGTCCGGCCACGGGCGAGCGGCTCGATCACCTGGGCGATGAGCCGGTCGGTCCAGCCGAACAGCTCGTCGTGACAGGCGAGATCGTCGAGATGGAGGACCGGGGCACCGCCGAGGGAGCGCGCCAACTCCCCGGCGAACGTGGACTTCCCGGAACCGGCGTGCCCGTCGACGGCGATCAGCCGGACCGGGCCGCAGGAGGGGGGCAGCCGGCGGAGCCGGGAGGCGAGGTCGTGAATCGTTCTTCCCGAAGTCGGAGGGAGTGCTGGACCGAGGTGCCGCAACATTCTAGTGGGCGGCCGGAACCGAGTCCGGACCGTGATGAGAAAACGTGTCGCTTTGAACTACTCCGCGATTTCTCCATTGCCGTCGAAAAACTCCGGCCAACCACGGTGAAATCGATGTTCCGGAGGCGGGCGACGCTGAGTAGGGTGCCTGGTGCACAACGGTGACGTGTCACAACGGGGGATGGGCTGGGACCGATGACCGCGGGGTTATTCGAGGGGCAGTACGTGTGGCATCCGGCGGCCGACGACCGGGTGCTCGCACGCGTTTGCGTCGAGGTCCGGGCCGGGCGATATCTGGGCGCCCGCGAGGCATTGGCGGAAACCCGCGGCGACTTCGCGCTGCGGGCCCACCGCTCGCTGGTCCTCGCCTCCGAGGCCGCCGACTCCGACCTGGTGGAACGCTGGCTGGCGGAGGAGCCCGGCCCCGAGGCGGCCCTGCTGTGGGCGCGGGTCGCGGTCGTACGGGCGCTTCGCGCGGCCGACGCGCGCGACCCGCGGGCCGAGGCCCTGGAGCGGATCGCGCTGGCCGCCTGCGACCGGGCCGCGCACACCGACCCCACCGATCCGACCCCCTGGGTGGCCAAGCTGGCGATGGCCCGGCTGCACCGGCTGCGGGACGCGGCACCGCGGGGTCTGCTCACCGCGCCGCCCGGGCCGTGGAACCTCTTCGCGCACGTCCTGTCGCTCGACCCCTGGCACCGCGAGGCCCATCACCGCTTCCTCGCCTGCTTCTTCCCCCGCCACGGCGGCTCGGTGACCGCCGCCTGGGACGTGGCCGCGTTCCTCGGCCAGCGCGCCCCGGCCGGCTCGTCCCTGGGGCTGCTGCCCCTGGTCGCCCTCGTCGAGTGCTACGACCCCACCCGGCTGCTCGCCGACCGCGTCTGGGAGCAGCCGCAGTGGCGTGCCACCGCGGTCGCCCTGCACCGCGACTGGCTGCCCACCGTGGCCGACTACACCTTCACCCCGGTCCTCGACCTCGCGTACTTAGCGCACGCCCTGGTCATGGCCCGGCGTGAGGAGCAGGCGCGGACGGCGTTCACGGCCATGGGGCCGTACGCCTCGCGCATGCCCTGGGCCGCCTTCGGCGACCCGGCCGACGAGCTGTCCCGGGCGCGCCGCGCCTGCGGGCTGCCCGTCCCGGGCACCTGACGGCCCTCCACCCCCCACCGAGAGGAAGGTCCGACCCGTGTCCTCACGGATATCGGCCTCGCGTGCCCGGGCGCGCGGGGCAGTGGATCCGATCGCCCTGGACGACGACGCGACCCTGCATGCGATGGGTTATCCGAGGAAACTCACACGTCGTTTTCAGGCGTTCGACAATTTCGCCATATCCTTCACCGTCATCAATGTCGTCGCCGGAATCTTCTCCGGTTTCGGATTCGGTTGGAACGCGGGCGGTCCCGCAATTCTCGTCTTCGGCTGGACCGGTGTGTCCGTCATGGTGCTCTTCGTGGGGGCATCGATGGCGGAAGTCGCCTCGGCCTATCCGACGAGCGGTGCCCTGTATTTCTCCGCCGGGAAACTCGCCCGCCGGCACAAGGGCGCCTGGTCCTGGTACACGGGCTGGCTCAACTTCGCCGGCCAGGTCGGCGGGACGGCCGCCACCGGGTATGCCGCCGCCATCTTCCTGCAGGCCCTGATCACGCTGCAGTGGCCCGGCTACGAGCCGACCGGCCACCGGACGGTGCTGATCACGGCCCTGATCATCGTGGCGCAGGGGCTCGCCAACACCTACACCGTGCAGCTGGTCGCCGTGCTGAACCGGATCTCCGTGTGGTGGCTGCTCATCGGGCTGGCGGTCATCGTGACCGCCCTCGTCACCGGGCCCGATCAGCACCAGCCGGCGTCGTTCGTCACCCATTTCGCGAACAACACCGGTTTCACGAGCGGCCTTTACGGCGGCATGCTCGGACTGCTCGTCACCAGCTGGACGTTCACCGGCTTCGACGGCAGCTTCCACATGTCCGAGGAAACGGTCCGGGCGACCGTCAACGCGCCGAAGGGGATCACCCGTTCCATCGCCTCCTCGGCACTGGCCGGCCTCGTACTGATGTGCGCCCTCGTCTACAGCGCACGGGACTACGACCGGGTGGCGGCGGCCGACTCCCCTCCCGTACGCATCCTGATCGACGGGGTCGGTCTGGCCGCCGCGAAGGCGCTGCTGCTCATCGTGATCGGCGCCATGCTGTTCTGCGGACTGGCCAACCTCACCAGCAACGCCCGGCAGATCTTCGCGTTCTCGCGGGACGGCGCGATGCCGGGCTCCCGCTGGTGGCACTCGGTGTCCCCGCGCACCCGCACCCCGGTGAACGCGGTCTGGCTCGCGGTCGGCTGCTCGCTCGTGCTGGTCCTGCCCGGCTGGTGGTCGCACACGGCGTTCACCGCCATCGTCAGCGTCAACGTCGTCGGGCTCTTCCTCGCCTACGGCATCCCGATCCTGCTGAGGCTGCGGCTCGGTGACGCCTTCCAGCCCGGCCCGTGGCACCTGGGCCGCTGGGGCCGGCCCGTCGGAGTGGTGGCGGTGACGTGGATCCTGTTCAGCAGTGTGCTGTTCATGCTGCCGCACGCCGCGCCGGTCACGGTGACCTCGTTCAACTACGCCCCGGTCGTCCTGGCGGGCGTCCTGGGCGTGGCGACGCTGTGGTGGTTCACCTCGGCGCGGCGCCGCTTCCACGGCCCGGTGAGCTACGGCCGCCCCGACGAGGTCGCCGCCATGGACCTCGTCTGAGCGTGCGTCACAGGCCCCGGCGTACGCCGTCCCGGTGTACGCCGGGGCCCGGGCGCACCCGGGCCGGGGCCGGACATGACAGGCACCTCCCTGCACAATCGCAGGTCATGCCAGTGGTCGAGACCAATATTGGCGGGCGCGCCCGGGGTCGAAGTGCTGGCAGACGGTGCCTCGGGCAGCCATAGTTGGCGCACACCCGTGCACCGGACCCACCCGACTCGACACCTGGGGGTCTCCCGCCCATGAGCTCAGCCGAACAACCGTCCCGCAGAATCGTTCTGGCGGCAGCGGTGGCCACCGCCGTCACCGGCGCCGCGGGACCCGCGGCCGCCGCCGGCACCGCCGTCGGGCCCGACACCGGCCGGCCCGGCCGCCCCGACCGGGCCGCCGCCCGCCAGGTCGACAACCACGCCTGGACCTCGTACACGGACTGGCGCGACGGCACCGCCGCGGGCACCCGCCCCGTCGCCGGCGCCCGCCCCGGCCTGGTGATCGGCACCCCCGCGGGCACCTCCGACTACTCGGACCCGCACACCGGGAAGACGGCCCGCTGGGAGTACGCGACCTGGACGTCCCCCGTCCACCGCCTCTCCGTCCCGGCCACCGAGGCGATCGCGTCCTGGAACGCGCACACGCCCGTCGGGAGCTGGATCCAGATCGAGCTCAAGGGGACCTACTCCGACGGCACCGCCACGCCCTGGTACGTCATGGGCCGCTGGGCGGCCGGCGACCAGGACATCCGCCGCACCTCCGTCGACGACCAGAGCGACGACCGCAGCAGTGTCTGGACGGACACCTTCGCGATCGACGACCCGGCGACCGGGCTGCGCCTCGCCTCGTACCGGCTGCGGCTGACCCTGTACCGCAAGCCCGGAACCAAGGTCACCCCGAAGGTCTGGCGGGCCGGTGTGATGGGCTCCGACGTGCCGGACCGCTTCACCGTCCCCGCCTCCGAACCCGGCCTCGCCCGCGAGCTGAAGGTCCCGCGCTACTCGCAGGAGCTGCACGTCGGCCAGTACCCGGAGTACGACAACGGCGGCGAGGCCTGGTGCAGCCCCACCTCCTCGCAGATGATCATCGAGTACTGGGGCGGTCGGCTCACCCCCGAGCAACTGGCCTGGGTGAACCCGGAGTTCACGGACCCGCAGGTCTGCCACGCGGCCCGCTTCACCTACGACCACCAGTACGAGGGCTGCGGGAACTGGCCGTTCAACGCGGCCTACGCGGCCACCTTCGACGGCCTCCAGGGCGTGGTCACCCGGCTCGGCTCGCTGACCGACCTGGAGACGCTGATCGCCGCCGGCATCCCGGCCATAACGTCCCAGTCGTTCCTCGCGGAGGAGCTGACCGGAGCCGGATACGGCACCTCCGGGCACCTCATGACCGTCGTCGGCTTCACCGCCGACGGCGACGTGATCGCCAACGACCCCAACTCGCCGACCAACGAGGCCGTGCGGCGCGTCTACCAGCGGCGCGAGTGGGAGAACATCTGGCTCCGGACCAAGCGCCACAACGCGAGCGGCAAGGTCGTCTCCGGCACGGGCGGCGTCTGCTACCTGTACTTCCCGGCGCGGCCGACGCCCCGCCAGCGTGCCGCGCTCGCGGCGGTGGGCGTGCGCTGAGCTGATCCGGCATGACAGGGCTCCGGGCCGACCGGGGCCCTGTCTGCTCAACGGCGCTGTGAGCAACGTCTCGGCCGCACGGGTGGTCGGCGGTGGCAAGGTGGGGCATATGACCGCGCACTCCACCTCGGCGGGCCGCGTCCGCACCGGCGGACCCCGGGAAGACGGCCCCAAGATCTTCGAGCACCTCATGGGCTGGACCCTCGTCGTGGTGCTCGCCATGCTCGTCACTCAGCTCGGACTGCTGTGAGCTGACCCACATCGAGCCTCCGGGCCGGACATATACCGACCCTGCCGTGGGCGGACCCGTCAGCCTCGATCACACTCGAACAGGCAGCTGGCGCACGTCTGCCATACTGCCGGGATGTCCCGCCGCCCGTTGGATAACAGGGTCGAAATTGAATATTAGTCAGCAGCGCGACGCGGCCCGTCCCAGGGCCCGCGGCACCGAGCGCTCGATGGCGCGCCGTGCCGAACTCATCGCCATCGGGCGGAAGCTGTTCGCCGACACGTCCTACGACGCGCTCTCCATGGACGACATCGCCCGGCAGGCCCATGTGGCCAAGGGGCTCATCTACTACTACTTCCAGTCCAAGCGCGGCTACTACCTCGCGATCATCCAGGACTCCGTCGCCGACCTGGTCACCTTCGCGGCGAGCGGCGGCGAGCTGGAGCCGGTGGACCGTGTGCACCGCACCATCGACAGCTATCTGCGCTACGCCGAGCACAACCAGGCCGCGTACCGCACGATCGTCAGCGGCGGCGTCGGCTTCGACACCGAGGTGCACTCCGTCCGGGACGGCGTGCGCGAGGCGATCGTCGCCACCATCGCGGAGGGCGCGTACGGCCGTACCGACATCGCCCCGCTCGCGCGGATGGGCCTGCTGGCCTGGGTGTGCAGCGTGGAGGGTGCCACCCTCGACTGGATCGACCGCCCCGAGCTGTCCCGCGACACCATGCGCGAGCTGCTGGTGAAGACCCTGGGCGGCTCCCTGCGCGCCATCGAGGAGCTCGAGCCCGCCTACCGGGCCCCGCAGCCGGCACGCCGCGCGCCCTGACCGACACGGCAAGGGGCGGAGGCTCGTGGTCCTCCGCCCCGAGTCCCCCGTGGGACCGGTTACCTGATGGCCTTGATCAGCTCGCCGTTCGCGGTGTCGCCGCTCAGCTCCCAGAAGAAGGTGCCGCCGAGGCCCTGCTGGTCCTTGTAGGTCATCTTCGTGCCGACGGTGGCCGGGGTGTCGTAGCTCCACCACTGGTCACCGCACTTGGCGTACGCGGTGCCGCCGACCGTGCCGGTCGCCGGGCACCTGCTCTTCAGCACCTTGTAGTCCTCGATGCCCGCCTCGTACGTGCCGGGTGCGGCGCCCGTCGCGGTGCCGCCGGGTGCCGACTGCGTGACGCCGGTCCAGCCGCGGCCGTAGAAGCCGATGCCGAGCAGCAGCTTGGACGACGGGATGCCGAGGCCCTTGAGCTTGGCGATGGTCGCCGAGCTGTGGAAGCCGGCCTTCGGGATGCCGGAGTACGAGGTCAGCGCCGAGTGCGGAGCCGTGGGACCGGTCGCGTCCCAGGCGCCGAAGAAGTCGTACGTCATTGGGTTGTACCAGTCGACGTACTGGGCGGCGCCGGCGTAGTCCGCCGCGTCGATCTTGCCGCCGCTCGTGGCGTCCGCGGTGATCGCTGCGGTGACCAGGTTGCCGGAGCCGAACTTGGCGCGGACCGCCGACATCAGGTTCCTGAACGCGGCCCGGCCGCTGGTGTCGCAGGTGGCACCGCAGGCGTTCGGGTACTCCCAGTCGATGTCGATGCCGTCGAAGACGTCGGCCCACTTGGAGTTCTCGACCAGGTCGTAGCAGGACTGCGCGAACGCGGCCGGGTTGCGGGCGGCCTCACCGAAGCCGGTCGACCAGGTCCAGCCGCCGAAGGACCACAGGACCTTCAGACCCGGGTGCTTCTTCTTCAGCTCGCGCAGCTGGTTGAAGGTGCCGCGCAGCGGCTGGTCCCAGGTGTCGGCGACGCCGTCCACCGACTCGGCGGCGGTGTAGGTGCGTTCCGTCGCGGCGTAGGAGTCGCCGATCGCGCACTTGCCGCCGGTGACGTTGCCGAAGGCGTAGTTGATGTGGGTCAGCCTGTCCGCGGAACCGGACGTCTCGATGTTCTTGACGTAGTACTTGCGGTCGTACGTGCCCCATTCGGTGAAGTAGCCGACGACCTTGGAACCGGCTGCGGCCCGTGGGGCGGGGGAGGCGGGCTCGGCGGTGGCGGGGCCCGCGCCGGCGAGGAGTCCGGCGCCGAGGACCGCCGCGCAGACGGCGGACACGAGCGCCAGGAACCGGGAGCGTGGGGGGTGTGAGAAGTGCATCGGGGTGTGTCTCCTCCGTGGGGAGAGGGGAGCTGAGCCGATTGGCATGAACGCGATGATGTGAACCGCTCCGTCAAGGTAGGAGGACTAGACCAGTACGTCAATGGTTCGGACCAATCCGCCCGCGATAACGTGCTGGACACGTCTGGGAGTGAGCGGTCGTTAACTGGTGACGGCATGCGTCCGATCGGGCATACTCACAGCGCACAGCCGCTGGTCAGCAGCCTCCGAGACCCGGAGTTGGCGAGCATCGGACTGGCACCCGAGAGACCTGGCGGAGCCGCCATACCCGAGGCGATACGTCCGCCGACGTGCCCGACAGGGAGGATCGTCGCCATGACCGACCGCGCCCCGCAGCCGGTGGACCGCCTACTGCCCTCGGACGAGGCCCGGGATCTGATCTCACTCGTCCGCGACATCGCGCAGCGCGAGATCCGCCCGAAGGCCGCCGAGGAGGAGGAGGCCGGACTCTTCCCGCGCAAGGTCTTCACCCTGCTCTCCGACTCCGGCCTGCTCGGCCTGCCCTACGCCTACGAGTACGGCGGGGGCGACCAGGAGTACGAGGTCTACCTCCAGGTCCTCGAGGAGCTCGCCGCGGCCCGCCTCACCGTCGGACTCGGGGTGAGCGTCCACACCCTCGCCAGCTACGCCCTCGCCGCCTACGGCACCGAGCAGCAGCGGGGCCGGTTCCTGCCCGCGATGCTCGGCGGCGGCCTGCTCGGCGCCTACTGCCTCTCCGAGCCGGCGTCCGGCTCCGACGCCGCCTCCCTGCGCACCAAGGCCGTCCGGGACGGCGACGACTGGGTGATCACCGGCACCAAGGCATGGATCACCCACGGCGGCGTCGCCGACTTCTACACCGTCATGGCCCGCACCGGCGAGGAGGGCCCGCGCGGCATCACCGCGTTCCTGGTGCCCGGCGACGCCGAGGGGGTCGGCGCGGCACCGCCCGAGAAGAAGATGGGCCTGAAGGGCTCGCCCACCGCGCAGGTCCACTTCGACGGCGTCCGGGTCGGCGACGACCGGCGCCTCGGCGAGGAGGGCCAGGGCTTCGCGATCGCCCTGTCCGCGCTCGACTCGGGTCGGCTCGGCATCGCGGCCTGCGCGATCGGGGTGGCCCAGGCGGCGCTGGATGAGGCCGTCGCCTACGCGACCCAGCGCCGGCAGTTCGGCAAGCCGATCGCCGACTTCCAGGGCCTGCGCTTCATGCTCGCCGACATGGCCACGCAGATCGAGGCCGGCCGCGCCCTGTACCTGGCCGCCGCGCGGCTGCGGGACGAGGGCCGGCCGTTCGCCAAGCAGGCCGCCATGGCGAAGCTGCACTGCACCGACACCGCGATGAAGGTCACCACCGACGCCGTCCAGATCCTCGGCGGGTACGGCTACACCGCCGACTTCCCGGCCGAGCGGTACATGCGCGAGGCCAAGGTCCTGCAGATCGTCGAGGGCACCAACCAGATTCAGCGGATGGTCATCGCCCGTCACCTAGCGGGTCCCGAGTCACGCTGAACTGCCCGCGCTTGACCTGCGGCGCCGCGAGCCGGATCCACTCCGGGTCGTGGTGCCCCGGCAGCGTCCGGCCGCGGTCCGCCCACATCCGCATCAGGTCGCGGTAGATGGGCGGATCCTGCTGCTGCGGGGGCGCCGGCGGCTGAAGCGTTCCCGTGGGGCGCGGCACGAAGACGCGTCGCTGAGGCCCGGTCGCGGAGTAGGTGGGGGGCATACCAGGGCAACGCGGAGGCGGCCGGACAAGTCACCGCCCCGGTGATTCGGGCGTGCGTTCGCGGCCACACCCGTCACGGCCGGTACGGCCCGCGCGCGCACACCGAACGTCAACACGCCCCGGCGCACGGCCTGTTGACGGGGTGGCGTGCGCACGACTCCCGCACCACGGCGCACAGTGCGGTGCCATGGTGCGGGGCGGCGGTGAAGAGAGTTCAGGATGCGCGCGGCGAGGCCGCGGGGCGCGTCCGCTCAGGCGGCGTGGCGGCGCATGACCGGCACCCGCATGGGCCGTGAGCCAGGGCCGCCGACGTGCGAGAAGGGCTGGGTCCGCCAGTCGAGCCCCTGAGGGAGCGTCAACAGCAGGGCGGTGTCCTGCTCCTGGGGCTCCGCCGACTCGTCCGCGGAGCGGGCCTCGGAGGCCGGGCGTCCGGTCCCCGCGCACACGGTGAGACCGAACGGGTTCCACGGCGAGGCGCACAGCGCGTGCTCGGGCAGGACCTCCTCGTCCGCCAGCAGCGCGATCGGCTGCGCGCAGTCCGGGCAGATCACCCGGTACATCTCGAAGGTGTCGTACGCGTCGAGTTCGTCGTCCTCCAGGGCGTCGGGTTCGACACCCTCCGGAGTGGGCTCGACGACGAGCTGCCGGCGCTTGGGTGCCGTACGACCAGGACGCTTAAGACTCTGCATGGGATTCTCCCCCTCGGGCTGGGCCGTGAAGGCGCTGCGGCCTCGACCACAGCAAGCACTTCCCTCCGGCCCAGGGCGTTAATCACGAGCCCATCACGGAGCCTGTCCGGCGCCTGTGGCCTTCGTCACATGCCGCCCGCAGGTGCCCGTGGCGGCCGGTTTGTCCCCCGGCGGACCGGCGGCGGCCCGGTGCCGACATCACGAAGCGGGCATGACCTGGGACGCGAGGTATCCGAGGAGATCACGAGCCCTGTAGGTTCTTGCCATGGAGGAGCTGGACCGACAGATCGTGCAGCTGCTCGTCAAGGACGGGCGGATGAGCTACACCGACCTGGGCAAGGCCACCGGCCTGTCCACGTCGGCCGTGCATCAGCGGGTGCGCCGGCTGGAGCAGCGCGGCGTCATCCGCGGCTATGCCGCGGTCGTGGATCCGGAGGCCGTGGGACTGCCCATGACCGCCTTCATCTCGGTGAAACCCTTCGACCCCAGCGCCCCCGACGACATCGCGGACCGGCTGGCGGGCGTGCCCGAGATCGAGGCCTGCCACAGCGTGGCAGGCGACGAGAACTACATCCTCAAGGTCCGGGTGGCGACCCCGCACGAGCTGGAGGAGCTGCTGGCCAGGCTGCGCTCGCTGGCGGGCGTCTCGACCCGTACGACCGTGGTCCTCTCCACGCCGTACGAGGCACGGCCGCCGAGGATCTGACGGCTCTCCCGGCGACCCCTGTCCGAGGGCGCCCGGCCGAGGCGCGAGACTGTTCCCATGAGTGAGAGCACCGCCCAGCCGCAGACCGTCCTCCTCCGCCGCGGAGAGGTCCACAGCCCCGCCGATCCCTTCGCCACCGCGATGGTCGTGGAGCGCGGCCAGATCGCCTGGGTCGGTTCCGAAGGGGCCGCCGACGCCTTCGCGGACGGTGTGGACGAGGTCGTCGACCTGGACGGCGCGCTGGTCACCCCCGCGTTCACCGACGCGCACGTGCACACCACCGCGACCGGCCTCGCGCTGACCGGGCTCGACCTCTCCGGCGCCCCCTCCCTGGAGGCCGCCCTCGCCCTGGTGCGGGAGTTCGCCGCCGCCCGCCCGGGCGACCGTGTCCTGCTCGGACACGGCTGGGACGCCGCCCGCTGGCCCGGCGGCCGCCCCCCGACGCGCGCCGAGCTCGACGAGGCCACCGGCGGCCGTCCGCTCTACCTCTCCCGGATCGACGTCCACTCGGCGGTCGTCACGACGGCCCTGCTCGAGATGACCCCGGGCACCGCCGGCGCGCCGGACGCCCCGCTCGTCGCCGACGCGCACCACGCCGTCCGCGCCACCGCCCTGGCCGCCCTCACCGCGGCCCAGCGCACCGAGGCCCAGCGGGCCGCCCTCGCGCACGCCGCGTCCCTCGGCATCGGCACCGTCCACGAGTGCGGCGGACCCGACATCTCCTCCGAGGACGACTTCACCGGCCTGCTCCGGCTCGCCGCGGAGGAGACCGGCCCGCGTGTCGTGGGCTACTGGGCCGAGCAGGACGTCGACAAGGCCCGCGAGCTCGGTGCGGTCGGCGCGGCGGGCGACCTTTTCGTCGACGGCGCCCTCGGCTCGCACACCGCCTGTCTGCACGAGCCCTACCGCGACGCCGGGCACACCGGCACCGCCTACCTGGACGCGGCCGCCGTCGCCGCCCATGTCGTCGCCTGCACCGAGGCGGGCCTCCAGGCGGGCTTCCACGCCATCGGCGACGCCGCCGTGACCGCCGTGGTCGAGGGGATGCGCGCCGCCGCCGACAAGGTCGGCCTCGCCCGGATCCGCGCCGCCCGCCATCGCGTCGAGCACGCCGAGATGCTCACCCCCGAGACCGTCGCCGCCTTCGCCGAACTCGGCCTGACCGCCTCCATGCAGCCCGCCTTCGACGCCCTGTGGGGCGGCGAGGACGGCATGTACGCCCAGCGCCTGGGCGCCGAACGGGCCCGCGGCCTCAACCCGTTCGCGGCCCTGCTGCGCGCCGGGGTGCCGCTCGCGTTCGGCTCGGACAGCCCGGTCACGCCCCTGGACCCCTGGGGCACGGTCCGCGCCGCCGCCTTCCACCGCACGCCGGAGCACCGGGTGTCGGTGCGCGCTGCGTTCACCGCGCACACGCGGGGCGGCTGGCGCGCCGTCGGACGGGACGACGCCGGCGTCCTGGTGCCGGGCGCCCCCGCCGACTACGCCGTGTGGCGCACCGGCGCCCTGGTGGTCCAGGCGCCCGACGACCGGGTCGCGCGCTGGTCGACCGACCCGCGCTCCGGCACCCCCGGCCTTCCCGACCTGTCCCCGGGCCGTGACCTGCCGGTCTGTCTGCGCACGGTGGTGGGCGGACGCACGGTCTTCGTACGGCCGGGCGAGTGATCTACCGGGGTGGCGTGCGCGGCCCCGACCCGCGCCGCGGCGTCGTACGACCTGGGAATCCCTTGCGCTGACCTGGGACGCTTCTGAAAAGCCGCAGGTCGCACGCCTGTTGACAGGCGGAGGTCCGGGGCCGGTAGGTTCGGCGGCGTCCACCACCGGACGCCCGACCGGACCACCGGGGAACTTCCGGGAAACCGTCGCAACGCCGCTGGGTCAGGGACGGTGTGCCGCACCGGCGCACCGCCACTGGGAGCCAGGCTCAGCGCCGGCGCGGCGACGACGGAACGTTCCGGCCTGTCGGGGAGGTGTGACCCGGGTGGGGCCCGGGCGCTCAGTAGACAACGGCTTCAGGTCGACCCGCAGCCAGCGGGTCCCAGGTCGGCCCGAAGGGCGCCGGGCCCCCATCCGCAGACGGCCGCGCACCGCTCCCGCGCATCCATCGCCCCCGTACGACCGTGCCGTCACGTCGGCGCAGGCCGCGCCCACTATGGTGGACCTCTGCGGACGGACATGAAGGGGCAGCAGTGAACGACGGCGACGGGACCCTCGCGGCACAGGACCGGGGGAGAGAGTTCGGGCCGCTCGGCACGGCATTGGTGATCATCCCGACCTACAACGAGGCGGAGAACATCAAGGCCATCGTCGGCCGGGTCCGCGCGGCGGTCCCCGACGCGCACGTGCTCGTGGCCGACGACAACAGCCCCGACGGCACGGGCAAGCTCGCGGACGAGCTGGCCGCCGAGGACGATCACGTCCAGGTCCTGCACCGCAAGGGCAAGGAGGGCCTCGGCGCGGCCTATCTCGCGGGCTTCCGCTGGGGCCTGGAACACGGCTACGGCGTGCTGATCGAGATGGACGCCGACGGCTCCCACCAGCCCGAGGAACTGCCCCGGCTGCTGACCGCGCTCAAGGGGGCCGACCTGGTCCTCGGGTCGCGCTGGGTGCCGGGCGGCCGGGTGGTGAACTGGCCCAAGTCCCGTGAGTTCATCTCCCGCGGCGGCAGCCTCTACTCCCGTCTCGCCCTCGACCTGCCCCTGCGGGACATCACCGGCGGCTACCGCGCCTTCCGCCGCGAGACCCTGGAAGGACTCGGCCTGGACGACGTCGCGTCCCAGGGCTACTGCTTCCAGGTCGACCTGGCCCGCCGTGCCGTCAAGGCCGGCTACCACGTCGTCGAGGTCCCGATCACCTTCGTGGAGCGCGAGCTCGGCGACTCCAAGATGAGCCGCGACATCCTCGTCGAGGCGCTGTGGCGGGTCACCACCTGGGGTGCGCGGGAGCGCGTGGGCAAGCTCGTCAACCGCGCCAAGCCGTCCGCGCCGCAGCGGCCGTAGGCACCGCCTCTTATACCGCTCTGAACCGGGCCCAGGCACACTGGACCCATGACGACTGGCGCACCCACTCCCACCTCGCCCGCCCGGCCCCGGCGGTCCCGTCTGCGCGGCTTCCTGCCGCTGGGCGTCGCCGCGTGGCTGGTGCTGGAGATCTGGCTGCTGACGGTGGTGGCGGACGCGGCCGGCGGGCTCACGGTCTTCCTGCTGCTGGTCGCCGGACTCGTGCTCGGCTCCGTGGTCGTGAAGCGGGCGGGCCGTCGCGCGTTCCAGGCGCTCAACGAGGCGCTGCAGCGGGGCGGCACCCCGGAGCGCGGCGGCGGCAACGGACTGATGATGCTGGGCGGCCTGCTGATCATGCTGCCGGGCCTGGTCTCGGACGCGCTGGGTCTGCTCCTGCTGATTCCGCCGGTGCAGAAGGTGGTCGGCCGGCTGGCGGAGCGGACGTTCGACCGGAAGCTGCGCGAGGCGGGGGCCGGGTCGTTCGGCGACGCCTTCCAGCAGGCGCGCATCCACCGCCCCGACGGCAAGGTCGTCCAGGGCGAGGTCATCCGCGAGCGGCCCGGGGACGACGAGCCGCAGGACCCGCGCCCGCCGCTGACGCGCTAGCGCGGTCCAGCGCCGGTACAACGTCCGGCTCCCGTACTACGTCCGGCTTCCGCACAACGCACATACACCGCAGGTGCCGTGGGCACCTGCGGTGTATGTGCGCTCGTTGGCCGAAGGTCCGCTAGGCGGACTTGCGGCTGTCCCGGGGATGAACGGCGATGTTCATCGCCCCTGACCGGAGAACGGCGAGACGCTCCTCGAGGACCTCTTCGAGTTCCTCGCGGGTACGCCGCTCCATCAACATGTCCCAATGCGTACGCGCGGGCTTGGCCTTCTTCTCCTCAGGGCCGTCGCCGTCGACGAGGAGTGCCTGGGCCCCGCAGACCTTGCACTCCCACTCCGGCGGGATCTCCGCCTCGACCGAGAAGGGCATCTCGAACCGGTGCCCCTTCTCGCATGCGTACTCCACGGCCTGGCGCGGGGCCAGGTCGATGCCGCGGTCCGTCTCGTAGCTGGTCACCACGAGGCGCGTGCCGCGAAGAGCTCGCTCACTCATGAATCGTGCCTCCCGGGCTTGTCGCCCACAGGACAGGTGTCGCTGTCGTCGTCATCCGGTCAACGTCCGGTCGGCGGTAAAGATTCCCGTTCCGAGTCACGTTCCGGGTCATGCGTCGCCGTCGTAGCCGCAGCCTTGCTGACCAATGTCGTACCCACCGGCGCCCGGTTTGTCACATCTGTGAGGAGATGTGACCCAGCGTTTCGGCATCTTTGACGCGCAGTAACGGTACGCCTGGTAGGCCAAACGCGTACACTACCGCCCTTTCACTCCGAACGCTAAATCGTGGGCGGTACGGGGTTGCCCGCGTCGCTGATCGCCCGCCGTACGGGTACCCGCGCGAGCAGGATGAACCCGATCACGAAGAAGGCGACGAGCGAGATGATCGCGTCCCGGTAGCTCCCGGTGAGCTGGTAGGTCAGACCGAACAGCAGCGGGCCCAGCCAGCTCATGCCCCGGTCGCTGATCTCGTACGCCGAGAAGTACTCGGCCTCCTTGCCGGGCGGCACCAGGTGGGAGAACAGGGAGCGCGACAGCGCCTGGCTGCCGCCGAGGACCAGTCCGATGCCGGCCGCCAGCACGAAGAACCACACCGGCGCCCCGGCCGGCAGGAAGTATCCGGCCGCCAGCGTGAGCGTCCAGGCGACCAGCGAACCGAGGATCGTCCGCTTGGCCCCGTACACGCGTGCCAGCCGGCCCATGGTCAGCGCGCCGGCCACCGCGAGCACCTGGACCAGGAGCACGGCCCCGATGAGGGTGGACTGGCTGAGCCCCAGCTCCTTGGAGCCGTAGACCGACGCCTGGGTGATCACCGTCTGGATGCCGTCGTTGTAGACCAGATAGGCCAGCAGGAAGGCGAGCGTCAGCGGGTGCCGGCGCATGTCGCGCAAGGTCGCGGCGAGCTGCCGGAACCCTGTCGTCGTGCCGCGCTGCCCGCCGGCCTTCTCGGTGGACGGCCCGCGGTCGCGCAGCCGCAGCAGCGGCACCAGCGCGAAGACGCCCCACCACAGACCCGCCGAGGCGAGGCAGATGCGGACCGCCATGCCCTCGGAGACCCCGAAGGTCTCGTGCCCCAGATACAGGGCGAGGTTCACGACCAGCATCAGCGAGCCCGCCGCGTAGCCGAACGCCCAGCCCCGGGAGGAGACGGCGTCGCGCTCCTCGGGAGGGGCGATCTGCGGCAGGTAGGAGTTGTAGAGCATCATCGCGACGGACTGCGCGGCGTTCGCCACCACGAGCAGCAGGCCGCCGAGCAGATAGCGGTCCCCGTCCAGCAGGAACATCGCCGTGGTCGCCGCGGCGCCCGTGTAGGCGGCGGCCGCCAGGAGCGGCTTCTTGCGGCCCGTCCGGTCGGCGGCGGCCCCGACCAGCGGCATCACCAGCACGGCCACGACGACCGACAGGGACACCGAGTACGCGAAGAACGACCCCGCGCGCACCGGAATGCCCAGCGGGTGGACGAATCCGTCCGCGTCCGCCGCGGCCTCGGCGACGGACGTCAGATACGGTCCGAGGAACACGGTGAGCACGCTCGTCGAGTAGACGGAGCAGGCCCAGTCGTAGAAATACCAGCCGCGCTGTTCGCGGCGCCGTCCGGCGGCGTCGTCGGCCGCCTCCGTGCGCACGGTATCGGTGCCCACCCCGTGCCCTCGCTTCCCCGTGGAGATCCCGCGCGAGGGCCGAGCCGGACGGGGATCGGGTCAGACCCAGACGCCCCGGTCCTCCATGACCTTGCGCAACGTGTCGATGTGATCGGTCATGATGCCATCCACTCCCAGGTCCAGGAGCCGGTGCATCCGCTCCGGATCGTTGACGGTCCACACGTGGACCTGGAGCCCGCGCGCGTGGGCCGTCCGCACGAAGCGGTGGTCGACGACCCGGACGCCGGACTGGGCCTCGGGAACCTGGGCGGCAACGGCCGAGCGGCGCAGCGCGGCGGGCACGCCCCAGGAGCGCAGCCGCAGATTGAGCACCCCACGTGTGCCGTACGACGTCGCCAGGCGCGGGCCCGCCAGTCGCTGTGCGCGGACCACGCGCGCCTCGGAGAAGGAGCCGACGCAGACGCGGTCCCAGGCGTTCGCCCGCTCGATCAGCTCCAGGAAGGGGTGGAGCGCCGGCTCCGCCTTGAGGTCGACGTTCCAGCGGACCTCGGGGAACGTCTCCAGCAGCTCCTCGAACAGCGGCACCGGCTCCCGGCCCGCCACCCGGGCCTGCCGCACCTCGGCCCAGGGCAGGTCCGCGATCCGGCCCGCGCCGTCCGTCACCCGGTCCAGCGTGGCGTCGTGGAAGGCGACGAGCCGTCCGTCGCGTGTGGTGTGGACGTCGGTCTCGATGTACCGGTAGCCCTGTTCCACGGCGCGCCGGAACTGCAGTGCCGTGTTCTCCAGGCCGTCCGCCGCCCCGCCCCGGTGGGCGAAGGGGAGAGGGCCGGGATGGTCGAGGTAGGGGTGGCGTATCCGCGGGGTGCTCACGGACGCAGTATCGCTCCTTCGGGGCGCGCGCCGGCAACGACCGCACGGCTGCCGGACGCCGCGGGGACGGCGAACACCCGCAGGAACAGCTGGGCGAGCGGTCCGATGGACAGCGCGTACAGGACCGTGCCGACGCCGACGGTGCCGCCCAGCGCGAAGCCGGTCGCGACGACCGTGATCTCGACGGCCGTGCGCATCAGCCGGATGGAGCGCCCGGTGCGCTGGTGCAGGCCGGTCATCAGGCCGTCCCGGGGGCCCGGACCGAAGCGGGCGGCGATGTAGAGGCCGGTGGCCACGCCGTTCAGGACGATGCCGGCCACCAGGAGCGGGATCCGCGCGGCCAGGGCGCTCGTCTCGGGGAGCAGCGCGAGGGTGCCGTCCATCGCGAGGCCGACCACGAAGACGTTGGAGACGGTGCCGAGGCCGGGGCGCTGGCGCAGCGGGATCCAGAGCAGCAGCACGGCCGCGCCGACGATGATCGACACGACGCCGATGGTCAGGCCGGTGCGTTCGGCGAGACCCTGGTGGAGGACGCCCCAGGGCTCCAGTCCGAGCCCGGCGCCGACGAGCATCGCCGAACTCGCTCCGTAGAGGGCGAGCCCGGCGTACAGCTGGGAGAGCCGTCGTGTCAGATGCCGCTGGGTGGACAATTCCGCCCCCTGGTGGTGGTAATGGCCTGGTACGTGACACCCTGTGGCGTGGGATGCAACGCCATCCATGGCCAATTCGAAGTAGGTGGACTGGTAATCATGGCGCAGTGGACTTCCGCGGTGGGTGCCGCGCAGCTCGCCCGTCTGCTCACCTCGCAGCAGGACCGCCCCGCCGGACCCGGCACCCGGCGTCCGCCCGCGTACCGGGCGCTCGCCGACGGCATCCGGCTGCTCGTCCTGGAGGGCCGTGTCCCGGTCGCCGCCCGTCTGCCCGCCGAGCGGGAGCTGGCCCTCGCGCTGTCCGTGAGCCGTACGACCGTGGCCGCCGCCTACGAGGCGCTGCGCGGTGAGGGGTTCCTGGAGTCGCGCCGCGGGGCCGGGAGCTGGACGGCCGTACCGGCCGGCAATCCGCTGCCCGCGCGCGGGCTGGAGCCGCTGCCGCCCGAGGCGCTCGGCTCGATCATCGACCTGGGGTGCGCGGCGCTGCCCGCCCCCGAGCCCTGGCTGACCCGTGCCGTCCAGGGCGCCCTGGAGGAGCTGCCGCCGTACGCGCACACGCACGGCGACTATCCCGCCGGGCTGCCCGCGATGCGGGCGATGATCGCCGACCGGTACACGGCACGCGGCATCCCCACCATGCCCGAGCAGATCATGGTGACGACCGGCGCGATGGGCGCCATCGACGCGATCTGCCATCTGTTCGGCGGGCGCGGCGAGCGGATCGCCGTGGAGTCGCCGTCCTACGCCAACATCCTCCAGCTGATGAGGGAGGCCGGCGCCCGCCTCGTGCCCGTCGCGATGGCGGAGGGGCTGACCGGCTGGGACATGGACCGGTGGCGGCAGGTCCTGCGGGACGCGGCGCCGCGCATCGCCTACGTCGTCGCCGACTTCCACAACCCGACCGGCGCCCTGGCCGACGAGGACCAGCGCCGGCGGCTGGTGGACACCGCCCGGTCGGCGGGGACCGTGCTGATCGCCGACGAGACCATGAGCGAGCTGTGGCTCGACCCGGACCTGGAGATGCCCCGGCCGGTGTCCGCGTTCGACCCCGCCGGGTCGACCGTCATCACCGTCGGCTCGGCCAGCAAGGCGTTCTGGGCCGGTATGCGGATCGGGTGGGTCCGGGCCGCCCCGGACGTCATCCGCAGCCTGGTGGCCGCCCGTGCCTACGCCGACCTGGGCACGCCCGTGCTGGAGCAGCTCGCCGTCAACTGGCTGTTCGGCACCGGTGGCTGGGAGCAGGCGGTGGAGGCGCGGCGCGTCCAGGCCCGGGAGAACCGGGACGCCCTGGTGGCCGCCGTCCGCCGGGAACTGCCTGGCTGGGAGTTCGAGGTGCCGAGCGGCGGCCTCACCCTCTGGGTCCGCACCGGCGGCCTCTCGGGCTCGCGGCTCGCGGAGGCGGGCGAGCGTGTCGGCGTCAGGGTGCCGTCCGGGCCCCGCTTCGGCGTGGACGGCGCCTTCGAGGGGTATGTGCGGTTGCCGTTCACCGTGGGCGGCGCGGTCGCCGAGGAGGCCGCCAGCCGGCTGGCCGCGGCGGCGCGCCTGGTGGAGAGCGGGGTCACCGGCGGCGCCGAGACGGCACGGCCCTTCGTGGCCTGACCGGGCCGCGCCCGGTCCGCGCCCGGTCAGGGCGCGGCTCAGCACGACTCGTGACTCAGGACGACTCGGCCACCACGGCCTCGACGGGGACCGGCTCCGGCTCGGGCTCCGGGTCCGTCTTCGTCAGGCGCGGGGACGGCTCCGCCTCCATCGGCGTGGTGCGCTCGGGCAGCAGGTCCAGGACCGCCTGCCGGTGCGCCTCGCTCGTCGCGTCGTCGTACGGGTCCGGGGTGGCCGGCACCTGGAGGCGGTGGACCGGGCCGGTGCCCAGACGGGCGTAACCGCGGCCGGGCGGGGTGTCGGCGACCGGGGTGGTGTGCGGGGGAGCGCCGAGGACGGACTCCAGCTGCTCCGCCGTCGCCGGGCCGAGCACGACCCGCGCGCGTGTGTGCTGCCGTACGGGGTCGCCGAGGGCGTCCAGGGCGTCCCACTGCTCGGCCACGACCACCGTGATGCCGGCGGCGCGGCCGTGCCGCAGGGGCACCTGGAGCAGGGACTGGGGGTCCTTGCGGCCGTCGGCGGCGGCCAGGTGCGTGAAGACGGTCGGGCGGTCCAGCAGGACCCACAGGGGGCGCTTGGTGTCCTCGGGCGGCGGGTTGCCGGCCTGGCGGGCCCGGTTGACGGCGATCAGGCGCCGTTCCGTCTCGGTCGCCACCCATTCGATGCTGGCCACCGCCCCGGCCAGCCCGCACTCCACGGCCAGGACACCGTCGCGGCCGGTGAGGCAGGCGTACTCGCCGGTGCCACCGCCCTCGACGATGACCACGTCGCCGTGCTGGAGGGCCTGGAGCGCGATGGAGCGCAGCAAGGTGGACGTGCCGCTGCCGGGCTGCCCGACGGCCAGCAGATGCGGCTCGGTGGAGCGCAGACCGGTGCGCCACACGACCGGGGGGACGTCGCGCTGCTGGCCGCCGTGGGTGAGCGGCAGGGTGCGGCGGACCCGGGTGGCGTCGGTGAAGCCCAGCACGGTCTCGCCCGGCGCCGTGACGAAGCGCTGCGCGGCGATGTCCGTGGGCAGCGGGGCGAGCGCCGACACCGTCAGTTCGTTGCCCTCCTCGTCCCAGTCGAAGTGGTACTCCCGGCCGCGTCCGGCCTTGGAGGTCAGCAGATGCTCGATCCGCGTACGGGCCTGCGTCTCACCGTCGGTGAAGTAGGCCGGGTAGCGGATCAGCAGCCGGGCCACCCGGCCGGTGGCGTCGAACTCGTACTCGGGCAGCGCCTTCTCCCAGTCGCCGCCGTGGGAGTACAGCGGCTCGGGGTCGTCGGGGGCGGAGAAGTACGGGACGAGCGCCTCGTACAGCGCCTTCAGCCGCTCCGTCCGGGACGGGTCGGGTCCGTCGGGAGCCGCCGGCTTGCGGTCCCTGCCCTGCCAGGCCGCCGCCGCCATCAGGGTGATGACGGCGAGCAGCGGCCCGTACGGCACGAGCGCGACGACCAGGACCACCGAGGCCACCAGGAAGAGCAGCGCACCGCGCTTGTCCTTGGGGGTCTCGGCCCATCTGCGCCGTCCGGCGGCAGCCAGCCGGCGCAGACCGCGGGTGATCGTGATCAGCGGGTGCAGGACGTCGGAGGCGCTGTCGCCCGCCGTCCGGGCCAGCTCCCGGCTACGGGCGAACTGCGTCCGGGCCAGCTCTCGGCTCCGGGCGAACTGTGCGCTGCCGGTGCTCAGGATGCGGGGGAGGGGGCGGCGGGCCACTGCTGTCTCCTACGAGTGCGTACGGGCGGGAGGGGGCGGCGTCAGAACTGGATGCCGCCCAGGAGGCTCGCCAGGCTCTCGCCGCCTGCCTTGATGCTCGGGGCGATGGCCGTGCTTGCCAGATAGAAGCCGAACAGGGCCGAGATCAGGGCGTGCGACGCCTTCAGCCCGTCCTTGCGGAAGAAGATGAAGACGACGATGCCGAGCAGTACGACGCCTGAGATGGAGAGGATCATCTGAGTGCTCCTGGTTTGTGGGGACAGTCACCATGAGTACTTCCAGGCTCACAGGATGTATCCATACGATAAAAGGTGCAACTGGGTGAAATTCCGCTGATTTCCCCCGGTCGGCGGAGTGTCCTTGGCCGGATGAGCCGGGCTCCTGCGCCCCACTGTGTCTGCGATGATCTTTGCCGCGGACGCATCGGGTCATGTGCCGCGCGAGCCAGTACCCTGGCGAATCACCCGTACGGCCGCGCCCCGCTCGCCGGCCGTACCCTGCTCCCCGCAGAACACCAGTCCCCGTGCACGCAGGAAGGCGGTCCGGTCATGAGCGAAGCCCCCGACCCCGAGGTCGTGGAGCTGGCGACCAAGATCTTCGATCTGGCCCGGCAGGGGGAGACCGAGCAGCTCGTGGCGTATGTAGACGCGGGCGTTCCGGCCAACCTCACCAACGACCGCGGCGACTCCCTCGTGATGCTCGCCGCCTACCACGGGCACGCCGACGCGGTACGCGCCCTCCTCGCGCGCGGGGGCGAGGCCGACCGCGTCAACGACCGAGGCCAGACACCACTCGCCGGTGCGGTCTTCAAGGGCGAGACCGAGGTCATCAAGGCTCTCCTGGAGGGCGGCGCCGACCCGGCGGCGGGGACGCCGTCCGCCGTCGACACCGCCCGGATGTTCGGCAAGACCGAACTGCTCGAGCTGTTCGGCGCGCACTGATCCGACGGTTCTGACCAGCGCGAACACGGAAATCGGGGGAGGCGGTGCAGGGCCGCCGTAATTTCGGTCGCGGCGGACGGAAGTGCCGAGTCATCATGACGTCGTGATTCACGGACGCGAGGGCTGGGCAGGTGTTGCCGCACCGCGCGGGCCGTGATCGGTCCGCATGGGCCACCGACGAGAGGCAGAGGAAGATGGTCTACAGCAAGCAGGAAACGGCGGGCGCCCCGACGTGTTGTCACGCGGCCAGGTGAAGCAAGATCCCCGGTTGCGTCGACGCTTGATGTGAGGCTGTTTCCCATGTTCGAACCGGTCATAGCGCCCAGCGGTACGCTGCTCGGCCTGCTCCAGCGGGGCCGCGGCGACGGAACGCTGCACGCGCTCACCGCCCCCCGCGCCGAGGCGCTCGCGGCCCTCGACCAGTGCGTGCTGCACGATCCCCGGCACGAGTGGCAGGTGGAGAACCGCTCCCTCTACTACGCCCGCCTCTACCTCGACCTGAACGGCGAGCTGGACGCGATCGAGGCCCATCTCTTCGACGTCGAGGACGCCCTCGACTCCGACGAGTCACGCACCGGGCTCGCCCTCGCCGTCCTCGGCCATCTCGCGTCCTACGGACGCCGGGACGCCCTCGAACTGCTCCGCAGGTACGCCGCCTCGGGTTCGAACTGGGCCTGGGCCCTGGACGAGCTCGCGCTCAGGGACGACGACGCGGGCCTGCGCGCCCTCGCCGCGCCCGTCCTGGCGCGCTTCCCCGCCGATCCCGAGGGCGACGCCGAGCTGGCCGTCGCCGTACGCGACGCCTTCGAGCCACGGCCCTGGCGGCTGTGGGCCGACGATCCCCGCCCGTCGATCGCCACGCGCGTGCGTGCCGCGCACGAGACGGGCTGCTTCGACCGCTGGCAGCGCCAGATGAGCCCCACCGGGCCCCGCCCGGGCTGGAGCGTGCAGGCGGTCTTCGACTGGGCCCAGCAGGGCCTCGACCGCGGCGCCGCACTGCATGTGCCGGCCGCCCGGTGCCTGTCGGCCGTCGCCGGACCCGAGGACCGGCCGCAGATCCTCGAGGCGGCCCGGGACGGCGGCGACGGAGCCCGCTGCACGGCGCTGCGCTACCTCGCCGACACCGACGACCCCGAGGTGCTCGACCTCGTCGAGGCCGCCGTCGTCACCGGCTCACCGGTCGTCGTGGAGGCCGCCGTCGACGCCTTCGAACGCATGCGCAGTGTCGCCGCCGTCGACCGCGCGCGGGGCTGGGCCCGGCGGCCCGACCCGCTCGGCGCCGCGGCCGGACGGCTGCTCGCCTGCCGGGGCGGCGCCCAGGACAAGGATCTCGTCCTCGCGGCGCTGCGCGAGGCCGTCCGCGGCGAGGGCCCCGACGCGCCCACCTTGTGGACCCTCGTGGACGGCACCGGACGCCTCGGCATCGCCTGCGCCGCCCCCGTCCTGCGGCACATCTACCGGGAGACCGCGTCCTCCCATCTGCGCGGCCGCACCGCCCGCGCCCTCGCCGCCACCGACCCCTCCTTCCCCGCCGGCTTCGCCGTCGAGTGCCTCTGGGACTGCGAGGAGAGCACCCGCGAGATCGCCGCCCGGCACGCCGAGACCGGCGACACCCGGGTCGTGGAGCGCCTGCGCCGCCTCGCCGCCGATCCGGCGGAGGAGGACGAGGTGCAGACGGCCGTACGCAGCCGGATCGGGCCGGACGCGACTACGGGCTGACGCGGAAGCGTGGCGCGTGCTGCGTGCCGCGTGGCGCGGATGCGTGGGCGCGGGGTGCGCGCTTGTGAGGGCCGGCGGGGTCAGAGCCGCCGGCCTTCGGCGTTCGTCGCCGCCCTGGGGGATCGGTGGGGCGCCTACGGCTGGTTCAGCGGCGGCGTACCGGGACGAAGCGGATCGGGGTGCCCGGAGGGGTCTGCGCCGCCGCCGGGAGGTCGGATGCGCGGACCACGGCGATGACCGGGTAGCCGCCCGTGGTCGGGTGGTCGGCCAGGAAGACGACGGGACGGCCGTCGGGCGGGACCTGGATCGCGCCCAGGACCATGCCCTCGCTGGGCAGCTCACGGGTGACCGCCCGGTCCAGGACCGGGCCCTCGGTGCGCAGGCCGATGCGGTTGCTCGCCGGGGACACGCGGTAGGGGCGCGAGGTGAAGACGCGCACCGCCTCGGGGGAGAACCAGTCGTCGCGCGGGCCGAGCGTGACGCGCAGGACCAGTTCGGTGGGCGGCCCCGGCTGCGGAGCGACGTCCACGCGCGCGTGGAGGCCCGCAGGGCGGCCCAGAGGGAGGACGGCGCCGTCCGTGAGGGGCGGCGGACCCAGACCGGACAGGAGGTCCGTGGAGCGGCTGCCGAGCACCGGCTCGACGGCGACGCCCCCGGAGACGGCGAGATAGGTGCGGACGCCCGAGACGGCCGGGCCGACGTCCAGCAGGGCGCCCGCCGGCACGCGCACCGGAGCGCCCCAGGCGGCCGGGCGGCCGTTCACCGTGACGCGGCAGGGTGCGCCCGTCGCCGCCATCGTGACCGTCGAACGCGGCCGTACCGTACAGCCGTTGAGCGTCGTCTCCAGGACGGCGGCGTCGGCGGGGTTGCCGGCGAGCCGGTTGGCGAGCGCCGCCGCGGGCGGGTCCAGCGCCCCCGAACGGGGCACGCCGAGGTGGGCGTGACCGGGGCGGCCCAGGTCCTGCACGGTGGTCAGGGCGCCGGCGCGGACGACGGAGAGCGCGTGGTCGGTCATGAGCCGTCCACCGGGACGAACCGCACGCGCGTGCCCGGGGCCAGCAGCGCCGCAGGCACCCGCGTGTGGTCCCACAGCACCGCGTCCGTCGTACCGATCAGCTGCCAGCCGCCCGGCGAGGACCGCGGGTACACGCCCGTGTACGGCCCCGCCAGAGCCACCGCGCCCGCGGGGACGGCCGTGCGGGGGGTCGCCCGGCGCGGGACGTCGTACCGCCGGGGCAGCCCGGTGAGATAGCCGAAGCCGGGGGCGAACCCGCAGAAGGCGACGCTGAACTCGGTGTCCGCGTGGATCCGGGCCACCTCCCGCGGCGACACCCCCCAGTGCGCGGCGACGTCGCCGAGGTCGGGTCCGTCGTAGCGGACGGGGAGCCGGACGACGTCACGCGCGTGTGCCGGGGCGGAAGGGACGTCGGACAGGGCGAGTTCGGCGGCGAGGCGGTCCGGGTCGGTGAGGCCGTCCAGCAGGACCGTGCGCGCGGCGGGGACGATCTCACGGACCGACAGCGAGCCCTCGGCACGGCGGCGCAGCAACTCCGCGTGCAGCGCCCGGGCCTCCTCGCCCGAGGAGACCTCCACCAGCAGCGCGTCGTCGCCGACGGGCAGCGTCCTCATACGAAGGCCTCCACGCGGACGCCCGACTCCTCAAGACGGTCCCGCACCCGGCGGGCCAGTTCGACGGCGCCGGGGGTGTCGCCGTGCAGGCACAGCGACCGCGCACGTACCGCGACCCGCGTTCCGGCGTGGGAGGTGACCTCGCCGGCGCGGGCCAGCCCCAGCGAGCGCGCCACGACGGCTTCCGGGTCGGTGACCACGGCGCCGTCCCGGCCGCGCGGCACGAGCGTGCCCTGCTCGGTGTACGCCCGGTCCGCGAACGCCTCGGTGACCGGGGGCAGTCCGGCCTTGTCCGCCAGCTCCAGCAGCCGGGAACCGGGCAGGCCGAGCACCGGCAGGGAGGCGTCCGCGAGCAGCACGCCGTCGATCACGGCAGCCGCCTGCTCCTCGTCGTGCACGACGCGGTTGTAGAGGGCTCCGTGCGGCTTCACGTAGGCCACGCGCGCGCCCGCGGCCCGCGCGAAGACCTCCAGGGCGCCGATCTGGTACGCCACTTCGGCCGCCAGCTCGGCGGGCGGCACGTCCATCGCGCGCCGCCCGAACCCCGCGAGGTCCCGGTAGGAGACCTGGGCGCCGATCCGCACCCCGCGCGCGGCGGCCTGCTCGCACACCCGCCGCATGGTGGCCGCGTCCCCGGCGTGGAATCCGCAGGCCACATTGGCGCTGGTGACGACCGACAACAGCCGTTCGTCGTCGGTGAGCCGCCAGCGGCCGAAGCCCTCGCCCAGGTCGGCGTTCAGATCGATCGAGGTCATGAGTGGGTCGTTTCCCCGGTTCCGTGGTCAGGCGACGATGCGGTACTGCTCGTCGCGGGCGTCGGTCAGGAACATCTGACCCGGTGCGTGCGTGATCGCGAACGGCGGGCGCGACGCCATCACCGCGGCCTGCGGAGTGACGCCGCAGGCCCAGAACATGGGAATGTCGCCGGGCTCCAGATCCACCGGGTCGCCGAAGTCGGGGCGGCCCAGATCCGCGATGCCGAGGGCGGCCGGATCGCCGCAGTGCACGGGGCCGCCGTGCACCGCGGGCAGCAGCCCGGTCTCCCGCAGGGCCGCCGCCACGTGCTGCGGCGGCACCGGGCGCATCGACACCACCATCGGCCCGCTCAGCCGCCCCGCGGGACGGCACGGGCGACCGGTGACGTACATCGGGACGTTGCGGCCCTGTTCGACATGGCGGATCGGGACACCGGCCTCGCCCAGCGCCGACTCGAAGGTGAAGCTGCAGCCGATCAGGAACGACACCAGATCGTCGCGCCAGTGGGCGCGCACGTCCGTCGGCTCGTCCACCAGCTCCCCGTCCCGCCACACCCGGTAGCGCGGCAGATCGGTGCGCAGATCCGCGCCGTCCGCGAGGACCGTCGTCCAGGAACCGGCGTCCGTGACGTCGAGCACCGGACAGGGCTTCGGGTTGCGCTGGCAGAACAGCAGCATGTCGTAGGCCCAGTCGGCGGGCACGGAGATCAGGTTGGCCTGGGTGTGGCCGGCCGCGACCCCCGCGGTGGGGCCCGCCAACCCGGCCCGGAAGCGGGCCCGCGCCTCGGCGGGGTTCCACGCGCGCGCGTGCGGGTCGATGAGGGTGACCGGGGAGTCGTTGTCCAGGCCGGTGGCGGTGGAGCCGTCGATGCCAGGTGGGACCGTGCTGCTCACACCAGCTCCTTCCCACGCGTCTCCGGCAGTCCGAGCAGGGCCAGCGCAGCGATGCCGTAGCCGATCGCGCCGAACACCAGCGCGCCGCCCACGCCCCAGCTGTCGGCGAGGAAGCCCACCATGGTGGGGAAGACGGCGCCGACCGCGCGGCCGGTGTTGTACGTGAAGCCCTGTCCCGTGCCGCGCACCGCCGTCGGATACAGCTCGCTCAGATACGAACCGAAGCCGCTGAAGATCGCCGACATGCAGAACCCGAGCGGGAAACCGAGCACCAGCAGCAGGGTGTTGGCGCCGGCCGGGATGTTCGCGTAGGCCAGGATGCACACGGCCGACAGGAGCGCGAACAGCCAGATGTTGCGCCGGCGGCCCAGCAGGTCCGTGAGGTAGCCGCCGGTCAGATAGCCCGCGAAGGCACCCGAGATGAGGAAGGTCAGATACCCGCCGGTGCCGACGACGGACAGCTCGCGCTCGGTCTTCAGGTAGGTCGGCACCCAGGTCGCCAGGGTGTAGTAGCCGCCCTGGACACCCGTGGACAGCAGGCCTGCGAAAACCGTCACCCGCAGCAGTCCGGGCTGGAAGATCGCGGTGAACGAGCCCTTCTCCGCGCTCTGTTCCCGTACGGCGACGGCCTCGGGGGCGTCCTGCACACGCCGGCGCATCCAGATCACGAGCAGCGCGGGCAGCGCGCCGGTCCAGAACATCACGCGCCACGCCAGGTCGTCCCCGACGAACGAGAACACCAGGGTGTACATCACCGCCGCGAGGGCCCAGCCGACGGCCCAGGAGCTCTGGATCGCACCGAGGGTGCGACCCCGGTTGCGGGCACTCGCGTACTCGGCGACGAGGATGGCGCCGACCGCCCACTCACCGCCGAAGCCCAGGCCCTGGAGGGCGCGGAAGACCAGGAGCCACTCGTAGCTGGGGGCGAAGCCGCAGGCCACGGTGAACACCGCGTAGGTGACGACCGTGAGCATCAGGGCCCGGACGCGGCCGATCCGGTCGGCCAGCACACCCGCGAGGGCGCCGCCTATCGCGGAGACGACCAGGGTGACGGTGGTGAAGAGGCCGGTCTGGCCGCTGTCCAGACCGAAGTACGCGGCGAGCGCCACCATGCTGAGCGGCAGGGTGAAGTAGTCGTACGAATCCAGGGCATAGCCGCCGAAAGCGCCCGCGAAGGCGCGGCGCCCGCGCGGTCCCAGGTCGCGCAGCCAGCCGAACGCGCCGTCAGCGCCTGCCTGCTCGGAGGGGGCGGAGGGGCGGGCGGTGTCCTGGGGAGCGGTCTTCGAGGTCTGCGGTGGAGGGGTAGTGCTCATGGGCACCTCGCAGTGAAGGGGTGGGTGGGGACGGGGGTCGGGCCGGGTGGGGCCCGTTGTGGTGCCGGGTGTGGGGGGATGGGGTCCGGCGATGTGAGGGAGGGCGGGAGCGGATGTGGGGTGAAAAGAGGCGAACGGCACTGAACGGGACTGGGCGGAACCGAACAGTGACCAGCAACGTAGAGGATCGTTGAACGATCCTTCAATACCCCCGTTGTTTCGTTCTCCTGACTGCGGTTGAATTCCGGGCATGGCAGAGCAGTTGGGCGGACTGGCCGACGACCGTGCCCTCCTCGGGCGGACGAGTACGGCGGAACGGGTCTCGGACATCCTCAGGAGCCGTATCGCGGAAGGCTTCTTCCCGCCCGGGACCCGGCTGTCGGAGGACAGCATCGGCGGGGCGCTCGGTGTGTCCCGCAACACACTGCGCGAGGCGTTCCGCCTGCTCACCCATGAACGGCTGCTCGTGCACGAGTTGAACCGGGGGGTGTTCGTCCGGGTTCTGACCGTGGAGGACGTGGAGGACATCTACCGCACCCGGCGCCTGGTCGAGTGCGCGGTCGTCCGCGGGCTCGGCGAGCCGCCGTACCCCCTGGAGGGGCCCGCCGAAGCCGTCGCCGAGGGGCAGCGGGCCGTCCGCGAAGGTGACTGGAAAGCGCTGGGGACGGCCAACATCCACTTCCACCGCGAACTGGTCGCGCTGGCCGGCAGTGAACGGACCGACGAACTCATGCGCAGCGTCTTCGCCGAGCTGCGGCTCGCCTTCCACGTCGTGGACGACCCCCGCCGGCTGCACGAGCCCTACCTCGCCCGGAACCAGCAGCTCCTGGAGGCGCTGGAGGCGGGCGACAAGGCCGAGGCCGAGCGGATCCTCGCCGTCTACCTCGACGACTCCCTGGAACGGGTGGTCGAGGTGTACCGGCGGCGGGTGGGGGAGGGGGAGATCGTTCCCTGAGGCGCCGGGTTCCCGGGGCGGACGGCGTGACGCCGGGCCGCTCGGAGGGGCTCGCGCCCGCCGGAGGCGATCCGTGCCGTTTGGATCGTTGTCAGACCTAGGACCTAGTCTGTGCACCGTGACTTCGCCTGCATCGACGGACCGCGTTCCGCCCCAGCTCAGCGCGGGGCCGCGCCCCGCGCCGGGCCCGGCCGCCGACGAGGGCCTGGCGCGGCGGCTGCGCGCGCTCGCCTGCACCGCGCCGCTGCACGACCTCGACGCCCGCAAGGCCAATCTGGCGGGCGAGTACTCGGTGTACGGCATGGCCGAGGTGGCCCTCGCCGCCATCGACCTGGTCACCCTGAACATGGACTTCGACACGGGCGCCGACCACGACCAGATAGTCGCCCGCCTCATCCCCCGCATCGCCGCCCAGGCCCCGCGGCGCCCCGTCGCCGAGCACGAGCGGGTGGCCCGCTGGGTCCTGGAGAACCTGATCAACGTCGGCAGCGTCGACCGCGGCTTCCGGGCCGTGTATGGCACGTTCACGCCGGACGGCAGCTATGTCCGCCGTGACTACGACTTCAAGCTGATCGAGGAGGTCCCGGGGCCGGGCGGCACCGTGTACCTCCGTACGACCGACGAGGCCGTCAACGTCCTGGTCGGCGCCCTGGACACGGACGTCACCAGCGCGCAGATCGCCGCCGAGGTCAAGCTGGAGGTGCTGATCAACCGCGGGCGTCTCGCCGACGCCCAGCTGGCCGCCGAGCAGGCCCGGTACCGCACCGTGCAGTACTCCGAGACCCTGCGCCGCGCCCTGGACGCCACCCGTCGCAACGTCCGGGCGGTCGACTGGCTGAACGCCGTCCCGGACATGATCGCGGAGGCCCTCGACCACGTCGCCGACCGGTACCGCCACGAGAACGCGATCCTTACCAACATCCGCAAGGCCCGCGACGAGACCGAGGACCCGGAGCACAAGCGCCGCGCGGCCGAGCTGGTCGACATCGTCAAGGACTGCATCCGGCGGCACACCCAGCTCCAGTCCCGGCTGCTGGAGGCGGGACCGCTGTTCCGCGCCGAGCAGGACCGGCAGGCCTTCGCCACGCCCCTGACCACGTCGGGCATAGACCTGTACGGGCATCTCGTCGCGCCCGTGCTGCCGCTGCCGCTGGAGCGGGCCGTCCGGGTCACGGACGCCTTCTTCGCGCACGGCACCGGTCTGCGGACGCCGGTGTCGGTGCGGTTGGGCGACCTCGTCGACATCCTGTTCACGCCGCCGGTGGAGCGGGAGCACCTGGGCGCCGAGATGCCCGAGCCGGACCTCATCGCGACGCCGGACGACAGCCGGTTCAGCGAGGAGCAGCTCGCCGCCGCCATGGAGCTGCTCGACCTGCCGGCCGACGCCCCCCGCCGGCTGTCCGGCCTCCTCGCCGAGGCGCGCCGCAGGGATCCCGAACTGCCTTACCTGGTCGCCCTGCTGGCCGTGCACGCCGCCAGCCCCCCGGTGGGCACCGCCTACCGCCAGGGCGAGGAGAAGCTGCTGTTCGCCGTGGACGACGGGACCGAGCTGGACGACCCCGAGTTCGGCGGAGCCGACCTCATCGTCGGCATGGCACTGCTCGACGCGGCCGGCATGGCCGCCGACCGGACGGAAGCGGCATGAGCCGTACCGCGCACCGTAGGACTCGGCGCCATCAGCACGTGGCGCACCCCATGCCCTCGTATCACCGTTCGACCCCGCACCACCCCCACAAGGAGCCGCAACCGTGACCGAGCACGTCGATCGGAGTGAGCCGGAGGCCGCCGCATCAACGGCGCCCGCGGCCGTCACCCCCGCCGACGCCGCCGACGCGGCGCGGCTCGTCTCCTTCGGGCTCCAGCCCAAGCTGCAGCCCGCGCGCGACCAGGAGTACACCGAACTGCTGCGCCGCTACCGCGAGGACCCGTCCTTCGCTCGGCTCGCCGACGCCGTCGCCACGGGCCTGGGCCTGGTCGTCCTGGAGGTGTCCCCGCGCGCGGGGATGGCGGTCACCGCCGCCGAGGACTCGGTGTTCGCCGTGCGCATGAGCGACTACGCCCGCCGGACGTCCGCCGACGGCGGTGACCGCTTCCTGCACGGGCTGGCCCATCTCGCCGTCGCCGCCATGGCGTTCCCGCGTCCCGAGGATCTCGCCGACGACGGCTACATCGGGCGCGTCACGGTCAACGGCGTCGACGCCTTCGTCCGGCAGGCCTGCCGCCGGCTGGAGGAGCGTGCCGAGGAGCAGGGGGAGAACACCGACCCCGCCACGGACGCCCCCGGCCTGGAGGCCGCCTGGCGCATCTGGATCAGACGCAGCGCCACCGGCGCCACCAAGGACGCGCGGCGGCTCGCCGGTTCCACCACCGGCATCGTCGGCAAGGCCGTCGCCTTCCTCACCGACTCCGGCTTCCTCCAGCGGACCGGCGACGACCACGGCGGCACCTACCGCACCACGGCCCGCTACCAGCTCCAGGTCCGCGACATGGCGGGCAGCGCCGCCATGACCGAGCTGCTGGAGCTGGGCGTCGTCCCGGTCACCGACGGCACACCGACCCTGCTGCCCGCCGAGGACACCGACGCGCTGGACCTGGTCGCCGACGCCGGGCTGCCGTTCCACTCGGCCTGAGCCCCACCGACCTCCCCCACCTGCCGAAGACTTACGAGAGTCCGCCATGTACGAGCTGTCCCGGGTCCGCCTCTACTCCATCGGACCGGCCGGTGCACGCTACGCCGACACCGTGCTTGACCTGCGCGGTGTGGGCGAGCCCGTGCCCGACCCCGCGCCCACCCAGGCGGAGTTCTTCGAGGAGGAGCCGGTCGGCCCGCCGCGTCGGCCCGCCCCCGCGGGCGTGCTCTTCCTGGAGAACGGCGGAGGCAAGTCGGTCCTGCTCAAGCTGATCTTCTCGGTGATGCTGCCGGGCCACCGCAACACCCTGGGCGGCGCCAGCTCCGGAGTGCTGCGCAAGTTCCTGCTCGCCGACGACTGCGGGCATGTCGCCCTGGAGTGGCAGCACACCCTGACCGGCGAGTGCGTGGTGGTCGGCAAGGTCAGCGAGTGGCGGGGCCGCCAGGTCTCCAACGACCCGCGGAAGTTCGCCGAGGCCTGGTACTCCTTCCGCCCCGGCCCCGGCCTCAGTCTGGACAACCTCCCCGTCGCCGAGTCCACCGCCGTACGCCCGCCGGTCGAGGGGCAGTCCGGCGCCCAGGGCCGCCGACGCACCATGAAGGGCTTCCGGGACGCCCTGACCGAGGCGGGCAAGGCGTATCCGCACCTGGAGGTGCACTGGGAGGACATCCACGACCGCTGGATCGAGCACCTCGGCGATCTGGGCCTCGACCCCGAACTCTTCCGGTACCAGCGGGAGATGAACGCCGACGAGGGCGAGGCGGCCGGCCTCTTCGCGGTCAAGAAGGACTCCGACTTCACCGACCTGCTGCTGCGGGCCGTGACCGACACCCGGGACACCGACGGGCTCGCCGACCTGGTCAGCGGTTTCGGCAACAAGCTGGGCCGGCGCGCCGAGCTGATCGCCGAACGGGACTTCACGGCCGGGTCCGTCGACCTGCTCGGCCGGATCGTCGAGGCCGCCGAGACGCGCACCCGCGCGCGGGACGTCCACGCCGGCGCCGAGCGTCGCACCCGCGCTTTGGCCCGGCGCCTCTCCGCGCGCGGCACGCGGGAACGCGTCCGGGCCGCCGACCTCGCCCAGCGGGTCACCGAGACCGCCCACGCCGTCACCCACGCCGAGTCCGCGCGCGAGCGCAGCGCGCTGATCGCCGCCGAACTCGCCTACCGGCACGCCTCGTTGGCGCTCGCCGCCGCCGAGAAGTCCGCCGCCGCGCAGAAGCGCGAGCTGGCCGACGCACGCACCCTGCACGCCGCCTGGCAGGCCGCCGAAGTCGTCCTGCGGCATCGCGCCGCCGCCGACCGGGTGGCGCGCGTGGCCGCCGCCATCCAGGAGGCCGAACGCGACGCGGCCCCCGCGCTCGCCGCCCGCGCCAAGGCCGCCGTCGACCTCGTACGGGCCCTGCACGCGGCCGCCGAGCGCGCCGAGGCGCAGGCCAACGAGGGCGAGGAGCGTTCCGCCGCGCTCCAGGAGGCCGGCGAGGCCGCCCACCGCGACTCCACGGCCGCCGCGACCGAGGCGCAGCGCGCCCGCAGCGAGGCCGGGCATCTGCGGCAGCGGCTGACCGAGGTCGAGCAGGAGACCGCCGAGGCCGTCCGCGCGGGCTGGCTCGACGACAGCGCACCCGACGCCGATCCGGCCCGTGCCGCGCTCGCGGCGAGCGACGCCGAGAAGACCGCCGTCGCCGCCTGGGACACCGCCCGCGAGGCCTCCCGCCGCGCCTCGGAGCACGCGCGCGAGGCGGCCTCCACGGAGTCCCGCGCCGAGCTGACGGCGGCCCGCGCGGCCGACGCCGCCCTGGCCGCGGAGCGTGCCTACGACGCCGAACGCCGTCTCGCCGAGAGCCTCGCAGCCGAGGAGCGCCTGGTAGAACTCCTCGGCCTGTCCGGCGAGTCGGGCCCCCGGCGCGGCTCGGTACCCTCCCCGCGCGCGGGCGACCAGGCCGCCGTGAAGGCGCGCACGGATGCAAGCGGCCCCGTGGACGGCGCGCTCACGCCGGAGGACCTCGACCGGTTCGCCGACGAACTGCGCGAACTGCTCGACGACGCCGTGTCCTCCGCCGAGCGCCAGCTCTTCGACCTGCGGACGGCCGCCGCCGACGACGCCCGCATCCTCGGCGCGCTCGGTGACGGCGGGCTGCTCCCGCCCGGCCCCGACGTCCTGGCCACCGTGGAGTTCCTCGGGGAGCAGGGCATCCCCGCGCTGCCGGGCTGGCGCTACCTCGCCCAGGCCGTCGACCCCGTCGACCACGCACGGGTGCTCGCCGCCCGCCCCGAACTCGTCGACGGCGTGATCATCACCGACCCCGGCACGCACGCCCGGGCCCGCGAGGCGCTGGCCGACGCCGCGCTGCTGCCCCGGTCCACCGTCGCCGTCGGCACCGCCGCCGCGTTGCTCGCCCCCACCCCGGCCGCCGACGCGCCGGACACGGACGTCTTCCTCGTCCCGCCGAACCCGGCCATGCACGACGAGCACGCCGCCGACGAGGAGCGGCAGGCGCTGCGGGCCCGGGCGACCGAGCGCGACGAGGAGATCCGCGGCCTCGCCGCCCGCCTCGGCAAGGACCGGGAGCTGGCGGCACGGCTGGCCTCCTGGCGCACCGGCTGCCCGGCCGGCCGGCTCGTGGAGCTGGCCCAGGCCGCCCGGGACGCGCGCGCGTTCGCCGAGGAGTCCGAGGCGGAGCTGGCCGAGGCCCGCAGCGTGCGCGCCGAGGCCGACGAGGCCGCCGCCGAAGCCGCGGCCGTCCGCGACGAACGCCAGGAGGCCGCGCAGAAGGCGCGGCGCGCCGCCGACGCCCTGGCGGGCCTCGCCTTCCGGCTGCGCGAGCGGGCCGGCTGGCAGGTCCGGCTGCGGGAACTCGCCGACGAGGCCGCCGAGTCCGAGGCACGCGCGCAGTCCTGTCTGGAGCGCGCCCGCGCCGCCGACGAGGACCGCCGCGCCGCCCAGCGCGCCGCCGACGACGCGCGCCGCACCGCCCGCGCCCTGCGCGCCGAGCGCTCCGAGATCGCCGGCGCCCCCGACGACGTACCGGACAGCGACGCGGACTCCCCGAAGGCGTCCCTGCCGGCGCTGCGCGAGGCGTACCGGGCCGCGTCCCAGGTGTACGAGAAGGTCGGTGTCGGCGCCGACCTGCGCGCCGAGCAGGCCCGCGCGGAGAGCGACGAGAGCGCGGCCCGCGCCGAGCTGGACCGGCTGAGCAACAAGGTCCGCACCCGGGCCGAACAGCTCCTCGAATCACCCGACGGCTCCGACGGCCCGTCCCGGCAGGCGGCCGTCTCGCGCGCGGAGGAGCTGGTCCAGCTCCTGGAGACCCGGATGTCCGGCGCCAGCGAGCAGCTGGGCCGGCTGCGCGGCGAGGCCGAGCGCCACGCCCCCCAGGAGGGGGAGGCGCACACCGAGCTGCCGGAGGAGCTGCGTCCGCGCGACGCCGAGCACGCCCAGTCCCTGCTGCGCACGGCGACCGCCGAACTCGCCGCCCACAGCGAGGCCCTCGCCCAGGCACGCGACGCGCACACGGAGCTTCTGGACGCCCATCGAGCCGCCGAGGACGCGGCGGGCGGGTTCGACGAGATCGCCGCGATGCTGCGCGATCTGTTGCGCGAGCACACCTCCGACGAGGAGCAGGAGGCCGTCGAGCCCTACCCCGGCAGCCTGGAGGAGGCCCGGCGGTCCGCGGCCGAGGCCCGCCGGTCGCTGCGCGGCTGCGCCGCCGACCTCTCCGCCGCCGAGGCCGGCGTGCGCGAGGCCAGCGACGTCCTCGTCCGGCACGCCAACTCCACCCGCTACGAGCAGGTCCGCACCCCGGCCCGCCAGCAGATCCGCGAGCTGCCCGCCGCCGCGCTCCCCGAGCACGCCCAGAAGTGGGCGGACGCCTTCGCCCCCCGGCTGCGCGTGCTCACCGACGAGCTGGCCCAGCTGGAGCGCAACCGCGACTCGATCGTCGATCGTCTGCGCGGCCTCGTGGAGTCGGCCCTGGCGACCCTGCGGTCCGCCCAGCGGCTGTCCCGGCTGCCCGAGGGGCTCGGTGAGTGGTCCGGTCAGGAGTTCCTGCGCATCCGCTTCGAGGAGCCCGACCAGGCCACGCTCACCGAACGGCTGGGCGAGGTCATCGACGAGGCGACCCGGGCGGCCGTGAAGAAGAACTCCGATCTGCGCCGGGACGGGATGTCTTTGCTTCTGCGGGGTGTCGCCGCGGCGCTCCAGCCGAAGGGTGTCGCCGTCGAGATCCTCAAGCCGGACGCCGTGCTGCGCGCCGAGCGGGTGCCCGTCGGGCAGATGGGCGACGTGTTCTCCGGAGGCCAGCTGCTCACCGCCGCCATCGCCCTGTACTGCACGATGGCCGCCCTGCGGTCCAACGACCGGGGCCGGGACAAGCACCGGCACGCCGGCACGCTCTTCCTGGACAACCCCATCGGGCGGGCCAACGCCACGTATCTGCTGGAGCTCCAGCGCGCCGTGTCCGACGCCCTCGGCGTCCAACTGCTCTACACCACCGGTCTGTTCGACACGACGGCCCTCGCGGAGTTCCCGCTCGTGATCCGGCTGCGGAACGACGCCGACCTCAGGGCCGGCCTGAAGTACATCAGCGTGGAGGAGCACCTGCGTCCCGGACTGCCGCAGCAGCAGGCGGGCGAGGCGGGGCACAGCGAGATCACGGCCACCCGGATGTTCAAGCGGCCCGCGCCCGTGGACACCCAGGGGGTGTGAGTCGCGCTGCCCTGAGACAAGGTGCGGGGGGCGTCCCTCGGCTCTTCGACGGAGCCGGGGGAGCGCTCGGGCGACCGGCCCGGTGGCCGGCGGGTGTCAGGGGTGCGACAGCTGTCCCGCCCCGGCCCGCCTGCGTATGCGCGCCTGGGCCCGCTCGGCCGACCGCGCCTGCCGCCGGGCCGCACGCCGCTCACGCCGCAGGGACCGGGCGGTGCTGGCGGGCGTCGACACCACACCATGCCGCTGGTTCCACACCTGGCGCGTCACCCAGACGTCGAGGGCGGCCCAGGTCGCCACGACGACGCTGACCACACTGCTGATGACCATCGGGAAGGCCAGCCAGGACCCCGCGAGGGTGCACAGCAACGCCACCATCGCCTGGATCAGCGTCACGGAGACGATGAGCACCGCCCGCACCGCGGCCGTCCGCACCGGATCGGGCATCCGCCGCCGCGGCGCCGGGTCCTCCACCCACAGTGGCCGGTAGTACGGCCGCTCATCACGTTCGGCGCGCTCGGCCCGCTCTCCGTCGCCCACCGGAATGTCGCGATCCCGTACCCCGGGCTCCCGCCGCACGCGGTGCACCGCAGCGCTGCCCCGGGACACCTCGCGCTGCTCCGCCGTAACCGTCACCGTGTCACTCCCCACCGTCCGCGGACCGCTCGCCCGCAACCCAAGACCCAGCCCCTCAGCGACTGCCCGGCTTGCGCTGTTTTACGCGGCCGGGGGGCAGGATGCGGCTCTCGTGGTCCAATCCGCCCCCATTTCCCATGGATAAGGACGATCGACACCTCGTGAAGATTCCCGCTGAAGAGAGATTTCCGGCCAACTGGCCGAGGAGGCGGGCCGGAACGCCTCACCGGCGCGCCCGGCGTTTGCTGGAGGTAATTCCCGTAATGCCCGGACAACTCGCCATGTCTCGCCACCCGCGCGGAAGTTCAGGCTCCGGATGTCTCTTCGAGTTACCAGTGCGTCGGTAGTAGGCTCGCGCCCATTGTTGACGCACAGGTGTGCCCCCTGGTCGGCAGGGGGACCGAGCTGGGGGAGGCCATGCGCTTTCGCGGGAAGTCGATCCGCCGGAAAATGGTGGCGCTGCTTCTCGTGCCGCTGGTGTCCCTGACCGCGATCTGGGGATTCGCCACGGTACTCACCGGGCGAGAGGTGACCCAGCTGTTCACGGTCTCCTCCCTCGTCGAGAAGATCGGCTACTCCACCGAGGACGCCGTCCGCGTCATCCAGCAGGAGCGCCGGCAGGCCCTCGTCTACCTCGCCGACCGCCGCGCCTCGGACGCCCTGTCCGCCCTGCGGGAGAGCCGCAGCGCCACCGACACCGCCGTCGCCGAGATCCGCAGGAACGCCAAGGACCCCGACGTCCGCGACGGCCTGGACGCCGGCGACACCCAGCGCCTCACCACCATGCTGGACGCCTTCGACGGCATCGGGCCCCTGCGCCGCAGCGTCGAGGACGGCACGGTCAAGCGGGCCGAGGCCCTCCACCAGTACAACCTCCTCGTCGACCCCTGCTACGCCCTCCTCGCCTCCCTCGACGGCATCGACAACGTCGCCATGGACAAGGAGGCCCGCGCCCTCCTCAACATCACGCGCGCCCGCGAACTGCTCTCCCGCGAGGACGCGTTGCTCAGCTCCGCCCTCGTGGTCGGCCGGCTCACCCGCGACGAGATCCGCGACGTCTCCGATCTCATCGCCCAGCGCACCCTGATGTACGACCTCAGCCTCACCGACCTGCCCTCGGCCGAGCGTCAGCGCTACGAGCACTTCTGGAAGAACGGCCTCACCGCCCCCCTCCGGGTCGCCGAACAGTCCGTCATCTTCTCCCAGCCCGGACGCCCCAGCACCGTGGACGCCCAGGACTGGGACACCGCCGCCGGCGATGTGCTCGAAGAGCTCGGCAAGCTCAACGACGAAGCCGGTGACCGCTACCAGGACCGCGTCCGCCCCGTCGCGATGGGCGTCATCGTGAAGGCCGTCGTCGCCGGTGTCCTCGGGCTCCTCGCCGTGCTGTTCTCGCTCTTCCTGTCCGTCCGGATCGGCCGCGGCCTCGTCCGCGACCTGCGGCAGCTGCGCCTCGACGCCCACGAGGCCTCCGGCGTCCGGCTGCCCAGTGTGATGCGCCGGCTGTCCGCCGGGGAACAGGTCGACGTCGAGACCGAGGTCCCGCGCCTCGCCTACGACAAGAACGAGATCGGCGACGTCGGCCAGGCCCTCAACACCCTCCAGCGGGCCGCCGTCGAGGCCGCCGTCAAGCAGGCCGAACTGCGCGCCGGCGTCTCCGAGGTCTTCGTCAACCTCGCCCGCCGCAGCCAGGTCCTGCTGCACAAGCAGCTCACCCTCCTCGACACCATGGAACGCCGGACCGAGGACACCGACGAACTCGCCGACCTGTTCCGGCTGGACCACCTGACCACGCGTATGCGCCGTCACGCCGAGGGCCTGGTGATCCTCTCCGGTGCCGCCCCGTCCCGGCAGTGGCGCAAACCCGTTCAGCTCATGGACGTCGTACGCGCCGCCGTCGCCGAGGTCGAGGACTACGAGCGCATCGAGGTGCGCCGGCTGCCCCGCGTCGCCGTCACCGGACCGGCCGTCGCCGACCTCACCCACCTCGTCGCCGAACTCCTCGAGAACGCCACCGTGTTCTCCCCGCCGCACACCGCCGTCCAGGTCCTCGGTGAGCGCGTCGCCAACGGCTTCACCCTGGAGATCCACGACCGCGGCCTCGGTATGGCCGCCGACGCCCTGCTCGACGCCAACCTCCGGCTCGCCGAGACCCCCGAGTTCGAGCTGTCGGACACCGACCGGCTCGGTCTCTTCGTGGTCAGCCGGCTCGCCCAGCGGCAGAACGTCCGGGTCTCGCTCCAGCCCTCGCCGTACGGCGGCACCACCGCCGTCGTCTTCATCCCCGACGCGCTCCTCACCGACGACGTCCCGGACACCAACGGCATCGGCTTCCGCCTGGACCGCCCCACCCCCTCGAAGGAGGCCGAACTGGAGGAGTCGCGGCGAGCCGTGCTCTCCAAGGTCCCGGCCCGCTCTCCGGGCCTGCCGGCGGCGCTCCTCGACGGCCCGGTGGAGCTGGAGGCCCCCGTCGACCTCGACGCCCTCAGCGACTTCCCGGACCCCCTCGACGAGGAGGACGGCGAGCGCGGCGGCCTCTTCCACCCGCGGCGCGCCTTCGGCCCCTCCGACGACGACGCGGCGAGCCGGCGCGGCGAGCGGGGTCCGGTCACCGGCGTCCACGACGCCTCGGACGGCGAGGACGACCCGAACGCCCCGGTCCCGCTGCCCCGGCGCCGGACCCCCAAGCTGGTCAGCTCGCACGGACGCCCCGTCACCGACCACCGGCCACGCCTGGACAAGACCGAGACGGACTCCTCGTACGGTCCGAGCCGTCCGCTGTCCGACGGCCCCGCCCCGCTGCCCACCCGGCGCCGTGGCACGGGCCCGCGCGGCGGCATCGCCGGCGCCGCGGAACCGCAGCGGCCCGGTGGCCCCACCGACTCCGCGCGTCTCACCGACTCCCCCCGCTCCGGCGGATCCGCCCGCTTCGACTCCGAAGCACCGCACACCGCCGGACCCGGCACCGGCGCGCACGAGCCCGCCGCCCTGACCGGACGCGCCCGGCGCCCCGAGATCGCGGCCGCGGGACCGGACGACACCACCCCGGACCGGACCACCGCCCCGCAGCCGCCCGAGGCCGACACGGGCGCGCTGCCCAGGCGGGTCCGGCAGGCCAGCCTGGCGCCCCAGCTGAAGAAGGCGGCCGCCCCCCGCCCCGCGGCGCCGGACCCCGGCGAACGGGACGCGGACGAGGTACGCAGCCGGATGGCCTCACTCCAGCGCGGCTGGCAGCGGGGCCGCAAGGAGAACGCCGCGGGCGACGACACCGCCCCGGGCGGCACAGCACCACAGGGAACGACAGAGGGGGACGGTCGATGACCGCACCAAAGGCGACCGACCACGCCACGACCACCCAGAACGGCGAGCTGAACTGGCTTCTCGACGACCTGGTGGACCGGGTCGCGAGCATCCGCAAGGCCGTCGTGCTCTCCGGAGACGGCCTGCCGACCGGCGCGTCGAAGGACCTGACCCGCGAGGACAGCGAGCACCTGGCCGCCGTCGCCTCCGGGTTCCACAGCCTCGCCAAGGGCGTGGGCCGGCACTTCGAGGCCGGCAGCGTCCGGCAGACCGTCGTCGAGCTCGACGACGCCTTCCTGTTCGTGACGGCCGCCGGTGACGGCAGCTGCCTCGCGGTGCTCTCCGACGCCGACTCCGACGTCGGCCAGGTCGCCTACGAGATGACGCTCCTCGTGAAGCGGGTCGGCGTGCATCTGGGGACCGCACCGCGCACCGAACTGTCCTCGGGCGGGTAGTGGGAAGGCATGAGCGCTGACGGTCAGGGAAGAAGCCACTGGTTCGACGACGAGGCCGGTCCGGTCGTCCGCCCCTACGCGATGACACGCGGCCGCACCACGAGTGCGGCCCAGCACCGCCTCGACCTGATCGCGGTCGTCATCACGGAACCGCACGCGGGCGACCCGGAATCCGACGCGTCGCTCTCCCCGGAACACGTGGAGATCGTCGGACTGTGCCGTGAGGCCCCGCAGTCCGTCGCCGAACTCTCCGCCGAGCTCGACCTGCCCGTCGGCGTGGTGCGGGTCCTCGTCGGCGACCTCGTGGACGCGGAATTCGTCCATGTGAACCGCCCCGTCCCACCGGCCGAGATGGTCGACGAGAGTATCCTGCGCGACGTGATCGACGGCCTGCGGGCGCTGTGAGCGGCGCGGAAGCGGGGTAGAGACGTGACAGCCTGGCAGTTCTGGGTCGACCGGGGCGGCACCTTCACGGACATCGTCGCGCGCCGCCCGGACGGCCGGCTGCTCACCCACAAACTCCTGTCGGAGAACCCGGCCCGCTACGCGGACGCGGCGGTCGCGGGCGTCCGCGAGCTGCTCGACGGCTCCACCGCCCCCGTCGAAGCCGTCCGCATGGGCACGACGGTCGCCACCAACGCCCTTCTCGAACGCAAGGGCGAGCGAACCCTGCTGGTGATCACCCAGGGCTTCCGTGACGCCCTGCGCATCGCCTACCAGAACCGCCCCCACATCTTCGTCCGCCGCATCGACCTCCCCGAGCTGCTGTACGAGCGGGTCGTCGAGGTCGACGAACGCATCGCGGCCGACGGGACCGTCCTGCGCCCTCCCGACCTGGAGGCACTCACCGGCCCGCTGCAGGAGGCGTACGACGACGGCATCCGGGCCGTCGCCGTGGTCTGCCTGCACAGCCATCTGCACCCCGGGCACGAACAGGCCGTCGGCCGGCTCGCCGCGCGCATCGGATTCCCGCAGATCTCGCTGTCCAGCGAGGTCAGCCCGCTGATGAAGCTCGTGCCCCGCGGGGACACGGCCGTCGTCGACGCCTACCTGTCGCCCGTCCTGCGCCGCTACGTCCAGCAGGTCGCCGACGAACTCCACGGCGTACGGCTGATGTTCATGCAGTCCAACGGCGGTCTCGCCGAAGCAGGGCAGTTCCGCGGCAAGGACGCCATCCTCTCCGGTCCGGCGGGCGGCATCGTCGGCATGGCCCGGATGTCGCAGCTCGCGGGGTACGACCGGGTCATCGGCTTCGACATGGGCGGCACCTCCACCGACGTCTCCCACTTCGCCGGCGACTACGAGCGCGTCTTCACCACCCAGATCGCCGGGGTACGCCTGCGCGCCCCCATGCTGGACATCCACACCGTCGCGGCCGGCGGCGGCTCGGTGCTGCACTTCGACGGATCGCGCTACCGCGTAGGGCCGGACTCCGCGGGCGCGGACCCGGGGCCCGCCTGCTACCGGGGCGGCGGCCCGCTCACCGTCACCGACGCCAACGTCATGCTCGGCCGTATCCAGCCCGCCCACTTCCCCGCCGTGTTCGGCCCCCGGGGCGACCAGCCCCTCGACGCCGACCTCGTCCGGGAACGCTTCACCGCGCTCGCCGCCGAGATCCGGGAGAGCACCGGCGACGACCGCACCCCCGAGCAGGTCGCCGAGGGCTACCTGCAGATCGCGGTCGCCAACATCGGCAACGCCGTGAAGCGGATCTCTGTCCAGAAGGGGCACGACGTCACCCGCTACGCCCTCACCACCTTCGGCGGCGCCGGCGGCCAGCACGCCTGCAAGGTGGCGGACTCCCTCGGCATCCGGACCGTCCTCGTACCGCCCATGGCCGGTGTCCTCTCCGCGCTCGGCATCGGCCTCGCCGATACCACGGCGATGCGGGAACAGTCGGTCGAGGCACCGCTGGAGCCCGCGTCGATGGGCGGCGTCCACAAGACGGCGGACGACCTGGAGGCGGCGGCGCGCGCCGAACTCCTCGACGAGGACGTCCCCGCCGACCGCATCCGGGTCATCCGCCGCGCCCAACTGCGCTACGACGGCACCGACACCACCCTCACCGTCGAACTCACCGACCCCGACACCATGCGGCGGGCCTTCGAAGAACGTCATCGCGCCACGTACTCCTTCACGCTCGACCGCCCGATCGTCGTCGAAGCCCTCTCCGTCGAAGCCACCGGCATCACCGAACCCCCCGATCTGTCCGCTCTCGCACCCCGCTCCACCGCCCCCGAGGGCAGCCCGGACGCCCCGTGCACCGTCCCCCTCCACACGGGCGGCACCTGGCGCGACGTCCCCCTGCACCGCCGGGAGCAGCTGGCTCCCGGGGCCCTGGTCACCGGCCCGGCGATCATCGCCGAGTCGGGTGCGACGACCGTCGTCGACGACGGCTGGCGGGCCGGGACGTCCGACGACGGGCATCTGGTCATGGAACGCATGGCGGTCACGGAGAGTTCCGAACTGGACACAAAAGCCGATCCCGTTCTGCTCGAGGTCTTCAACAACCTCTTCATGTCCATCGCGGAGCAGATGGGCGCCCGCCTCGAATCCACCGCCCAGTCCGTCAACATCAAGGAGCGCCTGGACTTCTCCTGCGCGCTCTTCGACCCCGACGGGAACCTGGTGGCCAACGCCCCCCACATCCCCGTCCACCTGGGATCCATGGGCACGAGCGTCAAGGAGGTCATCCGCCGCCGCGGCGCCGGCATGCGTCCGGGCGACACCTACGCCGTCAACGACCCGTACCACGGCGGCACCCACCTCCCCGACGTCACCGTGATCACCCCGGTCTTCGGCACCGACCCGGCGACGGACGCGGCAGCGGACACAGAGGGTGAACAGCGGATCCTCTTCTACGTCGCCTCACGCGGCCACCACGCGGAGATCGGCGGCATCGCCCCCGGCTCGATGCCGGCGAACAGCCGCACCATCGACGAGGAGGGCGTCCTCTTCGACAACTGGCTGCTCGCCGAGAACGGCCGCTTCCGCGAGGAGGAGACCTTCCGCCTGCTCACCGAGGCGCCGTACCCCTCCCGCAACCCCCGGACCAACCTCGCGGACCTGCGGGCCCAGATCGCGGCCAACCGGAAGGGCGCCGACGAAGTCGCCCGCATGATCGACGACTTCGGCCTCGACGTCGTCCAGGCCTATATGCGGCACGTCCAGGACAACGCCGAGGCAGCCGTCCGCCGCGTCATCGACGCCCTGGACGACGGCGAGTACTCCTACGAGACCGACTCCGGCGCCGTCATCCGCATCAGCGTGCGCGTCGATCGCGTCCACCGCACCGCCACCGTCGACTTCACCGGTACCTCCCCCCAGCTGACCAGCAACTTCAACGCCCCCTTCGCCGTCGTCAACGCCGCGGTCCTGTACGTCTTCCGCACCCTGGTCGCCGACGACATCCCCCTCAACGACGGCTGTCTGCGCCCCCTGCGCATCGTCGTACCGCCCGGCTCCATGCTCGCGCCGGAGCCCCCGGCCGCCGTCGTCGCGGGCAACGTGGAGACGTCCCAGGCGATCACCGGTGCCCTGTACGCCGCCCTCCGCGTCCAGGCCGAGGGCTCCGGGACCATGAACAATGTCACCTTCGGCAACGCACGCCACCAGTACTACGAGACCGTGGCCTCCGGCTCCGGCGCGGGCGACGGCTTCCCCGGCGCCCCCGTCGTCCAGACCCACATGACCAACTCCCGCCTCACCGACCCCGAGGTGCTGGAGTGGCGGCTGCCCGTACGGCTCGACGAGTTCGCCGTACGGCCCGGCAGCGGCGGCGCCGGACGGTGGCGCGGCGGCGACGGCGCCGTCCGCCGCATCCGCTTCCTCGAACCCATGACCGTCTCGACGCTGTCCCAGCACCGCAGGGTGCCGCCGTACGGCATGGCGGGCGGCGCCCCCGGCGCCCTCGGCGGCAACCGCGTCGAACACGCGGACGGCAGCGTGACCACACTGGCCGGAAGCGACTCGGCCGACGTCGGCCCCGGCGACGTACTCGTCATCGAAACCCCCGGCGGCGGAGGCTACGGCCCACCGCCGCGCGACCCCCATCAAGCAGGAGAAGAGATCGATGATCTTCGGGCGTTCTGAGCGCGGGAAGCCTCCGGTCGAGCCCGTCACGCTCAAGATCCTCGTGGCCGGCGGCTTCGGCGTGGGGAAGACCACGCTCGTCGGCGCGGTCAGCGAGATCCGGCCGCTGCGCACCGAGGAGCTGCTCACCGAGGCCGGACGGCCGGTCGACGACACGAGCGGAGTCGAGGGGAAGCGCACCACCACAGTGGCCATGGACTTCGGCCGTATCACCCTGCGCGAGGACCTGGTGCTGTACCTCTTCGGCACACCCGGGCAGGAACGGTTCTGGTTCATGTGGGACGAGCTGTCCGAGGGGGCGCTCGGAGCCGTCGTCCTGGCCGACACCCGCCGCCTCCAGGACTGCTTCGCGGCCGTCGACTACTTCGAGCGGCGCGCCATCCCCTTCGTCGTCGCCGTCAACTGCTTCGAGGGAGCCGCCCGTTACCCCGCGGACGACGTACGGCAGGCCCTCGACCTCGACCCGGACGTACCGCTGCTGCTGTGCGACGCCCGGGACCGCGAGTCGGTCAAGGAAGTTCTGATCGGGGTCGTGCAGCACGCCATGGCGTTCCAGGCGGAGCGCCGCCAGGCCGTCACCACCTGACCCCGCCGCCGAACCGGCGAGGGCCGCGGCCCGTACCCCCGCCGACCGGGGTACGGGCCGCGGCCCGTGGGCCGGCGCGCCTGTGGGTTCGCGCGGCCCGAACACGCGTGTGCCCCGTCCGGGGATCCTTACACCGGGACCGGCACCCCCCAGGGGAGGGCCGGTCCCGGGAGCCGGCCTCAGCTCTCGCCGTCCTCCTCCCAGCCGAAGCTCTTCTCCACCGCCTTGCGCCAGTTGTGGTACTCGCGGTCCCGCTCCTCGGCCGACATGGACGGCGTCCACTCGGCGTCCTTCGCCCAGTGCGCCTTCAGCTCGTCCAGGTCGTTCCACACGCCGGTCGCCAGCCCCGCCGCGTACGCGGCACCCAGACAGGTCGTCTCGGAGATCTTCGGCCGGATCACCGGCACGTCCAGCACATCGGCCTGGTGCTGCATGAGCAGGTTGTTCTTCGTCATGCCGCCGTCGACCTTCAGACTGGTGATGTGCACCCCGGAGTCCTGGACCATGGCGTCCACGACCTCGCGGGTCTGCCAGCTCGTCGCCTCCAGCACTGCCCGGGCCAGATGCGCCTTGGTGACATACCGGGTCAGACCGGTGACGACACCGCGTGCGTCCGAACGCCAGTACGGCGCGAAGAGTCCGGAGAAGGCGGGCACGATGTACGCGCCGCCGTTGTCCTCGACGCTCGCCGCCAGCGGCTCGATCTCGTCGGCGGTACGGATGATGCCGAGCTGGTCGCGGAACCACTGGACCAGCGCGCCCGTGATGGCGATCGCGCCCTCCAGGCAGTACACCGGCGCCTCGCTGCCGATCTTGTATCCCATGGTCGTCAGCAGGCCGCTCTTCGACGGCACCGGGCGGTTGCCGGTGTTGAGCAGCAGGAAGCTGCCGGTGCCGTACGTGTTCTTCGCGCTGCCGACGTCGTAGCAGGCCTGCCCGAACACGGCCGCCTGCTGGTCGCCGAGCGCGGAGGCGACCGGCACCCCGGCGAGCTGCCCGACGGCCGTGCCGTACACCTCGGCGGACGACTTGATCTCCGGCAGCATCGCCTCGGGGACGTTCATGGCCGACAGGATCGACGGGTCCCACTGCAGGGTCTGCAGATTCATCAGCATGGTGCGCCCGGCGTTCGTCACGTCGGTGACGTGCTTCCCGCCGTCGGTGCCGCCGGTGAGGTTGTAGATCAACCACGAGTCGATCGTGCCGAAGGCGATCTCCCCGCGCTCGGCCCGGTCCCGCAGGCCGGGCACGTTGTCCAGCAGCCAGGCTGCCTTCGGCCCCGAGAAGTAGCTGGCCAGCGGCAGACCGGTCTGCTCACGGAAACGGTCCTGCCCCTCCGCGCCGCCCAGCTGCTGGCACAGCTGGGCCGTGCGCGTGTCCTGCCACACGATGGCGTTGTGCACCGGCTTGCCCGTCGCGCGGTCCCACAGGACGGTCGTCTCGCGCTGGTTGGTGATGCCCAGCGCGCTGAGCTGGTGAGCCTTCAGTCCCGCCTTGGCGAGCGCGCCGGCGACGACCGCCTGCACCTTGGACCAGATCTCGGTCGCGTCGTGCTCCACCCAGCCGGGCTTCGGGAAGATCTGCCGGTGCTCCCGCTGGTCGACGGCGACGATGGCGCCGTCGTGGTTGAAGACGATGCAGCGGCTGGAGGTGGTGCCCTGATCGATAGCGGCGACGAACTTGTCCGTCATGACGTCCCCTTCGTCGTTTCCGTCAGAAAGCTGCGTTGAAGATGAGCCCCGACAGCGCCCCGCCGATCAGCGGTCCGACCACCGGAATCCACGCGTAGCCCCAGTCCGACGTCCCCTTGTTGGGGATGGGCAGCAGGGCATGGATGATGCGCGGGCCCAGGTCACGGGCCGGGTTGATCGCGTATCCCGTCGGGCCACCGAGCGACAGACCGATGCCGACCACCAGGAACGAGACGATCAGGATGCCGGTCCCGGACAGGACCAGTCCCTTGGTCAGACCGAACGCCAGGATCGGCAGCACCAGCCCGATGGTCGCGATGATCTCCGTGATCAGGTTCGCCACGGGATGCCGGATCGCCGGCGCCGTGGAGAAGATCCCCAGCGTCGGCTGTGCGATGTCCTTGTCGGCGTTGGCCTGGAACTGCGCGAAGTAGACCAGCCAGCACAGCACCGCCCCCAGCATCGCGCCCACCATCTGGCCCGCGATGTACAGGGGCACCTTGTCCCAGTCGCCCGTGTCGATGGCGATCCCCAAGGTCACGGCCGGATTGAGATGGCCTCCGGACAACGGGGCGGCGGTGTACGCGCCCGCCATGACGGCGAAGCCCCATCCGAACGCGATGACGATCCAGCCACCGTCCTTCGCCTTCGAGTAGTTGAGTACGACGGCGGCGACCACGCCGGCGCCGAACAGGATCAGGATCGCGGTGCCTATGACCTCACCGAGGAAGATGTCTCCATTGCTCATGGCGGCTCCTAGGCCTGGCCGGGACGATCGGCCCCGGTTTCTCCGTGCGGGGTGCGTTCCCTTGGCGACTTCAGCCGGAGGCGGGGCGTGTCCCGCGCCCCGTCCGGCGTCCGTGACGAGCGTGCCGTCGCAACCGAGTCGCCAGTGGGGGAGGGGCCTTGATGCGGGCGCAACCGCGCGGCGCGCTGCGTGGATACGCCGACAAAATATGGGGCGATGTCGGCTGACACCGGGAAGTGTTCACCGGCGTCCGAGGGGCGTCAAGGTCGCGGACGCCGGCGGTTGTGGGGCGTGCCGACGGCTCACGGACCGTCACGGACCCGGCCCGCGGCACGCCCGCTCGGGTACGGGACGAACGACGGGGCCCTGCACGGATCGACAGGCAGGACAGCTCCTGCCGAGCCGGACAGTGGCCACTGACCATGGCTCACTTGAAAGTCGTACGGATGGCTTCCGCCGACCTCGTGACAGAAGAATCTCACCCTCTGCCCAGGTCCGCCACCGCCCGCGTAGGCGGCTGCCCGTGCCCTTCGCCCCGATAGGGGGCCGGAGCGGGGTCGTCCGGCCACCCACCACGGTTACGCACCGATGCCGGGCCGGGACCGCCCCTCCTCGCCGCCACGCAACGGATTCGGGCGGTGATCGGCCGTGTCGCGGTCACGCACCGCAACCGGCCCGGCCCGTCACCGCACCGCGACCACCGCGGACCCGTGCCCGAACAGCCCCTGGTTCACCGCCATGCCCACCCGGGCCCCCGGAACCTGCCGGTCGCCCGCGGACCCGCGCAGCTGCCACGTCAGCTCGCACACCTGAGCGATGGCCTGTGCGGGGACCGCCTCACCGAAGGACGCCAGACCGCCGCTCGGATTCACGGGTATCCGGCCGCCCGGCGCCGTCGAGCCGTCCCGCAGCAGCTTCACGGCCTCGCCCGCACCGCACAGCCCAAGATCCTCGTACCACTGCAACTCCAGGGCGGTGGACAGGTCGTAGACCTCCGCGAGGGACAGATCCTCGGGGCCGACCCCCGCCTCCTCGTACGCCTCCCGCGCGATCGACTCCCGGAACGTCTCCGGCGCCGGCGGCACCGCTACGGCGGAGTCCGTCGCGATGTCGGGCAGGTCCAGCACGGTGTTCGGGAAGCGCGGCGTCACCGTGGACACCGCGCGGATCCGTACGGCGTCACCGGCGCCGTGCCGGCGGGCGAAGTCCAGGCCCGCCAGGACGAGCGCGGCCCCGCCGTCGGAGGTCGCGCAGATGTCGAGCAGCCGCAGCGGATCGGCGACCACGGCGGACGCGGCGACCTCCTCGGCGGTGAAGGCCCTGCGGTAGCGGGCGTACGGGTTCCGGGCGCCCAGGGCGGCGTTCTTCACCTTGACCTGCGCGAAGTCCTCCAGTGTGTCCCCGTGCACGGCCATCCGCCGGCGCGCGTACAGCCCGAAGTACGTCGGGTTCGTCGCCCCGAGGACGCGGAAGCGCAGCCAGTCCGGGTCGTCCGGCCGGTCACCGCCCGCCGGCCGGAAGAACCCCTTGGGAGCCGCGTCGGCGCCCACCACCAGCACCACGTCCGCCAGCCCCGCCAGGATCTGCGCCCGCGCGGTCGCGATGGCCTGCGCCCCGGAGGCGCAGGCCGCGTAGACGCTCGTGACGCGGGTGCCCTGCCAGCCGAGCGCCTTCGCGAACGTCGCCCCGGCCACATACCCCGGATAGCCGCCACGCACGGTGTCCGCACCGACCACCGACCCGATGTCCCGCCACTCCAGCCCCGCGTCGGCGAGCGCCGCGCGGGCCGCCGTCACCCCGTACTCGACGAAGCTGCGTCCCCATTTCCCCCACGGATGCATGCCCGCGCCGAGCACCGCCACGTCCCCCGTCATGCCCCCACCCCCGTCGGCCGCCACTGCCAGGTCGTCCAGGCCGTCTCCGCGTCCTCGTGCAGCACACCGGGGACGACCTCCACCTCCATGCCCACCGTCAGATCGGCGACGGTGACCCCGGGAGCCGCCTGCCCCAGCACCACGAGACGCTCGGCCGGAAGCTCCACAGCGATCAACGTGTACGGGGCCCACGGGAGTTCCCGATCGGTCACATAGGGTGACGGAGGGCGGTAGCGGCTGTCGGTGTACGACCAGACGTGCCCGCGCCGCGACAGCGGCGCCTCCACCAGCCGGCCGCCGGGGCAGTGGGGGTTGCGGCAGTGCGTGTCCTCCCGGGGGAAGAAGACCGTGGAGCAGGCGGAGCACCGCGTGCCCAGCAACCGGAAGTCCTCCCCGTCGCCGCTGAACCACCCGGCGATCACGGGCGTGCGCGTACGTGGCATGAGCCCTCCCGGCGCTACTCCTGACGGACCGTCAGAAGTGTGCCAGAGGCAGCCGCGGAACGGCAGGGGAGCGCACACCGACCGCCCGGACCCCGCGCGCGAACGGCGCATTCCAGCCCATCCGCGCCCCCGTGCGCCCGTCCGACGAACAACAGACCGGCCCCCGGAAGACGCCCTTCCACTGATCGGATACAGTCCGCGCGTGTCCGAATCTCAGCACTCCGCCCCCAACTCCGCAGCGAACTCCCACTGTTCGAGCTGCGGCGCGCCCTACGGAGAGGGCGTCTCCGGCTGGCCGCGCACCTGCTCCGCGTGCGGCACCGTGGCCTACCGCAACCCGCTGCCCGTGGCCATCGCCCTCCAGCCCGTGTACGACACCAAGGGGACCGCCCTGGTCGTCATCACCCGGAGCATCGCCCCCGCGCGCGGGGGGATCGCCCTGCCCGGCGGCTACATCGACGACCGGGAGGACTGGCGCCAGGCCGTCGTCCGCGAACTCAAGGAGGAGACCGGCCTCGACGCCGCCGCACGCGACGTACGGCTCGTCGACGCCATGAGCTCGCCCGACGGCCATCTGCTGCTCTTCGGCCTGCTCCCCGAACGGCCCGCCGACCGGCTCCCCGAATCCGCCGCCACCGACGAGACCGAGGGATGGCAGCTCCTGCGCCGGCCCGAGGAGCTCGCGTTCCCGCTGCACACGCTGGCCGTCCAGGCGTTCTTCGAGGGCCGCTACATCTGAGCCCGGCGCCCGCCGAGCCCGCGGACCCGCACCGGGCGGGGTGACGCGATCATGCCGTCCTCGTGCTCCAGCTCGACGACCAGCCTCCCGCCCTCCCAGCGGGTGACATAGCGCTCGATCTCCGGCTCCGCCCAGCCGTCCCCCGGGTCCGGCACCACCAGCCCGCCCCCGGTACGCCCGGGGGCGGGAGCCCACACCTCCAGCTCCAGCCCGCCGTCGTCCCCCCGCACGGGGACGACGGCGCCCGAACGCGCCAACACCGGAATCCGTGACAGCGGCGCGTCGACGAGCACCTCCCCGGGGCCCTCGTACGCCCTCTCCGTCGCCGTGTCGTACCAACGCCCGTTGGGCAGCCGCACCGCACGCCGTTCGACGCCCCGCTCCAGCACCGGCGCGACCAGCAGAGCGTCACCCAGCAGGAACGCGTCCTCGCAGTCACGCAGCCGCCGGTCCTCCGGCGCCGACCACCACAGGGGACGGACATAGGGCGCGCCCGTACGGCCGGCCAGATGCGCCAGCGTCACGAAGTACGGCGCCAGCCGGCGCCGCTCGACGAGCGCCTCGCGCGCGTGCTCCAGCACCTGGGGGCCGAACTCCCACGGCTCCCTGCGTCCCGCCCGCAGACTCGCATGGGTGCGGAACAGCGGCAGACAGGCGGCCATCTGGAACCAGCGCAGATACAGCTCCGGCGACGGGAAGCCGTCGAAACCGCCCACATCGGGCCCCGAGTACGGCACCCCGCACAGCCCCAGCCCCAGGACCAGCGACAGCGACGCGCGCAGCCCCGGCCAGCCCGTGGCCACGTCCCCGGACCACGCGCCTCCGTAGCGCTGCATCCCCGCCCAGCCGGACCGCGAGAACACGAAGGGCCGCTGCTCCGGAGCCAGGTCCCGCAGCGCTTCATAGCCTGCTCTGGCCATGTTCAGCGCGTACACGTTGTGCGCCTCCCGGTGGTCCCCGCCCCGGCCCTCCAGCGCGTGCCGGGCCGACCGGGGCAGCGTCGACTCCCCGAAGGCCGCGAACGACGTCGGCTCGTTCATGTCGTGCCAGAACCCCGCGAAGCCCTGCCCCAGTCGCTCCGCGTACAGAGCACCCCACCATCGGCGTACGCGCGCGTCCGTGAAGTCCGGGAACACCACCTCGCCCGGCCAGGCCACCCCGCGCACCACACCGCCCGCCGCGCCCCGCACGAACGCGTCCTCTGCCATCCCGCCGTCGTACACGTCATGGCCGGGCTCCGCGCTGACGGCCGGATCCACGATCGACACCAGGCGCACGCCGTCCCCGCGCAGATCCTCGGCCAGCTCCGGCAGCTTCCCGTACGCCTCGCGGTCGACCGAGAACACCCGGTGCGCGTCGTAGTGGTCGATGTCCAGATGGACCGCGTCCAGGGGAAGCCCCCGCTCCAGGTAGCCCGACACGATCCGGCGCACCTCCTGCGCACCGCCGAAGCCCCACCGCGCGTGATGGTGCCCCAGCGCCCATGAAGGAGGCGGCGTCGGCGCACCGGTGAGCGAGGCCCATACGAGCAGCACGCGCGCGGGGGTGCCCACCATCACCCAGCAGCGCAACGGCCCGCCCTGCATCCGCAGCTCACTGGCCCCCGGGCGGTCGTGCCCCGAGCCGGCGCCCTCCTCACCCTCGCGCAGCGTCACCGTGCCGTCCCAGGACGTGTCGTGGAACACCAGATGCGTCGCCGCGTCCGCCACCACCACCTGCACCGGCATCGTGATGTACAGCGGATCGTCGCCAGGACCGAACGCACGGCCCGGGTCCGTGTTCCACAGCCGGTACGTGCCGTTCCGCAGCCGGGGCCCGGACGCCCGCCCGCCCAGACCGAAGAACCGGGCGTCCGCGGCGACCTCGGAGCGCTGCGTCCACCGCGCCACCCCGCCCCCGACCGGCTCCCACCAGCGCGGCGGCAGCTCGCGGCGCACCAGCACCCCACCGGGCGTCTGCACCTCCACCGCACCGTGCCGCGAGATCACCACCGTCACCCGCTCGGCCACCACCCGCCAGCCGCCCTCCGTGTCCGGCTCCAGCACCGCCCGGGCATCGGGCTCCGGAGAACCGGCGAGCGCGTACGACGGCTCCGGCGAAGCCCCGTCCCACCCCCAGAAGACCGCCCCGTTCACCGCCACGATCACACGCAGCTCGGAACGGCTGAACCGGATGACCCCACCCCCCGGACCGGGCCGCACCTCCTGCACGGTGCCCGGCACCCGGGCGCGCTCCGGACCCCGCGGCGGCAGCCCGGCGGCGTCGGCACGCCGGGCACGCCATGCCGCCCTCATGGTGCGTACGGCGTGGGCCGTCCCCACAGCGCCTACCGCCCTCATCGAACGCACCAGGTCACGACCGTTCATGCTGCTCAGCCTGCCATCGGGGACCCCACGCGCGGAGGGCCGTTCAACTGCCGTTCACTCGTGCCCGGACCACATCTTCACGACACGGACTATGTGCGGTGCACCCTGGTGCCGAAGTCGATCACATGGCATCGTCCGTGTCATCCGCGTCACGCGCACACCCCCGCCCGTGCGCGGCCGACGCACACGACGCGCAGAGTCCGGGAGCCACCCCATGACGATCGAGAACGCCCAGCCGCTGTGGCAGCCAGATCCGCAGCGCATCGCCGACGCCCAGATCACCAAGTTCCAGGCCTGGGCCGCCGAGCACCACGGAGCCCCGGCCCAGGGTGGCTACGCGGCCCTGCACCGCTGGTCGGTCGACGAGCTGGACACCTTCTGGAAAGCCGTCACGGAGTGGTTCGACGTCCGCTTCACGAGCCCCTACACGCGCGTGCTGGGCGACCGCTCGATGCCCGGCGCCCAGTGGTTCCCCAGCGCCACCCTGAACTACGCCGAGCACGCCCTGCGCGCCGCCGAGACCCGCGCCGACGAACCGGCCCTCCTGCACGTCGACGAGACCCACGAACCCCGCCCCGTCACCTGGGCGGAACTGCGCCGCCAGGTCGGCTCCCTCGCCGCCGAACTGCGCGCCCTCGGCGTACGCCCCGGCGACCGCGTCAGCGGCTACCTGCCCAACATCCCGCAGGCCGTCGTCGCCCTGCTCGCCACGGCCGCCGTCGGCGGCGTCTGGACCTCCTGCGCCCCCGACTTCGGCGCCCGCAGCGTCCTCGACCGCTTCCAGCAGATCGAACCGGTCGTCCTGTTCACCGTCGACGGCTACCGCTACGGCGGCAAGGAACACGACCGCCGCGCCGTCGTCACCGAACTGCGCCGCGAACTGCCCACCCTGCGCGCGGTGGTGCACATCCCGCTCCTCGGCACCGAGGCACCCGAGGGCGCCCTGGACTGGTCCGCCCTGACCGCCGCCGACCAGGAACCCGTCTTCGAGCAGGTGCCCTTCGACCACCCCCTGTGGGTGCTCTACTCCTCCGGCACCACCGGCCTGCCCAAGGCCATCGTCCAGTCCCAGGGCGGCATCCTCGTCGAACACCTCAAGCAACTCGGCCTGCACTGCGACCTCGGCCCCGGCGACCGGTTCTTCTGGTACACCTCGACGGGCTGGATGATGTGGAACTTCCTCGTCTCCGGCCTCATCACCGGCACCACGGTCGTCCTCTACGACGGAAGCCCCGGCTACCCCGACACCGGCGCCCAGTGGCGGATCGCCGAACGCACCGGAGCCACCCTCTACGGCACCTCCGCCGCCTACGTCATGGCCTGCCGCAAGGCCGGCGTGCACCCGTCCCGCGACTTCGACCTGTCCACGGTGCGATGTGTCGCCACCACCGGATCGCCCCTGCCGCCCGACGGCTTCCGCTGGCTCCACGACGAGGTCCGCGACGACCTGTGGATCGCCTCCGTCAGCGGCGGCACGGACGTGTGCTCCTGCTTCGCCGGAGCCGTCCCCACCCTGCCCGTCCACATCGGCGAGCTCCAGGCCCCCTGCCTCGGCACCGACCTGCAGTCCTGGGACCCCAGCGGCAAACCCCTCGTCGACGAGGTCGGCGAACTCGTCGTCACCAACCCCATGCCGTCCATGCCGGTCCACTTCTGGAACGACCCGGAAGGCACCCGCTACCACGACAGCTACTTCGACACCTACCCCGGCGTATGGCGCCACGGCGACTGGATCACCGTGACCTCACGCGGCTCCGTCGTCATCCACGGCCGCTCCGACTCGACCCTCAACCGCCAGGGCGTCCGCATGGGATCCGCCGACATCTACGAGGCGGTGGAACGCCTCCCCGAGATCAAGGAATCCCTCGTCATCGGCATCGAGCAGCCCGACGGCGGCTACTGGATGCCCCTCTTCGTCCACCTGGCACCCGGAGCCGTCCTCGACGACGCCCTCCTCGGCCGCATCAAGCAGACCATCCGCGAACAGCTCTCCCCGCGCCACATCCCGGACGAGATCATCGAGGTCCCCGGCGTCCCGCACACCCTCACCGGCAAGCGCATCGAGGTCCCGGTCAAGCGCCTCCTGCAAGGCACCCCGCTGGACAAGGCGGTCAACCCCGGCTCCATCGACAACCTCGACCTCCTCCACTTCTACGAGGACCTGGCCCGCAAGCGCGCCTGACCAACCCCGCCTGACCAACCCCGGCCCCGGCCCGCCCGGGGCCGGTTGTCAGTGGCCCTGGTTACTGTGAGTGAGCATTGATCGACCGTTGCTCACAGGGGGAACCATGACGGACACCGACCGCCGCACGATGCGACACGTCCTGCGCCGCGAGATCGCCGGCACGATCGGCCTGCTCACCGACGAACACGACTTCCGCGCCATGCGGCGGTACCGCAGCTTCACCTTCGACGACCACACGACCTATCTCGAACAGGTCGAAGCGCTGCTCCGAAGCCGCGCGGCCCAGGGCACCCACACCACCATCGCCCTCTTCGACCCGGAGGACTACGCCGTCTTCTGCGCCGGCACCGGCCTCGAACCCGACACCCCGGCCAGCCGCACCCGCTTCACCGCCGAACTCGCGACCACGGGCCCCACCGTCCCCTACGACGGCCGCCCCCTCACCGAACTGGTCCCGGCCCTCGTCGACGAAGCCGTCCGACAGGCCACCTGGGAGTACGCCGCGACACTCCTGGCTCGCCTCGGCCCCTGCGTCACCTGCGGCGAGGACATCGGCCGCGCGGCCTTCAACCGCGCCTCGGCCCTCATCACCCGCATCCTCGACACCGCGCCACCCGGCAACCGCCACCTCGTGTGCAGCGTCACGGGCACCCCGGAAACCCTCCTCGCCGTCCTGCACGCCGACCAGGACCCCGACGGCACCCAGCAGCTCGACGAGGCCGAACTGCTGGAGTTCACCACCGTCCTCGCCCTCGGCCTGGCCACCGGCGGCCCTGGCGGCCTCGTCATGCGCACCAGCACCCCGGGAACCACCGACCGCATCTACGGCTGGCGGCTGCGCGGAAACCAGGGCTCCGGCCTCGTGCCCCTCACCGCCGGCGAGGTCTTCGACGCCTACTGCACCGACGTGGAGTCCGGCGACCTGGTCTCCCCGGAATCCGGAGTCGACTACTGCGTACCGCCGGACCTCGGAGACGGCGGGACGCCACCGGCACACCACCACTGACGCGAACGGGGCGCCCCACCCGCAGGTGGAGCGCCCCGTCGAAGCGCCGAACGTGTCCGGCTCACTCGCCCGACAGCACCGCCTGAGCGGCGTTCCGCGCCTCCTCGGCGCTGTCCGCCGCACGCGCCGCAGCCGCCGCACGCTCGCACTGGGCCAGCGTGTACTTCGCCAGCGTCGCCCGGACGTACGGGATCGACGCCGATCCCATGGACAGGGAGGTGACCCCCAGACCGGTCAGCACACACGCCAGCAGCGGGTCCGACGCGGCCTCACCGCACACACCACAGCTCTTGCCCTCGGCCTTCGCCGCCTCGGCGGACAGCGCGACCAGGTCGAGCAGCGCGGGCTGCCACGGATCCTGCAGACGGGACACCGCACCCACCTGACGGTCCGCGGCGAACGTGTACTGCGCCAGATCGTTCGTCCCCAGCGACAGGAACTCGACCTCCTGCAGGATGGACCGGGCCCGCAGCGCGGCCGACGGGATCTCGACCATCGCGCCGAACTTGGCCCGCAGCCCAGCCTCACGGCAGGCGTCCGCGAACGCCTTGGCGTCGGCGCGGTCGGCCACCATCGGGGCCATGACCTCTAGGTAGACCGGCAGCCCCTCGGCAGCCTTGGCCAGCGCCGTCAGCTGCGTCCGCAACACCTCCGGGTGGTCCAGCAGCGCCCGCAGCCCGCGCACGCCCAGCGCTGGGTTCGGCTCGTCGGCAGGCGTCAGGAAGTCCAGCGGTTTGTCCGCACCCGCGTCCAGGACACGCACGACGACGCGTCCCTCGGGGAAGGCCTCCAGCACCTGGCGATAGGCCGCGATCTGCTTCTCCTCGGACGGCGCCTGCTTGCTGTCGTCGAGGAAAAGGAACTCGGTGCGGAACAGACCCACACCCTCGGCCCCGGCCCCGACGGCCGCCGGCACATCGGCCGGCCCGCCGACGTTGGCCAGCAGCGGCACCTTGTGCCCGTCTGCCGTCGCACCCGGCCCGGTCGAGGCGCTGAGAGCGGCCTTGCGCTCGGCGGCAGCGGCCTCCAGCTCGGCACGCTTCTCCGCACTCGGGTTCACGAAGACGTCACCGGTGCTGCCGTCCACCGCGACGACCGTGCCCTCGGCGAACTCACCGGCACCCGGGAGCGCGACCACGGCCGGCACACCGAGCGCTCGCGCCAGGATCGCGCTGTGGCTGGTCGGCCCGCCCTCCTCGGTCACGAACCCGAGCACGAGCGTCGGGTCCAGCAGCGCCGTGTCGGCCGGAGCCAGATCACGGGCCACCAGCACATACGGCTCGTCGCTGTCCGGGACACCGGGCATCGGGACGCCCAGCAGCCGGGCGACGATACGATTCCGCACGTCGTCGAGGTCGGCCACGCGCCCGGCCAGGTACTCACCGGCACCGGCCAGCAACTCGCGATAGGCGGCGAACGCGTCGTACACGGCACGCTCGGCCGTGCTGCCGACGGCGATACGGCGATCAACGTCGGCCATGAGCTCGGGGTCCTGGGCCATCATGGCCTGCGCCTCGAGGACCGCCTGCGCTTCTCCGCCCGCCAGGTTGCCGCGCGCCATGAGGTCGGCGGCCACCGCCTCCACGGCCTTACGAGCGCGCCCCTGCTCGCGCTCCGCGTCCTCCGCCGGGATCTGCTTGGCCGGCGGCTCCAGGACCGCCGTACCCATGTGCCGTACCTCGCCGATCGCCACACCATGGCTCACGCCGACGCCTCGCAGCGTTGTCTCCATCTCACCCGTCTCCGTTGGCGCGGCGGGCCCCGCCGCCGCGGTGGTTGTCATCGCTACCTGTGCGCCGCCCTACGACGGCACAGAAGTCACTGCCAGGTGAAGAGACTGTCGCCGGCCTTCACCTCGCCGCTCTCGCGGAGGTCCGAGAGGGCCTCGGTCGTGGCCTCGAGCGCCACGACCGGACACACGGGGGACTTGCCGGCGGCCTCGACCGCAGACGGGTCCCAGCGCACGACGGCCTGGCCGCGCGTCACGGTGTCGCCCTTGCTCACCAGCAGCTCAAAACCCTCGCCGTTCAGCTGCACGGTGTCGATGCCGAGGTGGGTGAGAACGCCATGACCCTGGTCGTCGACGACGACGAACGCGTGCGGATGAAGAGAGACGATGACTCCGTCCACCGGAGACACGGCCTCGGAGGGCTCACGGACGGGGTCGATCGCGGTACCCGGGCCGACCATGGCTCCGGAGAAGACCGGATCCGGTACGGACGCCAGTCCTACGGCGCGTCCGGCGAGCGGGGACGTCACGGTGGTCATGGGAGCCTCCCAGGGGTGGAGATCCGTAGGGCCGTCTCAGCCTGTGCGGGACGACACTGTTGAGCAGGGTATGTCACATGAAGTGCCGATTCTGCGTGAGCACCTCAGAGTGGTCTAGACCATACAGCAATCCGATTTGCCCCCGCTCGTCGGCCGCGTGTACAGTCGTACCCCTGCCAGGGGGTGACCGACGCCAGCGTGCGTCGCGACCCGGCAGCAACCAAACGATGTCAGATCCACTTCTCGGATCCCTTTCTGCATGCCTGCGGATCGGTGGTCAGAGAGACGGAAAAACACTGATAGAGTTTGGAACACCGAAGGGAAGCGCCCGGAGGAAAGCCCGAGAGGGTGAGTACAAAGGAAGCGTCCGTTCCTTGAGAACTCAACAGCGTGCCAAAAGTCAACGCCAGATATGTTGATACCCCGTCTCCAGCATCTGC